>JAQBWH010000016.1 GCA_027624625.1 Verrucomicrobiota bacterium | reverse complement strand
ACTCTCATCTCACCCGCTGGAACGAGAACGGTCCTCCACAACAGGACAGGCACCAGCCAAGACAACGTGGTTCTGGTCGATGTGCCAGTTACGGTCTTCAACAACACAACGGCCGCCGGTCGATGGAAGCTTCTTGTGCAGGATCTCTCGCGCCGCGACACCGGAACCCTCAATTCTTGGTCGCTCACGCTCACGACCGTGCAGTAAGGACGGCCTGTCTTCTGCTTTTGTCCGAATCGCAACCGCGCCGCGAATGAAAACCCGCGTGCTCGTCCTCGGCGCCGGGTTCGGCGGACTCGAGTTGTGCACCGCGTTGTCGGAAACATTCGGCGACGGCAATGATGTGACACTCGTCGACAAGAGCGATGCCTTCACCTGCGGCTACTCGAAACTCGACGTGATGATCGGGCGTAATGTGCTCGATGCAGTGCGGTTGCCTTACGCCAAACTCCTCAAACCCGGCGTCCATTTCCGCAGGGAGGAAAATCACCGCGATCGACGCGGAGGCGAAGCGCGTCACGACAGACCGCGGAACCCTCGAGGCGGACCACCTCGTCATCGCACTCGGTGCGGACTACGACTATGCGGCCACTCCGGGCATGGCGGACGCCACGGAATTTTACTCGGTCGCCGGCGCGGCGAAGCTGGCGGGAATTCTGCCCGAGTTTCGCGCGGGCCGCGTCGTCATCGGTGTGGCGGGCACGCCGTTCAAATGCCCTCCGGCTCCGAGTGAGGCCGCGCTCATGATGCATGATTACCTCGAGCAGCGGGGCATCCGTGCAGCGTGTGACATCACCCTGATCCTACCGCTGCCCGTGCCGGTGCCCCCCTCGCCCGAGATGTCGCGCGCGCTCCTCGGGGCCTTCGCCGGGCGCGGAATCCGTTTTGTCCCGGACCGCGAAATCGCGTCGGTCGACATGGCCGCCAAATGCGTCGTGGCCGACGACGGAATGCAATACGAATTCGATCTTTTCCTCGGTGTCCCCGCGCACCGCGCCGCCAAAGTGCTCGTCGACAGCGGGATGACGGAAGACGGATATGTCCCGGTGAATCCGAAAACTTTGGAGACGCGATTCCCCGGCGTTTATGCGGTGGGTGATTGCGCGCGACAGGGCACGCCGAAAGCGGGCGTGTTTGCCGAGGGCGCCGCGCGCGCCGTGGCCGAGACGCTCACGGCCAAACTGCGCGGCGAGGAAGCGAAACTTTCCCACCGCGGCACCGGCACCTGCTACATCGAATTCGGCGGGGGAAAAATCGGCAGTGTCGACATCGATTTTTCTCGCACGCGGACGGCCCGAAAGGTGTTTACCACGAGCCCTCGATCGCCCTCGCGGCGAAAAAAGAACACTTCGGTTCGAGCCGACGTGCGAGATGGTTCGGGTTGCCTTGATCGGCGGCTGTCGCGCCTCGACGTTTGCTCTGGAACTCAGCGCCGCTCTTAACCCGGACGGCCGATCTCCTCATCGAGGAACTTCCGCAGTTCCACCAACCCGTCCTTCTTCTGCGCCGAAATGGCGACGAGCGGGATGCCGGGGAATTCCTGGCCAAGACGGGGAAGATTTTCCTCCGCCCCCGGAAGATCGGTTTTGTTGGCAACCAGCGCCCAGGGGCGCCGCGCGAGAAGCGGATCGTAAAGACCGAGTTCCTCGCGGATCTTCTTTGCGTCCTCCACCGGATCTCGTCCCTCGCTGCCCGCCGCATCGACCACGAGGAGCAGCGTGCGACAGCGGACAATATGCCGAAGGAAGTCATGACCGAGCCCGACATCAAGGTGCGCCCCCTCGATCAGACCGGGAATATCCGCCACTGTGGCGCGGCGGAAACCGGGGAAATCCATCACACCAACCATGGGGTGCAGCGTGGTAAACGGATACGCCGCAACCTTGGGATGGGCCGCGGAAAGCACTCCAAGCAAAGTCGATTTTCCCGCGTTCGGGTAGCCGACCAGCCCCGCGTCAGCGATCATGCGCAACTCGAGGAAAAACCAACCCTCTTCTCCCGGCGTGCCCTCGGTGTACTGACGCGGAGCACGGTTGCGTGAACTTTTGAAATGGATGTTGCCCCGGCCGCCACGGCCGCCCTGGCAGAGCAGGAACTCGGCGCCTGCTTCGTTAAAATCGACGAGCAACTCGAGATCCTTCGGATCGACTTTGCGCCGGCGCAAAGGCATTTCCTCCCCGTCGTCGAATTTCAGCGGGTTGTGCGGCGCCACATCCGGCAACCGGTAGACCAGCGTCCCGACCGGCACGGGGACAATTTTGTCCGGCGCCGCACGCCCGTATTTCTGCTTTCCCATGCCATTGGCACCACTTTTGGCCCGGACAATCGGTTCGTAGTAGAGATTGACCAAAGTGTCGACCTGCGGATCGGCCCGCAGGATGATGCTGCCCCCGTCGCCGCCATCGCCCCCGTCGGGACCACCCAGGGGCACGAATTTTTCGCGGCGGAAGCTGGAGCACCCGTTCCCTCCGCTGCCCGCTATGGCGTGGATGCGGATCTGGTCGACAAACATTGGTTGGCGGCGCGCGGGAGAAACCCGGCGCTCCGGTTATTCCTCTTCGCCTTCCCCGACGACCGGCGGTTCCCCGCCCTGCTCTTTCGTCGCTTCGAGCTGCTTGAGCGCGTCGGAAGCATCATCCACCTCATCGAGCACGGCGCGACTGACCAAGATGGGAGCTTTTTGCTGGATGGCCATGGCGATGCAGTCACTCGGGCGCGCATCCAATTCGATGATCTTTTTCTGATGCAATTCATTCTCCGCGGAGACAATGAGCCGGGCATAAAACGTGCTGTTCTTCACGTCGTTGATCACCGCCCGTTCGACCTTCGCGCCGAAGGCGGCGAGCACGTGGGCCATGAGGTCGTGGGTCAGCGGACGTTCTTTCTCCGTGGCCGCCAAGAACATGTTGATCGCGTGGCCGACCGTGGCATCGACATAAATGACGAAGGTCTTCTCCTCGGTGCCGAGAAACAGGGCCGCGCCATTGGCGGTCGGGACAACGGCCTTGAGTTGGACCGGAACAACTTGCTGCTGCGACATCAAGGGCAAATTACGCTTGGGCGGTCGCCAAATCCAGAGGCAAAATCCACCGCTCCGGCGGACTGCGCGCTCGCCCCTGGGCCGGGGAGCAGGCAGAATGGACAACGATGGAGCCTGTCATTGAATTTATCGGCACCCGTTGGACCGGCGCGGTGGAGATCGTGCTGCTCGCCGTGCTGCTCTACTACGGGTACCTGTATTTCCGCGGTACCCCGGGCGCGAAAATTCTCGTCGGTTTCGCCCTCATCTTCATCAGCCTCACCCTGGCTTCCCAACTTCTCGACCTCAACGTCATCGGTTGGCTCCTGCGCAGCTTTTCCGTTTTTCTCGCCATCGCTCTGGTCGTCATTTTCCAACCGGAACTGCGGCGCGCCCTGACCGAACTCGGCAGCCAGCATTTCTTCCGATCCGCCCTGCAGAAAAAAGAATCAATCGACCAATTGGTCGACACCGTTTTCGACTTGGCCAGGCGCCAGTTCGGCGCGCTCATCGCCCTCGAGCGCGACATCAGCATCCGCCAATTTGCCTCGACCGGCGTCGACGTGGACGCCGTGTTTTCCAAGGAACTTATCCTGACCATCTTTCACCCCAAGACGGTGCTGCACGATGGCGGTGTCATCGTACAGAACGACCGCGTGGCCGCCGCAGCATGCATCTTTCCGCTCACCGCGCGCGAGGATCTCGACCGCAGTCTCGGGCTGCGCCACCGCGCCGGTATCGGCATCACCGAAGAGTCCGACGCCATTGCCATTTTGGTCTCGGAGGAAACCGGCCACGTCTCGCTCTGCCATCGCGGCATCCTCGAACGCAACCTCAACATCGACCGCTTCCGCCGCCGCCTCAACCAACTCCTCCTCCTCGAGAAATATGAAACAGATTCTCCTCCACAATTGGAAAATTAAGCTGATCTGTCTCCTGCTCGCCGCGGTCGTCTGGTACCTCATCCAGCACAACGTCGACCCCGGCGACGACGGACGCGGTCGCCCGGCGGCGGCCGAACGCGCCAAAAAATGACCCGGCGCTATTTTGGGACGGACGGCATCCGCGGCCGGGCCGGCGAAACACCGATCACCGCGCAGTTTGCCCAAAAACTGGGGCGTGCACTGGTCCGCGTTCTAGGCAAAGCAAAGCCGGTCATCGCCATCGCACGCGACACCCGTGAGTCCGGCCCGATGCTCGAGGAGGCATTAGGACGAGGAATAACCTCGGCCGGCGGCGACGTGCGCTTGCTTGGCGTCCTGCCCACCCCCGGAGTGGCTGCTTTCGTGGTGGCAAACCGCCTCGATGCCGGCGCGGTCATTTCCGCGTCCCACAATCCGGCCCGCGACAACGGGATCAAATTTTTCTCCGGCCAAGGCTTCAAGCTCCCCGACGCCACCGAATTTGCCATCGAAGAGCAACTTGGTGCTGAGTTTGCCACCGACAGAACGGGAACGATGTCCGTGATCGAGGATGCTGCCGGTCAATACGTGGCCCATGCCTTGCGATCCTTGCCCGCCGGCTTTTCGCTGCACGGGCTCAAGGTCGCGGTGGACTGCGCCAACGGGGCCGCGTTCGAGACAACACCGGCCGCCTTGCGGGCGCTCGGCGCCGAGGTGCACGTCTTCCATGCCTCGCCGGACGGGAGCAACATCAATAGCGACTGCGGCAGCACGGTGGCCCGCGAGATCAGCCGTCTGGTCAAAGAATCCGGGGCCCGGGTCGGACTCTCCCACGACGGCGATGCCGACCGGCTTCTCCTCTGCGATGAGACCGGCGACCCGCTCGACGGCGACGAACTTCTCGCCATGGCCGGACTCGACCTGCTGCGCCGCGGTGAACTCGCGGGCAACGCGGTGGTTGCCACCGTGATGAGCAATCTCGGGCTGGACGAAGCCATCGGACAAGCCGGCGGAAAAGTGATCCGCACGGCGGTCGGAGACCGCTATGTGCTCGAGGCCATGCGCGAGGGGGGATTCATCCTCGGTGGCGAGCAAAGCGGACACATGATTTTTCTGCGCCACGGCACGACAGGGGACGGACTCGTTTCCGCCCTGCAAATTTTCCGCCTCATGACCGAGAGTGGAAAACCGCTGAGCGAACTCCGCCAGGCGCTCCGGAAATACCCGCAGGCGCAGCGCACGGTGACCGTGAAATCTCAACCGCCTCTCCATGCGGTGCCGGCGATCCAGGCCGCCATGACCACCGCGGAGCAAGCCCTCGCCCCACGCGGCCGCGTCTTGGTCCGCTACAGCGGCACAGAACCGAAATTGCGCATCCTCCTCGAAGGCCGCGATGCGGGCTTGCTGGAAACGCACGCCGACCACATTGCCGACGCCGTGCGGCAGAGTCTTTAGATCTATCGCGGTGGCCCTAACGCGGTCGGGCCGATTGGCAACGTTGCGTCCGGAGGGAGGGGATCGCCCGCCTATTCCGCGCGACGATTGTCGCGCTGCACGACGAAGGAATTATTGATGATGTCGAGAACGCGTTGACCCGGCAGGACGCGGTCTGAAATCTCGTCAAGATTGCCGTCCCGCCCGATGACAAAGACGGCAAAGTCTCCGGCCACCCCGTAGGATTGCACGATGGCACCCGGATTGGCGGCGAGGACAAAAGGAAGATCGGAACGAATCACACCAGGTTCCCCGGTGAAGGCGGCCACCATGACCACCTTGTCGTTGCCCAGAAGTTGGTAGGTCTTTGCCAACTCCTTCGCTTGTTGGCGGAATTTCCGGTCCCTCGGGGAGGGAGCGACCACGAGAACAACGGGCTGACCACGCAGCGCCTTGAGGGTCGTGGAGTTGCCTCCCGATTTGAGCCAGGCAAAATCGGGGGCCCAGCGCACCACATTAGCCGAGAGGCCGGAGCAGGCGGCACAAACAAGGAGGAGGACAGCCAGACGGCGCACGGTCGCGGTGCTCATCAGATTTTCATGATGTCGCCTTCTTTGGCGACCAGTTGGGCATCCACGTCGGCGACAAATTTATCGGTCAGTTTTTGGATCTGCGTCTCGGCGCTCTTGAGGTTGTCCTCGGTCAAAGCGCCTTCCTTTTGCATTTTCTTGGCTGTTTCCATGGCATGACGGCGGGCCGCACGCATGCGCACCCGGGTTTCTTCGGCCATATTCTTGAGCGTTTTGACCAGGTCCTTGCGCCGTTCCTCGCTGAGTTCCGGAACAGGAAGACGGATGAGCTTGCCGTCGACCGAGGGGGTGATGCCGATCTTCGATTCATTGATCGCTTTCTCGATCGGTTTTAAGGTCGAGGCGTCGAAGGGCTGGATGACAATGAGCCGCGGTTCCGGTGTGCTGATCAGCGCGAGTTGCTTGAGTTTCATGACCGAACCGTAGGCGTCCACCTCGATCCCCTCGACCAGGGCCGGTGAGGCTTTGCCGGTGCGCACGCTGCTGAATTCGTGCTTCATGAAATCGAGGGCCTTATCCATGCCCTCTTCTGCGGTGAAAAGAATTTCGTCCATAAAATATCAGGTTCCGGTGACCAGCGTACCGATCGGCTCTCCGGTGACCGCGCGCTTGATGTTGCTCGGACCCGCGATGTCGAACACCACGATAGGCATCTTATTGTCCATGCAAAGGCTGAAGGCGGTGGAATCCATAACCTGCAACCGCTTCTGCAAGGCTTCGGTGTAGGTGATCCGGTCGTATTTCTTGGCATCCGGATGTGTTTTGGGATCGGCATCGTAAATGCCGTCGACTTTGGTCGCCTTGAGAATGACGTCGGCGCCGATCTCGTTGGCCCGAAGCGCCGCGGTCGTGTCGGTGGAAAAGAAAGGGTTGCCTGTGCCGGCGACGAATATGACCACGTGCCCGTTTTCAAGGTGCCGCAAGGCGCGGCGCAGAATGAAGGGTTCGGCCACGTTGTTCATTTCGATCGCGGTTTGCACGCGGGTGGTCACGCCGAGGTCCTCCAGGCCGCTCATCAAGGCCATGCCATTGATCACGGTGGCCAGCATTCCCATGTAGTCGGCTGTGGTTCGGTTCATCCCGCGGTGGGAGGCGGCCAGACCGCGCCAGATGTTGCCGCCGCCGATGACCACCGCGAGTTGCACGCCCAGGGCAGCCACTTCCTTGATTTCAGCGGCGAGCGCGCTGACGATCTGGGGCGAGATATTATCTTTGCTCCCCGGTTCGCGCAGGGCCTCGCCGCTGATTTTCAGGAGCACGCGGCGGTACTTCGGCGATTCGGGCATACCGGGAGAGTAGCCGAGCGGACCTCATGGCTTGAAGCGAAAAAGCGGTGAAAAAAAGATCCCCGTGAGCGGATTCCGGCGTAAATTGAGGTGGAATGAATACGGCCTCCGTCCAACTCCCGTCCTCCATGCCCGTGATGGCCCTTTCCGGGGTGACCCTTTTTCCCAACGCGTTGTTGCCGCTCTTCATCTTCGAACCCCGTTACCGGGAGATGCTCGCTACCGTCTTGGCCGGCGACCGCATTTTCGCCGTCGGTATGGTCCGGCCGGACACCGGGGAGGAATCGATCTTCCCCGTCGCCGGGGCGGGCTTGGTCCGCGCCTGTGTGGGCCAACCCGACGGCACCAGCCAACTCATCCTGCAGGGCTTGGGCCGCGTCGAGTTGACCGAGTTTGATCAGAAGGACCCCTACCTCATCGGCCGGGCCAGACCACTGGTCACAGTGATCGACGACGAGGAGGCGTGCCAAGGCTTGCGCCGTGAGTTGCAGGACATTTGTACCGGACTCGTCTCCCGCGGGATCGAGTTGCCGGAAACCTTTGTCAATGCCGTCGGGGAGATGAGCGATCCGTCAACGCTCGGCGATCTCTTCGCGCAGCATCTGGTCCGCGATCCTCTTGCGGCGCAGCAAATTCTTGCCGAACCCGGATTGTCCCGGCGCCTGCGCAAGTTGGTCGGCACGCTGCGACGCGAGTGGCAGCAGTTTCCTTCCTGAACGGAATGAACAAGCAGGGCATCCTCGCCTTCCCCGAAGAGAGGGCTGCCGCCCCCCGGGCCCCAAGTGGTCCGTTGACCGTAAGCCTCCTTAACCGCGCGGTCCGCGCATGCCTTGAGGGAAGTCTCGGAACGGTCTGGGTGCAGGGCGAACTTTCCAATCTTCGCCGGCAACCATCCGGGCACCAATATTTCAGCTTGAAAGACGAAACCGCCCAGGTCTCGTGCGTCCTTTTCCGCAGTGCGGCCTCGGGGATCCCGCCCTTGCACGACGGGATGAAAGTCGAGTTGTTCGGCGACATTTCGGTTTACGAGGCGCGCGGCCAATACCAAATCGTCGTCCGCCGCATCCAACCCCGCGGCGCCGGCGAACTCGAGGCGCGCCTCCGCGCCCTGCAGGAAAAGTTCCGGGCCGAGGGGCTTTTCGATCAGTCCCGCAAAAAGCCCCTGCCTCCCCACCCTGTCCGCGTCGGGGTCGTCACCTCGCCGACCGGAGCCGCGATCCGCGACTTCTTGCACGTCCTGCGCCGGCGCGCGCCGCACATCGAAGTCTTCATCGCTCCGGTCCGGGTGCAAGGCCGGGGGGCGGCGGCGGAAATAGCCGGAGCCGTCGGACGTTTCGCCGACGCTGAGAACCACGATTTTCCCGCGGTGGATGTCATCGTCGTCACCCGCGGCGGCGGAAGCCTCGAGGACCTCTGGGAATTCAACGAAGAGGTCCTCGCTCGCGCCATGGCCGCCAGCGGTGTGCCGGTCATCTCCGCCGTCGGCCATGAGACGGATGTGACCACCTCGGACCTCGTGGCCGACGTGCGCGCGCCCACGCCAAGTGCCGCGGCGGAAATTCTCAGCACAGACCGGGCCGAGACGCTCGACCGGTTGCGTTCCATGGTCCGGCGCATCGGGCGCGATGCCGGCATCCATTTGGTCCAAGCCCGCTCGCAACTCGAATTGCGCGCCGCATCCGGAGTCTTCCGACTGCCCCTGCGCCGGATCGGCGACTGGCGCCAGTTGACCGATGACCTCCACGCCCGCGGCAGTTCGGCCGTCTCAGCCCGCCTTGCCTTGCTCCAAGAGGGCGCTGGCCGGGCGAAGGCTGTTCTCGCGGCGCGCTCCCCTTCGGCCCGTTTGGCTTTCTGGTCCGACCGTCTGGCTACCCTGAATCAACGCAGCGGGAAAGCAGCGGCAGCTTTCCTGCAACAACGCCGGCTAAAGAAAGAGCGGGACGCCCACGCTTTGGAATTGCTGGGGCCGCGCCAAACTCTGGCCCGCGGCTTCACCATCACGATGGACACCCGGGGACGTCCGCTCTCCTCGGCCCGGCAAGCCACCGGGGAAAAGGTGATCGTTACCGTCTTCGCCGACGGGGAGATAAAGTCAGAACCGGTGGTCTGAAACCCGCATCAAGGCAAGGTCACCCGTGCCGCGCTTTGTTCCTCGACCGCACCGATACGCGGCTTGATCAATTCCGCCACGTGCACCTCGCCGGGCGGTGGGAAGGAACATTGCCGCACCATGGCTTCGCGGAGGTAGTTGAGGTAAACGGGACGTCGAATTTCCACCGCGCCGAAATTCTCGAGGTGATCGGTCACCCACTGGATATCAAGCAAGCCGAACTGACGGGTGCGAAGAATCCCGACGAGGGCAAGCAGGGCCACCTTCGAAGCTTCCCCGACCCGGGAAAACATCGACTCGCCAAAAAAAACGCCGCCCAATTGCACACCATAAAGCCCCCCGACAAGGTCTCCAGCCTGCCAGACCTCGACACTGTGGGCGGAACGCGCGGCAAATAAATCCGCATAAACCCTCGCGATGGCCGGATCGATCCAGGTCTCGGACCGGTCCGCACAGCCGGCCACAACCTCGGGGAAAGCCGCGTCCACACTCACCGCAAAATCCAAACGCCGGAGCACCCGGCGGAACCCGTGGGGCAAGTGAAAGCCATCCAAAGGGAGGATGCCCCGCGGGTCTGGCGAAAACCACCGCAACCGACCATCGCCGCAACCCATCGGGAAGAAGCCGTCCCGGTAGGCACGCAGGACCGATACCGCGGTGAGACGCTCGGGAGGAAAGGATTGGGAAACCAGATCCGTCATGGCAACGTAACCTTTTGTAGAAAATCGTCCCCAAAGGCAATCCGCTCATTCCGCTGTTGCCCCAAAGACGAGAGGCCATTAATTACAAAGTTTCAACCCATCATGATTTCCGACCACGCCGACCCCAAGCCGCTCTCCAAAGCCGAGGTCCTCAAAGAGGCCAGCCACTACTTGCGCGGCACCCTAGCTGCTAGCCTCGAAGACCGCACGACCGGATCAATCGCGGACGAAGACACGAACATTTCGAAATTTCACGGCATCTACCAGCAGGACCATCGCGACCAGCGCAGCGAACGAAAGAAGGCCGGTCTGGAGAAAGCTTTCATCTTCATGATCCGCATCCGCGTGCCCGGCGGAGTCTGCACGCCGGAACAATGGCTCAAGATCGACGCCCTCGCCGACCAATACGGCAGCCACACCCTCAAGCTCACCACCCGCCAAGCCTTCCAGTTGCACTTTGTCACCAAGGACGTCCTCAAAACCACCATGCAGGGGATCAACAGTGCGGTCATGGACTGCATCGCGGCCTGCGGCGACGTGAATCGCAACGTCATGGCCAACCCGAATCCGTGGCAGTCCGCCTTGCATGCTCCCGTGCTCGACGACGCCCGCGCGGTCAGCACCCACCTGACCCCGAGCACCAGCGCTTACCACGAAATCTGGCTCGACGGGGAAAAAGTTTCCGACGAAGTCGAGGAAGAACCGCTCTACGGGAAAACTTACCTCCCGCGCAAATTCAAGACCGGCTTCGCCGTGCCTCCGAGCAACGACATCGACGTCTACACGCAGGACCTCGGTTTCATCGCCATCGGCGAGGACGGCAAATTGCTCGGCTACAACCTCTCCGTCGGCGGCGGGCTCGGCATGTCGCACAGCGACACCAAAACCTACCCGCGACTGGCCAACATCATCGGCTACCTCCCGCGGGAAAAGGTCCTGGAAGTCGCGGAAAAAGTCCTGACCGTCCAGCGTGATTTCGGCGACCGCACCAACCGGAAGCACGCGCGCCTCAAATACACCATCGAAGACCGCGGGGTGGACTGGTTCAAAAACGAACTGGAAAGCCGTCTTGGCTGGAACCTCGGCGAGGCCCGTCCTTTTGAATTCACCAGTTCGGGTGACCGCTACGGCTGGAGCGAGGGCACCGATGGGCGCTGGAATTACGGGCTCTTTATCCAGAACGGCCGCCTGCGCGATACCGATGATCTCCCCGCCAAGACCGGACTGCGCGAGATTGCCAAGGTTCACACCGGCGACTTCCGTCTCACCGCCAACCAGAACCTGGTCATCGGCGGCGTGACTGCGGAGCAAAAGCCGCGCATTGCAGCGCTGCTCCAACAATACAAACTCGATGTCCCCGAGCGCATCACCGGTCTGCGCCTCAATTCCATGGCCTGCGTCGCCCTCCCCACCTGCGGCCTTGCCCTGGCCGAAAGCGAACGATATCTGCCCCAACTGGTCAGCGACTTGGACGAGGTCATCGAGGAGTGCGGTTTGCACCACGATGCCATCCTCATCCGCATGACCGGTTGCCCGAACGGCTGCGCCCGGCCTTACCTCGGGGAAATCGGTTTCGTCGGTCGTGCGCCGGGCAAATACAACATCTACCTCGGGGCTGCCCATGACGGCTCACGGCTGAACAAACTCTACAAGCCCTCGGTCAAAGCGGAGGAGATCGTCAACGAACTCGCACCGATCATCCGTCGCTATGCCACGGAACGTCAGGAGGGGGAACATTTCGGCGACTTCACCATCCGCGCGGGATACGTCAAGGCCACGACCGAGGGTCGCCTCTTCCACGAGGAAATCATGGTTTGAGCCGGTTCAAACCGCTGCCGGACCGGCAACTTTGCTCAGCTCCAGAACCCGGAGCAAAACATCCTCGATCAAATTGCTCGGGCACGACGCGCCGGCCGTAATGCCGAGAGAAACCGGGCCGGCCGGCAGCCAGTCCCCGGTTGTTGTCTCGCGGCCCGCGCGGGTGTCAAAGTGACGGATAAGTTGCGTCGACTCAAGGCAACCGGCATTGAGGACGAAATAGGTCGGTAATTTTTCCCGGGCCATGTCGGCGAGGTGAGCGGTGTTCGAGCTGTTGTAGCCTCCGACCACGAGCATGAGGTCGGGTGGTTGGGAGAGCAGGTCGAGAAGCGCGTCTTGCCGCTCCTGGGTGGCACCGCAAATCGTGTCGAAGACGCGGAAGTTTTCCTCCGCCCCGTCCCGGGCGGTCACAGCGGCCCGGATACGCCGCTGCACTTCCTCGGTTTCGGAACGCAGCATGGTGGTCTGGTTGGCCACGCCGAGCTTGCGCAAATGCAAATCGGGGTCGAACCCCTCGGAGTAAGCACCACGAAACTTGTCCAGAAAAGCCGCACGGTCGCCACCATGGCGCAGGTAGGCGCAAAGAAAGTCCGTCTCCTCAAGGTCATAGACCACCATGAAGTGGCCGCCCCCCCCCGTGGATCGCGCGCGGGAGCTGGTGGCCCTCGTCTCTTCGTGATCGGACTTGCCGTGGATGATCGAAGTCACGCCATCGTTGGCGTATTGCCGCACCCGCTTCCACACGCTCATGACGTCGCCGCAGGTCGTGTCGACAATCTGGCAACCCCGAGCCTTGATCCGTTCCTGCACCGCCACTTCGGCACCGAAGGCGGGCACAATGACCACATCCTCGGCTGAGAGCTTGTCGATATCGGCCAGTTTGCACGGCCCGGAGAGCGTGCGGATACCCATGGCGGCGAGTTGCGCGTTGACGTCCGGATTGTGGATGATTTCGCCGACCAGAAAGATATTGCGGTCGGCGAAAACTTTCCGCGCCGCGTAAGCCAGGTCGATGGCCCGCTCGACGCCGTAACAAAACCCAAACTGCTTGGCTAGGCGCACGGTGACATTGCCGAAGGTGGCCACGCCCCCCGCGGCCCGCAGACGCTCCACCATGGGGCTGTGGTAGTGCGATTCAACCGCCGCCTGCACCTCCTCCATGACCTCCGGGGTACGGAGATTGACGCGCTTGATCGGGACCGCGGTGCTCATGGACAGCACCCAATCTAACGCCCGCCGGGCCGGCGTCCAACGGGAACCTTCACCCATTCTTGCATCCGCGCCCCGGGGGCTTATCGTTTTGCCACTACCGCCATGGACCGCGACAGCTTTCTCTACGCTCTGGAAAATACGAAGACACATCTGGAACCCGCCAGTCTCATCGAGACATTCGGGTCGACCGCATTCGACTTTGTGCTGGTCAGCGAATTGATGGATGAAGTCAATCGTGTCCGTCTCCGGCGCGGCACCCTGCAAGCCGAGCGCCCGCGCATCATGTCACCGGGCAACTACGCCCGCATCATGCTCGAGGGCTTCGGCGAGAAAGCCCGCGAGTTCGCCGACTGGCTGGAGGAAAACGGCGAAGACCTCAAGTTCCTCCGCTACGGCTTCCAATTCACCAGAAGCAACCTGCAGGAGGAGATTGTCAGCGGACAATTCGACAAAGTTGTCGCCGAGACCGTGAATCGTGCCCGCGAAGAGGGTGAAACCCGGCGCGCCGTGGTCGAGAGCGTGGATGACGCGTGGGAAGTCTCCCTGCTCAAACTGGCGGTCGACACCGCACGGCGCTCCGCCGGGGGCAATATGGAGGAATGGAAACGACGCGGACTCCTTTAAGGAGAACCGCGGGAAAACAGCTTGAGCGCGGTTCCGCCGCGACCGGAAAGCAAGGTATTGGCATCGGGCGCGAGCGCCCTGTCGACTCGCGTCATGACGTAGTCGAACGGCCCGAGTCCGCGGCGTCGCTGGAAGTCGTGGCGGTGGGAATTCCGGAGGTCATCGATGACGGTGTTCGTCGTCCGTCACCATGGCCCGCAGCGCAGGCGCATCCTTCGACCCACCCACTGCTTCCCCCGACGTAAGACTCGCGCTTCCAAATGGGTACACGCGCTTTGATCGCGTCGATCAGTTCGCGGCAGGCCACGAAGGCTTCCTCACGGTGCGCGGCGGCCGCCCCGACCCACACGGCGAGATCCCCGGGCACGAGACCGCCGGTCGCGTGCATAGCGGCAGCCCGCACCCCGTGTTTGAGCGCGATTTCCCGGACAAGCCTGCAACCCTCCTTTTCGGCCAGCTCCCGGTAAGCCTCGTAATAGAGTCCGGTCACTTCCCGCCCTTCGTGGTGGTCACGCACCCGACCTTCGAAAAAAACAAATCCCCCGCAATCCTCGGAAGCCAACTCCCGGCGCAGCGGCGCAGGGTCGATCGGATGATTTGCGAGCCGGAACATTACGGGCTCATCCTCCGGCGAAGGGCGCCAGAAAGACAACCCGGTCCCCGGTTTGCAGTGGGTGTGCGTCAGGCGCGAACTCATCGTTGACCGCAACGCGGACCACCCCGGGATCGAGGCCGAGGCGATGGCGATCGCTCATCTCGCGTAGAAATTCACCGGCCGTCTTCGCCGTGGTGGCCACGCTTTCCTCGCGCAAACCCCTCTGCTCGGCGAGGCGGCCGAACCAGGCGACCCGGACCTCGCGGGCTCCGATCCGTGCCCCGGCCACATCCTGCGGGGTGTTCACGTTGGTCAGCGCTCCGGTGTCCACTTCGGGCAAAGCGAGAAGCGGCACGCTTTCCTCGCGCAAGATACGACGGGGACAAAAATGTCCGCGCGCGGCGTGTCGTCCGAGAACCGGGAAAGCGGACGGCCCGTAAACCGCGCAGAGCGGTTCGGGCAGTCCATCGAGCGCACTGGCATAGGCGACAAAGGGTAACAAGGGGTCCTCCGCATACCGTGCCACGAGGCGGGCGAGGACGCCGGGGCGGACCAAAGGCAAATCGCAAGCCATGACGAGCCACGCCGCGCCGCGGGCTTGGCGGAAAGCAGCGAGGATCCCGGCCAGCGGGCCTTGCCCTCCCGGCGCATCGCGCAGTACCGGAACACCCTCGCCGCCGGCCGGCACCGGTTGCCCCTCGCGGAGGGAAAGATAAACCGGTCCGCAAAACTGCCGCAGGAGCCGCAGAGCCCGCCCGGCCTGCGTCAGTCCATCATCCCCAAACACCATGGACGCTTTGTCGCAACCCATGCGCGAGCTTTTGCCCCCCGCAAGGAGAAGTCCGTGCAGCGCGCTGTTCATTGGTCCGCGGTGTAATCGCTTTTCCCGCCACGCTTGCTGAGGAGGCGGACCCGACGGATTTCTATCGCTGGGGAAAAAGCTTTGCACATGTCATAAACGGTCAGCGCGGCCACGCTCGCCGCGACAAGGGCCTCCATTTCCACCCCGGTTTTGTGGCCCGTCTTGACCACGGCTTCAATGCGGAGAATTCCGCTTTCCGGCGGCTGAATGGTAATGCGGACCACGTCGAGAGGCAACGGATGGCATAAGGGGATGAGGGCGGAGGTCTGCTTCGCCGCCATGGTGCCAGCGATGATCGCCGTCTGGAAGACCGGGCCCTTCGGTGAACGGATGTCACCGTCCCGCAGTTCAGCGAGGACCCCGGGAGGAAGCAATAATTCCGCACCGGCCACCGCGGTGCGGACCGTCACCGGCTTGGCTGAAATATCCACCATGGCGGGATTGTTGTCCGGATCAAGGTGGGTCCAGGAAGAATCGGAAGTCATGGTTCGCACCAACGAAAATACGGAACGGGTGAACCTTCGGCAAAACTTTCGTCCACCTCCGCGAATCCGCAACTCCCGGCCAGACCGCAAAAATCCCCGGAATTGGCCACGGGCGCCGGAGCGAGATTCCCGTCCCCGCCTTCCAAGACCGGGAGAAACAAGGTCAGTCCATGCGGCCTCGCGAACGACCCGCGCAAAATCCTCCGCGGCGGAGGATCCTCCGCGCCCCCGCTCCACCGGAAAAGCGCGGGCAGGACGTAGCGACGCAGGCAGACGAGGGCGGACACCGGATTGCCGGGCAGACCGAAAACCACCGGGCCGCCTGCCACCTGCCACACGCCCATCGGTTTCCCGGGTCGCTGGGCCACGCCGTGCAGGATGCACGAAGCGCCCGTCTCCATGAGGATCGCCGGGATCAAGTCGCAACGCCCTTTGGAGACACCGCCGGTGACAACGACCACATCATGATGCGCCAGCAAAGACACCAAGCCCTCGCGCAAGGCCGGCCCTTCGTCGGGCAATGCGCCGGTTTCGGCCGGTCCGTAGCCGGACAACCTCAGCGCAGCGGACAGTGCGGGAACATTGGTCTGCCGGATCTGCCCTTCGCGCGGCACATCCCCGACTGCAACCAATTCGTCGCCGGTGCCGAGCACCGCAATCCGGAGCGGTTCGGACACCTCAACCTCGGCACAACCGCAGGCCGCCGCGATACTGACCTCGACGGGCCCCATGCGCACACCGGGCCGGACCAAGACATCACCGGTGCGATGGTCCGAGCCGCGGCGGTGAATAAAAGCGCCCGGCGGCACTGAAGACTGCGCGCGCAAGACGGCGTCGGCACCAGACAGGTCATACCACTCGCAAGGCAGGATGCAATCGGCGCCCTCCGGCAGGACCGCGCCGGTCATGATTTCCAAAGCCGCGCCGGGCTGCGCGGGCAGAGTCGTCCGACCGCGCCCCGCCGGCGCCGATCCGAGCACCGTGAACCCGCGCCTTCCGCCCGTGACCTCATGGTGCCGCACGGCTAACCCGTCCATTATCACGCGATCGAACGGCGGAAAGTCGGCGTCCGCCACCACCTCCTGACGCAGTATGCGGCCGGCCGCGTCGCCGAGCGGACAACGTTGCCGGGATGTTGTCCCGCGCAGGGCGAAAATGCGTTCCGTGGCCCGCGCTGGCGTGCTTGGGGTTTCCATGGCGATGGATGACGGATAGCTTGGATGTTCCGCCTTGGCGACGATCAATGACCCCGCCGACCCCCGACAGCCAGCCTCTAGATCTTCTCGCCCGCCCGGTGCATGATCTGCGCATTTCTCTCACCGATCGCTGCAATCTGCGTTGCACCTACTGCATGCCGGCGGAGGTCTTCGACCACAACCATGTTTTCCTGCGCCAAGATCAACTCCTGCGGCTGACCGAACTCGGCCGCATTATCGGCGCCTTCGTCCGCTGCGGGGTCGGCAAGCTGCGCGTCACCGGCGGCGAACCCCTCCTGCGGCACGGAGTGGAAAAATTCCTGCACGGGCTGCGCCGTTTTCCCGCCTTGCAGGACATCGCCATGACGACCAACGGGCTGCTCCTTCCGGAATTGGCGGCCGGACTGGCCGAGGCGGGCCTGCACCGCGTGACCGTGAGTCTCGACGCGCTGGATCCGGGAATTTTCGGGGCGATGAACGGTCGCGGACATCATCCGGCTCGCGTCCTTGAGGGTATCGCCGCGGCGCGCGCCGCGGGGCTGGGTGTGAAAATTAATATGGTCGTGCAGCGCGGGGTGAATGACGGCGAAATTTTGTCCATCGCCCGCCACTGCAAACGCGAGGGCATTGTCCTGCGCTTCATCGAATTTATGGACGTCGGCAATTCCAACCACTGGGATCCCGCCATGGTCGTGTCGGGTCGCGAAATCCTCGACCGGTTGGCACGAGAATTCGCTTTTGAACCGGTGCGTCCCGGGGCATACGGCGAAGTGGCCGCCCGGTACCGTTATCGTGACGACGGCTGCGAATTCGGGCTGATCACTTCGATTTCCTCGCCGTTCTGCCGCGATTGCACGCGGGCGAGGTTGTCGGCCGACGGTCGGCTTTTCACCTGCCTCTTCGCGTCCGAGGGATTCGACCTCGTCGGCGCCATGCGGGCGGACAACCTTGATGACGAGGCACTCTACCGCTTGGTGGCCGGACTTTGGAGCCGGCGGGCGGACCGCTATTCGGAAATCCGCGCCGAGTCCGCCGGCGGCGCACCCAAGGTCGAGATGTCCTTCATCGGGGGCTGAGGGGCAATCCATGATCCTGACCGTTCTTTTTTTCCTCGTCGCGCTGGTTTACTCGAGCGTCGGCCTGGGCGGCGGCTCCTCCTATCTCGCCCTCCTTCATTGGCATGGAGTCTCGCCCGCGGTGCTGCCCATTCTCGGGCTTTCCTGCAACCTCATAGTCTCGGCGCAAGGCTTCGCCCAATTCGCACATGCCGGCCATTTGCCGTGGCGGCGCAGTCTGCCCTTCCTCGTGCTTTCCGTCCCGGCATCTTATCTCGGCGGACTTTTTGTGGTGAGGGAATCGACCTTCCTCTTCCTCCTCGCGGCGTCGCTCACCGCCGCAGGATGCCTTCTCCTTGTCCCCTTGCGCGATCGCCACCGGCCCACCAGCGGCCTCGCGCGACACATCACCGCACTGGGCAGCCCATTGATCGGCGCAGGCTTGGGATTTGTCAGCGGCATCGTGGGTATCGGCGGCGGCATCTTCCTGGCACCCATCTTGCACCTCACCCGCTGGGCGCCGGCCAAACAAGTGGCCGCTTTGGCCGCGGGATTCATTTTGCTCAACAGCGCGGCAGGATTGGTCGGACAATTGCAAAAACACGGATGGAGCACGGAGGCGGTGCTCAACTTCTGGCCACTGCCGCTTGCCGTTCTGGTCGGTGGGCTTCTCGGTGCGCGGTGTGGTTGCTCGATTTTGCCCGCCGTCCGCCTGCGCCAAATCACCGGGTTCATCATCCTGATCGTCGCGGGGAACCTGTGGACAAGAGTTCTTCCCTGACCGGGCGGCTTCTGCAGCGCTGGGTCCGAAGCACCGGTCACCGCACCCCGGCGGTGGTAAATTGCGGTGAGTCTCTAAGGCCCTCGGCGCTCCAGCAACTGCGCGGCGATACTCACCGCGATTTCTGCCGGGTCGTTTCCACCAATGGGCAAGCCCAAGGGGCAAACCAAGCATTGTAAAATCTCTTCGCCCACCCCGTCTTCCTGCAGTTCGCGCAGCAACACCGCCCGCTTGGCCGCGCTCCCGATAGCCCCCACGAAGGAAACCCCCAAGCCACCCAGAAAAACCTCCCGCAGCACGGGGCGGTCCGTGGAGTGTCCCTTCGTCATGCACACCACCATGCTACCGTCACGAACCAACCGTACCCCGTCCTCGAAGCGGGCAACCAAATGGCTTGAAATATTCCGTCCGGCCGGAAGTTGCCCCAACCATTCCGCCCGCTCGTCGACGACATCAATACGGCACGCCATGTTGGCAAGAACATGGACCACGGCCTGCGCGACATGGCCCGCTCCGAAAATCACCACGTGCCATTCCGGCCGCCCGGCCACCCGTTCGAACAAGAACGACATCTCGCCACCGCAGGTCATCCCGACGTCCCGCTGAAGGTTCCAAGTCGCCAGCACGCACCTCGTGCCCCCGCTTAGCATTTCAGCGGCAACTTCAACCGCCTTGGACTCCACCTTGCCGCCTCCCACGGTTCCAAGTATCCGGCCGTCGGCACCCACCACCATTTTCGCCCCGACCTCTCCGGGCACGCTGCCCCTCACGCCGGTGACCGTGACCACAGTCACGGTTTCCCCGCCGGCCAACAAACGACCAATCTCGCTCCAGGGATTTGCCATGCGCTTCTAGCGGGTCACCACCGCCTCGATCTGCCCGTGCGGTTCATCGGTGGGAAGGAAGAGGCAATCGTTCCCCGGACGTCCCAATTTGGTCAGGTCCATACCGAGGAAATGCACGTTGGGCAGGGTGAGAGCGATTTCGTCAATCCCGGGAACCGCCGCCAGCGCCGCTTCCCCGATTTGAAACAAGGTCCGTTGCACCGATGGGCTGAAGCTTCCGGAAAAAACCTCGTAGGCGGCCTTCAGAATCGCTTCGTCCGCGGCACCGTAATCCCGCGCCTGATCGGAAAATGTCCACTCGGCAGTCAAACGGGTCGAGAGGATCCGGTCGTTGGTCGGAGGCAGGGTGGTCAGCTCGCATTGAGCATACCCGGCAAAACCAGATCCGGTAGTTTTCATGATCAAATGGTTCCGAATCCCGGCACGCAAAATCTCCCCGCCAGGGCGGGCAAATTCGCCGCGGCAAAACCACTCGCCATTGCCCTCGGCCACGAACGAATGCGCCCGGCCTTCATTTTCCACGTTCATCCGCTTCCAGCGCCGCTCGCGCAACTCGACGGAGACCCCGTCCAAGTGAACATAATGTTCCAAGAAATGCGCGCCCAGAACCTTGGCGAAGCTGGTGCGGCATGTCCCCAGTGCATCGTATGCCAGCGCATGCACGGTGTTCTTCACCGTGTCGGTCGGCACGATTGATGAATTGTCAGGCCCGAAATACGAACCCTCCAAGTCTCCGCGTAAAAGCACATCCGCCTCCAGTTCGCACACCTCGTGCTGGGTGCCCCGCAGGACCTTCATGACCCGTACCATGGCCTTGCCATATTGGTTGCTTTTTAAACCACTCATCGCACTCTGTGTCTTCTAGTGACGCCCTTATCCCAGCTGTGTCTTCACTAATGACGACCACATCCCAGCTGAATCGACTCCCCGCGGCAAACTTTATCAAGTTGCTCGGCGGCGTCTATGAACACTCGGAATGGGTGGCGCGGAGTGCCATCGCCATGCGCCCCTTTCTTGATCGGGCGGATCTCGTCGCCAAAATGCGCACCATGGTCGACGCCGCCAGCGAGGACCAGAAACTCACCCTCATCCGCGCCCACCCGGACCTGGCAGGCAAAGTGGCCCGGGCCGGCGCTCTCACCTCCGAATCCGCCCGCGAACAAGGTGGCCTCGGACTCGACTGCCTGTCCCCACCCGAATACGACGAATTCAACGAACTCAACGCGCGCTACCGTGAACGCTTTGCATTTCCCTTCATCATCTGCGCACGACTCACCACCAAGAAGGGCATCCTCGCCGCCTTTCATTCCCGTCTCGAAAACTCCCGCCCGGAGGAAATGGTCGAAGCCCTGCGGCAAATCCACGAAATCGCCCGCCTCCGGATCGAGGACCTTGTCGCGTGATGGACGACCTCTCCACGACCGAGCGATCGCGCGGCGAGCTCCGGGCCGAGGTTGCCCGTCGCAGGGTCTGGGCGGAAGACCCGCTCGCCACGGTCGCCAATTTTCCTTAGACGGGAATTTTTCCGATCGCCTGCTTGAGGATCTCGGGTGTCAGCGGCGAAGAAACCAGCACCTTGCTGCCGAAGGCCGCCAGCGCGTCCCGCAGTGCCTCCCTCACCGAGATGGCCAGCATCAAAGGCGGTTCTCCCACCGCCTTCGAGCCATGGATGGTATTGGGCTGCGCCGCATCGGCCAACAGGCTGACCCGGAAATCCAGAGGTGCGTCAGAAATCGTCGGAATGGAATAGGTGCTGGCACTGTGCGATTGCAGCCGGCCTTCCTTGCTCCACTTCAGCTCCTCGCTGGTCAGCCATCCCGCGCCCTGCGCGAAGCCACCTTCGATCTGCCCGCGATCGATGTCCGGGTTGAGCGAGTCACCGACATCGTGGAGAATATCGACGCGGCGCAAGTGGTGCATGCCGGTGAAGCCGTCCAGTTCCACTTCGCAGACCGAGGCCCCGAAGGCGTAATAGTGAAAAGGCCGGCCCTTGGGATTCTCCATCGACCAGTCCCACTTTAGATCCGGCGTTTGGTAAAATCCGGTCGCGGACAACTGGATCCGCTCCGCGTAAGCCTTGCCCGCCACGGCGGCAAAGGAAACCTCCCGCCCGCCGCCGCGCACCATTCCCTCGGAGAACCGCAACTCATCCTCAGGGCAAGAAAGCATCGCCGCGGCCACCGGGATCAGGCGGCCGATCAAGGTCCGGCAGGCATCGGCGACCGCCATTCCATTGAGATCAGAGCCCGAGCTCGCCGCGGTCGCAGAGGTGTTGGGCACCTTGTCGGTGCGGGTATGCATCAGGCGGATCAGCTCCCGGGGCAGCCCCAGTTCCCTCATTGCCACGCCGAGAATCTTGGTGTGCAACCCTTGGCCCATCTCCGTGCCGCCATGATTCACCTGCACCGAACCATCGGCATAGACCAGGACGAGGGCGCCGGCCTGGTTGTAGTGCTTCAGAGTGAAGCTGATCCCAAATTTGACCGGAGTGATGGCAAGCCCGCGCTTCCGGTAAGGATGGGCGCCGTTCCATTCCGCGATTTCTCCGCGACGTTTTTCAAACGACGAAGTCTCTTTCAGTTCCGACCAAATCCTCGCCAGGCGGTTTCCTTCGACCACCTCCCCATAATGGGTCGTATTGCTTTCTCCCTCGCCCCGATAGAAATTCCGGGCGCGGACTTCATCCGGGGCCAGCCCGAGTTCCCCGGCAATCCGGGCGATGATTTCCTCGATGACGAGCATCCCCTGCGGACCCCCGAACCCCCGGAACGCGGTATGCGAGGTGACGTTGGTTTTGCAAACCCGCCCTTCGAAACGGACGTGCGGAATAAAATAAGCGTTGTCCAGATGGAACAGCGCCCGGTCGTTGACCGGTTGCGAAAGATCCAGCGACCATCCGCCGTCGGAAAAAAGCTGGATATCTGCCGCTTCCAGACGGCCGTCCGGATGGAAACCTACCCGGTAGCGGGCGAAAAAAGGGTGACGTTTCCCCGAGCATTCCATGTCGTGATCCCGGTCCAACTGCATCGCCACCGGGCAACCGGTGCGGTGCGCCGCAAGGGCGCAGATCGCCGCCCACGGATTGGCCTGGGTTTCTTTTCCCCCGAATCCGCCGCCCATGCGGGGTGACTCGACCACCACCCGATGCTTCGGCCAACCAAGAACCTCCGAGACGATCATCTGGGTCTCGCTCGGGTGTTGCGAAGAAGAGAAAACAAAAACCCCGTCACCGTCCGGCTCGGCCAAGGCGGCCTGGCTTTCCAGGTAGAAATGCTCTTGTCCGCCGATCGACAAACTTCCCTCCATCACCCGTGGCGCACCGCGCAAGGCCTCGTCCACCGCCCCGCGCCGCAGTATGCGGGGATCGGTGTGAAACGATTGTTTTGCCAAAGCGGCCTCGATTCCCAGCAATGGTTCCAGCGACTCATACTCCACCACCACCAGTTGGGCCGCGAGGCGGGCTTGCTCCAGCGATCCGGCCACCACCGCGGCAATCACCTGACCGTGGAATTGAATGAGGTCCGAGGCGAACAAGGGTTCGTCATCCCGCGAGCAGCCCGTGTTGTTGTGCCCCGGAATGTCGCCAGCCGTTAGCACCGCACGCACGCCCGGAGCATTCCGGGCCCGGCTGACATCGACGCGCGTCAACCGGGCGTGAGCGTGCTCGGAGCGCACCAGCCAAACCTGCAGCGCGTTGCGGCGCAGGGCCAAGTCATGGGTATAAAGCGCCTCGCCGGTTACGTGACCGCCGGCAGATTCGTGCGGTAGATCGCGCGGCTCCAAGGGCCGAATGATCGGCGCTGCGATCACGTCCTCGGCACCGCTCAGCGCCTTCAAGAACAAATCCCGGATCAATGCCTTGCGATAGTCGGCCGAAGCCCGCAGATCATTGAGCGGTTGAAATTCAGCGGCCAGCACCTCCAGCACCTCATCGTCCGCAGCGTTCTGGTAGGATCTCCCCACAAGCATGCGCTCGGTCTTCGTCGCCCGGGCCGGAGTCGCGGCCACTCCGCCGTAGGCGAGGCGCGCGTCGGTGATGACCTTCTCATCATCCACCACCAGCCGGATGGCGGCGGAGACCGCCGAAATGTCCATCTCCCGCCGTTTGGATACCTTGTAAAAGACACAGCGCCCCGGGAGTTTCCGCGGGAGGGAGATGGTTACGAGAATTTCTCCCGCGGCGAGGACCGTCTTGCGGTAACCGGTGAAAAACTCCGCCAGTGGCACCACGCGTTCCCCGGTGAGCGAGGCCAGCGTGACCGTCGCATCAAGCGCCAACAATACCGGGGCCGAATCCCCGATGGGGGACGCCGTGACCAGGTTTCCCCCCAGCGAAGCGCGGTGCCGAATTTGCCGCGAGGCGAAGAGCCGGAACATCTGGTCGAGGGCCGGAAACTCGCCTTTCAAGCGATCCACCAAATCGGTCAAGCGAACCGCCGCCCCGATATGCCAGTGACTCTCGGTTTCCTCCACGGTGAGAAGCCGGTCAACGTGCTCCAAGGAGATCAGCTTCTCCGGCCGCAGGTGTTGCTTGTTGATCAAGACCGCCAGTTCGGTCGCGCCGACGATGAACGGCGCGTCCGGATGCTCCGCCTTCCATTGCAACGCCTCGTCCAGAGTGGCAGGGGTCAGATAAGCGGGACTGCCTGCTTCGGATGGCCGGACAGAGCTTGTCATCGGCAGTTCCGGAACCCCGTCCATCGCGTCGCGGATCGGCCGATACCCGGTGCAGCGGCAAAGGTTTCCGCAGAGTTGGTCCGCGACCGCTACCGGATCACCGGCCACCCCGCGGGCGGAAGCCTCGGCCATGGAACAGACAAATCCTGGCGTGCAGTAACCGCACTGCGAGCCGTTGCTTGCCATCATCGCCTGCTGGACCGGATGAAACCCGCTCCCGCCCAGTCCCTCTGCGGTCACCACTTCCCGGCCGATCAAGGAGTGCACCAGTGCGAGGCAGGAATTGATGGCCCGCGGCGGCCGATCGGGTTCCAAAAGGAGCACAGTGCATGCCCCGCAGTCGCCTTCATTACAGCCCGCTTTGGAACCCGTGCGGCCGGAAAGCCGGAGGAACTCCAGCAGATTTTGGTGGAGTGGTGCCGACGAGACCTCGACCGGGTCGCCGTTGATCGTGATCAATGCGGTCAATGGAGTTTCAGGGCATCCGATGGATGTTTTTGTAATAAAGGTAAGATGCCGGGACATCGCCGATGGCCGCGAACCACTGCGGACAGTAAGGCGCCATCCAGACTGCATCCCCCGACTCGACCGGATAATAGGCAGCCTCCAACCGATAGACACCTTGGCCGGAGAGCATCAGCAAACCGTGTTCCATCACGTGGGTCTCGACAAAGGGCAGAGTCGCCCCCGGTTGATAGGTGAAAATGTTGATTGCCAGGTCAAAACGCGGATCACTCGGTAGCAGGGTCTGCAAAACCGCCCGCTCATTACCGAGGAAGGGCTCGCCTTGGACTTCCTTGGCGTGGCCGAAAGTCACCGGGGGCGACTCCACCCCGGCAGATGGCTCGAAGTTCTTGCGGAACACCGTCACCCGGGCGTCCGCCGATCCGACGACCCGGCACGCCGTTTCCGCGGGAATAAAAGCAAACCCGCTGGGGCCTAAGTCGATGGCTTCACCGTCGCCGTAGTGAATCCGAGAGGTTCCCGTCTCAACATAAAAGGCATGCTCCTTTTGCTCCGCAGCAAAGACCGCGCTACCGCCGTCCTCTTGAAAAGTGATGAGGATTTGGGAGAGGGACGCACCCATCGCCGGCGACAACACGACAAAGCCCGTCGCTTGTTCCCAACCGGGAAATGCGGAGGGCATATGACCGTCGGGCGCGATGAGGGCGTGACGGCTGCAAACAACGGTCCGGGTGTTCACCGCTTTTAGTTTAGAAGAAATCGGGGCGAAGGAAACGGCCTTTTGTTGCCATGTCCACCTTGGCGCCCCGCAAAAATGTCGCCTTCACCCGGTGCCTGAGCCGCATCCCGAGGTAAGGGGAGATCGGATGGCGGGTCAAAAGCTCACCCCGTTCAATCGCCCGGTCGTCCGGGATAAAAATCGAAAAGTCCGCGTGGTTCCCCACCGAGAGCGAGCCCTTGCCGCGCAGCTTGAAACGCTTCGCAACATTCGCGCTGGCGGGTCCCGTAAGATTAAGTTCCCGGTCGAGAAGGAGTGGGTGCCCGTGTTGGATCCCGGCGATGCCGCCCCAGATCGTAAAAAAATCGTCGCCGGTTTTCAGCTCGGGGCTCGACGGCGAATGGTCGGAACCGAGGGTATCGATTGCGCCCGCCCGCAGTTTTTCCCACATTCTCGCCACGGTCTCCGCCGGACGCAGCGGGGGTGCGCATTTCGCCGGGGCGCCGATGGCAATGGCATTCTCCTCGTCGAGCAAAAGGTAATGCGGGCAAGTCTCCACCGTGACATCGACACCCTGTTTCTTGGCTCGGGTCACCAAGTCGATTCCCTCCGGACAAGTGACGTGGACGATATGCAGGGCGCATCCGGTTTCCCCGGCGAGATCCAAGGCGAGCCGAATGGCCACTAGTTCGAAGCTCTGCGGCCGCGAGGCCAACCACGCCGCCATGTCATGACCCACGCGCGGCAAGTCGCGGCAAATCTCGGCGTGGACCGAAACGGGCAGATTCAAGCCGGCGGCGATTTTCATCCCCGCCTTCATTGTCGCTGCGTCGGCCCATGGATATTCATCGAGTCCGGAGTGACACATGAAGGCCTTGAAGCCGATCGCACCGCCCTCCGCCATGGCCTCCAAGTGGGCGAGCGAGTCCGGCGTGAGTCCTGCCCAGAGCGCGAAATCCAAATGCGATTTCTCCGTGGCGATGAGCCGTTTTTTTTCCAACGATGCCGCATCCACGACCGGGGGCGTCGAGTTCAGCGGCATGTCAAAGAAGGTCGTGCCGCCGGCCGCCGCGAGCGCGAGGCTTCCGGTTTCCAAGCCTTCCCACTCGGTCCGGCCGGGCTCGTTGAAATGCACATGGGCATCGATCCACCCTGGAACGATCCGCCCGTCCGGCACCTCGACCACCTGCTTCGCCGGACCGGCCAAAGAGGGACCGGTCGCCGCCACCAAGCCGTCGATCACGCCAAGGCTCAAGCCCGGGGTATGGACCAAAAGATCGAAGTCGCTCATGCCGGCAGCGATTTTAGAAATTCCACCAGCACCCGGATGCCCACCCCGATGTCGGCTGGAGAAGCATATTCCTCCGGGTGATGGGAAAGCCCGGCCCGGCAGCGGACGAAAATCATTCCGACCGGCGCCACCTTCGAAATCGCGACCCCGTCATGCCCGGCGCCGCTGGCGAGCTGCCGCCGCGAACCGGTGACGCGCTCCAAAGCGTCGCAAAGATCGGCCGTAAGCCCCGCGTCACAAACAACCGCATCGTTTTCTTGGACCAGCTGCCAGTCCAGTTCCAGCTGGCGGGAGGCGGTGATCTTCCGGACCGAATCTTCCAAGGCCTTGAGCAAGCGGACCCGCTCGGCATCGACCGGATGGCGGAAATCAAGGGTGAAGCTCGTCACCCCGGGAATCGAATTCGAGCCTCCGGGAAGAACCTCGATCTTGCCGACCGTGGCCACCAACCCGGTTTGGTCGCGGGCGAGTTTCTCCGTCGCCAAAATGGCTTCGGCCGCGGCGGTTAATGCGTCGCGTCGCAGCTCCATCGGCGTGGTACCGGCATGCTCGGTGCGTCCGGTCAGGGTTACCAGAAGGCGCGATTGCCCGTTGATTCCGGACACCACACAAGCCGGCTCATCGCATTCTTCGAGGATACGGCCCTGCTCGATATGGATTTCCACGTATCCGCGGACGTTTCCGTGCTCATAATGAATCTCCGACGCGCCTTCGTGCCAACCCTCGGTCGCCAAGACGAGGGCTTGGCTCTGGCCTGCGGCGTCCAGCCGGTTACGGGTCGCCGGGTCCAGTTGACCGGTCACGCCGCGGCTGCCGAGGTAGGTTGTTTGAAACCGCACGCCCTCTTCGTCGGAAAACCCGAGAAGATGCACGGGAAACGGCAGTTGAATCCCCTCGTCCCGGAGTTCCTCAAGGGCGGCAAGAGCGGCGATCAGGCCGAGAGCACCGTCGTATTTCCCGGCGTTAATCACCGTGTCCAGATGCGACCCCAAGAGCAACGGCTTAGCCTCCGGTTCGGGGCCGGGAAGAACACCCCGCACTGTGCCGTCCGACAAATGCTCGGTTTTCATTCCCAGCTCCGCCATCCAGCCAAGCAGGCACTCCGCCGCCTGCCGGTTGGCGGGCGAAAGGTAGGTCCGTACCAAAGAGCGCGGGTTGTCGGAAATCTGCCCGAGGAACTCAAGCCGTTCCACGGCCTTGTTGAGCATCCGACCCATGATCTAACTCCCCCGGTAGGTGGAGTAAGACCACGGCGTGCACACCAGTGGAACATGGTAAGACTGACCGGCCGCCGCAGTGAATTGGACTGGCACGCGATCGAGAAAGGGCGACTCCACCCCCTGATTGCGAAAATAATCACCCACGGCGAATTCAATCCGGTAAACCCCGGCCGGAAGCTTGCGGGCAAGCAGTTCCGGACAACGTCCGTCGGCATTGGTCACGGACTGTGAGACCAGCCGGTCGCCCTGGAAAAGGAAAACACCGACCCCCGCAGCGGGCTTGCCGTGCGCCGTGTCCAAAACATGGGTGGTGAGTTTTTCCATAACGCGGACTTAAACAGAATGGCTCTTGGAATACGACGAAGAATCCGCTTGGAAATCAAGGGGTCTGGACCAGGGCGGGAGGTGTGCGCTGACGCATCCGCCGTGCCGAAGCGACCACAGTTGCTGCGTCTCGCCGCAATAGACCAAGAATGGACTGCGGTGGAAGCGACGGCACCACGCCGCTTTGGATCAGCGCGCCACCTCGGGCTACCGGCTGCCATCCCCCGCAATAAACCGACGGATCGCCTCCACCTCAAGCTGGTCCTCGCCGGACAATTCCACGGTGTCCGGCAATCTGCCGTCGGTCTCCAGTTCCAGCACTTCAAACCAGCCGCGCAGCGGGACGCCTCCGTCCGAGCCAGACCCAGCTATGGCCACAAGAACAACCCCGGTATCCTCGGGCGGCGGCAGAGCAAAAATTCCCTGCGCATCGGTCATCACGGTCTGCCGCGGCGCAGGCAAGGCATTCAATAATCCCTCCAGGGTTACCAAACCCTCCTTTTCGGCCGACAGTCTCTTCAACTCTTCCATCGCCGCGACTTCCCCGGCTTGCTTCGCATCGCGCTCCGCCCGGAGTTCGGCCAAGTCGGGCATGTTATATTCCTCACCGACGGCGTAAACACGCGACGCTTCGTCATAAGCAAGCCACGCTTGGCGGTGCCGCGCCAGCGCCTCGGTCGAAAGTTCGGCCAACTCCGCGGCCCGCACGTCCGCCGCGGCGAGCAAATCCCGCCAGGCTGCCGACAAATCCTCCCTCCCCAAGACGTGGATCTCGACCGCGCCGGTTTCGTCGCCGGAGAGCGAAACGCGCCCGGAAATCGGGGCGGGTTCCGAATTGAGCCACCACCAACCTCCTCCGCCTGCCAATCCGGCAAAAAGCACGACCAAGACAACAGCACGCCACCTCCCGGTCGGAGGGAGACCGCGCGCGGTGAACGCCGGAGCCGCCGCAGTCCCGGGCTTTGACCGCGAGCCCGCATCCGGAAGAGGCACCGGAGAGGCCCCGGCTGCGACCGGCGGACTAGACTTCGCAGCCGGCGGCGGGGCCATCGGCACCTTGTCCGGGATGGTCCCGGCGGGAGGTATTTTTTCGGGGTTCGGTTTCAAGGTCTGGGTGCCCGGGCGGGCTGTTCCTTGGCACGATGAACAAACCGGGCCGACGGATCAACCCCGCGGGAGGCAGAACGAAAATTCCACCGAAAATACCGCGTCCTTCCAGCTTAAACCAGTTTGGCGTGCGAGCCGTCGCAGAATGGCGGCGAGGCCGTGTGCTTGCACATGCACCAAGCCACCCGCTTCTTCTCCGTGATGACCACCTTGACCGGCTTGAATCCCTTGTCCTTGTGCATCCCGTTGCAAAAAGGTTGCGTGGTCGAATACCCGCAAGAACACCACCAGTAAGTGCCCGGTTCCATTTCTTCCACCAGTGGCGATTTCTGACACACGTGCGGTTCGTTCATAACGCAGTGGTAACACCCCGATCCCAAACCCTCAATCAGTCATTCCTTATCCGCCACCCTGACCAAACGCACCGCAGTGAATGGCGCCATGGTGAAAGCCTGCGCGGTGTTCTCCGCTATGATGACAAGTTGCCCACCCTCGACGCGGAAATAAGCGCGGGGACGCGGGTGCGGCGGGGCGCGCCGGTCCCAGTCGTCGCCAAGGAGAGAATCGCGCCGTCCGAAGGATAATGCCCGCAGATGCAATAGGCCTCCTTCCTCCACCATGTAAACGCCGCTCATCAAAAGGCCGCGCGACTCATCCTGAGGTTGCCAAGTAGCCTCCCACGAACCATCGCGGTTAAAGGTGTAGGTCACTTCCGGAACGTCGGGATCTTGGTAACTTCCCGGCACGGAATCGGGAGAAATCGGTTCGATGCTGGATTCCAAGAGAACAGCGGAGGGAGAATCCTGCCCGTCCGATCCTCTCTCCACCACCTCAACCATTTCCTCCTTGCCCGGGGGCCTATCCGACCCGGATTTTTCTTCTTCGGGTAGCGGCTGGCCGCAAGCGGCTAAGACCATGCAAGCGGCCAGGGCTGGAAATCCGGTCAGGGTAAAAAATTTCATAGGGTGGATGCTCAGTGAAAAGCGGGTCAAGAAGCTCGGACTCACCATGGCTAGCTAAACATCTAGCCGTGCCCTTTTCTCCGCATAATTCGTCCGGCCAAGAGCCGAAACGCGGGGACTTCTTATGCCTTTAGTATGCTGGGCCATGGCGAGAGTTGACGAAATTCACCGCGCAGACGGGAAATCTTCCCCGTACTAAACTGGAGCTTTTCTTCACTCCGACTTTAAGCCATTTCTGCACAGCGCGAAGCAGAAAACGCGCGCGGACGCGCTCGCCCTCTCCCTCCGCCCAGCGATGCCCGATTGACCTCCGCCGCCTCATCTGGCTCCATATATCCGTGGAAGTCGTCGCTTCCGGATGCAGACTCCGGGCCAACGCCCGGAAGGGCTGAGGAAGATTGAGATAGTTACAATGCGTTGCGCTTGTGCCGCGGCCACCCCACGAGACAGCTTGAAAACAATGCCAACCGAAAACGCGAAGAGGACTGTTCTGATCATCGGTGCCGGACCCGGCGGGCTGACCCTCGCCAACGCTTTGCAGCGGAAGGGAGTGGCCTGCATGGTCTTCGAACGGAACTTGAAGACATTGCAGCACGATATTGGCGCTGGTTTCTCCTTGGCTACCGGTCGGATCTGGTTGGAACAAATTTTCGGCCCCGAGAAGAAACACCGGCTCAGCAAGATCATGACCCCGGTGAACGAGTTCCGCGTGGTCGAAGACGAAGAAACCAACGGCGAATCTGAAGGTAAACTTCTCGGCCGATACAATCTCGGTTCCATTCCAAAAATCAAGAAGCAGTTGAACGGACCACTCTTGGCCGGGACAACCCGAAGCTGCTTGATGAATGTTCTCAATGACAATCTTCATCCGGGCACACTCCGCTTGGGCTGGGAATGCAGAAACATAACTGAAAACGAGGACGGAACGCTGACTGTCCGCTTTGACGTGACAACGACAGCTGGCGGGGAAAAAGAAACGAGAACCGAGGTCGGCGCGGTGGTGGTCGGAGCTGACGGGATTCACTCCAAAGTGCGCGAACTGATGTTCGGCCCGAGGACTCTGGGCACTTACAACCAGGCGGTATGGTTGTTGCTCAAGCGCAACATCCCGCCAGAAGTTCTCGATTTCAGCAAAGAGGAAAATCAGGCCTGTTGGATGCTCGCCACGAAAAAAGGATCCGGCATTGGCATCGTAGGGTATCCCACCAGTCCCACCGATTTCGAGATGTGCTACGCTTACAAACTCTCCAACGAACAGAAAAATAATTCAACACAGAACGGGAATGGAAGAACGTGGCAGTCCGCTCGCTACGGAAGTGCAGCATCGAGAGAAGAGGCACTGGAACGAATGAAAAAGTGTCCGGGAGTTCTCGGGAAGGTGGCGAGACTGGTCGAATCACCCCAAGAGCTGATCCACATTTCTCTCGGTGACGCGTCGCTGTCCTTGGATGTCGACGCATGGCACATGGGCCGCGTTGTCATTATTGGAGACGCTCCGCATGCCCCCACACCATTAGCCGGACAGGGATGTAATTCGGCCATCGGGGATGCCTGCGTTTTGGCCAAGCATCTCCACCGAGCCTTCGAATTGATCGACCAAGAACAGGTGGAAACCAACTCGGACAAGTTGATCAGCGAAGCCTTCTTGGGATACGAAAAGGAACGGAAGAAATACGGGGAGAAGGTGTGCAAACAAGGACGGCATCTGATCCGCAGCAGGATCGCGAACCTGGCTATGCCGCAAACCGCGAACTCGCCGCGCAACTTTTTCGAGGTCTCGGCTCGAAAGTGGCTCACCTACCTGATGGAAACCTTGATCAACACCTTCCCCGATACCGTGGCGCATGGAACAATTAAAGAGATCAAGGCCGGGTGCGGCAAAGTCGACTTCGACGGCGGAGACAATGACCAACCCCACGACCGGCATGGTCCCCGCCTGTGGACCATGCTCGGAGGAAAAGGTTTTGCCTCCCGGTCCGGAAACTAGAGGCCAGGACAAACTGGTCTGTCCATTATTATCGTTGCTCTAAACCGAGGCACCACGCTGCCGGGGAGAATTATGCTTACGGCAGACCAAAAGCAAAAATCATGATCACGGCCATCGACCGCGGCAAAAATAATCTCTTAGGTTTCACCATGGGCGGAAAGCTCACCGATGAAGATTATCGTAAATTCATTGCGATTTTCGAACCAGCCATCGCCTCCTCCGGCAAGATTAGTCTGCTCGTTCAGTTTGAAGATTTTCACCTTTGGGATCTCGGGGCTGCCTGAGATGACCTCAATTTTGGTCTGTCCCACCGCAAGGACCTTGCCCGGGTTGCCATGGTCGGAGAAAACCAAAAAGAGGAATTACTGGCCAAGATGACCAAACTCTTCAGCTCGGTATCCCCCACGAAAATACGCTATTTCCCATCGCTCGAGGTGGAGGCGGCTTGGACTTGGCTAGAGTCCTGAGCCTCGGAAGAACGCGGTCCGGCAGATCCTCCATTTGACAGATGCCCCCGATGGGGGGAGGTTAGACTTGTCCTCTGCGGCAGACGAACGGGGCCACCCCTCTGGAGTCCTCGTCCACCGATGCCACAGAGGGCTTCTGCTTACCCCGATTGACCTTCTTTTCGGTGCAGCTGCTCCCTGAGGATTTCGGCGGGCGGAGAACGGGGACCGTCGACGATCGGGAAAAACTTAGTCCGTTTTCGGCCCTCCTTCCCCTTTTTTCGTCCTGCAAGTTATGGCAAATCATGGGGTCCTTATTTACTTCAGATCATCGCAATAAATTTGCGCGCCAAGGGTGGAAGTCGCCAACTCCCCCCGCTCACGGGCGCCAGAAGGTTCCCTTGTGCCCCCAGCGAGAGAGCTTTCGCGGCCGATGGCGCCGCAAGTAGCCGCAACGTGGCACGTTTTGAAAGAGAGCGGTAAGGGCCAAACTATGGTTGTAGGTTATAGCCGCGGACATTTTTTGGGCGTTCCACTCATAAAGAGGGTCGAGGTGACGCTTAAACCCTGCCGGCGCCTTCCCGGCGGCAGCCTTCATGCTGGGGGCTAGGCAATTCCACACGCGGGCCCACACGCTTGAACGCCTGGATCACGGGCACGGGGTGTTATGCTTCTTCTATGCTTTTGGCCTTCTTACAGCCCCCGCATTGCATAAAGCGTTGGTGATGAAGGGGGGGAGCGGGTGACGAGACTCGAACTCGCGACATCTTCCTTGGCAAGGAAGTGCTCTACCAACTGAGCTACACCCGCGGCGCGTCAACCGCCGGAAGGAGACTGCAGGACAGTTTCGAGATTCCAAGCGGATGAGCTTTAGTAGTTAAAGGCCCCATCACGTCTTGACAAGTGTTTTCCCCCAAGACGGCTGCGCCTCCCGCCAGGGTGAACAGGTTCATGATGGGAACAGGTAAATTTTCCCCCGGCATCCTCCGATGGCCACAACCGAACCGCGGACCTGTGCTGGCCTTGACCTGCCGTCGGAGGCAGAGCTGTTCCCGGCAAACCTGCTTGGTCAATAATGATCGTGGCAGCCTCGGCCGGTCCCGGCGACCGCCTCATCAATCATCCGCCGGTGAGGTCGCGACAACCAAGGTGCAATCGGCTGGGGCTGCCAAGACATTGACCGCAAAAATCTCCTCCCCCACCCTTGCCATGGCTGCGCCGGTCTCGATAAAACCCGGGTCGATCCGGGTTACCCGGATTCCCCGGGCTAGCCCCAAACCGGCACACTTCATTGCGGCCTCACGCGCCGACCACAGCCGGAAGAAAGCCCCAGCCTGAAGTTCTGCCGGCAGGCATTGCCAAGCCTGCGCCTCGTCGGGATGGAAGTAGCGGGAAACAATCCCTTCTTGGTCCCGCACCTTGCCATGATGTTCGAGATCGATCCCGACCGCGCCGCGCCGGACCACGACAGCCACATGCTCGCCGGCGTGGGAAAGGTTGAAGTCCCAACCTTCACCATCGACCAAGCGCGGCTTGGCCGTCCCATCCTCCTCGAATTCGAGGGTTTGGGCCGGACGACCGGTGCAGGCGGACAACATCTGCCGCCGCAGACCGCGCGAGACCACAAAGCGCGTGCGCAATGGACCTTCGGACAAACGCGCCGCCCGGTCCCTTTCCCCCGGCGTCAGCCAGAGGGCGAATTCATCCGCCTGACCGAGTAGGGCCAACTGCAGCTGATAGTCAGCTGCCATGGTCAACCCCGAGAAACTTCCAACCACTCCGGATGCTCGCGGGCATGCCGGGCAATCTCCTGGCAAATCTCGTCCACCGTCTTCTCCGGACGCCAGTCCCATTCCTGACCCGCGCAGGCTGCATCGAGCACCACCCAGGGCAGGTCAAAGGGCCGGGGGGACAAGTCGACCGCCACCTCGTGCGCCCCGAATTCCCGCCCGCACCAATCAGACAACTGCCGGAGCGACCGGGTCGAAGCTGCCCCGCCGCCCACGTTGAGAATCCGGCGTCCGGCGCGCGCACCCGCAGCCATTTGCTTGAGCAAAAGGGCAAGGAGGTCATGCGGGTGCAGGCAGTCGCGCACTTGGTGGCCGGTGCCGCCGAAGCCGATGTATTTGAGTGGAGCACGCTGCGCCCAACTGTGGATCCAATAGCTGAAGATTCCCTGGTCGGGCTTGCCAAATTGCCCCGCGCCGGCCATCACCCCGCAGCGGTTGACCCACACGGGAAAACCGAAAGCCGAGCCATATTCCAAGGCGATCTGCTCGCTGGCCAATTTGCTCGCCCCATAAAGCGAGATCGGCGCGGCCGTGGAGAATTCTTCGGTCACTCCCTGCGGTCCGACTGCGGCCAGCGCTTCGGGCAGGGCGAAAGCCCCGTCCTTCGCCACGACCGGCAAGGCGCATAAAGCATCGATCGAATAAACACGACTTGTGCTAAGCAGGATCAAGCCGGCCTGCTCGCGCTTGCAGACTTCGAGCAGGTTGACCGTACCCCAAAGATTGTGCTCAAGCAGTTCCTTGCTCCCGGTCTTGCCATCGACCCCGGCCAGCACACTCGGGTTGGCCGCGGCGTCGATGACCCAATCGATCCCGCGCACGCGCTCCAAGTCGGCTTCATTGCGCACGTCGCCCTTCCAGAACTCGACACCCGCCTCCTCGATGCGCGGTCGATTCAATTCGCTTCCTCGACGGCTGAAATTGTCGAAGCCGCAAACCTCGTGCCCGGCCTTGCGAAATCCGAGCGCCAACTCGGACCCGACGAAGCCGCAGACACCGCTGACCAAAATGCGCATGGCTGACGACCATACCTACCAGAACGCCAGCCCACAAGGTAGGGCGGGGCCTCCGGGAGGCCTCGCCCTACCGACTGCGGCGTACACGGACGGAAACGCTCTCCGTGTCCGGCAGGACAAACTTGCGAATCTCGAGCACAACCACGTCGACGTGCGGGAACCCCTCCAGCAAGCCGGCGGCCAGATCCTCGGAAAGCGTTTCGAGCAGACGCACCTCACGGCGTTCACATTCCGCCGTCAGCCACGCAGCCACCACAGCATAGTCGGTGGCGCGGGCGATGTCGTCCTGCGCCCCGCGGAAATCCGTTTCGAGCATGACATCGAGAACAAGCCTCTGCGGTCGCGCTCTCTCCTCTTCCCCCACCCCGATGCGCGTCTGCACCTCGAGGCCGTGGATACGTATGCAGTCCGCCGCCCCGCGGGCCAAGTCCCGCGGATCCTGCAAGAGGCGACGCAAGGCATCGAGTGAGGAAACGACGACATCGGGTTTCGCCGGCGTGAGTTTCTCGATGGAATCGTAGCCGGTGAGCACGGCGATGCTCATCACGCCGCCGTGACGCGCGGTCTCGACGTCGTGGATCATGTCGCCGACGAAGGCCGTTTCGCCGCGGAGCAACCCGTGCGTCTCGAGGATCGAGCCGATCTTGGCCCGCTTGTCGGTCACCCCAGCATAGGGGTGCTCGAAATAATGACGCAGACCGAGCTTGGCCGACTGCACGTCGAAATGCTCCTGCTTCATCGCACTGAGGAGGAAAAGACGGCGCCCGCTGGCCCGGCAGAAATCGAGGAACTCGTAGAGCCCGGGCAGAGGCGTCACTTCGTCCTGGATCTCGACAAAGCGGCGGTGGAAAAGCGCGTCCAGCTCGACGAGTGGAATATCGGGGAGAAATTCCTCGTAGAACTCGGTGAAGGGCAGGCGGAAATGCCGGCGGAATTCGTCACGGGTCAGCGCGGGCTTGCCGAATTGCTCGAGCACGTAATTGGTCGCGCCGATGACCGGCGGCAAATCGTCGACCAGCGTGCCCGACCAATCGAGGAGGAGGTTGCGCAACATGATCAGCTGAAAAATTTGACCGAACGGATTTTGTCCGGCCCGAATTCGGCGGCCAGTTTTGTCTCGATCTCGCTTTTCCAGACGCGCTCCAATTCAAAGCGCACGCTGGATTGGTGCACCCGCACATAAAGGATGCCGCCGCGGATGCGGTCGGGTGCGGATTGACCCGCAATAAAAGGCCCGACCAGCCCGACCCAGGCGCGCCGGACGGCGTGCTCGTCGAGCGACTGGCCCAAGCCGAGTTTGGGGAGAAGTCCGCGCAGGGCCTCGGCAAGGATGGAAGTGCGCTGATCCGGATCGCGCGGCTCACGGTAGCGCCGCCACTCGGCCATCACGGTGTTAGCCCAGCGACTCATGTCAGTGGAGGGTCGAGAAAAAAACCGCCCGGATGCGGCCTTAGGAGCCGTTATCGCCGATCGCCTCGACCGGACAGCCTTCCATTGCCTCTTTGCATTGCGCCTCTTCCTCGGGCGTGCCGGGCTGCTTGTAAACGTAAGAGTAACCACCGTCATCGCTCCGCGTAAAATTGGCCGGGGCCGTTTCGCGGCAGAGGTCACAATCGATGCATTGATCATCGACGAAAAAACTGCCGGTAACGTTTTCAGGGTATTTGTTTTCGAGTTCGGCCATGACGTGGTGATATTCGACTGGGAAGCATAAAAAGATGCCAGATCATTGCCAAGACAAAGCGATTCCCGACTGGGCCGAGGCGCGGCGCTTCTTCGCCCGGTTGGGCTGGATGAGCTTCGGTGGTCCGGCCGGCCAGATCGCCATCCTGCGCGAAGAGTTGGTCGAGCGCCGGCGTTGGCTGACTCCACCCCAATTTTCCGCCGGGCTGAGCTTCAGCATGCTGCTCCCCGGTCCGGAAGCGCACCAACTGGTGATTTATGCCGGTTGGAAGCTGCATGGGCTGCGCGGAGCCCTCACCGCCGGCGCGCTCTTTGTCCTTCCGGCCGTCCTGCTCGTCTGGCTGGCGGCGGGGCTTTACGCCATGTTTGGCCAACTCGATTGGGTGCAAACGCTTTTCGGCACGGTGCGACCGGCCGTGCTCGCCGTCATCCTCGCTGCGTTGGTCCGCATGGCGCGGCATCATTTACGCGGCACGCGTGCTTGGCTGCCGGCCGCGGCGGCTTTTCTGGCCATGCAGTTTTACCAAGTCCCCTTCCCGTGGATTGTCCTCGCCGCAATCGCCATGGGGGTGGTGGACAATCTCGTCGCAGCGAACACCGCGACGGCAACCGCCACCACCCAGCGCACTTCCGTGCCGTGGCGCACCCTCAGCCTCGGACTCCTCGCATGGTGGGCCCCGGTTGTGCTGGCCGGCGCAGCCTTCGGGTGGGACGGCTTGCTCGCGTCGCTCGGATTTTTCTTCAGCAAAGTCGCGGTGGTCACCTTCGGGGGTGCCTACGCCGTGCTGCCTTATGTGGCCGACCATGCGGTCAATCAGGCTGGTTGGCTCTCGGCCACCGCGATGAAGGATGGCCTTGCCCTGGCCGAAGCCTTGCCCGGACCTTTGGTCAAAGTGCTCCCCTTCGCCGGATTCCTCGCCGGGTGGAACCATCCGGCGCCACTCAGCCCTTGGGTCATGGCCACCCTGGGTGCGCTGGTCACCGCGTGGGTCACCTTTGTCCCGAGTTTTCTTTTCATTCTGGCCGGTGCGCCTTTGGTCGAACGACTGGCCGAGAATCCACAAGCCCGCACCATCCTCAACACCATCACGGCGGCCGTGGTCGGAGTGATCGCCAGCCTTGCGGTTTGGTTTGCCGCGGGCGTTTTCGCCCCGGACCAACCAGCGATGCTCTACGCTACTATCACCGGCCTGAGTCTGTGGCTTTTGGTCGGGCGCCGTTGGCCCATCCCCGCGGTCATCGGCTTGGCGGCTGGCGGCGGCCTGCTTCGGGCACTTTATTAGCCGCGAACCGGCCAACCCTCTCCCGCCTCAGCCTTTGGCTTTCACATCGGTTCCCTCCAACTCCGGAATCTTCTCGTCGCTTTGCTCGGCGCGACCGCCGAGATGCTTGGCCAAGAAACGCTCGATGGCGCGGAAAAAATAAAGCCGGTTTTCCTCGTTGCCGAAACCGTGTCCTTCGTTGTCCCTCACGATATAGGGAACATCGATGCCGCGGGCCTGGAGCGCTGCGACAATTTGGTCGCTCTCGGCTTGCTTGACCCGCGGATCGTTCGCCCCCTGGGCAATGAGCAAGGGGGAGGTAATTTTATCCGCCGAAAAAAGCGGCGATGCCGCCGTGAGCAGATCTTTCTCCGTCTCCGGGTTGCCGATCATTTCATACTGCATTTGACGGTAGGGCTCCCAGTACGGTGGGACGCTGGCCAGCAAGGTGAAAAGGTTCGAGGGCCCGACGAAGCTGATCCCCGCCGCATAGACCTCCGGAGTGAAGGCCATGCCGGCCAGCGCGGCATAACCGCCGTAGCTGCCACCATAGATGGCGATCCGCCGGGGATCGGCGATGCCGCGGTCGACCAGCCACTTGACCGAATCAGTTAAGTCATCCTGCATCGCTTTGCCCCACTGCTTGAAACTTTTCTCCCAGAACTCACGGCCGTAGCCGGTCGATCCGCGGAAGTTGACCTGCAAAACGGCATAACCGCGGTTGGCCAAAAATTGCGCCTCGGAATCGAAACCCCAAGCATCCCGGGCCCACGGACCACCGTGCACAAGCAACACGACCGGCAAATTCTTTGCCTCCATGCCGGGCGGCAGGGTCAGATAGGCGGGCAACTTGAGGCCGTCGCGGGCCGGGATGCGCACCGGCTCCATCGGGGCGAGCTTTTCCGCATCAAGCCAAGGGGACACCTCGGCCAGCTTGCGGAGCTCATCCCTCTGGTTGTCATAGTAGTAAAACGCGCCGCGCGACCGATCGCCGTGGGTGCGGACGATGAACTTGTCCTCCTCGCGATTGGTCGAGCTGAGCATAACCTCCTGACCGGGGAGCTTTTCCTCCAGCTTGACCTGCAGGTCGCGGCGCCGGTCGTCGAAGAAATGGTATTCCTGCTTGTCGCGGGTGAACGCGGCGGCGGTGATCACCTTGCGCTTGTCCGAACCGACCAAAGTGCCGACGTCGACCTCGGCATGGTCGAAGATGACTTCCTCTTCCCTCCCCGTGGCCGGATCAAGGCGCACGATGGCCGCTTTGTCGCGGCCGATATTGGACGAGGCATAAAGATCCTTGTTGTCGTAGGTGAAGAAGAGCGGATCGGCGCTTTCGCGGAAATTGGTGCTGAGCACCTTTTTGAACGGCTCGTCCGGCGTGGCGCGGGTCAGCAGCTCGGTATTGACGCCGTCGGTCTGCACCGCGGCCCGTACTTGCCCGTCGTGGTCCGTGATCCAGGAGGAGACGCTGCCGGGGTTTTCCGCGACCAGTTTCATCGTGCCGTCGCGGGTGTTGAGGCGGAAGACGTCGAAGACACGCGCATCGCGTTTGTTCATGCTGATCAGAAGGTGGTCCTCATCATCACGCAAGTCGTCGACCACGCCGACCCGCACCCCGGGAAACGGCGTGAGGTCGCGGCGGCTGGCACCGTCGGCGTTGACCGCGTAGAGATGGAAATTCTCGTCCCCGCCGTCGTCCTGCAGGTAAACGATCTGGTCCTTCGCCGCCCAAAAGTAGCCCGCGATGTCGCGCTCGGTTGCATCGGTCAGCCGCCGCGGCTGGCCGCTTCCATCCACCGGTTGGACGAAAACATTGAGGCGGCTTTGCCACGGCGCCATCCACGAAATGTAGTCGCCGCCGGGACTGACCTGATAGGACGCACCCTCGGGGTTGCGGAAAAAATCGCGGAGGGGAATGACGGGCGGTGGTTCCACGATTTTGGGCGGGCTGATCTCCATGGCGGAAGCAAAGGCAGGCAGGATAAGAAGAAGAAAACGAATCATGATCGAGGTGAGACTGCGTGGACGGCATGCGCGTTCATTCCGAACCGCGACTTGAAGATAATACCCGCCGCAAGGCCCATGGCCACACCAGACGCGGCGGGAGCCTCAGGACTTGCTCTTGGGGTCGCCTTTCGCACGGCGGCGCGAAGCCTTGCCGGGGCGGGACGGAACCACCCGGAGACCGCAGAGAGCGGCTGCTGCGCGTTGCCTTTGGTCGAAAGACGCGAAGCTGGTACAGCCTGCTTCGAGGGCCGCAGCCACGTGCCATAAATCCGCAGACCGGGCCAGCGTCTGCGCCGCGTGCCGGGCAGAAAGCGCTTCGGCCCGGCGAAAAACCTCGTCCAACTCGTAATCCGGCCGGATGAGCACGCCGGATGAGAGATCCTTTTCCACCGCCTGCAAGGACCCGCGCATTTCCGCCGCGGTGATTTCTCCTCGCCCGTGCTTCATGCGTATCGCCGTTCGCAACTCCAACTCCAGCAGATGGGAGAAGGGAAACGGACCGCCGTGCTTCCGGAGAATAGCCAAGGCCTCCTCCGTGCCCGCCTCGGGCACGTAACTCTTGAGAATAAGGGATGTGTCGAAACAAGTTTCCACGGCACGATGGCTCAATACTCCCCGCGCAAATCATCCACCAATTGTGCCGCCGTTGCTCCCCCCGGGATTCGGCCGCCGAAAATCCGGCGTATCCGCCCTTCGTAATCAGGCAAGACAATCGCCTTCCCGCGGATCCTCCGGGCGGGGGATAACACGGCAAACGACTTCCCCCGTTTCTCGATGGCAACGCTTTCCCCCTCATAAATCCACCGCGAAACGGTGGCAAAATTATTCCGCAGATCAGCCACGGATGCTTTTTTCATCATGATAGTTTAAATATCATGAAATCAGGCCCACGTCCAATCCGGTCTCCGACCCCGCCGGCCCCGAAAACAAGCGGGTGAAGGGAATCGAACCCTCGTATGCAGCTTGGGAAGCTGCCGTTCTACCATTGAACTACACCC
>JAQBWH010000058.1 GCA_027624625.1 Verrucomicrobiota bacterium | reverse complement strand
CATTGCCGCCGACCTTCCTTCGTTGCTCCTGGTCGGAGTGGCCCTCGGCGCGCTGGCGCAAGCGTTCACCACCGCCATCATCCTGCGCTTCGATCCCGGCGCTTTGCGCAGCATTCTTTTCTGGCTGATGGGCAGCTTCGCCGGACGCGGATGGACCGAGGTGTGGATGCTGTTGCCCGCGGCCCTGGCTGGCGGCCTAGTCATCTGGCTGATCCACCGACCGCTCGATTTGCTCGCCCTCGGCGGCGAGAGCGCGCATCACCTCGGCGTGCGCGTCCCGCTCCTGCAGACAGCCGGCATCGCCTTGGCCGCGGTGCTCGCGGCGCTCACCGTCGCGGCTTGCGGTACGATCGGCTTTGTCGGGCTGATGGCTCCGCACTTGACGCGGAAATTGGTCGGCGCGCCGCATGGCATTGCCGTGCCCGCCAGCATGCTGGTCGGTGCGACTTTAACCGTCGGCGCCGACCTCGCCGCCCGCACACTTCTGGCCGGGACCGAACTACCGGTTGGCGTGGTCACCGGCGCACTTGGTTGCCTCTTTTTCCTCGCTTTGGTTGCGGGAAAAAAGTGAACGGGGACTAAGGCCGGCGGCGCAGCGCGAAAAAAAGCGCCGCACCCGCCCCGCAGGCCACCAACGACAAAGTGGAGGGCTCTGGCACAAGGGCATAGCCGATTGCGGTGTCGACCGCCGTTTTGTAGGACGCGATGTCGGTAAAAAAGGTTTTTTCCCCGAACTCGGCCTCGAGCGTGTTGGCCGAAACCGCCGCCACGATGCCGGCCAATGTTCCGTTGGTGGTGAAGAGTCCTCCGCCCGAGTCGCCGAGTACGGCCTGCGCTTCACTGGTCGTCAGCCAGGCGTTGTTTGTCAGCGTGTCGAACTGCGTGGCGGTGACCGTGCTGGTTCTGCCGGCAATGGTGATCGTGGCCGTGGGGGCAATAAAGGAGGGTGCGACTGTCCTGTTGGTCCCCCACCTTTGCACTTGGGGCGACGTGGTCGTGTAGCCGGTGCCATTGGTCAACGTGATGGCATCCGACACGCTTGCATTGGTCGTCGCCGCCTGCACGCGGTTGCGGCCGAAGCCGGCCATGATGACACTGGTTCCGACGGACGGTGTGGAGGAGGCCAGAGCGACCACGGGCAAAGAGGGCATAATGCCGTCGACATTGGCCAAGGTGAGCAGCGCGAGATCCGAGCCGCTGATCGATTGGCGCGTCACGGAATAGGAAACGGCATTGATCAGCATGGTGTTGCTCAGGCTGATGTGCATGGCCGAAAGGAGGTAGGCTCTCGGTCCGGAAGACGTGTTGGCCCACCCGAGATAAACGGAACCGGCATCGCTGTAAGGCAGCACGTTGTCATAAAACGCCGTGTTGGTCAGACCCAATTGCGCGGTCATCTGCGCGGAGGTCGTGTTGTTCGTCGTGTTGCCGCCCCCGTTGGCTCCCGCCACGACCACGGCGCTGGCGGCACAAGGCAGGAGAGCGAGGAGGAGGACCGACAGGCCAAGACGAAGCTCGATCATGGGAACAACATCTCTGCTTCAGCGCCGACTGCAAGCGAAACAAGCTTGTCGGCGGCGACCTGCAAGATGACCATCCGGAACCATGGTCAAGATCGAGATCCGCTACGAAGGCGGCCTGCGCTGCGCGGCGACGCACGGGCCGTCCGGACAAACCCTGCAAACCGATGCGCCGGTCGACAACCACGGCCGCGGCGAGTCCTTTTCCCCGACCGATCTGGTAGCGACCGCCTTAGGCGCATGCATGGCCACGATCATGGGCATCGCGGCCGAGCGGCATCAACTGGATTTGCGCGGGATGCAAATCGAAGTGACCAAGGTGATGTCGGCGGACCTGCCACGCCGCATTGCCAAGCTCATCACGACGATCAAAGTGCCACTGCCGCCGGAACACGCCCAGCGCGCGCTGTTGGAAAATGCCGCACTGACCTGCCCGGTGCACAAGAGCTTGAGCGCCGAAATGGAAAAGCCGGTCGATTTCGAGTGGGTCGGGTAGGAGCGTGCCGCGCTTGCGGGGTGGGCCGGCGCAGGCGGTGTTTTTCCCCTCACGCAACGAGGAATTCACCCGCGGTGATAAGCGGCACCAAGCCGCCACACCGGAAATCTCCTCACGCGTTGCGGCCGCAGCAGGATTTGAATTTTTTGCCGCTGCCGCAGGGGCAGGGCTCGTTGCGGCCGACTTTCGGTGCTTCGCGGCGGACGGGCAGTTCGAGCTTCATCTCGTCCTGTTCGGCCGCGGGCCGACGCACCCCGGTCGCTCCGTCGGGCGATTCTCCGCCGGAGAGCTTGTGCTGCAACTGCGAGAGGAATGTTTCGAAGGAAGCGAGGTTTGTCGTGCTGCGGAAAAGGTTGGTCAGCATTTCGCCGCGGATGCGGTCCATCAGCTCGACAAACATCTTGTAGGCCTCGCTCTTGTATTCAACTAGCGGGTCCTTCTGCCCGTAAGCCCGCAGGTAGACACCCTCGCGGAGTCCGTCCATGGCGTAAAGATGCTCCTGCCAGAGGCGGTCGATGGCGTTGAGCAGAATGTAGCGCTCGAGCATTTTGAGCGCCTCCGCCTGCTCGTGGCCGGCTTTCAACTCGTAAGCGGCTTTGATTTTTCCGACGAGGAACTGTCCGTTCTCCTCCACGGTGCGCGTCTCGAACCGGGCGGTGTCCTTCTTCAGCCCGAGCGGGAAGGTCTGGTTGACCCATTGGAGCAGCCCGTCGTAGTCGGCCTCGCCTTCTTCGCCGGGCGCAAGGAGATCTTCGACCTTCTTCGGCACCATTTCATCGATTACTTCGTAGACCATGGCCCGCGGGTTATCGGTTTCGATCGCCTCGTTGCGGTAGCCGTAGATCACGCCGCGCTGCTGGTTCATCACGTCGTCGAACTCGAGGGTGCGCTTGCGGATAAGGTAATTGCGCTGTTCGACGCGCTTCTGCGCGGTCTCCACACTCCTGTTGAGCCACGGATGCTCGAGTTCCTCCCCCTCCTCCATGCCGAAGCGCTCCATGATCTTGGTCATCCGGTCGGCCGCGCCGAAATTGCGCATAAGGTCGTCCTCGAAGCTGACAAAAAATTGCGAACTGCCCGGATCGCCCTGCCGCGCACAACGTCCGCGCAACTGCCGGTCGATGCGGCGCGACTCGTGGCGCTCGGTGCCGATGACGTGGAGCCCGCCGGCACCTTGCACGCCCGAACCAAGTTTGATGTCCGTGCCGCGGCCCGCCATGTTGGTCGAAATGGTCACCGTGCCCGGTTGCCCGGCCCGGGAAACAATCTCGGCTTCCTGCAGGTGGAATTTTGCGTTGAGCACATTGTGCGGGATTTTTTCCCGCTTGAGCATGCGGCTGAGCAGTTCGGACGACTCGACGCTGGCCGTGCCGACCAGAACCGGCTGCTGCTCGGCGTGCCGCTTTTTGATCTGCTCGATCACCGCATTGTATTTTTCGCGCCGCGTCTTGTAGATCCGGTCGTTCGAATCCTTGCGGGCCACATCGCGATTGGTCGGGATGACCACGACATCGAGGGCGTAAATGTCGTGGAACTCGTTGGCCTCTGTTTCGGCCGTGCCGGTCATGCCGCCGAGTTTTTCGTAGAGGCGGAAATAATTCTGGATGGTGATGGTGGCCAGGGTCTGGGTCTCGCGGTCGATCTGCACCCCTTCCTTCGCCTCGACCGCCTGATGCAAACCGTCGCTCCAACGGCGGCCCGGCATTTTCCGGCCGGTGAACTGGTCGACGATGAGAACCTTGTTTTCCTCGACGACATATTCCACGTCCTTCTCGTAAAGGCAGTAGGCCTTGAGCAACTGGGTGATGTTGTGGATGCGCTCGGCCTGCGCGTCATAATGCTGCTGCTTGGTGGCCTTGGCTTCGATCTTCTCCTTGTCGGAGAGCGCGGGATCAAGGTCGATGTCGGTGAACTCGTTGATCAGGTCGGGCAGGACGAAGGCGTCCGGATCGTCCGGGTTCATGAACGAACGCCCCTTTTCGGTGAGGTCCGCTTCGTGCTGGCGCTCTTCGATCGTGTAAAAAAGTTCCTCTTTGAGCGCGACGAGCGCTTCTTTGTTGGTGTCCTGGTAGAAAGAAAGTTCCGCTTTGTCGACCAGCTTGCGCATCTCGGGCTCTTCCATGAGGCGCAAGAGTCCTTTGTTGCGGGGCTCGCCGAGTTTGACTTTAAAGAGCGAGAGCCCGGCCGTCTCGGTGTCGCCTTTTTCGAGGAGTTCCTTCACCTCGGTGATCAGCCGGGTGCAGAGCATGGTCTGCTTGCGGACCAATTGGTCGACGAGCGGCTTGAAGCGCTCATATTGGTGGGTCGAAACGGTGGCCGGGCCGCTGATGATCAGCGGAGTGCGGGCTTCGTCAATGAGGATGGAATCCACTTCGTCGACGATGGCGAAGTAATGACCGCGCTGGACCTGCTGTTCCTTGGACGTGGCCATGCCATTGTCCCGCAGGTAATCGAAGCCGAACTCGCTATTGGTCCCGTAAGTGATGTCGCAGGCGTATTGGGCCCGGCGTAATTCGGGGGGCTGGTCGTGCTGGATGACGCCGACGGTCAGGCCGAGGAAGCGGTAAATTTCGCCGATCCACTCGGCATCGCGACGGGCGAGGTAGTCGTTCACCGTGATAAGGTGGGCGCCGCGGCCGGCCAGGGCGTTGAGGTAAAGCGGCAGGGTGGCGACGAGCGTTTTGCCCTCGCCGGTGGCCATTTCGGCGATGCGACCGCTGTGCAGGACCATGCCGCCGATGAGCTGCACATCGAAGTGGATCATTTGCCATTCGATCGGGTGGCCGACCACATCGACATGGCGCCCGCAAAGGCGGCGGGCCGTATTTTTCACCATGGCAAAGGCCTCGGGCAGGATTTGGTCGAGGGCTTTCTGCTGCTCCTTGTCGTCCTTGATCGCGGAAATCCTCGCCTTCCACTCGGCGGTCATGCGGCGGAGTTCCTCGTCCGGGAGCGACTGGTATTGCTCTTCGAAGGTGTTGATCTGGCGCACGATGGGCATCATGCGCTTGATCTCGCGCTGATTTTTCGAGCCAACGATTTTCTTGATGATGAAATTGATCATGTCTGCCTCCGCGCCGGGGCGGGAGGACCAGCAAATTATCCGTCCGGGCCCCGGCCGCAAAGGAAATTGGGGTCTGCGGACTTGCCCGCGATGCCGGACGGATTAGCTTTGTTTCTCGATGAAAATGTCTTTTCTGGCCCTCCTGCTCGGGGCCTGGCCAGTCTGGGTTGGCGCCCAAGCCACCAATCCGGCGCCCCAACCCGACCCCATGGCGGCCTTGGCCGGGATGATCAAAGCTTTCCAGGGCGCCTCCTCGCCCGACGGCTCCGATCCCGGGGGCGCTCCGGATCCTCTGGCCGCGGCCGCGCAATTGTTCCAAGCCTTGCAAGGAGGGACAAACAACCCGTTGGCCGCCATCGGCGCCCGGCCGGCCGTCGATTTCCGCGAGATCCGCGCCCTCCTTCCCGAAGAGGCGGCCGGACTGCGCCGCACCGCGGCGCGCGGGAAGAAAACCAGTGCTTTCGGCGCGGGTCTTTCCGAAGCCACCGGCGACTACGGCGAAGCGGGCACCCCGCAGCTCGTCATGCAAATCACCGATCTCGCGGCGATAGGACCGCTCGCTGCCATGGCCGATTTCGGTTGGATCTCGGCGGAAATCGACAGCGAGGGTGACGACGGATACGAGCGCACCACGCAATATGAGGGGCGGCGGGGGGTGGAAAAATACCGGACGATCGACCGCACCGGTTCGGCCAAGGTGATGGTGGCCGGACGCTTCATGGTCGAGATCAAGGGCGACAACATCGACCCCGCGCAACTCCGGGCGGCGACCGAGGCGATCGATTTCGATGCCCTCGAGCGTCTGGCCAATCGCCCGTCCGTCGAGTAGTTGCTCAACGCCGGTGGCGGGCTGCGAGCTCCTCGTGGCGAACTTCCGTCAGCCGCCAGGCCCAAGGCCAGCTACCGCTTTTTTCCCAGCGAAACTCGAACCTTCCCCCTGCCGCCCGCACCTCGTCACTCACGGCATGGGCCACGGGCGAACCGGAGCCGAAGACTCCGAGCGGTCCGCTCGCCGACCAAGTGCGGCCATCTCCTGTGAATTGCCATGGCCCCGTGGCCGTGAGGTGCAAGGAGAAGAAGTGACTGAATAACCAACGTGCCTCATCGATTGCTCTTGCCCGGTCATGCCCCCACGCATCGCGGTAACCGGGCGACATCATCTGCTCGACCGCCACCCAATCGCGGGCCGACGCCCGCTGGAGCAAATTCCGGGTGTGCAACTCCACCTGCCTGGCCGGCTGCCAGAGTTGGAAAAACCCGAGGACCGTAGCGGCCAGCGCGACGATGACCGCGGATTTGATCCATGACACCGGGACAAGCACCTTGACGCTTTATAGCTTCCTCCATGACCGGCCGCAGAGCAGAAAAGAAGCTCCGGGGCCCTGCCCGCCTTCCACCAAAGAAGGGAGCCGGTCGTCCTGATCGAATACGGCCCCTCTGTCGGGGAAAACCCGCCGCACCAAGAGGTCACGCCCATGGCTCCACCCCGGCAATCATCTTGCACCGCAAGCCAAGAAGGAGGATGGTTCCCCCCGACATGCCAAGATCCCGCCGCCGGCCCGAGGCCAAGACCCGCCGGCTTTCCTCCCGCCCGAACGCCGCCGCGGGACCCCGCCGCGCCAAACCACAGACCGCGCGGAAAAAGCCGGAAAACACCCCGCCGACCCCCGGTCCGGTCCTCACTCCCACGGGCGTCTCCGATCCGGAACTGGCCGCCCGCGTGCTCGAACTCGTGCGCAAGCGCCGCCAATCCCCTCCGTCGCTCCAGGAAATCGCCCAGGTCCTCCAAGGCCGCGGCAAAGACGCACCCTCCGTGGCGCGCGTTCTTCATGATTTGGAAATCGCCGGCGACATCGTGCGCGTGAGGCAGGACCGGTTCACTTTGCCGCAGGAAGCCGATCTCGTGGTCGGCAGCATCCAGTTGCACCGCGACGGCTCGGCCCACCTCTTGCGCGACAAACCCGGCGACCCCGAATTTTACCTCACACCGGAAAACACCGCCACCGCCCTCCCCGGCGACCGCGTCGTTGTGCGCCACTTGCGCGAGCAACCGCCGTTTCGCGGCTACCAGCCGTGCGGGCGCGTCATCCGCATCCTCCAGCGCGGCACCACCACCGCGGTCGGCACCCTGGAGAAAACCCCGCGCTTCTGGCACGTCGTGCCCGACGACAAGCATTTCGTCCACAACATCTACGTCCCCCAACCCGCCCTGCCGCTGCGTCCGAACCAAGGCGACAAGGTGGTGGTCAAACTCGGCGAATGGACCTCCCGGCATACCAATCCGGAAGGCGAAATTGTCGAGGTTCTCGGGCCCGCGGACAAACCCGGCATCGACATCGAGTCGATCATCCGCAAGTTCGACCTGCCGACCAAGTTCCCCGAGGACGTCCTGGCCGCGGCGAAGTCGTTCCCCGAC
>JAQBWH010000015.1 GCA_027624625.1 Verrucomicrobiota bacterium | reverse complement strand
TCTCTGAGCTTTGGGTCCTTTGGCTGGGGTTGGTCGTGGTCTGCGGGATGACGCGCGGTTCGTGGTTTTCCTTTGTTGCCCGGTGCTTTGCCCTTGGGGCCGGCGATTTGTGGCGGTCCGAGGGGCGCAAGGCCCCCGACGCCGCTTTGCGGCAAGGAATCCGCCAAACTTTAAGCGTCTGGCGGGGCACTCCCCGACGTAAAGAGTTCGAAATGAAAATATCCATTCTCAACACCATAGCGGCCTCGGCAGTTTTTGCCGCGGTCACCTCCTACACCATCACCTCAGCCACAGCTGCTCCTGCGGCCAGCGAGGACATCGTTGCCGTGGCCAGTGGCAATAGCGACTTCAGCACGCTGGTCGCCGCCCTGACGGCGGCCGAACTGGTCGAGGCCTTGCAGGGAGCCGGCCCGTTCACGGTTTTCGCCCCGAACAACGCCGCCTTTGCCAAGTTGCCGGCCGGCACGGTCGATGACCTGCTCAAGCCTGAAAACAAAGCCAAGCTCACCGCAATCCTCAAGAACCATGTGGTCTCGGGCAAGGTGATGGCGGCCGACGTCAAAGCCGGTCCTGTTCCCACTCTGGGAGGTGGCGATGTGGTCATTGCAGTCGAGGGCGGCGGGGTCAAATACGGCGACGCCATGGTGATCGGCACCGACGTGCTTGCCTCCAACGGTGTTATACACGTCATCGACACCGTTGTGGTTCCTGACTAAACTCCCGCGCGTCTTGTCCGGCTTTGCTTGGCCGTCAGGACGCACTTATCATTTGGCCACCTCGCGGCAACGCGGGGTGGTCTTTTTTTGTCCGGCCGTGGCAGCACGAAGAGCCGGAAGGGGTGGCTTAAGCGATGCACGGTGGCTCGGCCGAGCCGGCTGAAGCCTTGACTCGCCAAAGCGTGGGCGCTTAATTTTGCCTCAATGTCGGTCCTGCCTTATTTTCGTATCCTCTGGCTGGTTGGCCTGGCGCTGCTCGCGGTGGTGCATGGGATTCATGCCTTTGAGCACTGGGAAATTGCGGCCCATGCGCACTGCGTCGCCCATGACCACGGAGCTACCAACCAAGAGGAGGATGGCCCGCAGCACGACCACGGCTGCACCTCTCACGATCATGCCCCCGCACTATCTGGGACGGCCTTTGTCCTCACTGTTTCGGAGTCGTCCACCTTGTTGTTTGTGGAACCTCCCGGTGCTCCTGCCGCGCTGGTTGCGTCCATCGATCAACCGCCTCGATTGTCCTGAGCATCCACGGGCGAAGTGTGCCCGCGCTACGGCCCGGCATGAAGTCCGGGTCTGGCATCCGAAGGGATGCCCCATGCCGCCGACCGGCGCGGCACTTTGAATCCGCCGGTCATCAGGACAATGAAAAAACGTATAACATTTTGGCTGCCCGGTCCGCTTTGCGCGGTGCTGCTCGCGGCGTGCTGGCCGTGCGGTGCCGCGCGGGGTGCGGCTTTGTCCATGGAGGGTGCGGTGCAGGTCGCCTTGATGGGGAACCGCGATCTGGCGGCCGCGCGCTTCGTGGTGGCCAAGGCGGAAGGGCGCTTGCGGCAGGCGGGCTTGCTGCCGAATCCGGACATCGAGTTCAACGGCTTCAGTGACTTCATCACCAGTGGTGACGGGGAGGGTGAATTTATCATCGGCTTGCATCAGGTTTTGCCGCTGACCGCGAGATTGTCGCTCGCCCGCGAGGTGAGCCGTGTCGGGGTGGCGGAGGCGCTGCGCGAGGTGCGCAACCACGAACGTTTGCTTATTGCCCGGGTGGAAAAGCTCTATGTGCGGACCCAGGCCGCGCGGCTCCGGTCGGCGGCGGCGGATGAGGCGAGGGCGGATGCCGCGGCTTCCTCCGGTTTGGCGGCGACCCGGCTTTCGGCGGGGCAGGGCACGCTGGCGGAATCCGCCCTGGCCCGGGTGGAGGAACAACGCTGGGGCAACATGGCCACGGGCGCGGCGACCGAGGCCGAGGCATTGCTCCTCGATTTGAAAACGGCGGCCGGCCTGCCGGCCGAAGCTCCGCTTGTGCTGACCCAAACGCTCGAGTCGGCGGTGGCAGATTTGCGGGCCCGCGCCGGGGCCGCGGGGGTTGCCATCCGTCCCGATGTGGAATTAGCCCTGCTCGGCTTGGACCGTGCCGGGGCGGAGACGCGCTTGGCCCAGGCCTCGGCCTGGGAGGGGATCCGGGTGGGTGTCGAATACATGCAGGATCGCGGGGTCAATGCGCCGGGTGGCATTGACACGGGCTATTTTCTCGGGGTGAAGATCAGCCTTCCTTTGCCGGTCTGGGACAACAAGACCGGAGCAATCGAAGTGGCGCGGGCCACGGAAGAGGAGCGGGCGGCACGGGTGCGTGCGCTCGAACTTGAGGTGGGCAATGATATTTCCGCCGCACGTCGCCGGGTCTCGCTGCTCGAGGAGCAATGGCGTCGCTACGGTCGGGAGACGCAACCGGTGATCGACGAGGCGGGCCGCGAGATGGTGCAGGGTTTCGAGCAGGGGCGGGTCGAGGCACGCGACCTGCTCCTCGTGCGCGCCGAGAGCACGGCCTTGCGGGTCGAGGCAACGCGGATCATCGAAAATCTGGCTCTGGCCCTCATCGATCTGCAGGCTGCGGGGGGAACGCATCCCGCTTTGGCCGCTCCCTATTTGGAGGAAAAACCCCTGCATCGGAGGAAAAAACCATGAAGATACTGACCCTTGTCTTTTCGCTGGCCGTCACGGCCGTGACTTTGCGGGCCGGGCCGGGCCACGACCATCCGGTCGAACCGGGATCCGGCGGCGCGGCGGTGGACGGTCCGGTCGTCCTGACCGCAACGCAGGCGGCGAATCTGCAGCTTGAGACAATGGAAGCGGAGATCACTGAGATGGGGCCGGTGCTGGAGGTGCCCGCAATATTTGTCCTCCCGCCGGAACGCCATGCGCGGATCACCGCACCGTTCGCCGGACGCGTGACCGAACTTCTGGCCAAGCTCGGTGAGGAGGTGGAAAAAGGTCAGCCCTTGCTGCGCGTCGCACCCTTGGCCGTGGGAAGCCCGCCGCAGGAAATCCGCGCCCCGCTCGAGGGGGTGGTCTTCGAGCAGGAAGCGGTCATTGGTCTGCCTTTCACCCCGGAGACCACGCTGATGCAAACCGGCGACTACCGGGAGTTGCTGGCCCGGGGCAGTTTTTACCAATCGCCGGAGCTGACGCGGGTAACGACGGGGCAGAAGGCCGTTTTGTTGCTCGATGTTTTTCCCGGCGAGCGTTTTGAGGGGCTGGTCCAGCGGGTCGATCCGGGCCATGAGGAAGGCAGCCCGTTCTTTCACATTTACGCCTTGGTTCCGAATGAAGGGGGCAAGCTTCACCCGAATTACCGCGGACGCATGCTGGTCGAAACCGGCGCGGCGGAAACCGTGGTCGCGGTGCCGCGCCGGGCGGTGCTCGGCCAGCTCGGGGCCAAGTTCGTCTTCGTCCAGACCAAGCCGTTGCACTTCGAACGGCGCGGGGTGGTGACCGGGCTGGTCAGCGGCGACCGGGTCGAAATGGTGGAAGGCGTCCTGCCCGGCGACCTCGTGGTGACCAACGGGCATTACCAATTGCAATATGCCGCGGCGGGCGGCGCGGGGGAGGCGGAAGCGGGTCACGATCACGCGCACTGAGCCGATGTTCGACCGTCTGATTGCCTTTTCCGTGCGCAACCGCCTCTTGGTGGTGGCGGTCGCCGCGCTCATCGCGGCCTATGGCGGCTACGTGCTGACCCTGATTCCGGTCGACGTGTTTCCCGACCTCAACCGTCCCACGGTGACCATTTTCACCGAGGCGGGCGGGTTGGCCCCCGATGAAGTGGAAATGCTCGTCACCGTGCCGCTGGAGACCGCGGTCAATGGCGCGGCGGGCGTGGAGCGGGTGCGGTCCATGTCGGGCATCGGGTTATCGTTGGTCTTCGTGGAGTTCGGCTGGGAGACCGACACATACCGCGCGCGGCAAATTGTGGGAGAAAAAGTGGCCGAAGTGACCCCGCGATTGCCGCAGGAGATCCGGCCGTTTCTCGGACCGGTCTCCTCGATCATGGGCCAGATTATGGCCATCGGCCTGACCAGTGAAAATCCGTCGGTCAGTCCGATGGAACTGCGGACCCTGGCCGACTGGGACATACGTCGCCGCCTGATGAGTATTCCCGGTGTGTCACAAATCACCGTGATGGGCGGGGATGTGCGGCAATACCAGGTGCTGGTCGACCCCGCGTTGCTGGTGGCCGCCGGTGTGACCTTGCACGAGGTGCAGTCGGCCATTGACGAGTCGAACGTCAATTCCTCCGGAGGTTTTCTGCCCGACGCGCACAACGAGCGGTTGATCCGCAATCTGGCCCGGGTGGAAAGCGCGGACGATCTGGCCATCACGGTGGTCAAGGCGCTGGCCGACGGATCGAGCATTCTCCTCGGGCAGATCGCCGAGGTCCGCGAGGGGGCATCGCTCAACAAGCGAGGTGATGCCGGCATCGACGGGCGTCCGGGCGTGATCCTCACGGTGCAGAAACAGCCCGGGGCGGACACCATCGCGTTGACCCGCAAGATTGAGGCCGAGTTGGAGATCATCGGGAGGTCGCTGCCGGACGGGGTCAAAGTTCACACCGACATTTTTCGTCAGAGCAATTTTATCGCGCGGGCCGTGCGCAACGTGGAAGAGGCCTTACGCGATGGAAGTCTCATGGTGGCGGTCGTGCTTTTCATTTTCCTGCTCAACTTCCGCACCACGGCAATCACCTTGACCGCCATTCCCCTGTCGTTGCTCACCACCTTCATCGTCTTTCATGCGGCCGGGCTCGGGATCAATACCATGACCCTGGGTGGGCTGGCCGTGGCCATCGGCGAATTGGTCGATGACGCCATCGTCGATGTGGAAAATGTGTTCCGCCGGCTGCGCGAAAACCGTCAAGCGGCGAACCCGCGGCCGGTCCTCGATGTGGTCGTGGCCGCCTCGCGGGAAATCCGCAATTCCATTGTTTACGCCACCGTGCTGGTCGTGCTCGTTTTTCTCCCCCTTTTCGCCCTGCAGGGCATCGAAGGGCGCATCTTCACGCCCTTGGCCGTGGCCTATATCGTGTCCATTCTTGCTTCTCTCGCCGTTTCGCTCACCGTGACCCCCGCCTTGTGCGCCCTGCTGCTCCCGCGGATGAAACGCATGGAGCATCCGCGGGACGGATGGCTGGTGCGGGGGATCAAGGACTGGGAAGCGCGGTTGCTCGACCTCGGGTTCCGCGCCCCGCGCCGCATTTATCTTGCCGCCGGGGCTCTTTTTGCCGCGGCGCTGGTCATCTTGCCCACTCTCGGGCGCGAGTTTCTCCCGGAGTTCAACGAGGGAAGTATCACCGCTTTTGTCGTCTCGGCCCCGGGCACCTCGCTGGAGGAGAGCAACCGGGTGAGCCGTATGGCCGAGGTGCTGCTGTCTGCGGTGCCGGAAGCCCGCACCATCGCCCGCCGGACCGGACGGGCCGAGGGCGACGAGCACGTCATGGAGGTCAATACGACGGAAATCGAATTCGAGTTGGACCCCTCCGCACGTTCCAAGGCGGAAATTCTCGCCGACATCCGCGCGCAATTGGCCACCCTGCCGGGCGTCGGGGTGAGTGTCGGCCAGCCGATCTCGCACCGCATCGACCACATCCTCTCCGGGGTGCAGGCGCAGATTGCGATCAAAATTTTCGGCGATGATCTCGGGGTGTTGCGACGGCTGGCCGGGGAGGTGCGTGACGCGGTGATTGCCGTTCCGGGGATGGCCGACGTGCAAGTTGAGCGGGTCACCTTGGTGCCACAGATCCACGTGCGGTTCGACCGGGCGAAATGCGCGGCCTACGGGCTGCGTCCGGGTGAGGCGGCCCGCTCCACGGAGCTGGCGATCAAGGGGGCTGTTGTCACCGAGGTGTTGGAGGGGCAGCGGACCTTTGACGTGGTGCTGCGACTGACCGACGAAGCACGGGAAGACCTGGAGGCGATCCGGTCGATTCCGGTGGATACGCTCGCCGGGCAACTGGTTCCCCTCGGGCTGATCGCGGAAGTGAGCGAGGCCATGGGGCCGAACATGATCAACCGGGAGAATGCGCAGCGGCGCATCTACGTCTCGGCCAATGCGGCCGGGCGGGATTTGGTCACTGTGGTCCGCGAGGCGCAGGCTGCGGTGACGGAACGGGTCACGCTGCCCGAGGGATTTTATATCACTTACGGCGGACAATTTGAAAGCGAGGCGGGAGCCGCGCGGCTCATCCTCCTCCTGGGCGGCCTGAGTCTGGTCGCCATGTTTTTTGTCCTCTACATGCAATTCCAGAGCGGCGCGTTTGCCGCGCAAGTCATGCTGAATATTCCGTTGGCCTTTGTCGGCGCGGTCTTCGGGGTGAAGTTTTTTTCGGGCGGGGTGCTTTCCGTTGCGTCGATGGTCGGGTTCATCGCTTTGACCGGAATCGCGGCGCGCAACGGGATTATGATGATCTCGCACTACCTGCACCTCATGCGCGAGGAGGGTATGCCCTTCGGCCGCGAAATGATCGTGCGCGGCACGCAGGAGCGTGTTGTTCCGGTGCTCATGACGGCGCTGACCGCGGGTCTGGCCCTCTTGCCCTTGCTGCTCGGAGCCGGGCAGCCGGGCAAAGAAATTCTCCATCCCGTGGCGGTGGTCATTTTCTGCGGTCTGTTCACCAGCACGCTGCTCGATTTGCTTGTGCGCCCGATGGTCTTCTGGGAGTTTGGGCGTCGTGCCTCGGCGCGGCTGGTGCCCGGCGCCTCTCCACAACCCATGCCGACCCAACCATGAAATACCTCGTCCTTCTGGCCATCCTGATCCTTCCCCTCAACTTGCCGGCGGGCGAAGACCATAGCCACGGGCCCAGCTACGGGCAGATCGAGGTTCCATCCACCCTGCCCGAGGTGCGTGCGATGATTGCGTCCAAGCAGTCCGAGCTCACCGCGTTGCTTGCCGCGGGCGACGCCCGGGGGGCGCATGCGGCGACCGAGTTGTTGGTGGCTTGCGTCCAAGCCATTCCCGGTTTGCTCACCGCTGCGGATGGCACGGGGCATGAGCGTATTGAGGGTATGGCGAACAATGCGGCCAAGGCATGGGTTTCCGTGGCTCACGATGGCGATCACGGGGACTTTGCGGGGGCCGCCCGGCAAGCGGACAAAGCCGCCGCGGCTTACCGGTTGCTTGAGGCGCGTTTGCCGCGGTAGCGGTTCACCTGCCGCGACGCAAGGCGTCGAGTAACTCGTGGAGGTCGACGGAGGCAAAGCGGGTGGCGGTGTCGGAAACGGCGTAGGGCATGACAAGGACGCCATGGTGAACGAGGGCGCCGCAGGTGTAGACGACATTGGGCACGTAGCCGTCACGTTCGTCGGGAGCGGGCCGGAGGAGGGGCTCTGGGAGGCGCCCGATGACACGGGAGGGATCATCGCGGTCGAGGAGGACGGCGCCGATGCAGTATTTGCGCATCGGGCCGACGCCGTGGGTAAGGACAAGCCAGCCGGCCTCGGTCTCGATGGGTGAACCGCAGTTGCCGAGTTGGGTGAATTCCCAGGGTTGCGCCGGGCGGACGATGACCTGCGACTCATACCAGAAGTGGGGATGGTCGGAGAACATGAGGTGGATATTGACCCCGTCCTGCCGGCTGAGCATGGCGTAGTGGCCTTTGATTTTCCGGGGGAAGAGGGCGAAGCCTTTGTTGGCGACGGCGGGGCCGTTCAATGTGCTGGCGTGGAAGGTGGAGAAGTCGGGGGTGGCGACAATTTGCGGGAACACGTTCGCCCCGTTGTATGCCGTGTAGGTCGCGTAGTAGGTGACCTTGCCGTCATCATCGGTGAAGCGGACGAAGCGGGCGTCCTCGATGCCGTTGCTCTCAAGGGGAGAGTAGGGAAAAATAACTTTCTCGGAGAGGCTCAGGCCGTCCTTGAAGCGCACGGCGTAGTTGGCTTCGGCGAGGGAAACCGCGCGCTCGCCGGCCCGCACGATCTCGGGGTCGCTGCCGTCACGGCGCAGGGCGGCGGTGCGAGTCACCAGTTCCGGCATGTGAAAGACATCGGGGAGGTCGGCCGTGGCGGCGCGCGCGGCGTGGTGGGGAACCCCCAATTCGAAAAGTTTGCGGCGGAAGAGGTGGAGGTCGTATTTCGCGGCGGCTTCGGGCCGGGGGGAGTGGACGAATTTCGAGACCGGGTCGAGGCGCACGGTGCCGTCAGCCGCGGCGATGCCCGAGCGGAAGGTGATTGAGGAGATGTGTCCCTCGCCGGTGGCGCGCAGGCTGAGGATGAAGCGCAATTCCCCGGGCGCGAGCCCGGATTGGTCGGGGGCGGCCACGATGCTCGGGTTGAAGAGAGCGCTGGATTCGAGGGAATATTCGTTGGTGAAATAGGATCCGATGAGCAGCTTGCGGCCCTCGTCGAGCGGACGGTCGACGGGAAGCAGCGGGGCCAGCTTGGCGAAGCGTTCGAGGAAGATGGCGCGAATGTCGACATGACGGTCGTGAAATTCCGCGAGCACGCCGTCGAGCGTTTCCGCAACGGCGGCCTCGTCGAGCATGAGGACGCGGGTGAGCACGTCGAGGAGCCGGCGGCTGGGTTCGGAATGGCCGGTCGGTTTGACCACGACCGAGGCCATGAAGGGACGGAGGAGGACGCGGCGTGCATCGGGCCGCAATTCGAAAGGTTGCCGGCGGAGGTTCATCTCGGGCGTTCGGAGAAGGCGGCGCTGGCGTTGTCCAGCGCCTTCATTTCGGCGAGGGCGAGGAGGAAAGAAAGGGTGGATTCGGCCCCCTGGTTTTGGTTGGCGCGGTTGGGGTGGAGCCCGTCGCGGCAGCCGCCCGTGGCCGGATCGTAGAGCAATTCGCCGAGGTCATTGGCCGCGAGGAACCAGTCGAAGGCACGGATGGCTTCGGCCTGCCAACTCTGGTCGGCGGTGGCGTTGTAAGCCTCGATGCAAGCGCCGACCGCCGCGGCGGCGTCGACCGGTTGCTGGTCGAAAGCGGCGGGTTGCTCGCCTTTCCGCCAGAAGCCATTCGATCCGATCGGACGGAAACATCCGCCTTCGCCGCGCTGGTGTTGCATGAGCCAGCAGAGCGAGGTGAGGCCGGCTTCGCGCATTTCTTCGTTGGCGGTCCAGCGCCCGGTCAGGATGAGTGCGTGGCAGAGGCGAGCATTGTCATAGGTGACGGCTTCCTCGAACCACGGCCATTCGGGGGTGGCCACCCGTTTCCAGAGACCGAAGAGGCGCGCGGAGAGGTCCTCGCGCATGCGGGCGGCGAGCAGGTCGCCCTCGAGGGTGCGCAGGTATTCGTGGAGTCCGAGAATGGTGAAGGCCCAGGCCCGCGGGGAGGTGAAAGAGGCGACGGCGGGCAGGGCTTCGTCGAAGAGCGGTGCGGCCCATGAGCGGAGGCTCTCGCTGCGGGTGCGGCCGACCACGGCGCCGAGTGCCCAGAGGGTGCGCCCGTGGCTGTCTTCGGAACCGTGTTTCTCGAGCCATTTGCGGTCGAAACTCATGAAATTGCGGAAACGCCCGGTGTCGCGGACAAACGCGTGCTGGAGGAAAGCGGAGTAAGCCGCGCGGGCGACGCGGACTTCGGCCGGGCATTCGTCGAGTCCCTCGAGGAGCACGGAGAGCAGGAGAGCGCGGGCGTTGTCGTCGGCGCAATAGCCGTGGTCGAACCACGGCACGGTGAAAATGGCGTGCTGGTAGATACCGGTGCTGTCGGTCATGCGCAGGAGATGATCGAACCGCCAAGGCGGCAGGTGGGAATGCTCGCCGAAGGGTGCGGCCGGGCGCGGTTTGTGGTGGCCGTGGACCTCATTGTGGTCGCCGGCGGTGGCGAAGAGGTGGGTGTAGGAGGCGGCGACCTGGGGCCAAATCATGTGGCGTCCGGCCAGGTAGGACTGTTTGCGCATGGCATTGAGCCGGGTCTCGTCGGAGAGCAGGGCACCGACTTCGCGGGCCACCGCGGTGGCATCGCGGAAGGGGACGAGGACACCGGCCCCCTTTGCCAGCAATTCGGCGGCGTGCCAGTAAGGGGTCGAGACCACCGCTTTGCCGGCCCCGAAGCAGTAAGAGAGCGTGCCCGAGGTGATCTGGGCCTCGTTGAGGTAGGGAGTGATGTAGATATCGGCCGCGCCGATGTATTCGCGCAGTTCCTCGTTGGACACGTAGCGGTTGACGAAGCGGATGCTATCTTCCACGCCGATGCTGCGGGCCATGCGCTCGAGTTGCAGGCGGTAGCCTTCGCCTTCCTCGCGGACGAGGTTCGGGTGGGTGGCGCCGAGCACGATGTAAACGAGTCGCGGGTGATCGCGGACGATGTCGGGCAGGGCGCGGATGACATATTCGATGCCTTTGTTCGGCGAGAGCAGGCCGAAGGTGAGCATGACCGGACGCCCGGTGACTTCAAACTGGTCCTTGTAAAAGCTCGGATCGGTGAAGCCGGTGTCGGGAATGCCGTGCGGGACGACGGCGATTTTCGAGTCGGCGACGCCGTAGAGACTGGTCAGCATGCCGCGGGCGCGCTCGGCCATGACGACCAGACGCGAGGAAAGGTCGACTAGTTCGTGGAAGACCCGGCGTTGGTTGGAGTCCGGGTTTTCCAGCACGGTGTGGAGGGTGGTGATGACAGGCATGCGCACCCGGCGGAGGAGGGCGAGGATGTGGCTCCCGGCCGACCCGCCGAAGATGCCGAATTCGTGCTGCAGGCAGAGCACATCCATGTGGGCGAGGTTGAGGAAGTTGGCCGCGCGCACATAGGAGGCAACGTCGGGTTGGGGGATTTCGAAGCGGACTTCGGGCGGGTAGGTATAGTTTCCGGGGTGGTCGGAGACTGCGATGACCGGGCAGTTCCAACCCGGATTGGCCGCCACGACGGCATCGCGCAGGTCGCGGGTGAAGGTGGCGATGCCGCACTGCCGCGGAGGATAGTCACCGAGAAAAGCGACTTTGTTGACCGGAGAAAGCGGAGTCATCAACCTCATTGTGGCGCGCAGGGCGGCTGCGCCAATGGAAAACTTCCCCCAGGACCGATGGTCAACTCTCGTTTGCCGTGCCGAGGTGGTCGCCCAACCACCAACTTAGGCCGCGCAGCGCGAGTTCAGCCATGGCTAGCGGGTGTTTCTCCAGCTGATGCATGAGTTGTGCCGTGAAATTGTTGACCGGTTTCTTCGTTGTGCCGGAAAATTCGATCTCGCACCAATGGAGTCCTTCGTCCTGTTCGGCGAAGACGGACCTGGTGGCATCGGGCAACCAAGTGAGAGAGGAGGCGGGCAGTCCGGCCCTGACCTTCCCGCGGAGGGAGCCGTCGGGTGCGATCTGCAATGCGCCGCGCAGTCCGGCTTTTCCCGGCGAGAAGACATCCAATTGATCGACATGCAGTCCGAGGTGGTCTTCCTTCCAATGGGCGGAGGCGCGCGACACTTTGATCGTGGCGTAGGCGTCCGACTTGAAGAAGCGGTCGAGGAACTTTTGGAATCGAAATCCTTGGAGCTCTCCGCCGGTGAAACCGAGGGTTCCGCTGCCGTGTCCTCCGGAGACGTTCGCCCCGCGCCAGGACCACGAGGCTTCTGCCGTGAGTTCCCCGGCGAGGTTTCCGGTGAGGGAAGCCGGGAGGTAAGCACCGAGCGGGATGCGCGAGGCGGAGATGTGCACCTCAGCTTCGGTGGTTTCCATGTTCCAAACCCCGGCCCCGCGCAAGTCGGCCAGTCCGGGGGCGGTGACCACGATATTTTCCGCCCGCAGGAGGTTGCCTTCCAGTTGGTATGCGAGGGAGACGTGGGAAAGAGCAAGGTCGCGCCAGGCGGGCCGGTCGGCGCGGGCGGCGAGGCGATCAAGGTAGTCCCAGTCGCGCACCCGGGCATTTCGCAAGGCGATATTGCCTTGGCCGGAGGCATGTTTCCCGGTGGGGTCGACGCGGTAGGTCAGGTTGCCGTCAAGTTGTCCGGAGAGGACAGCGGCAATCTCGGGCGGCAGGAAGGGCAGGATATCGAGCGCGGTGATCTGCGCGGAGGCGTCGATGCTTTTGTCGGATTGCTGGCCGAGGCGCGCTTTGAGCTCGAGGTTGCTTTGCGGGGAAGCCGGCTCGCGGAGGTATAGGTAGCCGATATCAACCACTTCGTGCGTGACATAAACCTGCATCCCGTCGATGGCGAGGTCGGGATATGCGGGCAGGACGAGATGGCCACCGCGGCCGAAGTATTTGAAATTCCTCCCGACCATCATGGCACCGAGGTGCATTCCGACCCCGCGGACCGGGGTCTGGCCGAGGGGCAATTCAATGGTCATGTCGGGGCACTCGATCCATCCGCAGTGGAATTGCGAAGGCAGGAAGAAGGCATACCACGGCTTGGGCGGGATGACGGGGTCCTGCTTTTTCAATTCGTTGTTCGGCGCGACAACGCGGAAATCGGCCCGGGCGATGTCGATGCGGTCGACCTCCCAGCGCCCGCGGAAGATGCCCGAGGGATTAAACCAACCGGTGGCGCGGTCGGCGTCGAGTCCGCCGATGGCTTGCCCGGGCCAGCCGGTGCTGGAAAAGTTTGCCGCGGTGACGGAAAGGTCGGAGTTCAAGGTGAGGGGGCCGAATTCTCCATCGACCTTGAGTGCGTGGCCGACCGCATCGGCCAACATGCGCTCGAACTGTGGTCCGGCGACCCAAGTGGTGAGAAATCGAGGGAGCAGAACGCGGGCCGTCACGTATCCGGCAAGGCCGAGCACGGCGAGCACGAGGGCGAGCGTGAGGAGGCGGTTGCGGATTTTCATCGGGGTCGTGGAGTTGGAGCGGCGGAGCCTGATCTGCCGGGTGCGGGCGAACGGGCGACGCGGAGCGGTTGTGATCGGTCAGCCACAATATAAATCAATCAGGACTTCCGTGGTTCCATGACAAAATCCGGCAAGCGTCGTCGGGGATCGTAGGCGCGGTGGAAGACGGGGCTGGCGGAACCGGAAATGGGTGGCACGAGCCATGACCAGTCGCCGGGCACGGGACGGCCGGCGTCCTTTTCTTTGGCCAGATGGTCCATGAATTGGCGCGACGCGGTGTGGTGGTCGACCATGGTGACGCCGGCGAGACGGAAGGAATGGAGCACGGCGGCGGTGAGTTCGACCAGGGCGCGGTCGCGCCAAAAAGGATCGTGCGAGCGGAGTTGCGGGTCGAGGCGGTCGGCCACGACAGGCAGCAAATTGTAGCGATGCGGATCACCGAAGTTGCGGGCGGCGATTTCGGTGACCATGTAGTAACCGCTGAAGGGCGCCGCGGTGTAGCGTGCGCCGCCGGTCTCGAGGCTCATGTTGCTCACCGCCGGAAGCGCGTGCCACCGCAGGTGGAGGTCGGCGAACCAAGGCAGGCTCGGGTGGGTGATGGGAACCTCGAGCACGGCATCCGGCGGCACGGGGAAGAAACGCGGTCTTTCGCCGGGGACTTCAATGAGGAGGGGAAGAAGATCGAAGGCCGAGCGGGTGCGCGGTGGGGTCCAACCGGCCTCGAGGAGGCGCGCGGTGAAGTTTGTCTCCGCGGGATCACCCAGCACGGTGCCGTCAGCGGCGCGGTAACCGGCATAGCGGATAAGTTGGTAATTGTGAATGCGCGGCCCGGGGGCGCCCGGCCCCGAGGGGGCGAAGACGGTGATGAGCGGTTGGATGCGTCCGCCGTTGGTTGAGCGGCGGAGGTGGGCGATGCAGGCTTCGAAGATTCCCCCGGCTGTCGTGATGTCGCGTGCGTCGACCACCTCGAGGGACTCCCAAAATCGGCGTCCGATGCAGCGGCGGTTGTTGCGCCAAGCGAGGCGGCAGGCGAAGGCGAGTTCGTCCGGGGTCTGCCGGTAGAAGCCGCGATGCCGGATTTCTTCGGCCACTTGTTTGCGGCGGGCGGCGTCGGGAGTGGTGCGGTTTTCCCGGGCAAACTGATCGAGAAAGCCGTGCGCGGCCCCCACGTGATCGGCGGGGCAACCGGCTTCGTCGGCAAGGAGCGGGGAGTCATCGGGCGCGAGGGTCCGGCCACTGAAGGGACATTGCGTGGGGATATTCATTTTATTCGCGGCGCAGGATGGAAAGTGGTGGCGCGTGGCAGACCCCGCGGCTGAGGAGTCCGCCCATGAGCATTGATAGCGCCGCGGCACCGCAGAGAACAAGGACAACGGAGCCCAGCGGGATGACCGGCTCGGCAGAAAGGGCGAAGCGGGCGATGAAGAGGTGTGCACCGAGGGCGAGGAGGCTGCCGCTGAGAGCAGCGAGGAAGCCGAGGACGCCGAATTCGACGCAGAGGATGGTGCGCAACTGGCGGGTGGAGGCGCCGAGGGTGCGGAGCAAAACGGCGTCGTGCACGCGCTGTTCGCGTCCGTTGAGGAAGATGCCGGTCATGATGAAAAGGCCGGCCGCGACGGTGAACGCGGAGAGCACTTGCACGGCTTGACCCACTTGGCCGAGGAGTTCGCGCACGGTTGCGAGAATGAGCGAGAGATCAATGGCGGAGATGTTGGGGAATTTTTCCGCGATGGCGGCTTGCAGGCGTCCGGAAGTGGTGCCCTCCGGCAGGCGGGTGGTGACGACATGGAAGCCGGGGGCGTCTTCGAGGACGCCGGGCGGGAAGATCATAAAGAAGTTGAGGTTGAGCCGGCTCCAATCGACTTCGCGGAGGTGGACAATTTCGGCCTCGAGGGTGCGGCCTTGGATGTTGACCGCGAGGCGGTCGCCGAGGCCGACCTTGAGATTTTCGGCCAGACCGGTCTCGAGCGAAAGCGGGATGGGGGCGTCGGGCTTCCAAGGTGCGGGTGGCCATTGGCCGGCGATCTCGCGTTCGCTTTGGTTGAGGGTCGTGCGGTAGCTGGAGCGGAATTCGCGGCGCAGGACCCACGCGGGGACCCGTCCTTCGTCGCGCAGTTGACGCACTTCGGTGCCGTTGACCGAGACCAGGCGCATGGTGACCATCGGCGCGCTTTCCACTACGGGGAGTTGGCGCTCGGCAAGGAGGGCACGCACGCTGTTGGTCTGGTCGGGTTGCACATCGACAAGGTAGAGGTTCGGCCCGGTGCCGGATTCGGTCAGGGCAATCCGTTGGAGGATTTGTGCGCGGGCCAGCAGGGTGAGGGTGAGGAGGCACACGCCGAGTCCGAGCGAGACCACGAAAAGCAGTGTCTGGTTTTGCGGACGGAAGAGGTTGGCCAGGCCTTGGCGCGTCAGGTAACCGGGAGAGGCTTTGGCGCCGCGGCGGGCGGCGAGGATGAGAAGTTGGCCGGCGAGGAGGAGGAGCAAGAAAATGCCGGCCAGTCCGAGGGGGAAGGCGAGGCCTCGTGGCAGACTGGTGCTGCCAAGGATGGAGAGCAGGGTGAGCAGGGCGAATAAAAAAAGTCCGACCGGCAGGGCGCGCAGGATGAGACGGAGGCGGCCGAGACCGCCGGAGTTGTGGCGCAGGACGGCCAGCGGCGGAATGTCGCGCACCTGCAAAAGGGGCAAAAGAGCAAAGCCAAGGCAGGCGAGGAAGCCGACCGAGGCGGTGCGAAGGACGACGCCGGGCGGCGGCAGCAGCGCGAGGGCGACCGGCAAATCCTCGCGGAACCAGGCGACGATGCCGGCATGGAGAGCAACACCAAGAAGGGTGCCGGCTACGGTGGCGAGGATGCCGAGGACGGCAGCCTGCACGAAATAAACGGCGAGGGCACCACCCGAAGATAGTCCGAGGCAGCGCAGGATGGCGATGCTCTGGCGTCGACGGCGGATCTGCGCTTGCATGGCGCTGGCTACGCCGATGGCACCAAGGACGAGACTGAAGAGGGCGATGAGGGAGAGGAATTGCTCGAAGCGGTTGAGCACTTCGCCGATCTGGTCGCGGCGGCTGTCGGCGGTTTCCATCTCCCAGTTGGCCTGGGGGAAGAGGGCGCCGAGGCGTTCGGCCACGCGGGACGGTTCGGCGTCCGGGGGCAGTTGCAAATGCGCGTGATAGCCGGCGAGGCTGGTGCGTCCCAGCAGTCCGGTGGCCTCGAGGGCGGTGCGGTTGGCATACACATCGGGGGCGAAGCCGGCAAAGCGTCCGGTGCGCGGGGCGGTTTGCCAGACAGTGCCGCTGATGACCAGGTCGGCCTCGCCGAGGCGGACGGTGTCGCCGATGGCCACGCCGAATTGATCGAGGAGGGCAGGTTCGAGAAACAGGACGGGTGCAGTTTGCTCGCGCAAGGCGGGCCAAGTCCCGGCGGGTTGGGTGGCGATTTTGCCGTAGAAAGGAAATTGTCCTCCGAGCAAGCGCAGTTGCACCAGCCGTGCTTCGCCCGACGGGAAAGTCATCATGGTGGTGAAATTCGTTTCGTAGTCAGCAGCGCTGCTTTCGGCCGCGAAGGCCGCGCGGGCATATTCGTCGAACGGGAGACGGGCGGAGATTTGCAGGTCGCTCCCGAGCAGTTCGCGCGCTTGCAGCGAAACACCGCGCTCGAGGCTGGCGCGGAGCGCGTGGATGGAAACGAGGGCGGCGAGGCCGACGACGATGGAGCCGGCGAAGACGGTCAGCCTCCGTCGCTCGTGCCGCGAATCACGCCAGGCCATGCGCCAGATCCACGGATGGACGAGGAGGCGCGGCAGGCTGTTGGGGAGCGCCGCGGTCATGCGTCGGTCAAAATCCGTCCCCCGCGCATCGTGATGACGCGTCCGGCGCGGCGGGCCAACTCGGGATCGTGGGTCACGAGGACGAGCGCGGTGCCGGCGGTGGCGTTGAGGTCGAAGAGCATATCGACGATGGGTCCGCTCGTTTCGTCGTCGAGGTTGCCGGTCGGTTCGTCGGCGAAAAGGATTTTCGGGCGGTGGACGAAGGCGCGGGCCAAAGCGACGCGCTGTTGTTCGCCGCCGGAGAGTTGGTTCGGGTAGTGGTCGATGCGGTCGGCCAGTCCGACGCGGGCGAGGTTGTCGAGGGCGGTGGATTGCGCGCCGCGGACGCCACGCAACTCGAGCGGCACGAGGACATTTTCCAAGGCGGTAAGCGAGGGGAGGAGTTGGAAGCTTTGAAAAACAAAACCCGTGGTGGCATTGCGCAAGGCGGCCAGCGCATCTTCGTCCATGTCGCCGAGGTGGTGTCCGTCGAGGACGACGCGACCGGTGGTCGCACGGTCGAGGCCGGCGCAGAGCCCGAGCAAGGTGGTTTTGCCACTGCCCGAGGGGCCGACGATGGCGCAGGACGCACCCGGGGCGAGGCCGAAGGTGATGTCGGCGAGGACGGTGAGTGGGTGCCCGGCAGTGGGGTAAGTTTTCCCGAGCCCGCGGACGGAAAGGAGGGGTGCGCTTATTTCGCTCTTGGCAGAAGCCGGTTCCGTGGTTGGCTGGGAGTTCATATGCGCGGAAGTCTTTACGTTTTATTGTGCGGTGCGGTTGTGGCGGCGGCAGCGGCCGGCGAACCGGGCCGCGTGGTATTTCTCGGTGACAGCCTGACGGCCGGCTACAATCTGGAACCGGAGGAGGCTTACCCTGCGTTGCTGCAGGAGAAAATCAAGGCCGCGGGGTTCAATTACGCGGTGGTCAACGCCGGACTGAGCGGCGACACCACCGCGGGTGGATTGCGGCGGGTCGATTGGGTGCTGGGCGAGGGGGCGGCGGATGTGATGGTCGTTGCCCTGGGTGGCAATGACGGATTGCGCGGTTTGCCGGTTGCGCAGGTGGAGGAAAATCTCGCGGCGATCATGGTGAAGGCCCGCACCGCGAATCCGGCGGTGAAAATCATCGTGGCCGGCATGCAGATGCCCGGCAGTATGGGGCGGGACTATGTGGAGTCTTTTGCGGCGGCTTTCGGTTCCGTGGCGCAGGCCCACGGTGCGGTGTTATTGCCGTTTTTGCTTGAGGGAGTGGCCGGTATTCCGGGGATGAATCAACCGGATTTGATTCATCCCACGGCTGAGGGCCAACGTAGAATTGCGGAGACGGTCTGGCCGGTCTTGAAGGGTGTGCTGGTGGTGGGACGGGAGTGAAGCGGATGGCTGCCTCGCATGGATTGATCGCCTGCGGCGATCTTTCCGGGGTTGGCTGCGCGTGGCGCCGACTAGAGTCCGCCATCCTGCGGATGGCTGCCTCGCATGGATTTGAACCATGACACACAGATCCAGAATCTGCAGTGCTACCGTTACACCACGAGGCAATATAAAGGGTTGTAAATCAAGCATTTAAGACATGGTGTCACATGAGTGTCCTAAAAAACCGTGTCATGTGCCTGACTACAGACGATCACGATGCAGTGGACTCGGTCCACTTTCAAGGTGAAAGACTCATGGGGCATTGCCCTATTCACCTAGGTGTTGCTGAACATGCACTGAGGATGTGTCCACGAGTGCCGTGGTCGCTTCATTATCGCACTTTCACAGTCACTCGGTCCTTTTCCATCGCTGCCTTAACTCGCTGCACGGTTGAGATGCCCTTGTTTGTGATTTTGGCGGTGTTTCGAACGGAATGATCGGACTTGAGCAGTCGAACGATGTCGGAGTGCTTCTTGAGGAACATCTCCACGGGAATGTTGCTGCCTACGGGTCTCCCTAGTTTGACTCCGGATCGCACTGCTTGGGCAAGACCTGATCGAACACGCATGGAAAGAACCTCAACTTCATTCCGTGCCATCTCAGCCATCAGAGCCAGCATGATTCCTGCTGCGGGGTTGCGCTTGCCGTTAGGGAGGAGGGTTTCAAGGTTTTGAGCCTTCCAGTAAACCGAGACACCCAGTTCCTCCATCGTCTCGACAAACTTGTGGGCGATTGAGTTCCTGCGAGCTATGCGGGACACCTCATGCACAAGGACTTTCTTGATCTTCCCTGTGCGAGCCAATTCCTCGCAGCGGATTAGCCCCTCACGCTCAGTTTGGTCTGCCTTCCCTGAGATTGTCTCCCGCAGGACTTCCACGACCTCGTAGCCTTGGGCTTTGGCGTAGTCCTGAAGCTCGTGGATTTGGCGGAAAGTTTCCTGCCTAGAGGTGCTGGTCCTAACTAAAATTGCAACGGGTGTTTTGGCTTTCTTCATCGTGCCAAGCTAGGGGATGTATTCAGATAAAGCAATGTTTTTCTGAGTACACACCTTCGGCTCGATTTTGGGAATTTGATCAGAGACCAAACCAGAAAGGTTTTTTTGAACACATCCCCTCGGCTAGGCTCTGCCGAATGCCCCCCAAAATCGTTTCTGGCGGTCAAACAGGTGCGGATCGAGCAGCCTTGGATTGGGCAGCCTGATTTGGGAAGAGGTCCAGACCTAGTTCAGATAGGTTCGCCAACATACTCTGGACTGAGAGGATTGGCGGTCATGAATGCTTGCAGCGACGATCATTCTGAATTACCGCATTCCTCTCAGGCATGAAACCGACTGATTCTGAGGATTATTGGCACTTTATAGTCCGCAACAGGAAAGTTGGTCCAATGGCTGAGTCCGCGGCCATCGAACTGCTCCGTGCAGGAAGTATCAACAGTGATTCACTCGCGTGGACGGTTGGTCTCGATGAATGGACTCCAGTATCGGAAACTTGGCTGAGAAGGTTTGTTCAGCCTCCACCGCTAAAAAGCCCAGCTGCAGCCTCTATTACCCACGTATCGTTTCCAATATCCTTTGGTTGGAAGAGACGCGATAGGGGCGGTATTCGTTTTTCTATAGGAGTATCACCATTTGCTCGAAAACATTCTAATCTTACAAAAAACATGAGGCCTCTAAAGAAAACTGAACTCTTCAATTACAGTATCGGAGATTTGGGGATTAATTGTAACTTTCAGCTCATCGGTTTTTTCCTGGCTTACTTTTATACCGATGTGTTTGGGATCTCGGCGGCTTATGTCGCGGGTCTGTTCCTGGTCGCGCGTATCTGGGATGCGGTCAATGATCCGATCATGGGCTACATTGCCGATCACTCGCGTTCGCGCTGGGGCCGTTTCCGTCCCTACGTCTTTTTTGGTGCGGTGCCCCTGAACTTGCTGCTCGTCGCGTGTTATTTCACTCCCGATGCTTCGACAGGCACGAAAGTGGTCTATGCCTATGTGACCTACATCCTGCATAGCATGGTTTTTACGGCGGTTGGATTGGGCTACAGTTCGATCACGGCGGTGATCACCCAGGATCAGCAGGAGCGTGCATTGATTTCGTCGATGCGTATGTTTTTTGCCGTGGTTGTGGCGATGAGTCTGGTCGGCATCGGGACCCGCCCCTTTGTGGCACTCTTTGAGAGCGAGGCGAGTGGCTTCTTCTGGTTGGCAGTGCTGTATGCCGTCGGCTCCAGTGCCTTGCTGATTTTTGCCGGGGTCAAATCCAAGGAACGGGTGGAAGAGCCGCCTCAAAAATACCACCTCAAGGATATGATTGGTATTGTGCTAAAAAACGATGCGCTGCTCGTGCTGTCGTTGGCGATGTTTTGTAATACCTGTGTGTGGGTGGTAAGCAATGCGGTGGGCTTGTATTATTTCAAATACGTGCTCGGGGATGCGGATTTGCAGTCTGTGTTTTTCCGATGGATGCTGCCGGCCAATTTAATCGGGATTGTGCTGACGCCAATACTGACGGCTCGTTTCGGTAAACGCCCCATCTTTATGTTAGGGAGCTTGATCGTCGTGTTTGTTAGTGTGATCCGTCACTTTGTGCCAGCGGATGCATTTGGCCTGTTTGTTGGCCTGTCGATGGTGGCCTCTTCGGCGATGATGTTTTGCTCGGTCTGTCAGTGGGGCATGGTGCCCGATACGGTTGAATATGGACACTGGAAGAATGGCGTCCGATCGGATGCGGTGCCCTTTGCCTTCTTCACCTTTACCATGAAGTGCGGTATGGCTCTGGGAGGCGCGATGGCGGCGATGGTCATGTCGTTGACCGGCTACGTCGCGAATACGGAACTGTCGGATTCCGCATACACGGCGATTACCTGGTTGTTTAATATCGTGCCAGCTGGGTTCTCGCTCGCCTGTTTTTTCTCACTGATTTTCTACAAGCTGACTCGGGAGAAATTTACCCAAATCGTCACTGAACTGCAAGCGAGGGAGTCGTGATTTGGTATGCAAGTAAGTTCGCAACGCATCGGGAAGCGTCAGGTTCATCTGGACTTCCACACATCGGAACACCTGCCTGGCGTTGGAACCCGCTTTTCGAAGCAGCAATTTCAACAGGCACTTCGCTTGGGTCGTTTGGATGCGATCAATCTCTTTGCCAAGGGGCATCATAGTTGGAGCTACTATCCAACTAAGATTGGGCAGATGCATCCAAATCTCGATTTTGATTTGTTGGGTGCTCAGATTGAGGCTTGTCACGAGATCGGAGTTTTAGCGCCGATCTACTATACCTTTGGCTGGTCTTCGAATGATGTCGAAACGCACCCTGATTGGTGTGTGCGTCATCGGGACGGGACTCCCGTGACGAGTGAGCCGTGGCCTGCAGATGTGACGGCAGAGAGACCTAAGCCTAGGTTTCAGTGGAAGTTCCTGTGTGCAAACACAGGGTATCACGACCATATCATGGCGCAAGTTGAGGAGCTCTGCCAAAACTACCCGGTGGATGGGTTCTGGTTTGATATTTATCAGGTGCATCGCCTCTGTTTTTGCGAGGCTTGCCGTCAGGAAATGGTGTCGCGCGGCGTGGATTTGGCGGATGATGAAGCAGTCGGTGCCTTTAATGCACAGGTCATGAAGCGGCATTGCCAGGATCTGCGTGAACTGATCGCAAAGTTCCATCCGCACGCCACTGTCTTTTTCAACGGCACCACCGCCATTGAGCATGGCTTGAATTTTCGCCATGAGATGTATGCGCATAATACGGTGCAGGACTTGGAAGACCTCCCGACCGTTTGGGGTGGTTACGATAAATTACCCTTACAATCGAAGCATTTCCTCAGGGCGGGCTATCCGATCACTGCGATGAGTGGCAAATTTCACACCGCGTGGGGAGAGTTCGGAGGCTTTAAGCATCCGAATGCGCTGCGTTACGAAGCCGCGTCGATGATTGCCTGGGGAGCTAATTGTAACTTCGGCGATCAATTGCACCCTTGCGGAGAGATGGATGTCGCGACCTACAAGAACATTGGCGAGGCCTATGCCTATGTGGCGAAAGTCGAGGACTATGGTGTCGGGGGCATCCCCGTGGCACGGGTGGGGCTCTGGCGCAGTCTGAATGAAACGCACGATGAAGGCATGGCCAAAATGCTGCTCGAAGCACATGTCAATTTCGATGTGGCCAACTGTTCGAAGGACTTTGCGGAGTTTGAGGTCGTGCTGATACCGTCAGTCGCCTGCCTGACGGAAGCCGACGCGGAACGTCTCAATACATTTGCTAAAAACGGCGGTAGCCTCGTGGTGATGGGGGCGGGGGCTTTAAACCGGGAACGCACCCGGATGCTGTTGGACGTGGGCGCCGACTACCTCGGTGAGGCGACGTATGATGTCGACTATTCGTTGGTGGACGCGTCGTTGGCCGAGGCCTTAGTTGAAACTCCTTTTCTGAATTTCAAGGCAGCCCTTCGGGTGACGCCGCATGAAGATAGCGAAGTGCTGGCCCGTATTCGAGAACCATACTTTAGCCGCAGCTATGAGAAGTATACTTCGCATCAAAATACACCTTACCAGTTGGAAGATGCACCGCACCCGGCAATCATTCGGAAGGGGCGTGTCATCTATATCGCCCACGAGTTGGACGAAATGTATTATAAGCACGGTGCACGCCTACATCGCGATTTGTTTGTGAATGTGCTAAAGCTGGTAAATCATCATCCGATGGTAACGACTAAGTTGCCAAGTGCCGGGCGGATTAGTTTGCTGCATCAACCTCAGAGCCAACGCTATGTTGCGCATTTACTGTATGGGCCACCAATTCAGCGGGGCGAGTGCGAGGTGATCGAAGATTTGCCTGAGTTGAGGGAAGTGCCGCTGACTGTCGATTTCCCCGAAGCGATACAGCGTGTGTTTCTGCTGCCGGATGAGGTCGAGTTGCCCTTGAATGATGTGGATGGTAAACTCGCCGTTACGATCCCCGCCTTTTCATGCCACTGTGCAGTCGTGTTTGAATATTAATTGAGGAATGTGACTATGGCTTCTTATACAATAGGTTTGGATTATGGCACCAATTCGGTGCGGGCGATTGTCGTTGATACGACGGATGGAAGGGTTTGCGGATCGCAAGTATATGCCTATGCGCATGGCGACATGGGGGTGATTGGCGATGTGAAAGATCCGAATGTCGCTCGCCAACATCCGGCGGATTACCTCGAAGGTTTAGAGCTGACCGTGCGAGGTGCGCTATCAGAGGCAGGTGTTGAGGCGGCTCAGGTGGTTGGCATCGGTGTGGATGCGACCGCAAGCACACCACTGCCAGTGGATGCGCAGGGCCAAGCGCTGGCGTTGACGGATGCCTTTAAGGAAGCCCCCCACGCCATGGCTTGGCTATGGAAGGATCACAGTTCGCTTGCCGAGGCCAATGAAATCACTGCCAAGGCCACGGCGCTGCGTCCGGAGTATTTAGCCAAGTGCGGGGGCACGTATTCCTCTGAGTGGTATTGGTCCAAAATTCTGCACTGTGCCCGCGTCGCCCCAGAGGTGTTTGCGGCCGCTCACGATTGGATCGAGCTACCCGATTGGATTCCCTTTGTATTAACCGGTCAACTGAACCGCTGCCTCTGTGCTGCCGGGCACAAGGGGCTCTACAGTCCTGAGTGGAACGGCTATGCGGATGCGGAGTTTCTCGCAGCGGTCGACCCTTGTTTGGTGCGTATTCGCGAAGCGCTGCCAGATCAGGCACACCATATCGGCCACGCGGCTGGTGGGCTCAATGCAGAGTGGGCGAACAAGCTCGGCTTAGCTGAGGGAATCCCTGTCGCGGTGGGAATTATCGACGCGCACGCCGGTGCAGTTGGATCAGGCGTCAAGCCCGGCACCATGGTGAAAATTATGGGCACCTCGACTTGCGATATCGCGGTGGCTTCGCTCGAAGAACAGTTGCCGGATATTCCAGGTATTTGCGGCGTGGCGCATGAATCGGTCTTGCCCGGTTGTTATGGCCTCGAAGCCGGTCAAGCTGCGGTCGGCGACATTTTTAATTGGTTAGTCCATAAGGTCGAGCCGGGGCGCGGCATGACGCAACAAGACCTGGGTGATCGAGCTGCGATGCTTCAGCCCGGAGAATCTGGCCTGCTGGCACTGGACTGGAACAATGGCAATCGCTCGACACTGACCGATCCCGAACTGACGGGGATGATCCTCGGGCTGACCTTGCATACCACGCCAGCGGAAATGTTTCGTGCCTTGGTGGAAGCGACGGCCTTTGGCGCACGGGTGGTTATCGAGCGCTATAAGGAGTATGGCGTGCCGATTGAACGGGTCGTTAATTGCGGAGGCATTTCAATTAAGAGTCCGATGACGATGCAAATTTATGCCGACGTGCTGGGCTGTCCGATGGAAGTCTCTGCGAATGAGCAAAGCTGTGCGCTTGGAGCTGCGATGGCAGGTGCAGTGGTGGCAGGTATCTATCCAGACTTTGGAGCAGCCGCGCAGGCAATGACGTCTGTGTCGGATACCGTTTATGAACCGATTCCGGCGAATCGGGATATCTATGAGCGCTTGTTTCAACTGTATCGGCGTTTACATGATTTGTTTGGCACTCAGGACTATGCCGAAAATCAGTTCGATTTAATGAAGGAACTCATCGCAATTCGAGACGAGACGCGTCGTCAGGTGCATTGATTCAGCGTGAACCCGACGTGAGCACGTTCTGCGCAAATTCAAAAAACCGTTTTATTAATTCATAAATCCAGATTGTCGATCCACCCGTCACATTCTATACTGCTCAATTATAATGTCTAAAAGTGTATTACTACCCCTAGTCACTGCGTTGTGTTTAAACGTGACTTCAGCTGATCACCTTCCGTGGACTCTTGATGGCGCTCAGCAACGCATTGAAGCGGTCCGTCAAGGCGACTGTCAGTTGCGCCTCGTGCTGCCGGATGGTCAAATTGTTCCAGAGGAATCGGTCTATTCATTGAGCCAAACACGGCATGCATTTAATTTCGGTGGATCATTAGCCGCCGATTGGGAGGTGCCGAACCGCGATTGGTATCCCGAGTTTAAAGACCGCTTTGCCAATCTTTTTAACTACGCGACAATCGACTTTTACTGGGCGGTGCACTCCAATCAACAGGGGAACTGGAACTACCGTGCCGATTCGAGGGAAAAGCTGGAGTGGGCGAAACAGCAGGGGATGCGCTTGCGCGGACATCCGTTAATGTGGCACGAAGTCGTTCCTGAGTGGATTGCTTCGCCCAAGCGCCCAGTGGAGGATTTGGATCAGGATATCATGGCGCACGTCCGTATGCTGGTGGAGGACTTTCCGGAAATCGATGAGTGGGATCTATACAATGAAACTCCTGGCATCCGGTTGAAGGCACCCGATATGGGCGCACGTCGTTGGGTGGAATCACAAGGTGGTCCGGGACCGGCGACTGAAGTGATTGTGGATGCTGTTCGAGGAATCCAGCCGGATGGTCGTTTTATTGTGAATCACTTTGCTGAGAATGACCCAGAGTATCACAAGCAGATTGAATACTGTGCAGACTGTTGCGCTGCGATCGGTTCGTAAGCGCATGTCGCTTCGATAAAATACCCTCCCTATAAAAACTGTTACTATGAAAAATATGAAACAACTCATTAGCCTGATTTGCTTGACTGCGATGTCGGCGGTTTCGCTCGAAGCTGAATCCACATCCGCGGAAACACCACCGAATTTCCTCATCATCATGGTGGATGATCTTAGCCCGGAACAGTTCGGCTGCTACGGCAATCAGGTGAACCATACGCCGAATCTGGATGCGCTTGCAGCAGGTGGCGTGAAATTCAACACCGCATGGGCCACGCCGATGTGCTCGCCAACGCGTGCGCTGTTGGTGACTGGGCGCTATCCGAGTCGCACCGGCGTCTGGCACAATGACTTACGCCTCAATTGCATCAAGCAGACGCGCTGGAACTGGGTGAGCAAGCACCTGACATTCCCGCGGGTTTTGCGTGAGCATGGTTACCGCACGGCGATTGTCGGTAATCCAATGGCACTGGGCGGCTCCATTTATTCGAAGGGTGTTGGCTTTGACGAGCAATGTGTCCGCGCGCTGACCCTACAGGATGTGCCGGAAGGCTCCACCTTTACCGGGAAGTTTGAAGGCAAATATAATTTCCCAGGTGCCAAGCCCGTGCCGGCTCGTTACTGGCACCCCTGCGTAATTCGTAACGGCGAGTTGATGGAGACGACCGCCGAAGACTTTGGGCCAGATCTTTACGCCGGATTTTTAATCGATTTCATCAAGCGCAATCAGGACCAGCCATTCCTCGCCTATTATCCGATGAACCTAGTGCATGACATGGCTGGCGGCGGGATCCCCACGACGCCGATCGATGGAATCCCCGGCAGTAACAAGGGCGGCAGCCTCCAGGGCTTGGTTGAGTATATCGACATCCTTGTCGGGCGTTTGATGGATGGCTTGGAGGCCGCAGGCCTGCGCGATAATACCATCGTCATCTTTACCTCTGACAACGGCGATTCACATGGCAAGAAAATGCATGCCAATGAAGACGGGCCGCGGGTGCCCTTTATTGTCAATTGCCCCGACTTGATTCAGCAACGCGGGGCGACTGATGAATTGATGGAGTTTTCCGATATTTTCCCGACACTAATGGAGTTTTCCGGAGCGAGTGTGCCGGAGGGCTACGAGCTCGATGGCCAGAGCATGGTGCCGTTCTTGACAGGTGCCAGTGATACGCACCGTGAGTGGATCACCAGCTATATTGCGACCGCACGTATGGTGCGCACCAAGCGCTGGCTGCTTGAAGATGTGGACCCAGTGTATGGCGATCCCAAAGGCCGTCTCTTTGATTGTGGTGACGCCCACCTGCGCAGCGAATACAAAGATGTCACTGGTTCGCCCGAAGTGTTACCAATTCGAAAAAAGTTGGAAAAACTACTTGAGAATAATCCGTGGCCGGACTTGTCAGATCCTGACGTCGCTGCCGAGGTCAACAGTTACGACACGATGCCTTACAAGCATTTCGTCAATGGCGAGTTGGTGAAGAAACAAAACGCCCGAAAGTAGGAGACCGTTCACTATGAAGATCATTCAAATCACATTGACCGTGCTCTTGCTTAGTGCAGTCCTCATCCAAGCCGCCGGAGACGGACGCTTTCAACTCGGCAAAGCAAATGGGCGTGATTGCCTTATCGCCCCCGATGGTAAGCCGTTTCTAACTCTAGGGGTGAACCATATCCAAAACGTCTTCCAGGGAGAGGGCGCTGTGGTCGGAGATCGCCAGCAGGCCTGCGAAGAGATCTTAGAACAGCTGACATCCTGGGGCTATAATACCGGAGGTTACGGCACGCCGGAACCCTTGTGCCGGATGCTGCCCAGCTTCGCTCCGATGTATTTGACTCAGAATGCCAACTACATGTCGGATGCGCAGTTTGAATATTGTGATGTCTTCGATCCGATTGTTCAGCAAAAGATGCGCGAAGTCATCCAATATGAAATCGGTCGGCAAGCGGACAATCCTAACCTGATCGGTTATTATTGGACTGACACACCGCAATGGGATTTGCAACGTGCACGCAAAAAACGTGGAACGGACTGGGTTTCCATGATCCGTGAGTTACCTGCAGGGGCGCCGGGAAAACAGCGCTATGAGCAGTTCTTGGCTGATGGCGGTCAGTCGGATGAGGCCTTCCTACGCTTGATCGCACGTGAGCTTTACAAGGTCATTGGCGAAGAGACGCGCCGTCTGGCACCAGATGCCCTAATTTTCGGAGAGCGTTATTTGGCACACGATCATCCCGATGCTGTGATTGAGGAGGCCTTGCCGTATATTGATGTCCTTTCTATTCAGCCGGGAGGTGTGCGATTCGATGCAGACTATTTCGACAGCATGTATGAGCGGTTCAACAAGCCGATTTTGATTTGCGACCACCAGAATAGTTTTCCCACCCCGCAGTATCCCAGGACAATGTGGCAACAACTCGAAAGCGAAGAGGCCGTGGGGCTGGCTTATGATCAATACCTGAAAGATGCGTTTGAAAAGCCCTACATACTCGGGTATCAGCGTTGTCAATACATCGACCGCTATGCCAAGGGGGCGGGGATGTTGAAGCAAGGCGTCGTCCGCGAGGATGGCACCGCATACAAAATTTTGACGCAGGCAGTCCGCCAAGCTAATCTGGAAGCGCTCGAACGCTTCCGCCAACATTGTGAAAACTAATAAGAGAATTTAGACCATTATGAAAAAACGAACCATATCTCTGTTCGGTGCGATTGCGCTGGGCGCACTTGCCTCAGCCGCCGAGCACCCGAACATTCTGTTTATTTCGGTGGATGACTTGCGCCCGGAGTTGGGCTGCTATGGTCATCCCACGATTCAGTCGCCCAACATCGACCGATTGGCTGAGAGTGGCATTGTATTTGAGGAGGCGTATTGCCAAGTGCCAGTCTGCGGAGCCACGCGCGCCAGTCTGATGACGGGGCTCTATCCTACGGAGAATCGTTTTGTGACGTACTATACCACCGCTCAGACAGATGCTGCCGGCATTCCGGACATCCCTTCCTGGCTCAAGGGTTTTGGCTATACCACGATTTCCAACGGTAAAATCTATCACGACCGCAGCGATAATAGTGACTCATGGGATGATGTGTTCCGCAGCAAGGATTTTAAAATCTATCACAAGCCGGAAAACATCGACTTGCCCAGCAGTGAGCAGCCAGCCTTCGAGGACGCTGATGTTGGGGATATGGATTATGCGGGAGGCCCGGTCATGCAAAAGACGATCGAGGATCTGCGTCGCGCGAAGGAAGCTGGCACGCCTTTCTTCATTGCAGCCGGATTTACCAAGCCGCACCTGCCGTTCAACGCCCCCAAGAAGTATTGGGACTTGTATGACCGTGAGTCGTTAGAATTGGCCGATAATCCGCTGCCACCCGAGGGAGCACCGAAAGAAGCGATTCACCAGTGGGAGGAATTGCGCAACATGTATGGTGGTGTGCCAGAGCAGGGCGCTGTAGCGGATGATTATGCGCGCACTCTGATTCACGGTTACTATGCCTGTGTCTCCTACACGGATGCAATGGTGGGGGAATTACTCGATGAGTTGGATCGCCTCGGGATGCGCGAGGATACTATCGTTATCCTATGGGGTGACCATGGCTGGCAACTGGGCGAGCATTCGCTTTGGTGCAAGCATGCGCTCTTCAAAACCTCTCTAAATGCGCCTTTGATTATCAGTGCGCCTGGCTACGAGGCGGGACGGCGTTCCACCTCTCTGGTTGAATTCGTGGACATCTACCCGACCTTATGTGAACTCGTCGGAGCCGAACTGCCGTCGCACCTTCAGGGGACGAGTCTCGTTCCGATTTTGGAAGACGACTCGGCCACGGTTAAGGATGCGGTGTTCAGCCGCTATCACTCAGGAGACGCGGTTAAAATGGGGCGTTATCACTACGCCGAGTGGAGCAACGGTGCGCATATGTTATATGACCATTCGCGCGACCCGGATGAGAATGTGAACGTCGCGACCAACCCTGAATATGCCGAAGTCATCGAAAAAATGTCAGGCCGCTTACAGCAGCACCGCGAAGAAATTCTGGCGCTTGAGCCGGCGATTCGTGCGGCGGCAGGCGTGCTTGGTGATAACAGCCCGCCAAAGTGGCAGAACCGCACCTTTCAGGAGAACGTCGTGGTGGGGCAGGCGCAACAGATCTACGTGAACTGGCGTGCGTCGGATGCCGACGGTGATCGGTTGATGTATTCCAAGGTGTCTGGGCCGGACTGGATTGTGTTGGCCAATAAGGAGTATGGCCGTTTTGACGGCACCCCGTCCACCGATGATTTGGGAGAAAACGTAGTGATCGTTAGTGTGTCCGATGGTTTCAACCCTCCGGTGCAAGCACGTATGGAGCTGAATGTTAACGAAGGGACAAGCGGGACTATGTAGGTTCTCTTCGGATCGTCCGGTTTCCTCTTAGAGTCGGTCACCGTGATCAACTTCCTCCTGAAATCAACGTGAGCCTTGCCGAATGCGCACTCGTTGAACCTGCATCCCAAGTGGGATTGGATTTCAAAGACCGTTAGCATCCATTTTGGTCGGGTCTTCAGATGCTTGCGGATGATGTCTAGCTGCTTGACGGTGAGGACTGGTTTCTTTTTAGCGGGGTCCCTCGGAATCCTGCCATCTGCAACGGTGTTTCTCTCGCAGTAGTCTCTCCGAACTGCCTCCCGCATGATTGTCCCGAAAGCTTTGATTTCCAGCACTGCGGTGTTGCGTTGGACGCCTTGGTTTTTCCGTTCTCTGATGTACTCGCTCACGTGCTCCCAGCGAAATTGTCGTGGGTGGTGGATGCCTTTGTTCTTCAGAAAAGCCCACACCTTCGCCCAAGCAGCTGTGTATCGAGCCAGACTGTGGGGATTCAAGTAGTTGTCCTGCAAAAACGTAGGAACCCACACTGCGAAGTTCCCGCTCGCCATATTCCCGACCTGCGCCTCTTTACGGCTGTACTCTTCGGCTATCCTCTGTGCCCTACGTGATTCAGCGGGGTTGTCCCTGCGCAGCTTGAGGCTCTTTCGCCGCCACTTGCCCGTTTCCAAGTCACGATAATCCAAATAGTGAAAGGGGGATCTAGGTTTGGGGCGAAGGCTGGCCATGCCACAAAGTGTCCTATGGTGTCCTAATCGAAAAGTTTTTTACTGTGCCGAATTGCCGATTTGCACTGTGTAATCAGAGATAGCGGCAGCTAAAAAAGTCCTACCGTTACACCACGAGGCATTGAAGATAGGCGAAGATTAGCGGCGTGCTTTTTTTTTTCAACTACGGGAATTATTGCTGCTGGGCGTGTCGTTGGAAGTGGGCGAGGACGGCTTCCGCGGTCTGTCGGTGGGTGAGGGTGGCGGAGTCGATGCGGATGGCGGCGGCCCCGGCGTAAAGAGGCTCCCGCTTGGCGTAGAGTTCTTTCAGGGTACGGCGGGGATCGGCGGTCTGCAGGAGCGGGCGGTTGCTGTGTTTGACCCGCTGGTAAAGTTGCTCGGGGCTGGCGTCGAGCCAAACCACGGGGCCGATTTGCGGGAGAAGTTTACGATTTTCTTCGGCAACGACGACGCCGCCGCCGGTGGACACGATCAAGCCGATGCGTCCGACCAGGCCCTGCAGCACTTTGGTTTCAAGCGCACGGAAATGTTCTTCGCCCTGCTTTTGGAAAATGACGGGGATGGATTGTCCCGCCTCCCGGGCCACAAGGGTGTCGGTATCGACGAGGGCGAAGCCGGTGAGGGATGACAAAACCCGGCCGACGCTGGATTTGCCGGATCCCATAAACCCGACGAGGACCAGATTGCGAAACACGTTCAGATTTTTACCACGTTCAGGGCTTTCGGTCCACGATCGCTCGGGCCGAACTCGAACTCGACGTTGTCACCTTTCTCCAGCGACTTGAATCCGTCGCCGCGAATCTCCGAGTAATGGACGAAGATATCGGCGCTGGCTCCGCTTGGGTCGGTGATAAAACCATAGCCCTTTTTGTTGTTGAACCATTTTATTATTCCGTGGGGCATGCAGGCAGGGCTGGTTTTTGACGCGATACTCTCCGCCCTTTGCGCTATATGCTGGAGAGGTGAGGAATGGTCAAATGCTTATTGGCAAAGATAACCGGCCCGGTCCGAGAGCGACTCTTGGCGAGAAGTGGCCGGAGTCGCCCCTGATGGTTTGGTCGGGAAATCGCAAGTGTTTACTAGGCAGTTATTTACAAATTATTCGGGCGAAGAAGGAGGTTTTGTGAGGACGCGTCGACTCGCCGCGCAAAGTGCGCGGGAAGTTGCCTTGGCGGCCGGGGAGGCGGCGTCGCTCCTGCGGTCCGGAGATGTGGTCGCCGTGCCGACCGAGACAGTTTACGGTTTGGCCTGCGATGCGTTGAATGCGGAGGCAGCAACCAAAGTTTTTGCCGCGAAGGAGCGTCCGGCTTTTGATCCGCTCATCGTGCATGTGGCGGATGTCTCGTGGGTTGGCAAGTTGGCGCAACCGGGCGCCACGGCTGCGCGGTTGGCGCAAAAGCTGGCGGCTGAATTCTGGCCTGGACCGTTGACCATGATTTTCCCCGCGCAAGATGTGGTGTCTGATATGGTGCGTGCGGGTTTGCCCACCGTGGCGCTGCGCTGCAGTGCGCATCCCGTCATGGCGGCCCTCGTCTCCGCACTGGCCGGGCCGGTCGCCGCGCCGAGCGCGAATCGCTTCGGGCGGATCAGTCCGGTCACGGCGGAAGATGTGGTCGAAGAACTGGGCGGCCGCATTCCGCTGGTGCTCGATGGCGGACCTTGCCGCCATGGCTTGGAGTCGACCATTGTCGCGGTGGAGGACGGGCGGCTTGTCTTGCTGCGTCCGGGTCCGGTCACGGTGGAGGAACTGGAAAAATTTGCGCCGGTCGAGAGGGCAGCGCGCGGCGGGCCGGTCGCCGCGCCGGGCATGCTCGAGAGTCACTACGCGCCGCGCACGCCTTTGCGTTTGTGGTCCGACGACGCGGCATGGCCGGAGGATGCATCGACCAGCGGTGTCTTGGCCTTCGGTCCGGTCGATGCGGGGTTTGCCGCGGCCGAAATCTTGCCATCGGATCCCACGGAGGCAGCTCCGCTCCTTTTTGGTGCTTTGCGCCGGCTCGATGCGTGCGGGGTAGCGCGCATTTACGCCCGGACTACTCCCGAATCGGGGCTGGGCATGGCTATCATGGATCGGCTACGCAGGGCGGCGCATGGTTAGAGAAAAACTGAACACACGGGCGGCGGGCATCGTCGCACTGGCCGTCATGCTCAGCCGCGTGCTCGGGTTGGCGCGCGAATTGATTTTTGCCGCGCTCTTCGGGGCGGGCCGAGGGATGGACGCTTACATCACGGCATATCGTGCCCCGAATTTGCTCCGCGATCTCTTCGCCGAGGGGGCGCTGTCGGTCGCCTTTGTCACGGTGTTCTCCAAGCTCGGGGTGGAAAAAAGCTATGAGGCTTCGTGGGAACTGGCGCGGAAGATGGCCACCATGGTCCTCGTTTTCATGTCCTTGGTCACTTTGCTCGGGATCATTTTCGCCCCGGCGCTGATTGCGGTGCTCGCCCCGGGATTCGACGCGGACAAGTCGGCCTTCGCGATCGAGCTGACGCGCATCATGTTCCCCTTCATTTTGATGGTCTCCCTGGCGGCACTGGTCATGGGCATGCTCAACTCGCGCAATGTCTTCGGCGTGCCGGCCCTCGCTTCCAGCTTTTACAACTTGGGGTCGATTTTCGGTGGCGTGACCCTGGCTTGGATGATCGACCCGACGTTCGGTCCGCGCGCCCTGCTCGGCATGGCGGTGGGCACGTTGATCGGCGGATTCCTGCAGCTCGCGGTGCAAATCCCGAGCTTGAAAAAAGTCGGCTTCACCTTCCACTTCGACTTCGGTTGGCGCGACAAGCAAGTCAAGCGGGTCCTGTGGTTGATGCTGCCGGCCGTCATCGCGGCCAGTGCGGTGCAAATCAATGTCATGGTCAACAGCATCTTCGCCTCCTACCTCGGGGATGGCGCGGTCAGTTGGCTCTCCTATGCCTTCCGTCTCATGCAGTTGCCGCTCGGAATTTTTGGCGTGGCTGTGGCTACGGTGACTTTGCCGGCGGTGGCGAAGATCGCGGCGGGCGGCAACATGGGGCACTTCCGCGAGACGCTGGCCAAAGCGATCCGCCTGGCGCTTTTTCTCACCCTGCCGGCCACGATCGGATTGATGCTGATGAGCGACGAGATCATCGGGTTGATCTATCAGCGCGGGAAATTCGCGGCGGGGGATACCATGCAGACGGGGGCGGCGTTGAAATTTTACGCGGTCGGGTTGATGGGCTATGCGTGCATCAAGGTCTTGTCGCCCGCTTTTTATGCCTTGGATCACAAGTGGACCCCGATGTTGGTGACTTTTTTCGGCATCGCCCTGAACATTGTCCTCAACTGGCAACTGACTTTCCGCATGGGACTGGGACACAAAGGGCTGGCTCTTTCGACCGGGCTGGTCGCGACGATCGATTTCTTCATCCTTTATTTCTTCATGCGGCGGGCGGCTGGCGGGATGGAGACTTTCCGGGTGGTTGGTTCGTTCGGGCGGATTCTGGTCGCGGTGGCGGGCTTGGCCGCGGTGTGCATTTTCGGGCGGGAATGGCTGGCGCCATGGTTGGGAGCGGAGTCGCTAGTGGACCGTGCCTGGTCGCTGCTGGCCATTATTGGGGCGGCGGCGGCCGTTTATTTTACGATTTGTGCTTTGCTGCGGGTCGAGGAAGCACGGGAGGCGCTGGCCTTGGTCAAACGCAAGGTCAACCGGCGGTCTGCGTCCTTGCCGGGGGCATAGCCCGGGGATGCTACAGTTGCTGTCGCACCCAGCGGGCGATGGTTTCGGCCTCGTCGGGCCCGGGGACGAGCGTCGGCGCGGAGGAGGCCAGCGGGTCGAGGGCGGGGAAGAAGTTGCGGGCCTTCCAAACGTGGCTGCCCGGACGGTAGGGCCCGACCTGGCAAGGATCACTCCAGGTGTGAATGGCCAGCAGTTGATCGGTCACCGCGGCGGCGAGGTGCATCGGTCCGCTGTCGACGCTGACCACAAAGGCGGCACGGCGGAGAATCCAGAGGAGTTCGCTCAGACTGGTGAGGTTGAGGAGGTTGGTCACGTTGGGCGGGAGGCCGGGGAGTTCGTTCCCCGCGCGACCGACCAGAATGACCGGGCAACGGACCGCCCGGCAGAAGGCCATGACCGACTCCAAGGGAAGTGATTTGCCGCGGCCGCGGGAGAAAGGGTGCAAGACAACGTAAGGCGCGGACGGGATCAGGCTGGAGGGTTGGTCGCCGGGCGGAAGGTGGAAGACGGGTGGTCCGGCGAGGTTTGCCCCGGTGGCTGCGGCGAGGGAGAGGTAGCGTTCGACGGCATGGGATTTCGGGCTGACCGGGACGGTCTTGGTCTGGGCAAAGCGGGCGCCTTCACGGGCGTCCGAGAGTCCGATGACCGGAACGCCCCGGAAAGCACGGGCGACCAAGGCGGTGCGGAGGAGTCCTTGGAAATCAAGGATGAGGTCGGGTTGGTTTTGCTTGGGCAAACCGCGCCGCCACTGGAGAAATCGGAGCCATCCGGCGGGCCCGCGAAAATCGGCCCGAGGAAAGAGGAGAGTTCCGTCAAGACACGGGTTCCCCTCGAGGAGCGGTGCCCATTCCGGGTTGACCATCCACGTGAGGTGCGCGGACGGGAAGGCAGCGCGCAGGGCAGCCGCGGCCGGCAGGGTATGGACGATGTCACCGAGCGAGCTGGGCTTGAGGATGAGGACGCGTTGAGGAAGGTTGGCAGTCATGTGCCGAGGGCGAGACGCTCGGCCAGTTCGGCGGGCAGACCGGCTTCGAGGATCTTGCGCCGGGTGGTTTCGATGTCGTAAGGAATGCGGCGCAGTTCGACCTCGAGGGTGTCGGGCTGGTAGATGAGATAAGCGGCGCGCCAGTCATGGTCCCGCGGTTGGCCGACACTGCCGCTGTTGATGAGGTATTGTTTGCCGGGGTGCAGCTTGATTTGGTCGAAGGTCTTTTTCGTGACGACAATCCCGGTGGAGAAAAGAAACGGTTCGTGGGTGTGGCCGAAAAAACAGACCGGCGTGTGCTGGTAGGTGAAACTGGCTGCGGCGTCGGCCGGGGTGACGATGTAGCCCCATTTGTGCGGGGTATCAAGAGTGGCGTGGACCACGGTGAAGTCGCGGATGACGCGCTGCAGGCGGAGTGACCGGAGCCATTCCTTGTCCTGCTCGCCAATTTGGTCGCGCGTCCAGTTCATGGCCGTGGCGGCGAGTTCGGTGAAGCCGTCGAGCGAACCGGACATGGCAGCCTGTTCGTCGTGGTTTCCTTTGATCACCGGACAATCGATCGAACGGACAAGGTCGATGCAGGCCACCGGGTCGGCGCTGTAGCCGACCAAGTCGCCGAGGCAAATGTGGTGGGTGCATCCTTGGGTCTGCGCGTCGGCCAAGACCGACTGCAGGGCTTCGAGATTGCTGTGGATGTCACCAAAGATGGCAATGCGCATGGGACGCGGGTGCGGGGCAGACTCCGATGACCAAAGCCCCATGGCAATCCCGATCACGCGCCCTCATGGCGCTTCGGGGGGAGCAAGGCGTTCGGCGGCGGGAATGTCGAGTTGTGCTTCGAGTTCGTTGATCAAGGTGATGACGCGGGGCATGCGTTCTTCTTTCCCGAGGAGGTAGATGGCGCGCAATTTGTCGTAAGCTTCGCGTTCGCGCCCTTGGCAGGCGGCCAGTTCGTAAGCGGCGAGGCGTTTGACGTAAGGCGGTGCGCTGGGTTCTTTCGCAGCGGTGGTGAAGGCGTCGGCGGCCGCGCAGGGATCATTGAATTTGTCGCGCAACATGATGCCAAGTCTTTCGTGGAGGATGTGTTGGTCGGGGTTGTTGGCGATGCCGCGCAGGAGGAAGTCGCGGCCGAGTTTGTGGTATTCCCGTTCGGCGCGCTGGCGAAGGAATTCGCTCGGCTCCTTCGGGTTTGCCCGCGCGGCGACGGAGGCATTCCAAGCCATGTGCCAACTGGCGAGGTCCCAGTAGACAAGGGAGCGCGGTTGCAGGGAGGTCACGCTCTGGAAGAGTCCGGCCATGCGTCCCCACGCGGTTTGCTCCCACGCAGCGTGGGCCTCGATCCAGAGAAAGGCGGCGATCAGGGAGCGGAATCCGCTGAGGGCGGCCGCGTAGGAGAGTTGCCCGATTTGTTCGCGCAACTCGATGTTGAGCGCCGCGGTGCGCAACCCGGCGGTGCGGTGGGCGGTATCGAGCGCTTTTTCCAAAGGCAGGCGGGCCAGACCGAAAAGAAGGAGGCTGGCGACGACTAAGGTCCAGAGGACAGCAGGCCGCATGGCTTAGAGTTCCTTTTGGTGGAAGACGGCGGCGGCCAAGGCGGTGTAGACCGCAATGTAGCCGGCGCCGAGGGCGAGGGTTTTCCAGAAAATGGCCGTGGGGATGGCGACACCCGTCACGATATCGTCGACCAGATTGAAAGCCTGCAGGTCCGGAAAGACGAGGGAGACGATGGCCAGAACGGATTTGGTGAGGAGACCGGAGGTATCCGCGGCGAGCCAATAGTCACGGGCAGTCGCTTGGAGATGCCCGATGAAATAAGCCGCGAAAGCGGTGATCGTGGTGAAAATGGTCGAGGTGGCGAAGGTGGAGATGAACATGGTCAAGGCGGCAAGAAGCCAGGCTTTGACCAGAATGACGACCCCGCCGGCCAAAAGGTTGGGGTCGTACCCGGTGGCCCGGATTTTATCCAGCGCGGCCTGCAACTCGGCCGGCGGCAAGGCGGCCATTTCGATTTGGGCCGAGTGCAAGAGGGTCTGGGTGCGGAGGAGAAGCACGGCGGCGAAAACGGCTCCCATAAGCAAGACGGCCAGAGCGAGGAGGAGAAAAACTCCGGAGAGTTTCCCGAGAAGGTATTCGGTGCGCGAGACGGGCTTGGCCAGAACGGTGTAGATCGTCCGGTCCTCGATGTCTTTGGGCAGGAGGGTAGCGGTGGCGAGGATGGCAAGGAGCGAACTGAAAACACTCATCGCGCCCAGTGCGATGTCCTTCAGCATCTGGAATTCTTCCTCGAAGCTGAAACGGGCGAGGAAGAACGAATTTCCGATGACCAAGAGGGCAAAGATGATGAGGAAATAGAAAACCTTGAGCCTGACCAATTCGGTCCAGGTGACGGCGGTGATGGCGGTGATGCGGCGGATCATAGATTGGCGGGGAAACGGGTTCCGACGTCGGCTCCCGAGGTTGCGGCGGCCAACTGGCCGGGTAGCCGTCCGTCGAGGATCCACGTTTCGATTCCGGCGGCGGTGGCGGTTTCGACCGCATCAAGTTTGCTCGCCATACCGCCCGTGCCGTGCGGTCCGGTTTGACCGGTGATATGGCGGCGGGCCTCGTTCAGTTCGGTCACGACGGGCAGACGTTGGCCCCCGGCCTGCAGACCATCGCTGCTGGTGAGAATGAGGAAGAGGTCCGCAGCACAAAGCTGGGCGACCTCGGCGCCGAGGCGGTCGTTGTCGCCGAAGCGGAGTTCCTCCACGGCCACGGAGTCGTTTTCATTGATCACGGGAATGACGCGCGGAAAGGTGCGCAGTTGGCCGAGGGTGTTTTCGGCATTGCTGCGGCGCTGCAGGCTGTCGATGTCACCGTGGGTGAGGAGGAGTTGGGCCGCGGTGAGTCCGTGGCGGGCGAACGCCTCCTCGTAGGTCCGCATGAGCTGTGATTGGCCCACCGCGGCGCAGGCCTGTTTGGCCGGCAGCGCTTCGGGCCGAGCGGATAAGCCGAGGGCGGCGACCCCGGCGGCCACGGCCGCACTGGAGATCACGACGACGGAATGACCAGCCTCGACGAGTCCGGCAATTTCCCCGGCCAGCCGTGTGAATTGCCCGGCTTCGAGCTTCAGCCCGCTGGCATCGGTGGTCAGGACACCGGACCCGAATTTGGCGACAATGTGTTTTTTCATGAGCGGGCGAGGGCGAGGCATCCGGCCTCCAGGGCGATATCTTCCTTCACGTTGCGCTCCAAAAAAAGACGCAATCGCGCCGCGCCGTCAAGGATGCGCAGCAGGGACGCGTCGTCGAGCAGGGCGGCCAGACGCCCGGATTCGGCCGCCAGCGCGGGAAATTGCAAGGCGGTGACACCATGCCGGACGCGGAGCACGTCGGCGGCGCGCTCGGCGACGATGCCGGCCAGGTGTTGACGGGTGGCGAGCACGCGGGACTCGGTGAGGGCCTTGAGCCGACCCTCCTCGGTCTTGATCCAATCCTCATCGGCCGCGTCGCCGAGGCGCTTTTTCTCCTGCTTAAATGCGGCGGAAACTTCTGCTTCGACCGTCTCGCGCCTTTCACGCAGGAGGGACTGCAAGCGCCGGGCGAGGAGCAACCCGGCCCCCAGGCGGGATTGGGGCGGCGCGGCGAGAAGTTGCCCGGTGGCCGCGGCCACCACGGCGACCGCTCCGTCGAGGGCGGGCAGGGCCGCCGCGCGGAGGGGAAAATGGGCGCAGCGGGAGACGATGGTGACGGGGAGGAGGCCGGGATTCGAAGTGACCAGAATGAAGAGGGTGTTGGCCGGTGGTTCCTCTAGGGTTTTGAGAAAGGCGTTGGCCGCGTTGAGGTGGAGGCGGTCGGCGTCGAAGACGATGCCGGTTTTGACCGCGCCGGCTTGGAAGCTGGTGGAGAAGAAAGGGAGGCAGAACTCCTTGAACGGCTCAACCAAGATGCGGCGCGATTTGGAACCGGGCTCGAGCCGGTGGATATCCGGGTGCACCGCCGCTTTTTCTGCCGTGGTGTCGTTGACCATGGCCGCGATTTGCAGGGCCAGACGGGCCCGTCCGCTCCCCGGGGAGCCGGTGATGAGCATGGCGTGGGGCAAGCGGTCGAGCTCACGGGCCCGGCGCAGGCGTTCGAGGATGTCAGCGGGCGAAAAAGCCATGGAATTTTTCGGTCAAAACACCTCGTATCTGCGCGGCCAGTTGTTCTTCAGGTCGGGTCGCATCGAGCACCACGAAGCGTGCCGGTTGGTCGGCCGCGGTGCGCAGATAGCCTTGGCGCACGGCCTGGTAGAAGGCGAGGGGCTCGCGTTCCATGCGGTCGGCGGCTTGGTCACGCTGGGCGATGCGGCGGTGGGCTTCCGCCGCGTCCATATCGAAGAGGAACGTGATATCGGGCAGGGTATCTCCGATGGCGAATCCATTGACCGTGCGGGTCATCTGGGGCTCGAGTTGACGGGCCACCCCTTGGTAGACGGTGGTTGAGTCGTGGAAGCGGTCGCTGATCACCACCTCGCCGCGCGCGAGGGCGGGGCGGATGACCTCCCGCACATGCTGTGCGCGGCTGGCCGCAAAAAGGAAGAGTTCGGCCTCGGGAACGAGGGCGTGGCCCTCCGGGGCATGTTGCAAAAGGTCGCGAATGCGGTCACCCGCAGCGGTTCCCCCGGGTTCGCGCGTGGTCAGGCATGGCTGCGCGGTCTCCTGCAGCCACGCGGAAAGGTGGCGAATCTGGGTGGATTTGCCGCAGCCCTCGGAACCCTCGAAAGTGACAAATAGGCCTCGTCTCATAGCGTCCGCAGATTAAAGTCGTTCCGTCTGGCGGGAGCAAAAGCATTTCGCAGCGCACACCGATGAAAATTGTGTTTGTCGAACTCGAGGACGACGGACAGCCGTTTTTGGCCCGGAGTTTGGCCGGTCATGGTGTCGATTTTGCCGAGGATATTGCCAGCGTGTCGCGGGACGCGGAAAGCGCTTCGGTTTGCTTCAATTCCCGGGTCGGGGCGGACTTTCTTTGCCGCCATCCCAAGCAAAAGCTGGTTGCCTCAGGTTCTTCCGCCCGCGACCACCTCGGCCTCAAGGCGGCGGCACGTTGTGGTGTGGTGCTGGCCCACCAGAACGTCTTTTTCACCCCGCACGTCGGCGTCAACCGCACCGAGGCGTTCGGGCCGATCAACCTTGGCCCGGCGCCAAAGACCCACGATTTTCTGGCCGGCGCCCTGCGGTCCGCCGCGGTGGGTGCACCATGAACTACTGGATGGTCAAGCAGGAACCGGACGCCTACGCGTGGGACCAGTTCGTGCGCGACAAGGGCACGGTGTGGACGGGGGTGCGGAATTTCCAGGCTCGGAACAACCTTCGCGCGATGAAAAAAGGTGACGAGGTTTTTTACTACCACAGCGTGACCGGAAAGTCGGTGGTCGGAACGGCGCGGGTGACCCGTGAGGCCTACCGCGACCCGTCCGCGGAGGACGGAGATTGGGCGTGTGTCGATCTTGTTCCGCGTCAGGCCTGCCGCACGCCCGTCACCCTCGAGCAAATCAAAGCCGAACCGTCCCTGCGCGGCATTGCCTTGCTCCGGCAATCGAGGCTCAGTGTGATGCCGCTTAGCCCCGCGGAGGCAGACACTCTTCGCCGGTTGGGAGGTCTCGGGTGATCCGGCTTGTCCTGCTCGTTGCGGTTTATCTGGCCGCGCTGCCCCAGACGTTTGCTTTCTCCGCGAAGCCGGATCCCAAAGCTTGGCAGGACTCCGCGGTCTGGTATCAAATTTTTCCCGAGCGATTCCGCAACGGCGATCCGTCCAACGACCCGGTGCGAGAAAGCCTCGGAAGCAAGGAGTGGGTCCCGCATTCGTGGCAGACGAGCGCCTGGACTTCGGATTGGTATGCGCGTGACGCGTGGGAGCAGGCCAAGTCGGATGACTTTTTTTGGACGGTGGGCGACCGGCGCTACGGGGGGGATATCCAAGGAATCATCGACAAGCTCGACTACCTGCGCGACTTGGGGATTAACGCGATCTATCTCAATCCTGTCTTCTGGTCGGGTTCGCATCACAAATACGACGCCTTTAGCTTCCACCATGTCGACCCTTGGTTCGGTCCGGATCCGAGCGGCGATCTGGCCATGATCGGGCAAGAGACCGAGGATCCCGCGACGTGGCGATGGACCGCGGCGGATAAATTGTTTCTTAAGATGGTCGACGAGGCGCACAGCCGGGGAATGCGGGTGGTGATTGACGGTGTTTTCAACCATGCCGGTCTTGGTTTCTTCGCCTTCGAGGACGTGCGCAAAAACGGGGAGGCTTCACGGTACCGGGACTGGTTCCGCGTGGAGTCGTGGGACGACCCAAGCACGCCGGAAAGTGAGTTCCGTTGGAGTGGGTGGCACGGGATTGCCGAGTTGCCGGAGTTTGCGGAAACGGCGTCCGACGGCACGGGTGACCTTGTTCCGGGCGTGAAGGCTTACCTGCTGGCCGTGACGCGCCGCTGGATGGCACCTGACGGTGACGTCTCACGCGGAGTCGATGGGTGGCGTCTGGATGTGGCCTGGATGGTGCCGAACGCTTTTTGGCGCGAATGGAACGCGTTGGTTCACGGGCTTAATCCTTCCGCTTACACCGTCACGGAAATTTGGAAGGACGCCCACGAAGTGACGCTGGCGGGCGGTTTCGACGCAACGATGAACTACGAGGGGTTCGCCATGCCGGTGAAGGGCTGGCTCTTTGATACCGCGATCACCCCGACGGAGTTCGCGGCGTGGCTTGACCGCACGCGGGCCGCGTGGCCGGCGCCAACGGCGCGGCGCCTGCAGAACCTGCTTGATTCTCACGACACGCCGCGCGTGGCCTCGGCTGCTTTTGATGGACGTGCGGGCAAGAACTACAAAAAGAGCCACGAGTTCGATCTTGCGGTGAGCGGAAGTGTTTCGCCGAGGGACAATCCCAGCTACCGGTGGCAGAAGCCCGACGAGCGGGCATGGAAGCTGGTCCGCATGGCCGTGCTGCTGCAGATGACTTATGTCGGCACGCCGTTCATCTATTATGGCGGGGAGGCGGGGATGTGGGGAGCGAACGATCCGGACTGCCGCAAACCCATGCTGTGGGACGATCTGGTTTATGATCCGGAATTGATCGGGCCGGACGGCGAGAGGGTCGGACCGCAGGAGGTGAAGTTCGACCGGAACCTGCACGCCTTTTTTCGGGCGGCCATTGCGCTGCGTCGCGAGGAACCGGTCTTCAGCGCGGGCGGGTTCCGTTGGTTGGTCCTGGACGATGAGGCCGGCACTCTGGCTTTCGAGCGCGTGGGGGAACAGGCGCGTGCACTGGTCGTTTTTAATCGCAGCGAGCAACCGCAAACCGTGCGCTTGGCCGCACCTGAGGGGTGGCCGGAGGCGGAGATTTCCGCCCGCTTTGTTTCCGACGGCGGCTCTGCGGTACTGCGGCGCAGCGGGGACGAAGCACTGGCGGAGATGGCGCCATGGTCTGCCGCGGTGTTTTTGCCGTGAGTTC
>JAQBWH010000057.1 GCA_027624625.1 Verrucomicrobiota bacterium | reverse complement strand
TTGCTCCGCACCGTGCCATTGGTGCTCGGAGGAAAAGGAGCGCACTGAAAGAGATTTTCTCGATTTCCCCAGCGGGACTACGTATAAATCCAAATTCGTCTTTTTTAAGTTACCGTCACCCCATGAAAACACCGATTGCCTCGCTCCTCCTCTCCGTTCTCTTCTTTTCCCCTTCGCCCGCCTTGGCCCAACAGTCCTCCAAGGACTTTGAGATTCTCAAGATAACTCCTGATCTAACGACCACAGCGGAATACAGCGTGAGCTTCGGGCCGAAGAACAAAAAGGTGCCAAAAAACAAAGAGTGGCTGGAGTTGGAAGTTTCGTTCAGCTGGCAACCCAAAGCGACCAAACCCGAATTTCTCGATGAGTTGACCTTCAACTACTACATCCTGCTCAACAACAAGGGCCGGGAAAATCCAAAAGGCACGCTCCTGACCGGGTCGGTCACCCATGTCGCCATCCCGCAGGCCAAGGGCCTGAACTCCGTCATGTATGTCAGCCCGCGCACCCTCGAACGCTTTTTTGAGGGCAAAATCCCCACCACGGCTTCGGCCGCGGTGACTGATGTCGGCGTGACTGTCACCAAGCAGGGGCAACTGCTGGCCGAGGCCAGCTGGAAGGGGCGCGGCCAATGGTGGAGCGCCTTGCAGCAAGTCAACGGTTATGTGTTGAACAAAAATGAAACCCCTTTCGCCCCGCTCGCCTGGGATTACTATGAAGCAATCAAGGCGCGTCCCGCGGGAATGTGAGTCCCGGCCGCCTCGCTGTTTCATGAAGAATCCCTCCCGCGTTGCCGCCCTAAACCTCGGCATGCAGACCGCCATGATGGCGGTCTTCGAATCTTCATCCGACGGCGGCATCACCCTCGCCGGCTTTGCCCAGGCCGCCTTGGTGCCCGACCCGGCGGCCGACGCCTCGCGTCCCGGCCAGCTGAAAGTGACGTTCGGCGAGATGGCCACCAAGCTTGGATGGAAAGGGGGACCAAGCGCTTGCGCCATCCCATCGCAAGGCGTTTTTTGCCGTTTTGTCCAGATCCCGATGGTGGAACCAGCGGCCATCGCGCAGGTTCTTTTTTACGAAGCCCAACAAAATGTCCCCTACCCGATCGAGGAAGTCACATGGGCCTATCAGGTTTTGCCGGACCGCGAGGAGGGCAAATTAGGCGCCTTGATCATCGCGACCAAAACGGAGGCCCTCGAGGCGACGGTTGAGGCCCTGCGCGCCGCCAAACTGATCCCCGACTTTATCGAGACATCCCCCACGGCGCTCTACAACGCCTTTCGCTACAACTATCCCGACGCCCGCGGGTGTTCGCTGCTCATCGACATCGGCTCGCGGGCGACCAACCTCCTATTTGTGGAGGGAGACGAATTTTTCATCCGCACGCTGCCGATTGGTGGTAATTCGATCACCGTCGCTTTGCAAAAGAAATTCGAAGGCCGGAGCTTCAACGAAATAGAGCAGTTCAAATGCACCGATGGCCTCATCCCGCCTCCGGGCAACTATGATGGAGCCAAAAGCGAGGACATCGCGGAAATGGCCAAAACCGCGCGCACCGTGATGACCCGGATCCACAATGAGATCACCCGTTCGGTCACCTTTTACCGCACTTCCCAAAAAGGATCTGCGCCCATGCACGTTTATCTCGCCGGGGGCGGAGTGTCCATGCCTTACACCTTGGAGTTTTTCAACGAAAAGCTCTCCCTGCCCATTGAATTTTTCAACCCGGTAAGGCGCATCGGCATCGGGCCCGGTGTCGACGGGGAAAGCCTTTCCCGCTCGGCCCACTTGCTCGGGGAGTGCGTCGGTCTTGCCCTGAGGGAACTGGCCGGAGAGTGTCCGGTGGCGATAAGCCTGAAGGCACCTTCCTTGGAGCAGGCGGCGTCAGACCAGCGGCGGCGTCCTTTTCTCATGGCCGCGGCCGCAGGATTGGTCGGCGCCATCACTTTGCTCGGAGGCTACTACCACAGTGCGGCGGGAAAGGTGGCACGGATCAACGAAAACATCCAAAGTAGCATCGTCCCGCTGGAGCAAATCTCGCAGCAAATTTCCCAACTGAAGGCAGAGAAGACCCGTTTGCGCAAAGACGGCGCTGATTTGGCGGCCGCCCCGCTGTTGCGGGCCGGCTGGGTCGAGGTGATCAATGAGTTGAACCAGCGGCAACCGGAAAAATTCATTTGGGTGACCAAACTTTCGCCCTATCCCGCTGTTGCGGGTTTTGCTTCCGCGGATAATGCGCGCAGCTCCCAGCCAGCCGCCCCGGGCGATGGCGAGGGCGAGACCGCAACAGGCGAGATCACCGGCATCCAGATTGAAGGTCTTTATCTTGAAAACGAGGCCGAAGCCGGCGTGGTCGACCAATTCGTCCAGTCGCTCGCCCAATCGCCGTTCTTCGCCATCACCCCAGAAAACAAGGATTCTATCGTCGCGGTACGCGCCGCGCAAAGCGGCAGTCACTGGGGCTACGAGTACAAACTAATCGTGCCCCTCAAGCGTCCCATCCCACTGTGATGAATTGGTTCAAAGCAAATCCTTTTCTCGGAGGGCTCGCCCTCTTCACTGCCGTGGCCGCGGCAGCCGCCCTCTATTTCGCGTCCGTGCAACACGCGGCGTTTATTGAGCAGTCCGACGCCTACGCCAATAACGTCAGCACATTGAACAATCTCCAATCGGCTAAACCCTTCCCCAATCCCGAGAATCTGAAAGCCGCCCGGGCAGAGGACAAGCGAGCCGCCGAAGTTTTCAGCAGACTGGCTTCCGCCGTGGCCGGGCAGACCGCTCCCCTCGACAACTCGCTCACCCCGCAACAATTTCAGGACCAGCTGAGCGAGGCGGCGGGCAACATATTGGCCAAGGCACAAGCCGGTGATATTGCCCTGCCAGAGGATTTTTATCTGGGGTTTACCCAATACAAAAATCAGCCCCCGACCACCGCGGCTGCGCCCGCCCTCGGGCAGCAACTGGCCAGCATCTCGAATGTCGTACGCCTCCTCCTCGAGTCACGCGTGACCGAAATCACCTCTATCACGCGGATCCCTCTCCCCGAAGAGGCGGAGAAGAAAGAAGATCAAGCACGGACTGAAGCGGGCAAACTTCCGGAACTCCTCCTGGCGGTTTTCGACGTGGAATTTGTGGCGGAGCAGGCCAATTTCCGCCAAGCCCTGAACTTCATTGCCAATGCCCAGCCCATGGTTCTGGTCCGCGTGGTCAGCGTGGCCAACTCGAACCCCATGGCGCCTTCCAAGGAGAATCCGCCGGAGAACCAAGACGAACCGGCCGTGGCCGAAACCCCGGGCCAACCGCCGCCGATTCCGGTCCTTTTTGGCCAGGAAAATTTAACGGTCAAACTGCGCCTTGCCTCCGTCTCGGTCAGCGCCGCCGCACCCAAAGAGTAACCGAACCAGCATGGACCAGATCAAAGCCAACTACGACCGCGTCCTACTTATTGCGGTTGGACTGTTCCTTCTCGCCGTGGCGCTTTATACGGCACTCGGCCTTTCCTCGGTCCAAGAAGAGTTTCCGGCCCCCGACGTCCGTTCTTCCGGCGAATCCTTCGAACCGGATACGGCGCTGGCCGGCCTGCAAGCCGAGGCGGCCAAGGTTCAAGATGAGTCTGGCGCGGTGTGGTCGGAGCAAGGCGGTTCGCTTTTTGTCAGCCGCCGTTATCTCCTGAGTGAAGGAAACCTGATCGATATCGAGGAAAGCGGCACGCAATTGGTTCCCGGCATCGACAATGACTGGATCCTCAAACATGACCTCGATTACACCGACCGCAATCTGGCCGAGGCTGATGCCGATGGGGATGGGTTCACCAATCTCGAGGAGTTCGTCGCGGGCACCGTCCCCAAAGATACCGCCTCCAAGCCCCCCCTTTGGACAAAGCTCAAGCTCAAGTCTTTCGAAAAGATTCCCTTCCGGATAAAATTTATGGGTGCTCCGAGTGTTCGCTCCGGCGACCTTGCACAAGGCGAGGAGTTCGAACGCGGCACTGAGTTTTCGGTCAACACTCTCGACTACAGCAGCCCAACGCAGTTTGTCGAAGTCGGCGACAAAATTGAGGGCACTAACCTCCAAGTGACGCAGGCTGTGTTCAAATCTGAAGTCAATGACGTCGGCGCCAATGTAGATGTGTCCGAGCTGACAGTGAAAGACACCGCCACCGGGGATGTGATCGTACTGGTTTCCGGCCGCGAGGTGGACTCCCCTTATTCCTTTGCCTTGCTCGTCGACACGATCCGAGGTGAAGAATACCGTGTGGACAAGGGCAAAACATTCACCTTTGGTCCCGATGGCTCAGCGTATAAACTGATTGACGTCGACAGTGTGGCGGCGGTATTAGAACAGGTCGGGTCGGAAGGCAGCTTTCTGACGGTCCTCCCCCTCACCACCTCTGCCGAAACTCCCGCCACGGATGCCTCCATTGAAAACACCAGCAATCCTTAGTCTGCCTGTTCTGCCCGCTTTCTTGGTCCTGTCGGCTTTGGCCCAGGTCCTTTTTGCCGGCCCAGACAACGGAAGCCCCTCCTTCGCTGGCGTGGAGGCTCAGTCGGAACTCGAGATTGCCAAGCGCATGCAATTGGCCGACGACTACGCTCCGCAGGCCATGCAGCGGGGATCCGTTGCCCTCATGGAGCGCGATTACGAGACCGCTTACACCCAATACAAAGCCGCGGTCGACGCCTTGCCCGACGCGCCCAACGTCCGGGAACTGCGCGCCGTCGCCATGGATGGATTTTCCAAGTCTGTTATGGGCTTGGCTGAGTCGCGGATCGAGGAGGGCCGCTGGGATGACGCCAAGGAAACCGTGGAAAAGCTCCTCGAGCCGCAATACAATCCTAACTACAAACCGGCTCAGCGCCTGCTCGCGCGTCTGGAATCTCCCGACTACTTCAACAAGACCGTCACTCCCGGCTTCGTCGCGAAGGTCGAGGAGGTCAAAACCCTTCTCAACGAAGCCCAAGGACTTTACGACTCGGCTCGCTTTGACGAAGCAACCGCCAAATACGAGGCGGTACTCCGCCTTGACCGCTACAATGTCGCCGCCCGCCGCGGTATGGAGCAGGTAAGCGTGGCGAAAACGCGGGTGGCCGACGACGCTTACAACGACATTCGTTCTTCCATGATCACGCAGGTCGACAAAGCCTGGGAGACCCCCGTCCGGCGCGCGGACCTCGGCCCCGCCGCGGTACTCGAGCAACCCGTTTTGGTTTCGCGCGGAACGCAATCGATCAATCGCAAACTGGATGAAATCATCGTGCCCCGGATCAACTTCACCGATGCCACGGTGCGCGAGGCCATCGAGTATTTGCGGCAGCGTTCCGATGTGCTCGACACCGAGGCGATCAACCCGGCGGACCGCGGGGTTAACATTGTCCTGAAGCTCGACCAGGCGGCGGCCTCCCAAACCGTGACCATCGACCTCGCCAATCTCCCGTTGCGGGAAGCACTCACCTACATCACCAATCTGGCTAACTTGAAATTCAAGGTTGAGCCCTTCGCTGTCCTTATCGTTCCGATCAACGAAGCGACCGACACCCTGATTACCAAAGAATACCGCGTGCCGCCGGGCTTTATCACCGCGACGCCGACCGGTGGCGGGGGCGGTGGTGTCGGAACCGAGTTCGAAAGCACCGCCGGTCAAAGCACCGCCAAAAGTTTCCTCGAGTCACAAGGCGTGCAGTTCCCCCCGGGGGCCAGCGCGAATTTCCTGGCCAGCAGCAGCCGTCTCATCGTGCGCAATTCGCAGGAGAACCTGGATCTGGTCGACGCCCTGGTGGAAAGCTCCACCGGCGCGGTCCCTTCACAAGTCGAGATCGAATCGAAATTTGTCGAAATCTCGCAAAACAATCTCAAAGAACTCGGTTTCGATTGGCTGCTCGGTCAATTCGGTTTTGGCGACACGGGTATCTTTGGCAGCGGCGGCACCAGCGGCAATCAGTTCAATTCCACCGCAACTGCGCCGGGTGGCACCGCCAACTACCCTTTTCTTTACCCCGGGGGGACTGTCCCGGTCGGCGTTAACCCCCTAACCGCCGGCAACCGCAGCGGCCAGACGGCCATCACGGGCAACGCCCTCGACGGACTCCTCTTTGGCAGTCCAGTTGGACCCGCCGCCGGTGTCTTGGCCTTGGCTGGTATTTTCACCAATCCGCAGTTTCAAGTCGTGCTCCGCGCGCTGAACCAGAAAAAAGGGATCGATGTTCTTTCTGCTCCGAAGGTGACGACCAAGAGCGGTTCCTCGGCCACCGTGGAGGTGATCCGTGAGTTTCGTTACCCGTCAGAATACGAACCGCCGCAGGTCCCGCAAACTACGGGAAGCGGCACCCAGCCGATCACGCCGGCCACGCCGACCTCTTTTGACATGAGGAAGGTCGGTGTGAGCCTCGAGGTCGAACCCACAGTGGGGTCCGACAACTACACGATCGATCTTCGTCTTCTCCCCGAGGTCACGGAGTTCGAGGGTTTCATCAACTACGGTTCCCCCATTCTCAACCGCGGTGTTGTGGTTACTGAGAACGTGATCAACTATCCGGTCTTCAGCGAACGGAAGGTCGAAACCTCGGTCAGCATTTACGACGGACAGACCGTTGTGCTCGGGGGACTAATGCGCGAAGACGTCCAAAAAGTGAATGACAAAACCCCGCTACTCGGCGACATCCCGATGGCTGGTGCTCTTTTCCGCTCGCAGTCCGACCAGCATATCAAGCGCAACTTGGTCATCTTTGTCACCGCCACCCTGATTGATCCCGCTGGCCAAGCCTTGGCGGCAGAGCAATTCGCGGCCCAAGACCTGGACCTCGAGGAGGTGCCCATGCCCATCGATACCGTCTCGGCTTCACTTGAACCCCCTCTTCCAAAATGAAGCGCCCTCTTAACCTCATCCTTGCTGGCGCTTCATTGACCTCGGCGTTTTTCGTGCCACTTTCTCTCCAAGCGGGATCCGGCGGACAGGATTCGTTCCACTCGGTCGAGAACGAAGCCGATCGGGAGATCATCCGGCGTCAGCAGGAGACGGTCGAAGCCGAAGATGCCATGCGTCGCGGCGACGCGGCCCTCCAATCCGGCAATCTCGAGGCGGCCTACCTGGCCTACAAGCAAGCCGTCGACCTCACGCCCGACGGCCCGGCCCGGAAGTCCTTGCGGGCCCGCGCGCTTTCCCGTTACTCCTCCACCGCCATTCGTTATGCCGAGTACTTGGTCAGCGAGGGCCAGTACGCCAAGGCGGAAGCCGTAGCCCGCGAAGTTCTCGAACCGCGATACAACCCGGACTACCGGCCGGCTGCGGTCTTCCTCTCCCGACTCGAGCAACCTGATTACTTTAACAAAACGATCACCCCCGAATTTGCCGAGGACCGCACCAAAGTCGACGAGCTGCTGCTTCAGGCCAATGGCTACTTCGATTCCGGTCGTTTTGACCTCGCGCAGAAGCGCTACCAGCAAGTACTGGCGGTCGACAAATACAATTCGGCGGCTTTCCGCGGCATGGAACAAGTCGAGGTGGGCAAGCAGCGCTACTACGATTCCGCCTACAACGAAACCCGTTCGCGCATGCTTTGGCAGGTGGACAAAGCTTGGGAACGTCCCAAGCGCCGTTTCCTTGACGCGCGCTCCACCGACTCCTCCGCCTTGGCCCAGGAGCGGCGGGGCACCGAACTCATGGTGGCCCGGCTCAATGGAATTATCATTCCCAGTGTCGACTTCCGCGATGCGACCGTGCGCCAAGCAGTCAATTTCCTCCAACAACGCAGCCGCG
>JAQBWH010000014.1 GCA_027624625.1 Verrucomicrobiota bacterium | reverse complement strand
TTATGCCGTCCGCCTCGACCAGTCCGATGTCGCGCAGAGCGGGGCGGTTTTCATTCCCCGCTTTCTGGCCCTGGCCGGCATGGGAACACCGCTTTATGACGGAATCAGCACCTCGGTCACGCACAGCTTCATCGGGCCGCCTGCGAGCACCTTGATCGTCGAATACAGCGATCACGCGAGCCAATCAGCATGGACCCCTTCCGCCCCGGTCGAAACAGATTCGGGCGCTTTCCAGGTCACCTTCACTGCATCGGGGGATCGACGCGCTGCTTGGAGCCGCAGTATGTTTTTCCGCGCCAAATATCCATCAGACCCATGAAAACCACGCGGAACACCGCCTTTACCCTGATCGAACTGCTTGTTGTTATAGCCATCCTGGCTGTCTTGGCCGGCATTGGCAGTGCGGGGCTTTTGTCCGCTGCGGATAAAGCAAAGACCGCAACGGAGACCGCTGCAGCCAGGACGCTTATTTCCGCCTATCAAGCCGCTGCTGCAGACAATGGCGGACGCTACCTCGCGGCGCGCGATACCTCGGCGGTAAACGTGTTCAACGGCGAGGGCAAACCCGTCAGCAACCGTCAGGTGCGGGCCCGCTATCCTTTCCGATTGGCGCCCTATTTTAATTACGCGATCGAAAGCACGCTCCTGGCCGGAGACAACCGCCAGCAACTGCTCAAGGTCATGAACCTTTCGAGTCCCTCCGGCAGCATGTATGATTACGGGGTCAGTGCCTTTCCGTCGTTCGGTATCAACCGCTACTTTGTCGGCGGCACGGCCGGCCAGACCAACAACGACTGTGTCCATTCGGTCGGACAGGCCGATCGCTCCATCATTGCTTTTGTCTCTGCGGGCAGCAGTGAAATCAATGGCTACGAATACGTGCGGGCACCCGGCGAACCCGGCGGCGGCTGGGGCGGCGGAGAATGGACTGAGGATTCGGACCCTTCCCAATTCGGCTTCGTCCATCCGCGCCACGGCGGGAAAGCGATTGCCGCTTTCCTGGACGGCTCCACCCGACTAATGACCATTGAGGACTTGCGCGACATGCGGCTTTGGAGCCGGCAGGCCGCGCAAGAAAACAATCCGAAATACACTGCCGGCCAGTAAGGCCAACCCGACCACCACTATTATGACCACCACCGCAGCACCCACCGGCATCATGGGCCGGCTCAAGGCCGAGACGGCCGAGCAGCATGCCATCGCCGAAGCCAAGCCGCTGGAGGCCGCACTCGTCGGCGGATCCATCGCCCACGACCAATACAAACAATATCTCGGCCAGCGCTGGCTCATCCATCGCGAACTCGAGGCGGCGACGGACCGTGCGCTTGCTGAGGACCGTCGTCTTTCCCAGCTCGGCCTGCCGGGTCTCTACCAGACCGCCAATATCGAGGCCGACCTCGGTTATCTGGGGGTCGATCCTGCCACGATCGAGCCGCTCCAGGGCGCGAAGAATCTGGTCGGGACCATCCAGCAAGCGCCGTCACCGGCCGTGCTCATGGGCATCTATTATGTTTTCGAGGGGAGCAAAAACGGCGCGCGTTTCATCGCCCGCGCCCTCGGCAAGGCCTGGGGCAAGACGGATGGCGAGGGGATGAAATACCTCGACCCGCACGGCGAAGCGCAGCGCGGGCTGTGGATGAAATTCCGCGAGGACATGAATGCCATCGATTGGTCGTCCGAAGAACAGGACACCATGGTCAAAGCCGCGCAGGATACGTTCGACGCGATTTCCGCGTTGGACGACGAAATTCACGTGGCCTGACCGCGCCCGCCTCCAGCCTGATGCTTCGTCCGGCGACCATTTTAGCCTTTTTGCTCTGTGCGCTGTCGACGCGCGCCGAGGCACCGCGTTTGGTCACGGCGGGTTCGGCGGTGACCGAAATTGCCGTGGCCCTCGGCCTCACGCCGCAAATCGTGGCGGTCGACACCTCGGGACAAGCCGTGGAGGGAATGGGAGATAAACCCGATGTCGGCTACGTTCGCATGCTTGGAGCCGAAGGCATTCTGGCGCAGAAGCCCGACCTCCTCCTGGTTTCCGGCGAGGCTGGCCCGCCGTCGGTGCTCGGGCAAATCCGGGCTGCCGGCGCTGATGTGGTGATCATCCCCAACGGCTATTCTCTCGACGACATCGACGATAAAATTCGGACCATCGCCGCGGTAACCGGGCGTGTCGAGGAAGGCGAAAAGCTCATCATGAAGGTGGAGTCCGACGTGCACGCTCTCCGTGCTGCCACGGCCAACCATGATGGAGAACGTCCTAGTGTTGTTTTCCTCCTCGCGCGCCACGGTGGCAATCTTATGGCCGCGGGCCGTGAGACGGCCGCCCATGCCATGATCCAAGCCAGTGGCGGGCGCAACATTTGTGCGGACTTCAATGGTTACAAGCCGCTCTCTGCGGAAATTTTTGCCGTCACCACTCCGGACTTTGTTATCGTCTCCGAGAGCATTGGTGGTGACGACGCGCAGTTCCTGGCCAGCGTGCCCGGTCTCGGTGCATCGTCGGCCGGAGGCGGATTGCGGGTCATCCGCGTTGATGATGCCGCCTTTCTCGGTTTTGGTCCGCGCACACCGTCCGCCGCGACCCAAGTGGCTGCGGCTTTGCGGCAGCCGTGAACCCGGCGCGCGAGGACGAAGCCCGGCGTCGCGGGCGCAGGCAAAGGCGGCTTTGCTTGCTGGCGATACTTTTTCCCGTCGTTCTCGCCTTGGCTTCTGCCTTTGGCGCAGTGCCTATCGGTCCAGCGGAACTTTGGCAACTTTTCAGCGGCGCCGGTGATACCTCCGACGTGGTGCGGGCGGTCTTTTGGGATATTCGCCTGCCGCGCGTTTTGTTTGCCGCTTTGGTCGGGGCCTCAATGGCTTTGGCTGGAGCGGGGGTGCAGGGGCTTTTCCGCAATCCGCTGGCCGATCCCGCGCTCATCGGCGTAAGCGCCGGCGCGGCTCTTGGCGCGGTCACTTTTTTCTATTTCGGTTGGCAGAATGCGCTCGGGGGCTGGCTTCTCCCGGTTGCTGCGTTCACCGGCGGCTGGTTGGCCGTGATTGTGCTGGGACTCTTCAACGTGGGCTTCGCCTCGGGGGGCACGGCCAAGCTGATTCTCGCGGGGGTCGCGCTCAACGCCATGATGGGCAGCGTGCTTGGCTTTTTTCTTTTTTCGGCCAGCGATGATGCGCTGCGTTCCATGACCTTTTGGACGCTCGGCAGTTGCGCCTCGGCCCAATGGTCGCAAGTCCTTGTTCTGCTCGTCTTTCTCGCCGTCGGCATCTTTCTCCTCTGGCCTAATGCCAGACCGCTTGATGCTTTGCAACTTGGCCAAGATCAAGCGGCGCACCTCGGAGTCTCCGTCTTGCGTGTGCGCCTTGAGGTCATTGTTGCCGCGGCTCTCCTCGTCGGCGCTGCCACGGCTTTTGCCGGCACTATTGGCTTCATCGGTCTTGTCGCTCCCCACCTAGCCCGATTGCTCCTCGGCGGGCTCCATCGTGCGGTCCTTCCCGGTGCTTTGTTCATCGGCGGTATGCTTCTGGTTTTGGCCGATCTTGGGGCGCGCACCTTGGCTGCGCCGGCCGAGTTGGCGGTCGGTATTCTCACCGCGGCGATCGGTGCACCGTTTTTCCTCTGGCTCCTGCGGCGTCCTTCGTCCTGGTCGGCATGATGAACAGCGACCTTCCATCGTTGGTGGCCGAAAACGTCACTCTGACCCTCGACACGATTCAAATTCTTGATGATGTTTCGCTTTCGATGAAGCCGGGCCGCTTGGTCGCGGTGATCGGACCCAATGGCGCGGGCAAATCGTCCCTGCTTTCTATTCTGTCCGGTTTATGGACGGCGGATACCGGACGCGTGCTGCTCAACAACCGGGAGGTCGGCAATTACCCTCCAGCCGAGCGCGCCCGGTATTGCGCGGTCATGCGTCAGGACAATACGCGGCCAGCCGGCATGACCGTGCTTGAAGCCGTCGAACTCGGCCGCTTCGCTCGCGAGGCGGAGGGGGAGGCGAGCGACCTGGCATGGGCCATACTCGAGCAAATGGGATTAGCCGATCTTGCCGCACGTGATTGCACGCGGCTTTCCGGTGGCGAATGGCAGCGCGTCGCTTTCGCCCGGACGGTGGCGCAAGTTTCCTCGGCCGACGGCGCAGGTGTCCTCTTGCTCGACGAGCCTGTTTCGAGTCTCGACCCGTCGCACCAGCACGAGTTGCTCGGCGAAGCGCGCCGCCTCGCGCGTGCGGGTCATGCCGTACTCGCCATCCTGCATGATCTTAATCTCACGGCGCATTACGCGGATGAAGTGGCTCTTCTTTCTGCGGGCCGGGTCCATGCCTGCGGCCCCGCCGCGGAAATGATGCGACCGGAAATTTTGTCCGAAATCTATGGTTGCCAGGTAACGGAAGTCTGCGAAGGAGGTCAGCGCGCCCTGGTCAGTTTTCCGCCGGGAAAACGTTAATCTCCGAGAAAAATCCCCAGAGCCCGGGCGTGGCGCAAGATTTGGCTCTCTTCGCAAACAATGCGCCGACGATTCACCGCGTCGGCCAAAGCAACATCAGTCACCGCTCCAAAGCGATAGCTGACCATGCGTCCGAACATGCCGTCTGCCGCGAGTTCTACCGCGCGGACGCCGAACTGCTGCCCGATCACCCGGTCGAACGCTCCCGGAGCACCACCGCGCTGGAGGTGGCCGAGCACGCATGCCCGGGTCTCACGTCCGGTGCGTGCGGCGATAAGGGACTCCACATGGGCGCCAATACCCCCGAGGCGGCTATCTCCTGTCGAGGTTTGGCGCCGAATTTGTCGTCCAGCTTTGGCTCTGGCGCCTTCGGCCACCACGGCGATGAGCGAGCGTTGTCCTTGCCGCTCGGATTCCTTGACGAAGCGCACCAGGCGATCGCCGTCGAAGGGCACCTCGGGCAGTAGGGCGATTTCCGCTCCACCCGCCACGGCTCCATGCAAGGCGAGCCAGCCACTGTGGCGTCCCATCACTTCGAGGACAAGGACACGCCGGTGGCTTTCGGCCGTGGTGCGAAGAGTGGCCACCGCTTCGGCAATCCTCGTCACCGCAGTGTCGAAGCCGAAAGTGACGTCAGTCGAATCAAGGTCGTTATCGATGGTTTTGGGAACACCGACGACGGGAATTCCGGCCCGGGCCAACTGCAGCGCAGTGCGCAGGGAACCATCGCCACCCAGAACAACCAGAGCACCAACACGATTTTGCTCGAGCGCTTGACGGGCGGCACGGATGAGTGGCTCGGGCAGAATGATTTGTCCGCCCGGCCCGCGCCGGGTTTGAAAACGTCCCTTGTTGGTTGCTCCAAGCACGCTCCCTCCCGTGGCTTCGATGCCGATGGTGTTGGCTGGGGTGAGCAGGCGCGCGCCCGTGGGATGGAGCAGACCCTCGTAACCTTCAGGAAAACCGACCACCTCGAGGTTCCGCCCGGCAGCGGCGCAAACGAAGCCGCGGATCACCGCGTTGAGGCCGGCACAATCGCCGCCGGCAGTCAGGATACCCAGACGCGAGGCGGGCATGGGGTCAGAGGGTGCTGCGCTTGCTGATCGGTCTACCCTCTGCAGACCAGCTTTCATGCAAGCTCCAGCCTCGCTGGATGAGGGCGAGCCCATCGGAAAAACGGTCTGCTGATCCGAGTAGTACGACGATGATGCGCCGCGGGATGGCAATCTTTTGTCCGTCACGCTCCACGGCCTCCGGTTCACGGTCGGCGGCCAGCACGAGGCAATCCCCGGCCAACTGTGTGCGGCCGGTCTTCACTCCCTCGACTCCGTCGCGGCCGAGCAATTCGTTGGTGTTGCGCAGGAGGAAACCGCGCGTCGTTCCGTCAACTCCCTGGATGGAAATTTTCCGGGTGGGCTGGGAGACATAAAAGTTGAATCCCGCGTGGCTGTAAGCGTAGCGCGTCAAGCGCGCGAGATCCGCCGCGGTCGAATGAGGGGGAGGCGACATGCTGTCCAAGCCGTGCGGGTTGAGAAAAAGCGAGCGCTTCATCCCAAGTTGCCGGGCTAGGGCGTTCATTTGTGCGGAGAAATTGTCCACTGGTGAAAGGGCCTGCGGATTGGGCAAACGCTGGCCCACATTTTGCGCCAGCGTATAAGCCGCGTGGTTGTCGGAACTCATCATGGCCGAGTAAAGCAAGTCGCGCAGGGAGACCTGGTCGCCGGGCTGAAGTTGGCAGGGATTGACCCCGCCCACCCCGCTGACTTCGGACGGCACGCTGACCAAAGTGCTCAACGAAGTCCCCGAAGCTTCCGCCCAGTCGAGCACGACCATGGCGGTGGCGATTTTGGTCAGGCTCGCGATTTGGCGCTTTTCGTTCTGTCCGGAAGCGGCGAGCACGTGTCCCGTATTGTCGTCCAAAATGATCCAATTCGCCGCGGCGAACGGGACCACTCCGGCGGCAAATAAGAGCAGGGTGGCAATAAGCGTGCCGCGGATGAGAAACATGACGGAGCGAGGCTAACGTCCGGTCGCGGAAAATCAATGCCTTCCGCCCCCTGGCGGACATTGCCCAACGGGTGCGCCGGTGCTTTACTGGAGGGCCGTGAGCAAAACCGCCTTTGATTCCATCGAGTCCGTCTTGAAGGACGTGCGCGCCGGCAAGATGGTCATTGTGACCGATGATGCCGAGCGCGAGAACGAGGGCGATCTGGTCATGGCCGCGAGCAAAGTGACGCCCGAGGCGGTCAATTTCATGGCCAAAAACGGCCGTGGTCTCATTTGCGTCCCGCTTGCCGTGACGCGTGCGCGGCAACTCGGTTTGCAGCGCATGGTGGCGCACAACCGCGAATTGCACCGGACCGATTTCACGGTGTCTGTCGATGCCGCCAAAGGTGTGACTACCGGGATCAGTGCGCGGGACCGTGCCAAGACAATCCGCATGCTGGCCGGAACAAAGAGCGGTCCGGCCGACCTGACCGAGCCCGGGCACGTTTTTCCCCTGCAGGCGCGGGAAGGCGGCGTCTTGCAACGGGCGGGCCACACCGAGGCGGCAGTTGATCTGGTGCGCCTGGCCGGACTCGATGCCACGGGAGTGATTTGCGAGATCCTCAACGAAGATGGTTCGATGGCGCGGCTCAACGATCTGCAGAAGTTCCGCCGCAAGCACAAGCTGAAGATGTGCTCCATCCGTGATCTCATCGCCTACCGCCGGCGCCGCGAGAAATTGGTGGAGCGCGAACAATGTGTGCGTATGCCGACCGATTACGGCGACTTCGATCTTTATCTGTACCGTTCGCTGACTGATGGCGCACACCACATTGCCATGGTCCGCGGCAAAATCGACCCGAAGCAACCCGTGTTGGTCCGCGTGCATAGCGAGTGCCTGACCGGTGACGTCTTCGGCTCGCGCCGTTGTGATTGCGGTTCGCAATTGCATCAAGCCATGCGGCAGATCGTACGTCATGGCACAGGCATCCTTCTTTACATGCGGCAGGAAGGTCGGGGCATCGGGCTACCGGCCAAAATCCACGCTTACAAGTTGCAAGAAGAGGGTCTGGATACGGTGCAGGCCAACCGCAAACTCGGCTTCCCCATGGACCTCCGGGAATACGGAATGGGCGCGCAGATTCTTTCCGACCTCGGGGTGCGCAAGATCCGCTTGATGACCAACAACCCGCGCAAAGTGGTCGGCCTTTCCGGCCACGGCCTGCAAATCACCGCGCGCCTGCCGATCAAATCCGTGCCCCACCCCGAGAACAAACGTTACCTCAAAACGAAAAAGCGCAAAATGGGTCACCTTCTCTGATTGCCGCCCGGTCCCATATTCCATCATAAAGCGTCATGTCGAACAAACTCCCCACCCGTCCGCCCAAGCTGCATGCCGGTTCGGGTCCCCGCTTTGCCATTGTGGCCAGCGAATACAACCCGGAATTCGTGCAGGGGCTGATCAACAACACCTGCAAGGAACTTTACAAGATCAACCCGAGCAGCGTGGTCGAGCTTTTCAGCTCTCCCGGTTCGTTCGAGATTCCTGTTGTCGCTGAAATGGTGGCCGCGAAGCAGAAGTGCAATGTTATCATCGCGCTCGGTCTCGTTCTTCAGGGCCAAACCAAGCACGCCGAATTCATCGCCCTGAGCGTGAGTCATGCTTTGCAGCAGGTCGCGCTAAAGCATGCCTTGCCGGTCATCCACGAAGTCCTTCTCGTCTCCAACGAGGAAGAGGCGCGCGAGCGTTGCCTTGGCCAGGAACTCAACCGGGGCCTCGAAGCGGCCCGCGCCGCTTTCGCCATGCTGAGGGTGCAAGAAAAATTCGAACCCCGGGCGTCCCTGCGTTGACCGCTCCACGCACCGTGTCCAAAGAAAACCGCCGCCAAGCCCGCATTCATGCCGTGCAGCAACTCTATGGTTGCGAGATGCGCGGCGTTCTGGTTCCCCTGGCGCAGGATCCCGCGGCGCCCCTGGCCGATGAAGAATTGGAGCCCTTTGCCCGCGAACTCATCGATCATGCGCTCGGACGCTTACCCGAGATCGATGCCTTGCTGGCCGCGGCGCTGCAAAATTGGGATCTCCGGCGCCTTGGCGCGGTCGACCGCGCCATCCTCCGCCTAGCCGTGGCCGAGATGCTGGCCCGACCCGACATTCCGCCCGCGGTGACGATCAATGAAGCAATCGACATAGCCCGTAACCTGGCCACGGCGGAATCCGCCCGCTTTGCCAACGGTGTGCTCGATCGCGTGCGCAAAGAAATCGGCCGCGACTCGCACGCGGCCTCCTGATCATGGCGGCGGGATTTTTGCGCGCCATTGCCGAGCGATTCCGCGGAAGGCCTGTCGATTGGGACGAGCTTGAATCTTTGCTCCTGCAGTCCGACCTCGGGGTGAAGACGACCATGCAGTTGGTCGCCTCGTTGCAAGCCGTCACCGGATTTTCCGCCACTGCCGACCAGGTCGAACGCGAGGCCCGTGCGGAATTGACCAGGCTTTTACCCGAGCCCTTTCCGCCGCTCCTTCCCCTGCCGGGTCGTCCTCGCGTGCTGCTTGTGGTCGGGGTCAATGGTACGGGCAAGACAACGTCCCTGGCCAAGTTGGGTGCCCTGCTCGGCCGAGAGGGGAATTCGGTGGTGATGGCTGCGGCCGATACCTTCCGCGCGGCGGCCATCGAACAACTCGCGGCCTGGGGGGAAACATTGCGCATCCCCGTGGTTCGTGGTGCTTATCAGGGCGATCCCGCCGCGGTCTGCCACGAGGCCTACGAGACCGCGGTGCGGGACAAAGCAGACTTCCTGCTTTGTGATACGGCGGGTCGTTTGCATACCAAGCACAACCTCATGCAGGAGTTGTCCAAGGTGAAGCGCGTCTTGGCGCGGCGTGATGCGGAGAGTCCTCACGAGGTGCTCATCGTGCTCGATGCCACGACCGGTTCCAACGCGCTGGAGCAGGCCAAGCAATTCCAGGCGGCTTGCGGATTGACCGGGGCCATTCTGACTAAGCTCGACGGCAGCGGGCGCGGCGGCACAGCGGTCGCCTTGCAGCAGGAACTCGGTGTCCCGGTGCGCTTCGTCGGTACGGGCGAGAAGGAAACCGACTTCGCCCCCTTTGATCCGAAGAAATTCGCGTCCGAAATGTTTTAAGAGCCGCCATTCCTTCCCGCTGCCCGACTGCGGTCAGCACCGTTTGTCACTCCGCGCAATAATGCAGGCTGATGCGCCGCATGGTGTCGTTTTCTCTCTGCGCGCTGTAATGGACAAGGCGCAACGAGACGAAATTTTGGACCCACATCCATCCTTTGAGCGTGTGACGCAATCCGTTCTCGTTGCCGGTTTCATCGGCATAAATGCGGCCCGGCCCGTATTTGCGGTCGGCCTCGCGCTTGATCGTGGCCACCCAGGCTTTGACCTTTTCATCGCCCCAGCCCTCGCGGTCGTATTGCAGTTCGACTTCGCTCAGTCCGTTGTTGGTGAAATAAAAAAGTGTCCGTTTGAGGCCTTCCTGCACGATGCCCTCCACGACAAGAACCTCGCGCGGTCCCGCGCCACGCTCCTCGACCACTTTGGCCTTGGCCTTGCCCACCACATCCTTGATGCGCCCTTGAGGTTCACCCCACTGCATGCCGAAGGGCGTCTTGATCTCCTGCTGCGCCGCAGCAGGCGTGGCCGGCAGGGCAAGGGCCACGAGGAGCATCGGAAGACGACGAAATGACATGGCGGCAGCAGCGTTTGTGAAGTATCTCCTCCGCCGGGTATCTTGATGCCGGAACAAGCCACAAGCAAACTCAGTCGCAAGGATTTGGACCAGTGGTCCACGGCAGCATGAACTCGTTCTTCCACTGCGGATCCTTCATTTTCGGGTCGGTCTGGTTTTTCTGCCCGGGGCCATGGTGATCATTGCGTGGCACCGCCCTGGATTTTTCCAAGGTGGGACCCGGCGGCAGGACACGCCGGCCTTTGAGGGTTGAGCCCGGCTTAAAACGGCCCGAGGGTAGGTTTTTATGAAAACCCTCATCATGCTCCTTCTGCTCGCGGTGGCCTTTGTTGTCGTTAAGCGGGCCATGGCGGGTCCGTCCGTCAGTGCGGCGGAGGCCGACGAACGGGTCAGGGCCGCCACCGCGGTGCTCATCGATGTGCGCGAGCCGGATGAATGGACCGGCGGGGTGGCCGGGCCGGCTTTGCTTTGCTCCTTGAGCGATTTGCGCGGCTCCCGGGTCCAGTGGAAAGCGGTGCTCGAAGCCAACAAGGACAAGGAGCTGATTCTTTACTGCGCGAGTGGACTGCGCTCGGGAGCGGCGGCGTCTATTTTACGCAAGGAAGGCTTCAATGCGGTCAATGCCGGCGGCTTCGGCCAATGGAGCCGGGCCGGCCTGCCCGCGCGGAAGCCGTGAGGTTATTGGCGGCAGCTCGAGGCTGCCGCTACAAGTTTTTGCGGTTCGGAACAGTGGCCGCCGCGGCGGGTTCCGGTCGCGGATCAATGGGGTGGTAAAAGCGGAGCGCTTCGATCGGGCTGCCGAACTCGGAGAGGAAATAGAGTCCGTCTTTGTAGCGGAAGCCAGGGTCGCGGATGAGGTATTCGTAGCCTTGTTTGCCCACGATGACCACGAAGTGGGTGATGCCGTTGGGGTAGCGCAGGCGCACAATGACCGGATTGCCCCTCAAAAGGTTCCAGTCGATAAGGAAGTGGGAAGCGTTGTCCTCGTAAATATGTTCGGCCACTCCGGGGGGGAACTCGGAGGCTTTTTCCCAGTAGAGCCATCCCTGCCCGGTGAACCCGCCGTTGCCCTGCAGGAATCGGTTCAGCGTCCCCGGATCCATCGTCGCCCCGTAGGAGGCGAGGACCATGGCGGCGGCCGCCACCGCGCATCCTTCCGCACCCACGGTGGTCGCTCCGCCGGCCAACCAGCTTTCGCCCCAGCGCCGATCAGCCTGGGCGAAGGGGGGCACGTCGTTCAGAACAGTGACCGGAAAATACAGCCCGCCACTCGGCGCGAGCGGGGTGATTATTGCGGTCCATCCTTCAGCCCACCGCCATGCGGTGTAAGCCCCCACCGCCAGCCCGGCAACCAGGAGAACGGTGACCACGGGGGAAAAAACACGCACGATGTTGAAGAGACGCGAAATCACGGCGGAGCCCAATCATTTTTCAGGATCAACCAGCTTAGCGGGGCAAAGGCCAGAGGGTCTTGGATCCGGGGAAAATATAATACGGAGGCTATTGCCTTAAATGATGGTTTGGATTAATAACCGCTCCTGATGAGCGCTGATTCTTCCGATGACGCGGGTTTGGACACCGCACAGCGCGACCGTTTGTTACGTCGTTTGGTCGGCTGCTTCGCGGTGGCCGCTTTCCTCGCCCTTGGCATGGCGATTGCCACGTCGGCCTGGCAGCAGTCCGGCGGTGATATGGATCCGGTGTCTTTGGCCCAAGACGTGCCGCGTTAAGACTTTTTCGAGTCAACCCGGCGGAAGGAATATCTGTCGCTGTCGCCCGGCCTTGCCCGCTCCGGGGGTGTCGGCTAACTTGGAAGGCGTTTTATGAACAAAGAGGAGAAGTTCAAACTGGCGGTGCTGGCCGGGGACGGGATCGGGCCGGAGGTGATGGTGGAGGCCCTGCGTGTTCTGGCTGCGGCGGCGGCCAAGTTTTCCATCGATTACCAACTCCGCGAGGAGCGGGTGGGGGGAGCGGCGATCGATGTGGACGGAGTGGCCCTGCCCGACCAGACGTTGCAAACTTGCAAGGAATCCGATGCCATTTTGTTCGGTTCGGTCGGTGGTCCGAAATGGGAATCCCTGCCCCCCAACCAGCAACCGGAACGCGCCGCCCTCTTGGCCCTCCGCAAAACCTTTGCCCTCTACGCCAATCTCCGGCCGGCTGTTTGCCTGCCGGAATTGACCCATGCCTCCCCGGTGCGCGAATCGATCGTGCAGGGCGGGTTTGATGTCGTTTTTGTCCGGGAGCTGACCGGCGGGCTTTATTTCGGGGAACCGAAATATATGAAGCACGAGAGCGGTGAGTGGTTCGCGGTCGACACGATGATTTATTGGGAGAGCGAAATCGAGCGCATCGCCCACGTCGCTTTCCAAACCGCGATGAAGCGCAACCGTCATGTCACTTCAATCGACAAGGCCAATGTCCTGCAGAACGGAATTCTCTGGCGCCAAACGGTCGATCGTGTGGCCAACGAGTATCCGGAGGTCAAATTACGCCACCTCTACGTGGACAATGCCGCGATGCAACTCATCCGCAACCCGAAGGGTTTCGACGTCATTCTGGCGGAAAACCTTTTCGGCGACATCCTGAGCGATGAGCTGGCCATGATTGCCGGTTCACTCGGTATGCTGCCTAGTGCCAGCCTCGGAATTTCCAAGGGCAACGGCCGCTACTTTGGCCTGTACGAGCCGAGCGGCGGCACCGCCCCGGATATCGCCGGCTTGGGCATCGCCAACCCCATCGCGCAAATCCTTTCCGCCGCCATGATGCTCCGCTATTCCGCCGGGCGCGAAGACGCGGCATCTTCGATCGAAGCAGCCGTGCAGCGCGTCATCCGTGCCGGGCTGCGGACCAAAGATATTCACACCGAGGGCACGCAACTGGTCGGCACCATGGAGATGGGCCAGGCCATCACCGCCGCACTGTGACGGCGCGAAGTTCTTGGCTTGGCGCGGTTTTTGCCCGCACTATTTATTTTCCGTGAACTTCCGCAAACAGGCCGTGCCCGAGCCCGGCGCGTTTCAGATCGCGCCGATGGTGGACATTGTTTTCCTCCTGCTCATTTTCTTCTTGGTCACATGGAATTTTGCGCGTTACGAGACCGAGCTCGACGTCAAGGTGCCCACGGCGAAGGAAGGCAAGGAGTCGCGGCGTGCCGTGGGAGAGGTCATCATCAATGTCAAAGCCGACGGCACGATCATGATGAACCGCCGCGCAATGTCGGCGGAGGAATTGACCGCCACCTTGCGAAAAATCTCCGAGCTTTATCCCGACCAGGCGGTAGTCCTCCGCGGCGACCAATCAACCGACTACCGTCACATTGTGGCGGTGCTCGATATTTGCCGCACGGCCAACATCTGGAATGTTGCCTTCGCCACCGGGCGGCCCGAGTCATGACGCGCTTCTTCGTCCTGTTCCTACTCTTTCCCGCCTTGCTTCGCGCCCAGGAGACTGTCGAGGTGCGTGTCGCCCAACCTGTCACCGCTGAGGCCGTACCCGAGGTGCGCCGGGCGGAGCCTGTGGTGCCCCCGGGCGGGGTGACCGCCGGACCGGAGATTGATGCCACGGATGGTACCGGGGTCATCCGCGCGGCGCCTTCCAATCTGGTGAACGACCCCGCGCGTCGCACTTTCGAGCAGGCCAACGCTTTCTACGGCCAGAAAATGTACGATCTCGCCGTGCCGAAATATGAGGAGTTCCTCGCCATGGCGCCGCGCGGCATCGACCGACAAGCCGGGCTATTCCGCCTTGGCGAATGCTTGCGCGCCGCAAAGCGGAATGCCGACTCCGCTGCGGCCTACCGCCAGTTGCTTGCGGAGTTCAACACCGGTGAATTTCTCGGTCCGGCCGCCTACCGCCTCGGCGAAATACAGTTTGGTGCGCGCGATTTCGATGGTGCCGCCGCTTCCTTCCGTCTGGCCACGCACCATGTGCGCGATGCCAAGTTGCGGCTGGCCGCGAAGTTTTTCGAGGGACGGGCTTTGCAGGCGGCCGGCCGCACGGCCGAGGCATTTTCCGCCTACCGTGAGGTGGCCGCGCAGAAAGAAAACAACCCTTACCGTGAGCGCGCCATATTCGATCTGGCTCAGGCCGACGCTCGCGCCGGTCTGACCGATAGCGCGTTGCGCCAATGGCGCGCTTTGGCCGAGACGGCGCAGAATCCGGTTGTCCGGACCAGTGCGGCCGTCAAAGCCGGCCTGCTCGCCATCGACCAACGCGACTTTGAGACGGCACGGCCTTTGCTCGAGACGGCAGCCGCCAATCAGGACTTGGCCAACTGGCGCGAGGCGGCGCAAGCCGGTTTGGTGCGTCTGGAATACGAAGCGGAGAATTATCGCGCGGCTGCGGAGTTGGCCGATAAAATCCTTCCCCTGCTCCCTGCCGAGGCGCAGCCCGATGTGCTTCTCCTTGCGGCCAATGCCCGCCGGCAGATGGGTGAACAGGAGCGCGCCCTTGCCCTTTACGAACTCCTTGTCGTGAACCATCCCGGATCGACCGCGGCGCGCGACGCGGGCTTCCACCGTCTGGTCAGTCTCGTGGCGCAGCAAGACCCGCGTTCCCTCGCGCAAATCGAGGCTTTCCTGCAATCGTCGTCCTCGGAGGACGAGCAGGCCAAAGCAGAACTGCTCAAGGCCGAGTTGCTTTTCGGGCAAGACCGCTTTGCCGAGGCGGCCGAACTTTACGGCAAGGCATCCACCGCTCGCGGCACGGAACGCTACCGCGCCGATGCTCTCTACCGGCTGGCCTGGTGCCAACTGCAGGCTAGGCGTTACGATGACGCGGTGGAAGTGCTCACCCGTTTCCTCCTGCAATACCCGCGACATCCGTTCGCCGGTTCGGCCTATGCTCAGCGTGCAGTGGCGCAGCTGGAAACCGGTGACCAGATCGCGGCCTTGGCCGACTTTGAGGCGGTGATCGACCGCTACCGCGAGGCGAGGGAGCGGGAAGATGCCATGACGCAGCGCGCCCTTCTCCTCGGCAATATGCAACGCCCGGCTGACATGGCGTCGGGCTTCAAGCGGCTCCTTGCCGAATATCCCGAGACCAAAGCAGCTGCGCAGGCACATTTCTGGATCGGTTACGCCTCGTCCGATGCGGGCCAACATGCCGAGTCCATTGCACCGCTGGAGAAAGCCCGCGCTTTGGATCCCGGGAAATACGGCGAGCGCGCCACGCTGCGCTTGATGCTCAGCCATTACCAGATGCAGGACCGCGAGGCGACGGGACGCGAGGCCAAATCCCTCGGCGCGGAGAAAGCGCCTGCCGAGGTGCGCGAATGGCTGGGGCTGTCGGCCCTGGAGGCAAAGGACTACGCCACCGCGGCGGAGTTTCTCGCTCCACTTGCCGCCAGCGATGAAGCCACCCCCGAATTGCGCCTGTCCCTGGCCCGCGCCCAGCTCGGGGCCGGACAAAACGAAGCGGCCCGCGCCACGCTCGACAAAATCTTGCCCAAGACCCATGAGCCCCGCCTCAAGGCCCGCGCCCATCTTCTCATGGCTGACGTCCTCATCGCCTTGCGTGACGGGGCGGCGGCCAAGACGCAGGCCGAGGAGGCGCAGCGCCTCCAGCCCGAGGGCCGATTCAATGCCGAGGCGCGGCTGGCCAACGGGCGTGCTTTGTTTGCGCAGGACAAATTCGAGGATGCCGCGCGCGCCTTCATGGCCGTCGCCCTTCTTTACGACGAAAAAGACCTCACCCCGCAGGCGCTGGTCTTGGCCGAGCAGGCCTACCGGCGCGCTGACAATACGGCCGATGCGGCCCGCGCGCGCGAAGAGTTGCAGCGGCGTTATCCCGATTTCAGGCCGCCTGCCTCTTCCTGATCATGCCGTTCGCATTGCCGGCGGGCGATTTCCGCGCCTTCATTTTTGATTGCGACGGCACATTGGCGGACAACATGCATTTGCATTACGAAGCATGGCGCCGGGCCATGGAGGATGTCGGCGGATGCTATCCGGAAGAGCTTTTCTACGAATGGGGCGGGGTTCCCACTGCGGAGATCGTGCACCGGCTCAACGCGAAGTTCGGGCTGGGCCTGGCGATCGGGGATGTTGTCCAACGCAAAGAACTTTACTACTGCGACTCCATCCCGCTGGTCGAACCGAAGCACGATGTGGTGGCCCTCGCGCGGGAATTTTACGGAAAAGTGCCGCTCGCCGTGGCCTCCGGCGGTCATCGCGATTTGGTTGAGCGGACCTTGCAGGCCCTGGATATACGCGGGCTTTTTCAGGAAGTTATTGCCGCCGAGGACTACAGCCGTGGCAAGCCGTTCCCCGATCCCTTCCTCACCGCGGCCGCTCGCCTTGGTCTCGCCCCGGAAACGTGCCTTGTGTTCGAGGATACCGTCACGGGCGCTGAAGCAGCCCGTGCGGCCGGGATGGCTTGGGTGCTGGTCTAAGGGTCCGCGGCGGGTTAGGATCACGCGCATGACAACCACCGCGGGAAAAACCGAACTCACCGGCAGCCTCAATCAAGTGTTGGCCGACACTTATGCCCTTATGTCACTCACTCATTTGGCCCACTGGAATGTGGAGGGGCAGGGCTTCTTCGCCCTGCACACCGCGTTCCAGGCGCAATACGAGGAGATGTTCGCCGCAGTAGACGAGATCGCCGAACGCATCCGCGCCCTCGACGCCTACGCCATCGGCGGACTCGCCGCCTTGGCCGATACGGCGAAACTGAAAGAATTTGCCGCTCCGCTTTCGCAGGAAAGCTATGTGAAGCACCTCATGACCGGCCACGAAAAGGTGGTGGCCGATGCGGCAAAAGCGCGCGCGGTCGCCGGCCAGGCCAACGATCCGGAAAGCGAGGACCTCATGATCCAGCGCATCACGACGCATGAAAAAGCACTTTGGATGCTGCGGAGCTTTTTGAAGTAAGTCCCGTGGGGGGCCGAAGGGTCCTTGTCGCGATCAACCGCGCTTTTCGAGCAGGGTGAGGACGGCCTTTTGCGTATGCAGGCGATTCTCGGCCTGGTCGAAAATGGTCGGCGCGTTCCCTTCGAAAACGTCGGCGGTCATTTCTTTGCCGCGGTAGGCGGGAAGGCAGTGCATGACCAGCGGTGAGCCGCCGGCCGCCTCGACTGCGTCTTGGTTGATTTGGTAGCCGCCGAATTGTGCGTTGCGGAAAGCAGTTTCGTCCTCTTTGCCCATGCTGACCCACACATCGGTGTAAAGGACGTCAGTGCCGGAGCTGGCGCCAAGCACGTCGGTGGTCACCACGATGTCTCCGCCCGCGCGGCGCAGAAGATCGGCCGGCGGTTGGAATTTGGCGGGGGCGGCGATGCGCAGGGCGAAGCCGAGTTTGGCGGCGGCCCAAATCCACGAACGGGCCACGTTGCAGTCGCCATCGCCGATGAAAGTGACCGTGAGGCCGTCCAGCGAACCGCGCTTTTCAATGATGGTGAAAAGATCGCTCAAAATCTGGCACGGATGCTCGAGGTCGGTGAGCGCATTGATCGTGCGGATGCCGCTCAATGCCGCGAACTGCTCGACATCGCCCTGGGCGTAGGTGCGGATGACCGCCCCTTGCACCATGCGGCCCATGACGCGTGCCGTATCGGAGATAGGTTCGCCGCGGCCGAGTTGGATGTCGTTTGCCGCGAGAAAAATCGGCTGCCCGCCAAGCTCGCGAATGCCAACCTCGAAACTGATGCGCGTCCGGGTGGAGGACTTGGAGAAGATAAGAGCCCAGCATTCACCGGCCAGCGGGGCATCGGGGTGCAGTCCGCGCAGGTTCTTCATCTCAGCCGCCCGGGACAGGATCCCGTTGATCTGTGCCGCGTCGAGAGATTCGATATTGAGCAGGTGCTTCATGGGAATTTTCGAGCTTACCCGTAACTGTGCATGGCGGCAAATACAGGATCAGCAGCTTTCCCGCCCGGGCGCGCTACACAAGTTGATCCGCGAGGACACCATGGAGAATTTCGGCCGCTTCTTCACACTCGGCAGCGGTGACGTTGAGCGGCGGAAGGAGGCGGATCGTCTGCTCGCCGGCCGGAACAACAAGGAGCCCGGCCTTGATCAGCCGTTTGGTCAATCGCAGGGCCACCGAGCCTTCCTCCCCTTCAAGCGGCGGCAAATCTTCCACTTCGACGCCGAGAAGAAGTCCGGCGCCCCGCACCTCGCGAACCCGCGGCATTTTTTCCGCCGCAGCGGCAAGTTGGGCGCCACGCTCCCGCGCATTGGCCAGGAGGTCTTCTTTTTCGATGGTGTCGAACACAGCCTGTGCTGCGGCGCAGGCCAGGGGGGAGCCGCCGTAGGTCGTGCCGTGCGTGCCGGGCCCGAGCAAATCGTCGAATGGCTCGCGCACCCAAAATGCGCCGAGGGGGAAACCGCCTCCGATGCCTTTGGCCCAACTGACCGCATCCGGCACCGCATCCGGCGCGCCGGTGGCATGCCACCCACACCAATGTCCGGTACGCCCGAAGCCGCACTGCACTTCGTCATAAAACAACAAGATACCGTGTTCGTCGCAAAGCGCGCGCAAAGCGCGGAGAAACTCGGCAGGAAGCGGTCGCACACCGCCTTCGCCCTGAATCGGTTCCACCATGATGGCGGCGGTGCCTGCGCCGACCGCCTGGGCCACGCACTCGAGGCGTGCGGGCACGTTGAGGAATCCGTCGAGAGGCGGGCCGAAGCCGAGTTTCACCTTGAGTTGCCCGGTGGCGGCGATGCCGCCGAGGGTGCGGCCATGGAAAGAACCGTCCAGGGTAATGATCTCGTGGCGACCGCGCCTCGAACCGTGTTTGCGGGCGAGTTTGTAAAGCCCTTCATTGGCTTCGGCTCCGCTGTTGCAAAAAAAGATTTTCCCGGGGGTTTCGAGCATCGCCGCGATCCGCGCGGCCAACTCGGCCTGCGGGCGGTTGAGGAAGAGATTCGAGATATGGACAAGCGTGGCAGCCTGCGTGGCGAGCGCTTTCTGCAAGGCAGGATGGGAGTGTCCAAGGGTATTGACCGCGATGCCGGAGGTGAAGTCGAGATAGGCACGGCCCTCCTCGTCCCAGACCCGTGCTCCTTTGCCGCGGACCAAAACAAGCGGGAAGCGCGCGTATGTGGCAATGACGTGCCGCGCATAAAGTTCGGCGGTGGTCGGTGGCAGGTTCCCGGACATGGTGCGCGATTTTAGAGGGAGCGGCCGCACTGGCAAGAGGACAGCGGGGCCCGGGCGCTTGACCCGCCTGCGCGCTGCGGGTTGCATGAGGTCATGTGGTTGAAGTTGTTGCGCTCGGTGCTTTACGGGTTGGTTGTGGTCTTGCTGGCCGGAATTGCCATGGTGGCCGGCATTATCATCGCGAAGAAAACGGAAAAGGCGCCGCCCTTGGAAATAGTCAACCAACTGCCACCCGAGCAGCGCGCCGCGGCAAAGAGCTTCTTGGAGCAGGCCCTGGCGGCGCGTCTGGCCGGCAATCATCGTGAGGCGTTGGCCCGGTTGGAGGATGTGCGGGCCCAAGACATGGCGATGCGCGGGTTGGCTTACCAGTTCGCGCTTACTTATCTGGACTTGGGGGAATACGAATTGGCGGACAATGCCGCGCGGCTTTCGGTGGATAATGGTGAAGAAATTAGCAATGCGCAGGCCTTACGCGGATGGATCCTGCTCGAGAAGGCGCGGGCCGATGGCACGGTTGCGGCGCAGGGGGCGGGAATTTTGACTCTACTCGAGGACGCGCGGGTGACCGATCCCCTCAATCCCATGCCTTTCTATATCATGGGCGAATATTATCGTGCGGATGGTCGGCCGGCTTTGGCCGTCGATGCTTACCAGCGTGCCTTGGAGCGGGTATCCAAGACGGACAGCTTTTTGGTCACCACGGTGAAGGCCGGACTGGCCGGATTGCGCTTGGACCACCGGGCCGACAATCCGCCACTTAAGTTGAACGTTATCAACGGTGTGTTGCCACCAGAGCAGCTATTTTTCGGCGCGGCTGATGCGCTCCTGCGCGGCGATAATGCTGCGGCGGCGGGGTTTTTGGGTGAGGCGAGAACACGGCTGCCGGAGGAAGTTTTTCAAGCTCTGTTGCAAGATTCACTCTTCCAAGATTATCTTGATCCTAGCATATTGACTGAGCCATCAGCGCCTACTTCCCGTCCATGAACGCCCGCTTGCCATCATTTCTGGCCGTTGCCTTTCTGGCAGTCTTTTTTTGCGCCGCGGCACGGGCCGGAGGTGGCGGAGTCTTCACGGCTGACCTTCCGTTTGACGCGGCACAACCTTTGCCGGCGTGGATGCACGGGCCTCCGGTCTCGGCCCCGGGTCAGGGTGCGCGCATTGCCTTCCATCTTTCTCCCCCGTCCGGCCAAGACTTGCTCGTGCATCTTGTGTTCGACGAGGCGGAAGGCGGCGGGTTGCGCGTCGAATGGTTGCGGGACGGTCAAAGCACCCCTGAATTGCTCGCGGAAAATCTCGGCGAGAGCCTTGGCGTACCGAACCAGCGCCCTCTCCTTATCAGCGCCTCGCGCCTCGGCGGCAATGGAGCGCTTCTGCTCCAAGGTGGGGTGAATTTGAATGTCAATCGTGTGAAATTCGAATGGGTCTCCGAGCGGACCATGCTTTCGGCCGATGCGCGCTATGTTCCCGTGGTGGTGACGGCTTCCCGGCTCACTTTGGCCGAGGCCGATGTGGACGGAGGTCCCCGTCTGGCTTTGCGCGACGAATGGCGCGACCGCGTGGTCCGCGCGGTGCTGACAGAGGGAGCGGAGTTGCTCACCCCCTCCTTGGAGTTGCTCGCGGAACTGGTGCAGGCTCCGGATCAGGCGCGACTGGAAGCGTCGTTGGCCGGGGTTTTTTTGGATCAGGAAATTTGGTTGGTGGTCAACGGGCAAGAAGTCGGACCGATCGCGGTTGAAGTTCCGACCCTTGAGGATCCGGGTCATCTCGGTTTGCCGGGCCGGGAGGTGACTTTTGCCGGATGGCGCCGGGCCTCGGTACACATTCCCGCCGAGCTGATGCTGCCGGGGGAGAATTCGCTGCTTCTCGAGTTGCGCTCGCCGCTCAAGAGCAATTACCGCAACCGCACTTTCGTGCGCGACGCAGTTTTGGAGTTATCTTATCCGCCGGCCGCGCGTGAACCGGATCTTTCCCTGCCCTTGCCGGACCTGCCTGCGGGGGAAACTCTGGCTTTGGAGGAGCCGCTGCCGCCGGTCGAAGCATTGTCCGACTTTTGGGGTCGCGGCCAAGGCTCATTCTAAAGGGGCCTGACAAAACGCCTGCCGCCGTCCGGGCCTCCGGGGAAAAATCCGCGGCCGGTCTCCCGGCGATCCCGGGCCAAGGGGCTTTGACAACTCAGCCGAGCGCGAGCATGCTTAAACCTTGATGAAACCCGTTTCAAAGCGCCCCTGCCGCGTGGCGGGCTACACGTTGTTCGAGATCATGCTCGTGCTCGGCATCATTGCCGTGCTCGTCGGATCGGCCATTTATTTGCTGGTGGGCAATCTTGATGTGGCCAAGGAAGCGAGGGTCGATGCGGACATCCAGAGTATCAGCACTCAGATTCGCGTTTACGAGATGCAAAACCTGCGACCTCCAACCACCGAGCAAGGTCTCGAGGCGCTGGTCAAGCGCCCGGGAGGCGACCCGCCGCCGCGCCGTTGGCGGCAACTTCTCCAGAGCGTGCCGGTCGACCCTTGGGGTCTACCTTACAAGTATTACTGGCCGGGCAAAAAGAACCCGCAGGGATTCGACCTGTTATCCTTCGGGGCGGATCGTCAAGAGGGCACCGCGGACGACATCGGCAACGATCGCGGCCAGTAGGCCGAGGCCATGATGATGCCCCGGTCAGCGGCGCGCATCATGCGGTCGCGCATCGTGCGAGTCGGTCGGCGGATGCATGGCTACACGTTAATCGAAGTCGCGCTCGTCATTGCAATCATCGTCCTCCTGATCGGCGCTGTCATACCACTCAGCTCCGGTTTTGTGCGCGAGCAACGTTTGCGCGATTCGGCACTCGGTCTGCTCGTGCTGGCCAAAACCGCTCGGACCGAGGCCATGACCACTGGCCGCACGGCGGAGGTAATTTTTAGCAAGGGAGGATTTTCTCTGCGGCGGGCCGGCGAGGAGGAAGCTGCCGAGACCGAGGTGCTGCCCAGTGGCATGCGGTATCAACTTCTTCCTTTTGGCGCCGACAAACCCCTTCGTCCCGACGGGCAGCGTTGGATTTTCCAGCCGACCGGCCTGTGCGAACCGCTCACCGTGCGGATCATGGAGGACGAGGCATGGATCGAGGTGCGCTTCGATCCACTGACCGCCGGAATCGAGGAGGAAACTTTTTACATTCCGTGAAGAAGGCCGGTTTTACCCTCATCGAATTGCTCACCGCAATGTTCATGTTCGTTGTCGCGGTGGGTGGTCTGGCCATGGCGATGGACAAAATTTTCGCCGCCAATGTGATGATGCGGCGTGACGGCGAGGTGCGGCAGCAACTGGAGTCCTTGCTCGACGAATCGATGGTCATGCCGATCGCTGATCTCGAGCAAGGCCGCGAGGTGGGACCCGATGCGATGGGGGCGAAATTTTTCGTGCGGGCCGAACCGGCCGAATTGCTCAACATGGATGACGAGGAGCTGACCGGCCTGTGGTGGGTCACGGTGCGCGCGGAGTGGACCGAGGGACGGGAGGAGCAATCGAGGGAGGAAAGATTCCTACGTTACCAACCATGAGAACAACCGCCCGTGGATTCACGCTCTTTGAGATGGTGGTGGTGGTCGCCATCTTCGTCCTGCTGGCCGGCGGGATTTATGCCACGGTCAATGCCGCGGTCCGTGCCACGGCAACGCTGACCGAGGAGAATCTGCAGATCCAGCGGCTCAACGCCTTTGTTGCCCTCGTCCGGCGCACCTTCCACAACCTGCCGGCCAACGCGCGGTTCTCCGGGGGGGTGCGGTCCGATGCTGGCGATGGTTTTCCCGAGATCACATTTCGCGATGCGCCCGGTGTCTTTGCCTGGGGCATGGGCGGGCCCTCGGCCGCCACCGCGCTGTTGGCCGCGCGTCCGCGCCTCGGCGGTGGTCGTGAGCTCAGCCTGATGCTCTTGCCCGGTTCACTCAGCGAGATGGAACGGCGCGATGCGCTGGAACGCGGAGTCTGGTTGCGTTTGCTGCCCGACCTGCGCGAGGTGAAGTGGCGTTTTTACAGCGAGGAACAGCAGGATTGGCTGGACGAATGGTTGGAAGGGGAGCGGCCGCCGCTGGTCGAACTCAACTTGCAACTGCTCGGCGAGGAAGTTCCCCGTCGGTTCACTTTCTGGCTTCCTCCGGTCAAAGAGATAGCACTGGACGAGGCTGGTCCGCAGGCGCAGGAGCCTGCGCCGGAGATAGGGGTGGAAGTGCCATGACAACCGCAACACATCCATCGGGCGCCGCCCTGCTCCTCGTTCTGTGGGCTATCACCGTGATTTCCTTCTCTGTGCTCTGGATGGCCAACGTGGTGAATCTCGAACTCGAGACAACCGTGTCCGACTCGGCCGGCCTGACCGCGCGCCAGATTGCGGTGAGCGGTGTTGCCCTGGGGCTGCACCCCCAGGTCAAGCGTGATGACACCGAATTGCTCAACCGCGATCTCGGCGCGGGCGAACGCATGGAGGTCCGCATCCGTGGGGAGGGGGCGCGTTTCAACCTCAATCGATTGCTCAAGGACCAGGACCGTATCACCATGTTGAATCTTTTCACTTTGTGGGGGCTCACTGCGGACGAGGGCAATGCCCTGATCGACAAGCTGACCGACTGGGTCGACGAGGATGAGTTCCGCACGGGGTTCGGCGGGGCGGAGCGCACGGAATACGAAGCGGTCGGCATCACCGACGCCCCGGCCAACCGCCCGTTCCGCAGCGTGCCGGAAATGGGCCGCGTGCTCGACATGGAAAAGCTTGCCGCGCTCAAGCCCGATTGGGCCGAGAGCTTCACCATTTTCGGCGACGGCTTGATCGACGTGAACGAGGCGGAGGCTGACGTGCTCCAGGCCGTGACGGGCGCCACCCCGGAAATGGTCCAAGGCATCCTGCAGCAGCGCCGCGGCAGCGATGAGATCGAGCCTTCGGAAGACGATCTGCGTTTCGACGATGTCGGCCAAGTCGCCGGCTGGCTGGCTGGTTCGACCCTGCCGCTGGAACAAATCATGGGCCGCCTCACCACAGAGAGTTCGGTCAAAAGAATTGATAGCCGCGGCGTGGTGGGCGAGCGTTCCCGTCGGATCTCTGTGGTCGCCGCATCGGGCGAGGGCGGAGAAACTGCCACTTACCTGTTATGGGAGGAAAAATAAAACCCCCGCGCCAGACCCGGCGCGCTCTCTTCCGTCCGGCCTCTGCCGGTTGGGAGAAGTGGGAGCAAGACGAGGCCGGGGCTTGGTGCGAGACAGGCCAGGCGGTGGACTTGTCGGAATTGGAACCCGAGGCCGGGGCCCTTGTCGCCGTACCGGTACGCCGGGCATTTTGCATTGCCGTCTGGGTGCCGGCCGAGGATCCGTCTTTGTTCGGCGACCTCATTTTCACCCAGTTGGAATTGCGCGGACTGGCCGGCCGCTCGCGCGAGTTGACCTCCTTTTCCTGGCAAGAGGTGGCGCGTGAGGGCCATGAGGCCTTGCTCCATGCCATTGTTTTGCCTTCGAATCTGGCACCGCGCTATTGGCATGGCGATGTGACCGAATACGCCGTCTCGCCTTCCTGCCTGCCACTCGCCCCGGATGCGGTCACGGTATGGGAGGAGGAAGGAGGATGGGTCGCCGGGGTCACGCGCGGGGACCGATTACTTCACTTCCAACCGCTCGCCGAAAAAATACCGTCGTCCCGGATGGCGCTGGAAATTTGGCTGATGCAGACCTCGCTTGATGCGGGGCGCATGCTGAACGGCAGCGGGCGTGTCATCCTTTATTATCAAGGTGCCGACGTGCCGGACTTGTCGGACTGGCGGAGCGCCGGAGGCGTCGACCTCACGGCGGAAAAATTTCCTCCGCCGGTGCGTCCGCCCGCTCCGCTCGATTGCCTTCCCCTGCCGGTCCGCGTCCTGCAGCGGACCAAGGAGACGGGTGCCCAGCGGCAGAAAATTGTGCTTTTGGCGGCGTCCGTTTACTTCTTCTTGGTGCTGGCTTTGGCGGCCAGCACGCTCTGGCTTTGGTGGCGGGCCGAATCGTTGCGGACCACGATTGCCGGTGAGGCGGGCGAAGTGGATGCGGTGCGCACGGCCATGCAGCGTTGGGGCGCGATGGAACCGGCCCTTGACCCGCTCGGTTACCCGCTGGAGGTGCTTTATCAAACGGCCCGCTTGTTGCCCAAGGATGGCGTGCGTTTGACCCTGTTCCAGATGAAGGTGGATCGTGTGGTGCTGGCCGGGGAGGCGTCGACCTTGCAGGCGGCGCAGCGTTTCCAGGAAGATGTGCGCAAAAATCCGGACCTGACGGCCTACGATTGGACAATGGAAAACCCGCGTCCGTTGCCCACCGGCAGCGCCCGTTTTCAGATCGACGGCGTGCGTCACGGCGCGGCGGCGGTGGAAGGAGAGGAGGCGAACGATGAGAGCACTGACGGCTAAGGAAAAAAAACTACTCCTCGCCTTGATCGGCGCGCTTTTCGTGCTGCTCAACGTCCTGGGTCTGCAGGCCTTCCTCAATCGCCAACGTGCGCTGCAAAGCAGCATCGTGCAGCTCCAGAGCCAGCTGACCGAAGGCCGTGCCATTCTTGAGGAGAAAACGATCTGGCAGGAACGCGCGGCGTGGCTCGACCAGCACCAGCCCGGGGACGATGTCACGACGACGGATGACGATGCGAAGTTCTACGAATTCGTCGAGAGCAGCGCCAAGAATGCCGGGCTTTCTTACACTCGGCGTGACGCGGGGACCCAGTCGGACGCCGGAACGTATGCCGAGGTTTTCGATTCCTCTCAGGTCAAAGGCAAGATGGAGTCGCTGGTCAAATGGCTCAACGAGTTGCAGCAGCCCAAAGCGTTCCGCGCCGTCAAGCAGATCTCGATCAAAAGCGGCGAACCTCCCGAGGTGATCGCGGACGTCGAGGTAGCGCGATGGTATCGTCCGGTGCAGGGAGGAGGACAATGAAACGCGCACTGCTTTCTCTTGCCGCTACCCCGCTTTTTTTCGGCCTTGCAGCATCCGCTTGGGCCGAAGAAGAGAAGCTAGAGCCCTCTGACCTGCTCAAGGTTCCTCGGGTCGAGACGCGGCCGACCGGGGTCGAAGGCGAAGAAAAGCCACCTGCAGCCACCCCTTCGCCGACACCCTTGCCTCTCGCGGAGGCGGATCCGCCGGCTGAGGGGGAACCTGTTCCACCCGCCGAAGAAGGCATCACCACGCCAGCCTTTCCCCTTTCCCGTTACGAACCTTTGTGGCAGCGCTCTCCTTTCCAACTGGAATCCGTCGCCCCGCCGGTCGAATCGGCCGGCCTGGCCCAACGCTTCGCCCTCACCGGTATTGCGGAGATCAACGGCGAACCCATTGCTTTCGTCATGGAGCGCGCCACGCAAAATCGCCTGATGGTCAAAGCGAACACTTTGGAGAGTGGTGTCTCCTTGGTGCAAGTCGATGTGCAGCGGAAATATGAGGACTCCTCGGCCACACTGCGCCAAGGCGCGGAGGTTGGTGTAGTGCGCTTTGATGCCGGTCTTGCCATGGCTCCGGGAATGCCCCAACCCGGCATGCCACCGCCCCGGCCCATGCCGCAGGTGGCTTCACCATCGCCACCCGGCATGCCCCCGCAGGTCGCCGCTTTTCCCGGGGCCGTCCCCGCCGCCCAGGTACCGGGACAACCCGGTCCGGGCACCCCGGCGAATGGACAAGTGCAAGGCGGTCAAGGGCAAATGCCGCCCCCCCGGGTCATCCGGCGGCGGGCACTTATTCCCGCGGCGCCTTGAGAAACTTGCTAGGCATGCTTTAATTCCAGCAATGGGTCGCTTTTGTTCCCCAATTTTCGCCTCTGCTTGGCTGGTCGTGGTCTTTCTGGCCGTGTCCCCGACCTTTGCCCAGGATGACGTCCCCGCGCCGGACGTTGCTCCGCCCGAGAACATCGACCCCGCTCCCGTCCCACCGGCTCCGGCTGCCATGCCCGAAGCCTCACCGACCGCGCCGCTGATCCCTGTCGCGGTCGATCCTAGGTTCCCTCCACCCCAAGCGCCTCCCGCCTCCGCGACGCCTCCGGTCCCGCCCGAACCAACCGTGCGACTCACCTTTCCCAACACCTCGGTCAACGAAATCCTCAGCCTCTACGAAGTGCTGACCGATAAGCGTCTTGTGCGCGACTCCATGCTCGCTCAGGGGCAACCGCTGACCATTGTTGTGCCCGGAGAGGTTCCGCGCAGCGAGGCTATCCGCCTGATCGAGGCCTCGCTCCTGCTTAACGGCTATTCGTTCGTCCCGGTCGACGACAAGACGGTGAAAATCCTCGGCCCCTCGAAATTTCCCCGCGCCGAGGGCATCCCGCTCTTCTCCACACCCTACATGCTGCCGGCTACCGACCAGGTGGTCAGCTATTTCATGAAGCTCAGCTACCTCGCGCCCCAAGAGGCCGCGCAACTTTTTCAGACCTTTGTCAGTCCGCCCAAGGCGTACACCTCCTTCACCCCGGTACCCAACGTGCAGGCCGTGCTCATCACGGAAAACGTCCCGATCATCCAGCAACTCATCGCTCTTCAAGCCATGGTCGATGTGCCGCCCGCGCAGGTCATGACCGAATTTGTCGACCTCAAACGGGCCGACGCCGAGAAGGTGGTCGAACTTCTGCAAACCTTGCTCGAGGAGCGGAAAGAGGGCGCCGGAACTCCGGGTCAACCCGGCGCCGCCCCTCAGGTCGATGCGCAGGGACAAGTTATCCAAGCTTCCCTCGGTGGGGCGGGTGCCGGTCAGTTCGAGTCCAATCTTGTCATCGGCGAAACGCAAATCGTTGCCGATCCGCGCACCAACCGCATTCTTGTCGTTACGCGGCCGATCAACTTCCCCTACATTAAGCAACTCATCGAGCAACTTGACTCGCCTGTGCCGCTCGATTCCGTGCTCGAGCGTCCGCTGCAGTTTGTCGCCGCCGGCGATGTGCTCCCGGTCCTGCAGGACTTGCTTTCGGAAGGCGAGGAGGAGGGAACAGGCGGCGCGACATCGCGTGCCAGGGCAGATGGAGCTACGATCGATAGTGGTTCCAACTTTGGACAAGGTATGGGTTCCGAGTCGGGGGCTGGTGCGGGTGGCGGCACCAGTCGGCCCGACCGGATCAAGGAACCTACCGCCGATGTGGCCCCCGAATCGGTCATCGTCGGCAACACCAAACTCATCGCCGACAAAAGCGCCAATTCGATCATCGCTATCGGGCCACCGGACAGCCGCCAGAAAGTGGCCCAGCTTCTGGGTCTGCTCGATGTGCGGCCGCGTCAGGTTTACATCGCGGCCGTGATCGGGGAACTAAATTTGAAAGACGATATGGAATTCGGTTTCAACTATTTCCTGCGCAACCAGAGCAAGGACGGCAGCAGCGTGGGCGGTGCATTGCTCAATCCGCTCAGCAACGCCAACGCCGGCTTCACCGCGCCGGACCTCATTACCCCCGCCTCGCTGGCCGCTGGCGCCGTTAGCGGCCTGACCCTTTACGGAACCATTGCCAACTCGCTTGATTACTACGTGCGGGCCCTCGAGAAGACCGGCAAGTTTAAGATCATCTCCCGCCCGGTCGTTTACACCACGAACAACAAAAAGGCGGTAATCAGCTCGGGCCAGCGCGTGCCTTACACCAGCAGCACTTTGACCTCCACCTCCATCACTGGGGTCGGTCCGAACCAGAACGCCGGCGTCACCGCCAATATTACCTATCTCGATGTCTTGCTTAAGCTCGAAGTGCTCCCCCTGATCAATGCCAACCGGGATGTCACCCTGGTTATCGTGCAGACGAACAACAACGTGCTCCGTGAGGAGACTTTCGGCAGCGGGAACAAGGCGCCAGTCGTCGGAGCCCAGGAACTGACCACCACGGTCACCGTGCCCAGTGGCGGCACGGTAGTGCTGGGCGGTCTGATCATCGAAAAGACCAAGGCAGACGACGGAGGCTTGCCTTTCCTGATGCGGCTGCCCGTGCTCGGCTACATTTTCAAGCAAACCACGCGGGCGGTGGAGCGCCAGGAACTCCTGATTCTCCTCCAGCCCACCGTGGTCGAAGATGACGCCGAAACCGCGGTGGCCAGCGCCGAGGAGCGTTACCGCACCAAGCTGGGGGACGAGGTTTATGACGAGGCGGACGCCTGGCAACTGGGACGCACCCCGGTGATCAACGACTCACCCATGCTCACGCCCGACGGCCGGGTCCGCAAACCGCGCGATCCGCTGCGGCCGGCTGGAATCGACTACCAAGAGTATGCGCCGGACCCCAAGCCCAAGCCGACGCCGACTCCCGGCAAAAAGAAAAGATCGGCCACCTAGGGGAAAGGGCAAAGCATGGCCTTGATTCCCGAACTGGTGGAGCTCGCCGCGCGCCACGGCGCGGCCGACCGGGACAAAGTGACCGCATCGCTGCAGGACGCGGCGCGGATCCAGTCGTCCCTCATGCGCGCTTTGCTCGACAGCACCGAGATCGACGAAAACGGGTTCTACCGTGAATTGGCCGACAAATTTCACCTCCGGTGGGGCGGGGCGGATGTGGCCAAAGCCACCCCGGAAATGCGGGCCAAGCTGCCAGCTCGCATCGCCCTGCGCTACCAACTGCTCCCGGTCGAGACCAATGACGACTCGATCACCCTGTTGACCTACGATCCCTTCGACCTGCTCGCACGGCAAGCGGTGGCCGAAGCCGTGCCACAGCAAGTACGCTACGAAATCTACACGCGCAAAGGCATTTTGCCCGCCTTGCGCCAAGTCTACGGAATCGGGGCCGAAACCTTCGAGGAACTGCTCGAAGGTCGCGGCATGGAGGAGGACATCGATCTCGGTCGCGGCGAACAAGTCAACGTCCTCGACGAGGACGAATCGGAAGAGGCGTCGGTCAAAAAGTTCATCAACCAAGTCATCCGTGAGGCCCTGCGCGAGCGCGCCACCGACATCCACGTGGAACCGCTCTCTGACGACCTCCGCGTCCGCTACCGCATTGATGGCGTGCTGCAGGAAGTTCCCGTTCCCGTCCAGATGCGCAAGCTCCAGCGCTCGGTCATCAACATCCTCAAGCTCACCGCCGGCCTCGACCTGGGCGAAGACCGCCGCCCGCAGGACGGGCGGATCAGCCTTGAGTTGGGCGGGCAACCCATCGATGTCCGTGTCGCTTCAATTCCGACGATCAACGGCGAAAGCATCAGCCTGCGTCTCCTCGGCAAGGAAGTGTTCAGTCTTGAGCGCCTCGGGCTCGATGAGGATTACGTCAAAAAGGTCCGCGAACTCCTCGCCCTGCCCAACGGCATCATTCTCGTCACCGGCCCGACCGGATGCGGAAAATCAACGACGCTTTACACTTTTCTCTCCGGACTCAACACCAAGGAGCGCCGCATTCTCACCATCGAAGACCCGGTCGAGCACAAGTTGGCCGGGGTGAACCAGAGCGCGGTCCAACCCGAGATCGGCAACACCTTCGCCAACCTTCTCCGCAGTTTCCTCCGCGGTGATCCGAACGTCATCATGGTCGGCGAAATGCGCGACTACGAAACGGCCGAAATTGCCATTCGTGCCGCCCTCACCGGTCACTTGGTCTTCAGCACCCTTCACACCAACGATGCGGTCGGCGGCATCACCCGCCTCCTCGACATGAACGTCGAACCCTTCCTCGTGGCCAGCGCGGTCCGCGCCTTCATCGCCCAACGTCTCGTGCGCAAACTTTGTCCGTTTTGCAAGGCGCCCGCCCAGCCGGGTGATTACTCGCTGGCCTACCTGCGCAGCATCGGATTCCCGCCGGAATATGAGAGCAAGATCATGCGCGCCGTCGGATGCGAGAATTGCCGCCAATCGGGTTACGAGGGTCGTCTCGCCATCATGGAACTTTGCCTGGTCACGCCAAAGCTGCAGGAACTGATCACCCAGCGCAAAACCGCCGCCGAATTGCGGCCTGCGGCGGAAAAAGAAGGCATGCGTCCCCTGCGCAAATACGGTTTCGACAAGGTCGCCACCGGAACCACCACGATCGAGGAAGTCATGCGCGTCACCACTTCCGACCTCAGTGCCCAGGACGAGTAATGCCGCTCTTTGTCTACCAAGCTTTGCAGGCCGGGGGCGGCAAGATTTCGGGGGAACTCGAGGCCCTCAGCCGTCAGGACGCCTTTGCCAAACTCCGGCAACAGAACCTCCAGCCATTTTCTCTCGCGGCCAAAGGGGCCGAAGCAGCCGCGGCGGCCGCCGCGGGCGCCTCTGCCTCCAGCGACAACAACCTCAACCGCGCACAAGTCCTTCTCTTCACCGAGGAATTGTGCGAACTGCTCGAGGCCGGCCTCAAGCTCGACCGCGCCTTGCAGGTCATCGAACAACGGCAGGACAAATCCTCGCTCAGCGGGGTGGCCGCCAGCGCGCGCCAGTCGCTGCGCGAAGGCGCCACCTTTTCCGCCGCGTTGAAAAAAGCCAGTCCGAGCTTTTCCGACCTTTATTGCAACATGGTCAAAGCCGGGGAAGCGAGCGGCACGGTCTCGAAAATCCTCAAGCGCCAAGTCGAGTTCCTCACCATGATGGGCGACCTGCAGCGCCGCGTGACCAGCGCGCTGATCTATCCCTCCGTCATTTTTGCCGCCGGCATCGCCCTGCTCGTTATTTTCATGACCTTCCTCCTCCCGCAGTTGACCGCGCTGCTGGGCAAGACCGGGCAGTCTTTGCCCTTCGCCACGCGAATGCTCATCGGCACCAGCGAGTTTTTCGGATCCTATTGGTGGGTCATCCTTATTGTCCTCGCGGCCGGTATTCTCGGCTTCCGGCATTTGACGAGCAAGGGAGACGGGCGGATCTGGTGGGACCGCACCAAGCTGCAACTCCCCATCTTCGGGCCGTTGTTGCGCATGCGTTTTTACGCTCAGTTCACCCAGACGCTGGCCACCCTGCTCAACAATGACGTCTCGCTCATGCAGTCGATGCAACTCATCCGCAATGCGACGCCCAATGTCTACCTGCAGACGCAACTCGAGCGTATTTCCGAAAACGTGCAGGACGGAGCCCAGTTGTCGCGAGCCATCCAGCGGGTGCAATTTTTTCCGCCGACCATGATCGACATCATCCAAGTCGGGGAAACAACCGGCGACCTCGGAGCCGCGCTCGAGCGCAGTGCCAAAAGCTATGACAAGCAACTTTCCGTGGTGATCGAACGGGTCACCGCACTGATCCAGCCCATGGTTATTCTTATGGTCGCGCTCTTCGTCGGTTTGGTGGCTTATTCGATGATCACGGGCATTCTTACTACTGTTTCCGGTTTGCCCAAACGTTGATGACTCTGGGGCAAGACTGACGCGGCGGTCGAAGTCTTCGAAAATTTAGCCACTGGGTTTGCCGGTCAAGGCTGATGCCATGGCCCCTTCTCTCGGAGGGCTGTGGAGGAGGCAAAAGCGCCCTCCGCGAACCGCGCTTGGCGCTAAAAGTCCCCCGCGCGGAGTGACCGGAAGGCGGAACCGAGTTTCTCGAGCACATCGCTCGGGGTGAGCGATTCGGTGGAGGCACCTTGCACCATGGCAATTTCGGCGGCACGCCCGCAAACCCAGGCACCGATCGATGCAGCCTGGTAGGGGTCGGCCCCTTGGGCCAGCAGTGCGGTGCACACCCCGGTCAGGACGTCTCCCATGCCGCCGGTGGCCATGCCGGGATGACCGGTCGTGTTGTAGCGGAGGGGGAGACCCCGTTGGGCGATGACGGTGCGCGCGCCTTTGAGCAGGAGGGTGACCGCATGCTGGTCGGTAAAATCGCGGGCCACTTGGCTGCGGTCGCTGATTTTCCGGCCGGCGAGGAGACGTTGCATTTCACCCGGGTGAGGGGTGAGCAACCGCGGGCCCTTGGCCTGGTCGACATGCTGCAGTCCGGCGTGGGCGATCACGGTCAAAGCATCGGCATCGACTACCGTGGGGCACGGAGCTTCGCGCACGACGCGCAAAGTCCGCGCCTCTTGTCCGCTGCCGAGCCCCGGACCGATCCCGATGGCGTCGACCGGAAAATTGAAAATATCGGTGAGCTTGGTCAGCGGGCGCACCATGACCTCGGGAATCATCGTCGCGGCGAGCAGGTCATAAACGTCGGGCAACGCGCCGAGCGAAACCAGTCCTGCCCCGCCCCGCACGGCACCTGCCGCGCAGAGGTGTGCTGCGCCCAGCGTGCCGCGCGAGCCGGCGAGCAGGACAGCGCGCCCGCACATTCCCTTGTTGGTGTCGAAAGCGCGTGGCGGCCAGTGACGGCGCAGCAGGGGAGCGGTGAGCAATTCCCCGGCATTGGCCGCCTCCGGACGGAGAAAGTCCGGCGAATCGAGAAGGCCGAGACGTCCCACGTGGTTGACCGCGGCATCGGCCACCAAGCCGGTCTTGGCCAAGCCGACGGTCGCCGTGAAATCCGCTTCGACGCAGGGGTCGCCCGGAAGGCCGGTTTCGGGGTCGAGGCCGGATGGAAAATCAACGGCCACCGTTTTCGCGTTGGCGGCACGTCGCGCCCCGTTCATCTCGAGAGCGAGGGAAGCGAGTGGTTCCCGCAAGGAGCCTCGCGAGCCGAGGCCGACCAAAGCATCAAGTTGGACGAGCGGGCCATCCTGCGGAGTGGATGGACGGAAAGGGTCGCGCAAAACCGAAGAATGCAGGACATGGAATTTGTCGCGGGTCAGCGGGGCGAAATCTTCCGGCTGGAACGGGGTGCGGACCAAGACCCGCCACCCCAGCACCGCGAGGTGCCGCGCGGCGACAAAGGCGTCGCCAGCGTTGTGACCCTTGCCCGCATAGCACACGACCAATCCGGGCCGGGGGAAAAATTGGGTGACGAAGCGCGCCAGCTTCGCGCCGATTGTTTCCATCAGGACGTCGGCCGGGATGCCGCGGGAAAATGTCGCTTGCTCGACGTGTTGCATTTCCGCGCGGGTGAGAAGCATGGCTTCTCTTCTACGCGGACCACGGCGGGATGAGAAGAAAGGTTGTCGCAGGGGGCCCACGGGCCAAGAGGAGCGGCTCGGGAGACCATGGTGATTCAGCGGGGCAGGAGATCGCCTGTCCTTACCCACCGGCTAAGGATCACGATCCGCTACTTCGGACGACAACTCGCCAATGGGCTCGTGCATAGCGCCATCCGGAATAAATGGAGAGACCCACGCTGGCCCAGAGAAGGACCTGCCCGGCGCTCATGACCCACCCCGGCCAGAGACCGATGGCGAAAAATTCACCGCTCGCGTCGCGCAGGAGAAAAAAACCAATCATGAGCATCTGGGATGCGGTCTTGGTCTTGCCCGCCGGATCGGCGGCGAGCACGGTGCCGTGGCTAAGGGCCAGTTGACGCAGTCCGGTGATGAGAAAATCGCGGGAGATAAGGATGATGGCGGCCCATGCCGGGATGTCATGCGACCAGGCCAGACAGACCAGTGCGGCGGCGATGAGGACTTTGTCGGCCAGCGGATCCATGAGGCGCCCGAAGTCGGTTTCACAGCCGAACCGGCGGGCCAGGACGCCGTCGAGGTAATCGCTGAGGACGGCGAGCCCGAAGGCAAGGGCGGCCACGGTGGCACCCCACGCCATGCCGCTTTCGCTTGCTATGACAAACATACCGGTCAGAAAAAGGCGCAGGACGGTGAGTTGGTTGGGGAGAGTCACGGCTCGGAGACCAAGATGACAAACGGGGGGGCGCGAGACAAGGAGCCTTGGTTCGCGGTGGCGGACCGAAAGCGGGGGCGGAAATGGGTCCGTCGCTTCCGCTTTTTGGACCACGGGGAAAGTTTTTTTGAACGTTCGTTTGAGGGTCCGGTCCAATACCCTACGATCTTGGAGATCCGGCCCGCAGGGGAGCCTCGAAAAAAACTTTAAGATTTTTTCAAAAAGGCGGTTGACTCTGTGCTGTTTTCTGGCAATATCTCCATCCCCTTAAATGGGGGCCGAATCAATCGGTTCGCGCTCTTTTTTCGGTCACTATTTGCGGCGAGGCCACAACCTTCCCGTTCGTCGTCGACTTGGAGAGAGCGCTTGTTGATTTTTGAAATCCTGACTCTGAAAGTAAATTCAGAGGGTAACCACAAAAATTGAATTGTGGGTTATCGTCAGCAGTTTTTTTATGCGACATAAATTGGACCGCAAGGTCCGTCGCCCGTCGGTTTTAGCAACTGGCGGGAGATATTATGTCAGAATTTGGTACTCAACCCGCAAGGGTGGTACCAGCTAACTTTCAACGGAGAGTTTGATTCTGGCTCAGAACGAACGCTGGCGGCGTGGATAAGACATGCAAGTCGAACGAGATTTTTTTCTGTAGCAATACAGGAAAAAGTCTAGTGGCGAACGGGTGCGTAACACGTGAGCAACCTGCCGTGAAGTGGGGGATAGCTCGCCGAAAGGCGAATTAATACCGCATATGGCCAAGGAAGACATCTTCCTGACGCCAAAGCCGGGGTAACCTGGCGCTTCTCGAGGGGCTCGCGGCCTATCAGCTTGTTGGTGAGGTAACGGCTCACCAAGGCTATGACGGGTAGCTGGTCTGAGAGGACGACCAGCCACACTGGAACTGAGACACGGTCCAGACACCTACGGGTGGCAGCAGTCGAGAATTTTTCACAATGGGGGAAACCCTGATGGAGCGACGCCGCGTGGAGGATGAAGGTTTTCGGATTGTAAACTCCTGTCATTAGAGAACAAGGCACATGGTTTAACTGGCCGTGTGTTGATAGTATCTGAAGAGGAAGGGACGGCTAACTCTGTGCCAGCAGCCGCGGTAATACAGAGGTCTCAAGCGTTGTTCGGATTCATTGGGCGTAAAGGGTGCGTAGGTGGCGAGGTAAGTCGGATGTGAAATCTCCAAGCTCAACTTGGAAACTGCATTCGATACTGCTTTGCTAGAGGATTGTAGAGGGCATTGGAATTCACGGTGTAGCAGTGAAATGCGTAGATATCGTGAGGAAGACCAGTGGCGAAGGCGAATGCCTGGGCAATTCCTGACACTGAGGCACGAAGGCCAGGGGAGCAAACGGGATTAGATACCCCGGTAGTCCTGGCAGTAAACGGTGCACGTTTGGTGTGGGAGGATTCGACCCCTTCCGTGCCGGAGCTAACGCGTTAAACGTGCCGCCTGGGGAGTACGGTCGCAAGATTAAAACTCAAAGAAATTGACGGGGACCCGCACAAGCGGTGGAGTATGTGGCTTAATTCGATGCAACGCGAAGAACCTTACCTGGCCTTGACATGCATCTCTAATCCGGTGAAAGCCGGTGAGTGTAGCAATACACAATTTGCACAGGTGCTGCATGGCTGTCGTCAGCTCGTGTCGTGAGATGTTGGGTTAAGTCCCGCAACGAGCGCAACCCCTGTGAACTGTTGCCATGGAGACGTGAGTCTCCGGCACTCTGTTCAGACTGCCCTGTTCAACGGGGAGGAAGGTGGGGACGACGTCAAGTCAGTATGGCCCTTACGGCCAGGGCTGCACACGTACTACAATGCCCGACACAGAAGGATCCGAGACCGCAAGGTGGAGGAAATCACCAAAGTCGGGCCCAGTTCGGATTGGAGGCTGCAACTCGCCTCCATGAAGCCGGAATCGCTAGTAATGGCGCATCAGCTACGGCGCCGTGAATACGTTCCCGGGTCTTGTACACACCGCCCGTCACATCATGGGAGTCGTTTGTACCCGAAGTGCGCGCGCCAACCGCAAGGAGGCAGCGCCCTAAGGTATGAGCGGTAACTGGGATGAAGTCGTAACAAGGTAGCCGTAGGGGAACCTGCGGCTGGATCACCTCCTTTCTAAGGAGCAAGACTGTCCGGTTTTACGACCGGACATTCAGGTCGATGGCTACATTTGGAATGAAGTTTGTTCCAAAATGCCATGGCCGCGTGAAAGCGCGACCACCTGATGACGTATAACCCACAATTCAGTTTTTGTGCCCTGCCCTCTGCCAAAGCCCGATCCGGGTGATTTATATTTTTCCCGGGGGCATAGCTCAGTTGGTAGAGCGCCAGCTTTGCAAGCTGGATGTCAGGGGTTCGAATCCCCTTGCCTCCAAAAGAGGCTTGGCCGGAGAGACGAAGTCCTGCCTTGGAAAGATCGCCACGGCGATCAATCCCCTTGCCTCCAAGCATAGCGAAGAGGCATCGTATTTAAGGCGAAGCCTAACGAGGAAAGATCGCCACGGCGATCAATCCCCTTGCCTCCAATGAGAAGTATTCAGTTTACAGTTTTCAGTATTGGTTCAGTTCAACTGAATCACTGAACACTGAATCACTGAAAACTTTTTTCGGGCCTGTAGCTCAGTTGGTTAGAGCATGCGCTTGATAAGCGCAGGGTCACTGGTTCGAGCCCAGTCAGGCCCACGCCTGGCCGGCCGGAGCATGGACAGCACGAAACAAAACTTTCAGACGTCGGGATGGACGTCGACGTTCTTTGACATCTGCATAGAGGGTAAAACACAACTTCAAAGAGAGTTAGAGAATCTATAGAAATAAAGATTCAATTCATTTACGCGCGTCGCAAGACGCGGTAAGAAGATTGATCAAGCTACAAAGAGTGTATGATGGATGCCTTGGTGCCAATAGGCGATGAAGGACGTGGTAAGCTGCGATAAGCCACGGTTAGCGGCAAACACGCTATAACCCGTGGATTTCCGAATGGGGTAACCCGACTGGAGTCATGTCCAGTCCCCGCCGTCTGAATACATAGGACGGTTGGAGCGACACCCGGTGAAGTGAAACATCTCAGTAACCGGAGGAATAGAAAGCGAATGCGATTCCGTAAGTAGTGGCGAGCGAAAGCGGAACAGCCCAAACCGGGAGACTTGTCTCCCGGGGTTGTAGGACCCCGATATGGTAGCTCAGAGATTAGGTGAAGCCGATGGAAACCGGCTCCCCAGAGGGTGAGAGGCCCGTAACCGAAAATCCGAGAGCGCCTAGGGAGTTCCTGAGTAATGCGATGCACGTGAAACTTCGCATGAATCTGTGCCGACCACGGCATAAGGCTAAATACTAATTGGCGACCGATAGTGAACTAGTACCGCGAGGGAAAGGTGAAAAGCACCGCTGCGAGCGGAGTGAAATAGAACCTGAAATCATACATTTACAAGGTGTCAAAGTCTGGCAACGGACGATGGCGTGCCTTTTGCTTAATGAGTCTGCGAGTTATTGTTCGTGGCAAGCCTAAGCCCTTACGGGGTGGAGGCGAAGCGAAAGCGAGTCCGAAATGGGCGTTCAGTCGCGGGCAGTAGACCCGAAGCCGAGGTGATCTACCCATGGTCAGGATGAAGGTGCAGTAACATGCACTGAAGGTCCGAACAGGTGGACGTTGAAAAGTCCTCTGATGAACTGTGGGTAGGAGCGAAAGACTAATCAAACCCGGTGATAGCTGGTTCTCTCCGAAATAGCTTGAGGGCTAGCCTCGTGTGCTGATGTGTGGAGGTAGAGCACTGGATGAACTAGGGGCCATACCCGGCTACCGAATTCAATCAAACTCCGAATGCCACACAATGAAACACGGGAGTCAGACAGTGGGGGATAAGCTTCATTGTCGAAAGGGAAACAGCCCAGCCCTGCAGCTAAGGTGCCTAAATAACGTTTAGTGGAAAGGATGTGAGGTTACATAAACAGTGAGGATGTTGGCTTAGAGGCAGCCATCATTTAAACAGTGCGTAATAGCTGACTCATCGAGTGATCTCGCGCCGAAAATGATTGGCGATAAGCGTTATACCGAAGCTCGGGATGTTCGTGCGGTTCGCCGCGCGGGCGTGGTAGGAGAGCGTTCTTTGCGCGTCGAAGCGGGAGGGTAACCAACCGTGGAGTACAAAGAAGTGAGGATGCAGACATGAGTAGCGATAAGACAGGTGAAATTCCTGTCCGCCGTAAACCCAAGGTTTCCTGGGGAAGGTTCGTCCTCCCAGGGTTAGTCGGGACCTAAGCTGATGCCGAGAGGCGTAAGCGATGGATAGCAGGTTTAATATTCCTGCACCGGCTGAATTTAAGCCATCAAGGGACGCTTGTGTGGAGTCAGTCTGTCGATCGAAAGTGACAGTCCGTCGCAAGGCGGGACGTGGAGTCTTCGGACAAAGCGGATCTGGTAAAACATGAGCCAAGAAAAGCCTGATGGTGTTCGTTCAGCCGCCCGTACCCTAAACCGACACAGGTGGGTGGGTAGAATATACCAAGGCGCGTGAGTGAAACCTCGTTAAGGAACTCGGCAATCTAGCCCCGTAACTTAGGAAAAAGGGGTGCCTGCTTTCGGGCAGGCCGCAGTGAAAGGGGTCAACCGACTGTTTAACAAAAACACAGCACTCTGCCAAGTCGCAAGACCAAGTATAGGGTGTGACACGTGACCAATGCCGAAAGATTACGGTAAGAGGTTAGCCGCAAGGCGAAGCTTCGAGCCCAAGTCCCGGTGAATGTCGGCCGTAACTATAACGGTCCTAAGGTAGCGAAATTCCTTGTCGGGTAAGTTCCGACCTGCACGAATCGTGTAACGAGTTGACCGCTGTCTCAACGAGGAGCTCAGCGAAGTTGTAATGGCGGTGAAGATGCCGCCTACCCGCAGTAGGACGGAAAGACCCTATGCACCTTTACTGTACGCTGTTACTGGTTTTTCGATTTTAATGCTTAGCGTAAGTGGAAGACGTTGACCCAACCCTTGCGGGGGTTGGCGAGTCGCCAATGAAACACCACCCTTTGAAATTGGAAAATCTAACCCCATGCCGCTATACGGCTGGGAGACACTGGCAGCCGGTCAGTTTTACTGGGGCGGTATCCTCCTAAAGAGTAACGGAGGAGTACGAAGGTTGGCTCATCCTGGTTGGCAATCAGGTGACGAGTATATGGATATATGCCAGCTTTACTGTGAGACACACACGTCGAGCAGTTACGAAAGTAGGTCCAAGTGATCCGGTGGTTGAATGTGGAATTGCCATCGCTCAACGGACAAAAGGTACGCTAGGGATAACAGGCTGATCCTGCCCAAGAGCTCATATCGACGGCAGGGTTTGGCACCTCGATGTCGGCTCATCACATCCTGGGGCTGGAGAAGGTCCCAAGGGTTCGGCTGTTCGCCGATTAAAGTGGTACGCGAGCTGGGTTCAGAACGTCGCGAGACAGTTCGGTCCTTATCCACTGTGGGCGCAGGAGAATTGAGGGGTTCAGATCCTAGTACGAGAGGACCGGGTCTGACGAACCTCTGGTGTTCCAGTTGTCGTGTCAACGGCATTGCTGGGTAGCTATGTTCGGAAAGGATAAGCGCTGAAAGCATCTAAGCGCCAAGCCTATCCCAAGATGAATTCTCCCTGAAGATCCGTGGTAGACCACCACGTTGATAGGTTGCGGGTGTAAGCACAGTAATGTGTTCAGCTTAGCAATACTAATGATCGTCCGGCTTGGTCATTTTTTTCCTCTGAGGTCCCTTCGGGGTCGCTCATGAAATTTATGACTTTACTAACCTGTTGGTAGTTGTGCCTCTATGCAGATGTGAAGGAACACGACGTTTGTCGCAGTTCTTCTTTGAAAATTTGGCGATTGGAGTGATCGGCAGAAGCCGGCCCGCGCATGCGCGGATCGTGTTCTGGTGATCATAGCGCAGTGGAACCACCCGTTCCCATCCCGAACACGGAAGTGAAACGCTGCAGCCCCGATGGTAGTGCTTCTCTAGGTTGCGCGAGAGTAGGACGTTGCCAGAATCCACCCTCCTCATGGTTTTCCATGGGGAGGGTTTTTTATTTTCGGGTCAAGCCATTGTCCTTCAGACGAAGCTGCCCGCGCAACGCGTTGCCCATTGCGGGGTTCCAGCAGGTGTATTATGACTAGCGGTCTACCCAGTTCATCAATGCCATCCCGCTCCTGTTTCCTCCTCGCCCTTCTTGTCCTGAGTGCCCCCGTTTTGCCCGCCGCGCCGCTCGCCTTGACCGGTGCCGATCCGGTCAATCGCGCCGATGGCACAATCAGCATTCGCATGACCGCGGAGTCTGGTGTGCAATACTTTGTCCGCTCGACGACCGACCTTGCCGGCGGATGGTGGGTTCTAGCCACAGGCAGTCCCTTTACCGGCTCGAACGGTCCGACAGACATCAATGTCCCCTTGCCGGCCGATGCCGTCCAAGCTTTCTTCCGGGCGGAGAGCAACTACGAGCAGCGCTCGAGACTTTTCATCGCCAATTATCAAGCTCAACTGGCGAGTGGCGGACCGGCCACTTTGACGGTCAATGGGGTGACCACCAAAAACGCAATAACCATCACGGAGGATCGTGCCAATAACCAGATGGTTGTCACCGGCAACGGCGCGCCGAATTACTGGCCGACGGTTCTCGGTTTCAACGTGATCGACGGATGGAACGCGCCGGTCAGCGGTGGCTTCCAAACTTTCAAGTTCAGCGAAAACAATGCGGGAGGCTCCGGAGTCAACAACCCGAACCGCCTTGTCGTGGCAACCCAGACTTTCCGGATTCCGCTCAATCCAGTGACTAATACCACGTCAACGGACACCGCACTCGGTACGGTCGGCGTGGCGATCAACGGCATGCCGATTTACAATCCGTTCGAGGATTCGAACCAGACAGCAGCCACCGGGCGTATTTTCTCCGGCTGCTGCGGGCATCCGCAGCTTACTGGCGTCTACCACTACCACAAATATCCCACGTGCCTGCGTCTGCTCAAAGGCGACGTCTGGCAGTCGGAGAAAGAGAAGTGCGACGAGATCGACGCTCTTCTTGCTTCGGGCGGACACTCCCCGCTCATCGGTTTCGCTCTCGACGGCTGGCCGGTCTACGGGCCGGTCGGTTGGAAAGACTCGAACCGACAGAGCAAACTGCTCAAGAGCAGCTATACGGGGAGTGCCGACGCGGCTGGCAATCCGTTGTACGCGGTGGCTAGCGGTGACCTTGATGAGTGCAACGGGCTCTTTTCGCCGACTCCGGAATATCCGGAGGGGATTTACCACTATGTAATGAGTTTGGATGCAGATCCCAACGGCTTCGTGGGGCGTGAGATCAGTCCGTATTTCGGTTATGACATCCGTAGCATACTGGCGAAACACAACCTCTTGCCGTCCGGATGGGCGGACGATGCGATCTACGCCAGCGCCCTGAAGGCGGGCTTTACGATGAACGGGGTGAGTGTTCCTGGCACCGATTCATCTTCCTTTTCGACGTTTTACCAGTTTGTGACCAACATGATTTCCGTGCTCAAGGCCAATGGAATGGCGCAGGTTGCGGACGAGTTCCAGACGATGAAGATTTCTTACCCGTTCACCATCCGCAAATACCGCGGTACACCTTCCAATGCCGGCGGGGGCGACGACGGGGGCGGCAACGCTGGGGTCACATCCATTGCCCCGGCTTCAGGCAATAGCGGACAATCCTACGCTGTCGTCATCACGATCCAGGCTCTTGCCGGCACACCCGGACTGCCGCCGGACAGCGCGCCGATTACCACCGCCTCGGTCGGCGGCATCGCGCTGGCCTCCCCGGTGCGAAAATCCACCACGACCGTGAGCGGCACCCTGAATATTCCGTCCGGAGCGTCCTCCGGCCTGAAGGACGTGGCCGTCTCCTTTACCGGCCCTACTGGCCGGCCCGGGCCGACTTACACGGGAACCGCGCTCTTCCGTTTTAACTGATCCTAAAAAGATTCTTCAACCGCACGTCCGGCACCCAGACGCTCCCGGCCGCTCCCGGGCACCTGCGCTCGGCGAAAAAGTCTAGGTACCACGCGACTTGGACCGTGCGATTGTCTAGGGGCTACCTTCGGCACCGAGTGCTTTCGGTTTAGGTCCGAAGAGATGCCATCCGGAGAAGACCGAGTTAAGCCTCTCTTTAAACCAGTTGGTGGCTTTCCGGTTGCAGAACGACTTCGGCCAAAACAAGGTGCGGCGGAGCGTCGATCGCTTGGAGAATAAGGTCGGCCGCAGTGGAAACCGGGATCATTTTGTCCCGTTGCACCGCCATGTTGATTTCGTCCCAAAACGGGGAGTCGACGCCGCCAAGAAAAAAAAGACAGAACCGGATTCCGCTGCGCTGGTATTCTTGGGCCAAGGCCTTGATCAGTCCGGTCACGCCGAACTTGCTCGCGATGTAGGCCGCGGCATTTTTCATCACGGCTTTGCCGAGAATGCCGGGGAGGGTGATGAAGAGTCCGTGCTTCTGCGCAGCCATGACTTTGCAGGCGGACTGCGCGATGAGGAACGTGCCGCGCAGATTGGTGTTCACGATCTTGCTGAATTCGGCGTCGGTGGTGTCGGCGGCGGGTTTGATCAGGCCGATGCCGGCGCAATGGATGACGCAATCGATCCCGCCCATGGATTCATTGGCCTTGGCGACGAGCGATTCCGCGGCGTGGGGGACGGTGAGGTCGGAGGCGATGCTTTCGATGGAGGCGGCGCCGGTGCAAGCGGTGGCGACTTCGGCGAGTTTGGTTTCCGAGCGGCCGCTGAGAGTGAGTTTGGCCCCGCGAGAGGCCAGGCGGATGGCAACTGCGCGGCCGATGCCGCTTGATGCGCCGGTGATGAGGAATTTGTCCATGGCTTGAGATTAACGTTTGGTTCCTGGAAATGGAGACAGGAAAAGGCAGGCCACGGATTGAAGAAGATGAAAGAGGATAAGTTTTGTGCCGGCTGACACCGGAACAAAACAGTGTCTTCCGGAACGTATTGACCTGATCGCGTGTCAACGCGATCGGGTCTTATCCTAGCCGTTTATCCTCTTCTATTTGCCTTCGGCTGTCTCGCAGACTCGGCTGTGGCTTGTCTTTCTATGAATCTTGCAGCTTGAGTTTCGCGAGGATGCTGAAGTCCTCAAGGGTGGTGGTGTCACCTTTGACGTCCTTGCCGCTGGCAATTTCTTTGAGAATACGGCGCATGATTTTGCCGCTGCGCGTTTTG
>JAQBWH010000013.1 GCA_027624625.1 Verrucomicrobiota bacterium | reverse complement strand
AAGCATTCCGTGGTTTTCGCCCGCATAATTTTTCTTCTGCTCATTGCCCTCCAGGCCTCGGGCCGGGCGCAATACACCCCGCCGCAGGGATACTACGCGGCGGCCGAAGGTTTGTCCGGGCCCGCTCTGAAGGCTGCGCTGCACAGCATCATTCGCAACCACACGGTCATTCCTTACACCTCGAGCTCGACCGATGCTTGGGACGCGCTGAAGGTTCTTGATCGGGATCCGCTCAACTCGTTCAACGTCCGGCTCATTTACAGCAACGGCAGCGTTCCGGCCTGGGACACCGCGGGGGATGGCAACCCTTCCATCACGTTGAACTCTTGGGCGAGGGAGCACCTCTGGCCCCAGTCGCGCGGGGTGGGCGGGGAGGGCGCCGACACCAGTGATCTTTTCAACCTGCGTGCGATTCGGGGTTCGGTCAATTCTTCCCGCAGCAACCGCTACTACGGCCACGCTGATCCTTTCCACCCGACCGACCCGGCGCGCACTCCGCCGAACTGCTTTGAGTGTCTCTATGATTACTACAACGGACAGGGTGGCATCTGGACGCCGCGGCCGGAGGAGAAGGGCGACCTTGCCCGGTCCATGTTCTACATGGCGTTGCGCTATGACGGGCGCGACGCAAACACGGTCGATCTTGAACTTTCCGACGAACCAAACGATGCGGCCGGGGTCTTCGCTTTTCTCTCCACCTTGTTGCAATGGCACCTTGAGGACCCGGTCAGCGAGGCGGAACAACGCCGCAATCATCTCATTTACACCCAATACCAGCGCAACCGGAACCCTTTCGTCGACCGCCCGGAATTGGTCGCGCAGGTCTTCGGTGTGCTCTCGGAATTGCCGGCCCTCACCGTGACGGTCACGCCGTCCGCGGTGGCCGAGGGTCAGAGCGTGACCGGTCGCGTGCGTATTGCGGTGGCCGTGGCCCAACCGGTCGCCGTGGGGCTGGTCAAGATCGGCTCGGCCGCGGATGACGTCGACCTTCCGGCCAGCGTGACGATCGCGCCCGGACAAACTTCCGCCGAGTTCCCCGTGACCATCGCGTCCGATGCGGTGGTCGACGGCGACCAGGAAGTCAGCCTCATCGGGGTGGCGACCAACTACGAAAGCGGCGCCGCCTCGCTCCTTGTGCTCGACGCGCAGGGTGTCTCGACGGGCGTCAGCACCTCCACCTCGATCAGCGGTGCCGGCTATTATCTGGAGGACTTCAACAGTCTGCCATTGTCGGGCACGACCAGTTGGACCGACGATTCCACGCTGTCCGGATGGTATGCGCAGCGCAGTGTGACCAACACCACGACGATCATTTCGAGCGATGGCAGATCCTCGACGGGCGGACTCTACAGCTTCGGCTCGACCGGCAGCGCGGACCGCGCCCTCGGTTCGGTCGGCTCGAGTGGAACGGGCAGCCTGGCTTGGGGCGTGGCCTTCCGCAACGACACGGGCGGGTTGCTCTCTTTCACCTCGCTCTCCTTCGCTGGCGAGCAGTGGCGCTCCGGCGGCACGAACAGCGCAGCCCAGACCGTCAGCATGTCATATCAGATCGGCTCCGCCGCGTCCGATCTCAAGCCGGGCAGTAATGCGGCCTGGAATCTCTTGCCATCACTGGATTTCACCTCGCCGGTCAACAACACCACGTCCGGTCTGCTCGACGGCAACGATCCGGCCAACCGTGTGGCGGTCACCTCCGGTCTGGACCTCCTCCTTGCCCCCGGAGCTTGGATCACCTTCCGCTGGAACGACCCCAATCATGGCGGCAACGACCATGGTCTGGCCATCGACGATTTGCGCCTCGATTGGTCGGTCCAGACGCCCGGCGACAAGCCCGAGGTGACCAGTGCCGACACCGCGTCCGCCGCCCTGGGCCAAGCCTTCCAGTTGCAGCTGGCCGCCACGGGCAACCCCGCCTTCTTTGAAGCCGGGGATTTACCGGAAGGTCTGATCTGCAGCCCGGGCGGACTGATTAGCGGCACCCCGCAGTCGGCCGGAATCTTCACCGTCCGCGTGCTCGCTCTTAACGCCGCCGGCGCGGGCACCGGCACCATAAGCCTCACTGTGGGCCAGTCACCGCCCGCCATCACCGAACTCCCGGTGGCCGCAACCATCCGCTTGGGCCAATCACTCTCCGCCGCGACGCTGACCGGCGGAGTGGCTAGCGTGCCCGGAGCCTTCGTTTTCAAGGAACCGGCTTCCCTGCCGCCCTTCGGCCTCACCCTGCGCACCGTGGTCTTCACGCCGACCGACTCGATCAACTATGGCACGGTCGAAAGGCAGGTGCCGGTCACGGTCAATTATATCACAGATTTCGAGAACGCGGCCAAGGGGAGCTATGCCAGCGGGGATGTGTCGCTTGACGGTATCAGTTGGAACATGACCGAGGCGCTGATCGGCAGTCTGGACAACGATTTCAAGATCGGAACCAAGTCGGCGCGGTTGCAAGGTCGTGGCACCTCCGCCCTGACCATGCTTTCCGACCTTTCCGGCATCGGCACGGTCAGCTTCCAGCACCGCCGCTACGGCACGGACACCCAGGTGCCGTGGATCGTGGAGCGCAGCACGGACCAGGGCGGGACGTGGGCGGAGATCGGTCGCTTCACCGCCGGTGAAAACGCGGCCACCTTCAGCGCCACCCTCGATCTGCCCTCGGCCCTCCGCCTGCGCATCCGCACGGCCACCGCGGGCAACTCCAACCGCCGCACCAACCTCGACGATATTGTCATCACCCCGTATGTCGCACCGGTCCTGCCGCGGCCGGTCATGACCAGCCCGCTGCTCGCCACCGCGCGAGTCGGGGCGGATTTCACCTATCAGCTGACTGCCTCGAACAACCCGGACCTCCTGGAAATCGAGGACCTCCCGGCCGGCTTGGTCGTCGATCCGCAAACGCCCGGACGCATCATCGGCCGTCCGTCCGAGGGCGGCAACTTCAGCGTGGCTCTGCGCGCCGCCAACGCCAGCGGCGAAACCACCGCTACGCTGCAACTTGCTATCGCGCGTTCCAGCTACGCGGGTTGGAGTGGCCAGAATGCAGGCAGCCTGCCCTCATCACCCGCTCTGCTCTTGGCCTACGCGGTGGGTGCTGCCGCGGATCCGCAATCACCCGGTGAGACGCCTGTCGTGGCGATCGAGGCCGGCTATCTTGTTGTGTCCGCGGTCATGCGCACCGACGACCCCAGCCTCGTCGTGACCGGCGTGTCGGTCGGCGATCTTTCGGATTTCGGTGGCCCGGGTCAGGCTATTGTTGCCGGCCAGCGCGCCGCGGATCAAACCGGTGTTCCCACCGGTCACGAGCACCAGCTTTTCCGCGTCCCGGTTGGCAGTGGTGAGAGTAGGAAGTTCTTCCGTCTCGAAGCTCGTCTTCGACCTTAGAGCGCAATGGATCGCGTGGGCCGAGTTACCAGCGGCCTCATCCGTGGGCCTCTCGTTTTTCGCCGGACAAGTTACTTTCCATGAAGCAGGCGGCCGGACTTGGTCGGTTCAGGCTAGGCGCCAAAAGTAGCACGGTGCGTTCCGAAACGGGTCCGGAAGAAGCCTTTTAACCGGAACATCATGATGTGGCGCCCGCCGAAAAAAAAGGTGGGTGGCCGACGGGATTCGAACCCGCAACAACCGGAATCACAATCCGGGGCTCTGCCATTGAGCTACGGCCACCATCGGCAAGGAGTGAATATTTACGGGAGGGGCGGGGCGGTGTCAAACAGCGGAAGTTGGGGGTTGAGGAATTAGGGTTTAAGGACGAACTTGGACGGCTATGCGGAGGGGTGCGTTAAGGTCCTTGCTTATCTTGCCGTTGATCTCATGGGCGGCGGTCGGCTGCGTGCCGCTGAGCGAAACCACGGTGTTTTACACCCCGGCTTCCGACCGGGTTTATCCGCCCAAGGGCAAACGCGAGCCGGTCCCGGTTCTATCCGAACCTCCCGCTTGGCCGCACCAAGTCATCGGCCGCTTCACCCTGCAGTCCGATCGCGGCTATCCTTTCGTCAATAAAGCGCTCCTCTACAATGCGCGCTTGCAGGGGGCGGACGCGGTGGTGGTCCGCAAAGTGACGTTCGACGTGCGTCAAACCGTCAACCAGATCCCGGCCAGTTGGGAGAGTGTTCCGCAAAGCAATGTGCTGTACCAACGATTGCAGAATGCCCAGGGGCAATGGGAGACCGTGCCGCAGGTTTACACCACGTATGTGCCGGTCTTTCGCCCGGAGCGCACCGTGGTCAGCGAAAAACAGTGGACCGATGTGAGCGCCGAAATGGTTGTGCGGCGGGGCAGAGCGCCGCTGTCGGCGCCGGGGACCGCACCGGCCGTCATGCCGCGGTGAGGAGAAGTTGGAGGTTGAGCGAGGTGGGTGGAGCGATGAAGGTGGAGAGATGGATGATCTAGTCGGACGGAAGCAGGGGTGTTTGCTCGGGGCCTTTCTGGGCGATGCCCTGGCCATGCCGGTGCACTGGTATTATGACCGCGGGGCGCTGGGGCGGGACTACGGGTGGGTTGCCGACTTGGTCGCGCCGAAAAGTCCGCATGCGGACAGCATCCTTTGGCGCTCAAGCTATGCCGCGCCGAATGCCAAGGGTGAAATTTTGCACGATCAGGCGCCGTATTGGGGACGCCGGGGCGTGCATTACCATCAATTTCTGGCCGCGGGGGAGAACACGGTGAACATGCAGCTGGCCCGGGAGTTGCTCGAGTCCTTGCGCGCGTGCGGGGGCTATGACCGTGCGGATTATTTGCGGCGTTATCTCGAGTTTATGACCACCCCGGGCAAGCATCGGGATACCTACTTGGAAGAATGCCACCGGAATTTTTTCACCAAGTATGCGCGGGGCAAAAAGCCGGAAGATTGCGGCGGGGATGACATTCATATCGGCGGGCTGGCCCATGTGCCGGTCTTGGCCGCGTGGTTTGCGGATGATGAAAGTGCGGCGCTGGCCGCCGTGCGCGAGCAGGTGCGGGTCACCCATCGCGGGGAACTGGTCGAGAGTGCGGCGCGCGACCTGACCAAAACGCTCATCGCGATCCTGAACGGTGCCCCGGTTCGTGAGAGCATCGAAAAATTCGGCTCTGGCTGGGTCGGGCGGAAAAAGCTTGAGACTTGGTCGGCCCGGCCGGATGAGGAAGTGGTCGGCGCGATTTTGAGCCCGGCCTGCTACCTGAAAGACTCCTTTCCCGCCTCGCTCTTTCTCGCCTGGAAATATGCGGACGATCTGGAATCGGCCCTCGTGGCCAACACCAACCTTGGCGGTGACAATTGCCACCGCGGGATTGTCGTCGGGGCCCTTGTCGGGGCGGGTGGCGCGGAAGTGCCACCACGCTGGTCCGAGAGGTTGTCCTGCGTGGCGATGTTGGCCTGAGCAGGGCTCGCATCTTCCCGGGAGAGACGGCGCTCGGCGGTCTTAGCCCAAGACGGCAAGAGTTTTTGCCTCTTCAGCTTCAAGTTCGGCCGGGAATTTCCGGCCTAGGTGATCGAAGAATTCTTGGTTGGAATGCACTTGCTCGGCGAGCGTGGCGGAGTCCTCGGACATCAAAGCCGTGAAGCGTTTTTCGGGGAAATCCAAACCCTCCCAGGGGAGGTCGTGGTAACCCGGCATGGTGCCGAGCGCACTGGCGCGACCAGCGGCCTCGCCGCGGCAGCGACCCACGATCCAGGCAAGGACGCGAAGGTTTTCGCCGAAGCCGGGCCAGAAAAATTTGCCGTTGCCGTCCTTGCGGAACCAATTGACGTGAAAAATACGCGGCTTTTTCGCACCGAATTTTTCGCCCATTTCAATCCAGTGGCGGAAGTAATCGCCCATGTGGTAGCCGCAAAAGGGCAGCATGGCCATGGGGTCACGGCGGAGGGCGCCGACTTTTCCTTCGGCCGCGGCGGTCTGTTCGGAGGCGAGGGTGGCGCCGACGAATATGCCGTGATGCCAATCGCGGGTTTCGAAAACAAGCGGGATATCGTTCATGCGGCGTCCGCCGAAAATGATGGCGTCGACCGGCACCCCGTCTGGGTTTTCCCATTCCGGGTCGATGCATGGGCAATTGCGCGCTGGAGCGGTGAAGCGCGCGTTGGGATGCGAGGAAGGTTTGCCGCAGCCCGGCGTCCAGTCTTCGCCCAGCCAACTGGTCAGATGTTCGGGCGGTTCTTCGGTCATGCCCTCCCACCAAACGTCACCGTCGTCGGTCAGGGCCACGTTGGTAAAGATGCTGTCCTTCCGGCAGGATTCCATGGCGTTGGGGTTGGTACGGTAGGAGGTGCCGGGGGCGACGCCGAACCAGCCGGCTTCGGGATTGATCGCGCGCGGGGTGCCGTCCGCACCGGGTTGGATCCAGGCAATATCATCGCCCACCGTGGTGACTTTGTAGCCTTTGAGCGCAGCGGGGGGGACGAGCATGGCAAAATTGGTTTTGCCGCAGGCGCTGGGAAAGGCGGCGGTGACGTAGCTTTTTCTCCCGTCCGGCGTTTCCAGTCCGAGAATGAGCATGTGTTCGGCCATCCATCCTTCGTCGCGCCCCATAACCGAAGCGATGCGCAAGGCGAGACACTTTTTGCCGAGCAGAGCATTGCCGCCGTAGCCACTGCCGTAGCTCATGATGAGGCGTTCCGCGGGGAAATGGGCGATGAAGGTGTTTTCCGGATTGCAGGGCCAAGGGACGTCCTCCACGCCGTCGGCCAGCGGGCTGCCCACCGAGTGGAGGCATTTCACGTAGAAGCCATCCGGACCGAGCACGTCGAGGACGCGCTGTCCGATGCGGGTCATGATGCGCATATTGGCCACCACGTAGGGAGAGTCGGTGATTTCCACCCCGATACGCGCGATCTTCGAGCCGACCGGGCCCATGCTGAAGGGGATGATATACATGGTGCGTCCGCGCATGCAGCCCCGGTAAAGGCCGGACAACTTTTCCTTCATCACGGCCGGGTCTTCCCAATTGTTGGTCGGGCCGGCATCGTCTTTCGATTGGCTGCAGATGAAGGTGCGCTTTTCGACCCGGGCCACGTCACGCGGGTCGGAGCGGACGAGCAGGCAGTTCGGACGCTTTTGCTCGCTGAGGCGGATGGCCGAACCTGAGCCGACCATGATCTGTCGCAAGCGCCGGTCTTCCTCCTCCGAGCCGTCGCACCAGACAAGGTGACTAGGCTCACAAAGTTCGCGAACCTGCCCGACCCACGCGAGGAGATCCTGATTTTGGGTCGGCGGACGGCTCATGGGTACTTCGTTCGTAATGTGGTGTTGGTCCTGACCCTTGGCAACGTTAATGGAAAAGAGGGTGGCATCATACGCCAACCCCTTGGTTTGCCTCCTGGCCCGAAATCGTCAAAATGTTTGTCCGATGTCCGAATTGGCCGACCTTTACCAGGAGATCATTCTGGATCACCACAAGCGTCCGCGGAACTTCCGCGAGATGCCGGATTGCACCTGCAGTGCGGAAGGCCGTAATCCGCTTTGTGGGGACGAGGTGAAGGTCTTTGTCCGGTTGCAGGGTGAGAGCGTGTCTGACGTGACCTTTCAAGGTCAGGGCTGCGCCATTTCACGAGCGTCTGCCTCCATGATGACGGGGAAGGTAAGGGGCAAGACCGAGGGTGAGGCGCGCGGATTGTCGGCGCAGGTGCGCGCAATGCTGCTCGGGCCAGAGTCCGAACTGCCGGGAGCGTTGGGGGATCTGGTGGCGCTGTCGGGGCTGCGGAAATTCCCGCCGCGCATCAAATGCGCCATGCTGCCGTGGCACGCCTTGGAGGCGGCGCTTTCGGGCCGGCCCGAAACCACCACGGAGTAAAGACGGTGGTTGTTGTTTCGATGTGGCGGAGGAGCCCATTTCTGGCAGGATAAAATGCTTATGGATTTTGCCGCACTGCTCTCGGATGCCTTCACGCTGCCCGCTCTGGCCACCGTGGCCCTGCTCGTCGGGCTGGAGCTTGTCCTCGGCATCGACAACGTGCTGGTCATTTCCATCGTGGTGTCGAGGTTGCCCGACGACCAGCGGGACCGCGCACGGATCATTGGTTTGTTTGTCGCCTTGCTGGCTCGGCTGGTTTTTGTCGCGGGGGCTTTCTGGCTGGTTCATCTGACCGAGCCGATCGTGCCTGGCTTCCCGCTTTCTTGGCGGGACGCGGTGCTCATTGCCGGCGGATTGTTTCTCCTCTGGAAGGCGGTGAAGGAAATTCATCATGTGGTCGAACTGAAGGAAGCGCATGGCAGCGGGAGCGCTCCGGCCAAGTACGGCGCAGCGATCGGCCAAATCGTGCTCCTCGACATGGTTTTCTCGCTCGACTCGGTCATCACCGCGGTCGGAATGACCCAGAATTTGCTCATCATCGGTTTTGCCGTGATCGTGTCGTTCCTCGTCATCCTGGCCTACGCCAAAACCATCGGTGATTTCATCATGCACCGGCCGGCGCTAAAGATTCTCGCGCTGGCTTTTCTGGTCACCATCGGGGTGACGATTTTCCTCGAGGGCATGCAGCAGCACGTGGCCAAGGCTTACATTTACCTGCCGATGGGCTTTGCTCTCTGCGTGGAACTTTTGCAGATGCGCCATGACGTCAACCGGAAACGGCTGGCGGGAATGCGCGGTGAGGGGATCGAACCCCCGACCAACTCGGTGTAAACGAGCCGCTCTACCGCTGAGCTAACCGCGCGAAAGCGGAGATTTCTATTTGCCACGCGCGGACCGGCGCGTCAATGCCGCTACCGCAAAAGTTTGCGATCCTCCGCCGCCAACTCCCTTTTGGCGCCGGCCAAGGGCTTAAGACGGGGAACAACAGGATCTCGTCGCTTTGCGCCCCATTATATCCACTAAGCAGCAACACGCGGTAGATTCCGAAGCAGACGGCACCGCGGAGAAGACTGGCCCACGCTGTCGTGGAGAACGGGTTGGAGCCCAAGTTCGAACGTTCTGAGATGGGGCACAGCCGCGCTCGAAAACGCTGGAACCGAGCGTGATGTGATTGGGTGAGGGAAAGGGCAACGCGTCCCAAGCATGGATTGCGCATTGCTGGCTTCGTGGCATCAAGCCCGGTGATAAGGGTGGCCCGCCAGAATGGTGCGGGCGCGGTAGAGTTGTTCGAGGGCGACAACGAGGGCGAGTTCGTGTTGGAGGGTCAAGGGGCCGAGGGACCAAGGGAAGTCGGCCTGATCGAGGAGGCTTTGGTCGTGGCCATCGGCCCCGCCGATGAGGAAGGCCACATTGCGTGCCGCTTGTTGCCATTGGCCAATCTTGGTGGAAAATTCGCGGCTGGTGAGAGAGTGGCCACGCTGGTCAAGAACCACGCGGAAGCATCCTTCACTGCGGATGAGCAGGTCGGCGCTTTCGCGGGTTTGGTCGGACGTCTTGACGGTGAGGTGTTCGACCGGGGCGAACTTGGCCAGCCGCCCAAGATACTCCTCGCGTCCGGCCTTGGCGTAGGCGAGAGCGGGCTTGCCCACGGTGAGGAGGAGCCATTTCATGGCTGTGGAGTTGAGGGTTGGGGGTTGTGGGTGGAGAGAAGCGGGTAGCGGGCGGTGAAGACGGCCTTTGCCTTCGTGGCGACTTCTTCGACTGGGATTTCGCGCCCGAGTTCGCGGGAGAGGGAAGTCATGGCGACCCCAGAGATGCCGCAGGGAATGATGGGGGCGAAACCGGAGAGGTCGGACCCGACGTTGAGGCCGAAGCCGTGCATGGTGATCCATTTGCGGACGCCGACGCCGATGCTGGCGATCTTGCGGTCGCCGATCCAGACACCGGTGAGGCCTTCGCGGCGGCCGGCATGGAGACCGTGACCGGCGACTAGTGCGATGAGACCCTCTTCCATCCAGCGAAGAAAAATGTGCAGGTCGGGAGTGAGCTTTTGCAGGTCGAGGACGAAATAGCCGACGAGTTGGCCCGGTCCGTGGAAGGTGGCTTGCCCGCCGCGGCTGATTTCTGCGACGGGGTGCGGGAGGGCGGTGTCGCCGAGGCTGGTGCGGTCGCGTTGGCGGCCGATGGTGTAAACCGGATCGTGCTCGAGGAGGAATAATTGGTCGGGCACTTTATCCTCGGCCCGGGCGGCCACCGCTGCCTCTTGCATCTCCAGGGCGGGAGCATAGGAGAGACGCCCGATCCAGCGAGTTTGCAGGAAATTCATCGGATGGCGGTGGCGCGGCGGTTGAAATGGGTCACACCGATGGCCAGGGCATCGGCCGCATCGGGTGGCGGTGTTTCGGTCAGCCCGAGGATGGCGCGGATCATGAAGGCGACCTGGTCTTTCTGCGCGCCACCGCGTCCGACCACGGCCTGCTTGACCAGACGCGGTGCGTATTCATGTACCTCAAGGTTGTGGCTGGCGGCGACAAGAAGTGCCGCGCCGCGAGCCGAACCGAGGATGATGGCGGTGCGGACGTTCTGCACAAAGATGACGCCCTCGATGGCAAAGGTGGTGGGTTGGTGGACCGCGGCAGCCCGGCTGAGGGTCTCGTGGATTTCGCGCAGGCACTGGTGCGCGGCGAGTTTGGGCGGGTTTTTTACCACGCCGTAGGCCAGAGCACGCAGTTTGCCCCCGGAGGATTCGATCACCGCGAAACCGGTGCCGCGGAGGGACGGATCAACGGCGAGAACACGTTCGGTGGGCATGAGCCATAGATTCGGTTGAGTGGGCGGAGTGGTGCAAGCTTGGGCGTGAAATGGGAGGCAGTGGCGCGGCGGTTGGGAAAGCGGGCGGAAATGTCGGGCGCGGCGCGGCGCAGAGACGCTCGCCCTTGAGCCGAAGGGCGGTTAGTTTGCCCGGATGGGTGGAGTAAAAAAACTTTTTCTTTTCGATATCGACGGGACTTTGTTGCTGACCGGGCGGGCCGGAGAGCATGCCTTGCGGCTGGCTTTTCAGGAACGTTTCGGGGTGGAGGACGATTTGTCGTCGATTTCTTTTGCCGGTTCGACGGACGGAGCCATTGCGCGGCAGATGTTCGGCGCGCACGCCATCCCGCCAACCCCGGAGAATATCGCGGATTTGTTCGACGGTTACGCGCATCACTTGGCCCTCGAATTACCGCGGCGGGAGGGAAAAGTCCTGCCCGGTATTGTCGGCCTTCTTGAGGCGCTGCACCGGCGGGAGGACGTTGTGCTCGGTCTGCTCACGGGCAATATCGAGAGGGGAGCCGAGCTCAAACTGTCCCATTACGGGGTTTGGGATTTTTTTGAGTTTGGTGCCTTCGCCGACGACCATGTGGACCGCAACAAGCTGGGGCCGGTGGCACATTCGCGGGCGGTGGAGAGGCACGGGATCAGTTTCGAAGCCAAGGATGTTTTTGTCCTCGGCGACACGCCGAAGGACATCGACTGCGCCCGCGCGGCCGGCTTTGTCGCGGTGGCCATCGCCACGGGGAGTTGTCGTCAGGAGGAACTGGCGGCGCACCAACCGGATTTTTTGTTCGCTGACCTGGCTGACACGCAGCATGTGCTCCGGGTGCTGTTGGGATCATGAGCACGGCGCCGGAGGTCTGTCCGGTTTGCGGCGAGGACGTGCCGCGCGGGGTGGCGGCTTGTCCGGAATGCGGGGCGGATGACCGGTCCGGTTGGCGGGAGGACGCGGGCGCCACGGATGGTCTGGATCTGCCGGACGAGGAGTTCGCCTACGACGATTTCGCCCAGCGGGAATTCGGGCACAGTGAGGTCAAGCCGGAAGGAATCGGCTGGGCCTGGTGGGCGGCCGCGGTGGCGGCTTTGCTTGCTTTGGCCGCCATGTATTTGCGGGGCTTTTGAGGGTTTGCAGGCCGGGGGAAAATCCGGAATGATACCTGGTTCGATGTCCGAAATTTCCAAAGCTTACGAACCCGCCTCCGTGGAGGAGCGTTGGTATGGGGAGTGGATCAAGGAGGGTTGCTTCACGGCCGACCCCGCCTCGGCCAAGCCGGGTTTTTCCATCGTCATTCCCCCGCCGAACGTGACCGGCGTGCTGACCCTCGGGCACGTCTTGAACAATACTTTGCAGGACATTTTGGCGCGTCGGGCGCGCCAGACGGGCCATGAAGTCTTGTGGTTGCCGGGGACGGACCACGCGGGGATCGCCACGCAGACGGTGGTCGAGCGCCAGCTGCGCAAAGAAGAGGGCCAGACGCGGCGTGATCTCGGCCGGGAGGCGTTTCTCGAACGGGTGTGGACGTGGAAAGAGAAGCACGGCGGGATCATCATCAAGCAGTTGAAGCGTCTCGGTTGCTCGTGCGATTGGGCGCGCGAGCGCTTCACTATGGACGCGGACTATTCCCGTCAAGTGCAGGAAGTTTTCGTCAAGCTGCATGCCCGGGGGCTCATCTACCGCGGCAAGCGGATGGTCAATTGGTGCCCGGCTTCGCAAACGGCGTTGAGCGACGAGGAAGTCATCATGAAGCCGGCCAAGGGCAAGCTCTATGTGATGCGCTACGAAGTGGCGGAAGAACCCGGGACGTTTCTCGAAATCGCCACGACGCGACCGGAGACGTTGATGGGGGACACGGCGGTGGCGGTCCACCCGGACGATCCGCGCTACACGCGCTTGGTCGGCCAGCATGCGGTGCGTCCGTTCCCGCGGGCCGAGATTCCCATTGTGGCCGACACGCACATTGACATGACCTTCGGCACGGGCGTGTTGAAAGTCACTCCGGCGCACGACAAAGCGGATTTTGAGATCGGGTTGCGTCACGATTTGCCGGTCATCGACGTGATGAATGCGGATGGCACCTTGAACGAGTCGGCCGGTCCGGACTTCGCCGGGATGGAACGCTTTGCCGCGCGTGATCTGGCGGTGCAGAAGCTCGAGGAGATGGGGTTGCTGGTGCGGGTGGAGGAATACGACAACAACGTCGGCTTCAGCGAGCGGGCAGACGTGCCGATCGAGCCGCGGCTGAGCGAGCAGTGGTTTTTGCGCTATCCGCAGGTGCCGGCCGCCTTGGATGCGGTGGTCTCGGGCCGGATCCGGTTTGTGCCCGGGCGCTGGGCGAAAATTTACGAGCACTGGATGACAAACATCCAAGATTGGTGCATCAGCCGTCAATTGTGGTGGGGCCACCGCATTCCGGTCTGGTATCGGAAAGATGATCCGTCGGTCATGCACGTCGGGATGGATGCCCCGGTCGATGCGGAGCACTGGCGGCAGGACGAGGACGTGCTCGATACCTGGTTCAGTTCGTGGCTCTGGCCTTTCGCCACGATGGACGGGGCGGTGCGGCAGAAGTTTTATCCGACCAACGATCTGGTCACGGGGCCGGATATTATCTTTTTCTGGGTGGCCCGCATGATCATGGCCGGCCTGGAGTTCACCGGTGAGGTGCCGTTCAAGAACGTTTTTTTCACCAGCATCATCCGCGACCTCAAGGGCCGCAAAATGTCGAAGAGTCTGGGCAATTCCCCCGATCCGCTCGACTTGATGGCCAAATACGGGGCTGACGGATTGCGTTTCGGTCTGATGCGCATCGCGCCGCACGGGCAGGATGTGCGGTTCGACGAGAACCAGATCAAGGAGGGCCGCAATTTTGCCAACAAACTGTGGAATGCGGCGCGATTCCGCGAAATGCAGGGGGAATCAGCGCCGGGCAAATCACTGGAGGAGCAAAACCTCTCGCCTTATTCGGTCGCCCTGCTCGTTGCCTTTGACACGATGCACGCGGGTTACCGGCGGGCTTTGGACGAGTTCCATTTCCACGAGGCGGCGGCCCTGCTCTATGAATTTTTCTGGAATACCTATTGCGATTGGTATGTCGAGTCGAGCAAGGCCGAGTTGGCGGCCGGCGGTGAGGCGGCCGAAGGGGTCCGCGCCGTAATGGATCATGTTTTGAGCGGTTACCTGCGTCTCCTCCATCCTTTCATGCCGCATATCACAGAAGAATTGTGGTCACGTCTCGGCTTCGCGCGGGGCGAGGGAAAGTCCGCAATGATTCTTTTTGCCGCACCCCCTCCGGAGGATTCGTTGCCGCAGGTTGCCGCGGAGGAAAAAGTGCGCGCGTCCAACGCCGTCCAGGCGGTTTACGACGCGGTGCGGAGTGTCCGTGGGCTCCGGGCGGAGTTCAAAGTCCCCGCCAACCGGGAATGCGCCATCTATCTGGTCCGCGACCCTGCTTTGGCCGGCCTTGATTTGTCGGTCTTCCGCTTGCTGGCCAAGGCCTCGCAGCTCGGAGAACCCGGTGCGGGTGAACCGCCCAAGAAAATGCCGCACACGCCGACGCCGCTCGGCGAGGTTTATTTGGATTTGGAAATCGACGTGGTCGCGGAGCGCAAGCGTCTGGCCTCGGAAATGGCCAAGGTCGATGCCGAGATCGCCAAGGTCAAAGCCAAGCTCTCGGACGAATCTTTTGTCCGCGGCGCTCCCACCCAGGTGCTCGGGACTTTCAAGCAGCGCGAGGAAGACTGGCAGGCCAAGCGGTTCAAGCTTGAAGCGGTGCTCAACTCTCTTTGAGGATCCGATGATGGAACTGAACATCCGTCTGAGGCGCAACCGGGCCTGCGAAGGCCTGCGGCGCATGACCAGAGAAACGCGGCTCGATGTGGCCAATTTGGTTTACCCGCTTTTTGTCCATGACGGGGATGGTAATGAGCCCGTCGCCTCGATGCCCGGGGTGGAGCGGCGAAGCGTGAAAGATTTGGTCCGCGAATGCCGCGAGGCTTTCGATCTGGGTATTCCCGCGGCGGCTATTTTTCCGGTCATCGACCGGGCCTGCAAAGATTCGTGCGGATCGCATGCCCTTTCGCGGGACAATCTGCTTTTCCGCGCCCTGCGCGAGGTCAAAGCGGCCGTGCCCGAATTGGTCCTCGTGGCCGATGTCGCCCTGGATCCCTACACCGATCACGGACACGACGGTGTGCTGACCAAGGACGGACGCGATGTGGACAATGACCCGACGGTGGAAATTCTCTGCGCCTTGGCGGTGATGGAAGCGGAGGCGGGGGCGGATATGGTTGCCCCTTCGGACATGATGGACGGGCGCGTCGGCGCGATCCGTGCCGCGCTTGATACGGCGGGTCGGACCGATGTCTGCATTCTGGCCTATGCTGCGAAATTTGCTTCGGCCTATTACGGTCCGTTCCGTGATGCGGTGGGCAGTGCGCAGGCTGCTCCGATCTCGAAGGTGACCTACCAACTCAATCCGGCCAACGTTCGCGAGGCTTTGCGCGAGGTGGAATTGGACGAGCGGGAGGGGGCGGACATGGTCATGGTCAAACCGGCGGGGCCTTATTTGGATGTGATCCGGGCGGTGCGGGAGCAGACCAAGCTGCCCTTGGCAGCTTATCAGGTGTCGGGGGAATACGCCCAAATCCACGCGGCGTCGCAGGCGGGATGGCTCGACTATGACAAATGCCGTGATGAGTCGCTGCTGGCGATCAGGCGTGCCGGGGCGGACCTGATTTTGACTTACTTCGCGCGGGAGATGGCGGAAAAACTCAACCGTTAGCAGCCGACCAGTCCAGCGGACCTCGGCCCGGGGCGGAGGATCAGCCCGGGGGCCAGTCGAGCGGGCGTCCGCCAAGAAGATGGATGTGGAGGTGGGGAACGCTTTCGCCGGCATGGGGGCCGTGGTTGATCACCAAGCGGTAGCCGGTTTGGTCGAGACCCTGTTCTTTGGCGATGTCACGGGCGGCGAGGAGGAGGCGACCGAGGAGCTCGCTGTCGCTTTGGCGGGCTTCGCCGATGCGCGGGATGACGCGTTGCGGGATGACGAGGATGTGGACCGGGGCTTGCGGGTTGATGTCGCGGATGGCGAGTACCTGCTCGTCGTGGCGAATGATATCGGCGGGGATCTCCCCGGCCGCGATGCGTTCAAAGAGGGTCATGTCAGCTCTAATTCCACCCCGCGTTTCCGGCGGAGGCGGACGGCCTGCCCTCGGACATGGGCAACGATTTCATTGCGCAGCGCGGCGCAGTCCTTGCGCCAGCTGCGCGCGCGGCGGAGACGTTTGACGCAGGCGGCGAGGTCGCAGAATTCGATGCGGGCGGTGCGGGAGGCGAGAATGCGGTGCAGGGTGCGGTCGAGTTCGTGGAAGAAAGCGAGTTCGTAGCCGGAGCCGGCGGACTCGGCCAGCGCGGCGAGGGATATGCGCACGGGTGGTTCGGGAAGCCGGAAGCCGCGGGCGATTTCGGGGTAGCCGATCACTTGGAGCACGCTGGAGACGAGAGTGCGCAGGCACTGGCTGGCGATGATATTTTCTTCAAACTCGCATTCAAGGTAAGCCGTCACGCTCTCGGCCACGTGCGGGGCGAGCCACCAACGGGCGTAACCCGCGCCCTCCGCGGCCTCGGCCACGGCACGCTCGAGCCAGACGCGCTCGTATTTGACGGCGCGCCGGTCGGCGAGTCGGACGAGTGGGAGATTGTCGGCGAAAGCGATCACGAAAAAGTTGAGGGTTGCGGGATGAAAGTTGAGAGAACTAAACGGGGATGGGAGGCTTGGGGGCGGCGAAGAGTTCGGGTTGGTCGGCCCGCCGCGGGGTGCGCTTTTTCATTTGTTCGACTTCGTCGATGAATTCGCCGGCATCCTGGAATTGCCGGTAGATCGAGGCGAAGCGCACGTAGGCCACGGGATCAATGGTTTGGAGTTTTTCCATGGCGCGCAGGCCGATGAGGCGGCTGGGCACTTCGCGTCCGGTTTCAACGCCAAGCTCGGTGACGATTTCGTCGACGAGGCGCTCGAGGACCTCGAGCTTGATCGGGCGTTTCTCGCAGGCCTTGGAAAGACTACTGACCAATTTGTAGCGGTGGAATGGTTCGATGCGACCGCCCCGCTTGAGGACGCGCAGTTCGATCTGTTCGATGGTTTCGTAGGTGGTGTAGCGGGTGGCGCAGTCCAGGCATTGGCGGCGCCGGCGGATTCGCTCGCCATCCTGAATCAATCGCGAGTCGATGACGCGATCACGCATGTCTCCGCAACGGGGGCAACGCATAGTGGTTTTACCTGACTGACCGCAGCGAACACCACAACAGGTTGTGGTGTCAACAACCTTGGTGGTGTTTTTCTTTTCACTGAGACCGATTCGCCCTTACAAGGGAAGCATGAAGACGCGCGTGTTTTTGGTCCGTCACGGGGCCACCGTGCTTTCCGCGGAAGACCGCTTCGCGGGGGCCACTAATGTGGAATTGAGCGAGGTCGGCCGTCAGCAGGCCACCGCGTTGGCGCAGCGCTTGGCGGAACAACCGATCGCGGCATTTTATGCTTCGCCATTGGACCGGACGATGGAGACCGCGCGGATTCTGGCCCAGCCGCACGATTTGCCGGTACAACCCCAGGGCGGTTTTCTTGAGATCAACCACGGAGTGTGGGAGGGACTGACCAGGCGGGAGGCCGAGACGAAGTTCGGCGACATGTATTTGAAATGGGAGTCCGACCCCTACAACTTCGCCCCGGATGGCGGGGAGACCGGGTTGGCCGTGGCGGCACGGGCCATGCCGGCCTTGCTCCATGCGGTGGGCGAGCATGGCGGCGAAATGATTTGTGTGGTCTCGCACAAGGCGACGATCCGTTTGCTCCTCGGGGCGATTCTCGGGTTCGATCCGCGGCGGTATCGTGATCATCTCGATTTGAATCCGGCCTCGCTGACTATCCTGGATTTCCGCGATGCCTTGGAGGCGCGGCTCACCTTGTACAACGATGTCGCGCACTATGCGGCGGACGGATTGGCCATTCCCCCGGTGCCGGGCGGGCGGTTGTCCAAAGTCTGGGGGGACGGGAAAAAATAAATCCCCAGCTTCTGGAGGCGGAAAGAGCAATGCGGCTAACTCGGGGCGAGTTCGCGGATCTGCCCGGTGAGGGGATTGCGCTGCAGGTGGCGCATTCCGTTTGGGGTGCCGATGATGAGATCGTGGGTCATGCCCAGGAAGAGGCCGTGTTCGACGATGCCGGTGCGGGCGCGGAGTTCGGCCGCCAGTTGCCCGGGATCGGCGATGGGCCCGAAGGTGCAGTCGTAAATGATGTTGCCTTCGTCGGTGATGAACGCCGTGCCGTCCTCTTTGACCCGAAGAACGGGGTGGCCGCCGAGTTGGGCGAGAAAAACCCGTTGGGATTCGGCGCCGAAGGGGACTACTTCGACCGGCAAAGAATGACGCGTGCCCAACTGAGGTGACATTTTGGCTTCGTCGACAATGATGATCTGGCGCTTGGTCGCTTGGGCCACGATCTTTTCGTGGAAGAGGGCGCCGCCGCCGCCCTTGATCAAGTTGAGCTGCGGGTCGACTTCGTCGGCGCCGTCGATTGTCAGGTCGAGGAAGGCCGGACCAGCTTGTTCGAGCAAGGGGAGCCCGGCCTGGCGGGCGGCGCGGGCGATTTCTGCCGAGGTGGCGAAGGTGGTGATGCCGGGCAATTCTCCGGCCGCGTGACGGCGGGCGATTTCGCGGACGGCATGAATGGCCGTCGAGCCGGTGCCGAGGCCGAGGATCATGCCGGGTTCAACCATGCGAACGGCATGGATGGCGGCTGCTTTTTTCAGCGCGTCGCGTTCGGCGGCGGGAACGGGCATCAGGGGACTATGACCGAATGGCGGGAGGGGCGGGAGGATTTTCCACCCCGGGTCCCGCGGGTCTTGACCTGCCGCGGGACGGGACGGAGTATAACCGGAGCGGTGCGCAGGGCGTGCCGCCACCCATGGAAGAGGTCGTGCGCAATCAGATCCGCGAGTTTCTTGCCGGCAAAGGCCTGCGCAAGACTTCGCAACGTGACGCCATCATTGAGGCGGCTTTCAGCACGGACCGTCACTACACGGCGGATGAGTTGCTCGACATGGCGCGGGGTATCGAGAGGACAGTGAGCAGGGCCACGGTCTACCGCACCTTGCCGATTTTGGTCGAGAGCGGATTGCTGCGCGAACTGGATCTCGGTCAGGGGCGCAAGGTCTATGACCCGAATTTTGTCGGCCATCCGCACCACAACCATCTGATCTGTCTCGACTGCCAGAACATTCTTGAATTCGAGGACCTCAACATGGAACTGCTTGAGAACTGCATGACCAAGCGGATGGGTTTCACTCCGGCCAACAAGCAGGTCCGTATCGAGGCGCGATGCGACGAGTTGAAAATGAATGGGGTTTGCCGCAAGAGCGGGCGTGCGGTGGTTGCCGCGTCGGCTTGATTTATGTGGCACGGGCGCTTCAGCAAAGATCCTTCGGCCCGGTTGCGCGCTTATGGCCAGTCGGTTTCCTTCGACCAGCGGCTGGCTTTTCATGACATTGCGGGGTCGAAGGCGCACGCCGCGGCTTTGGGCAAGGCGCGTTTGTTGACCGCGAATGAAGTGAAGTCGATTCACCGCGGCCTTGAGGCCATCGCGCGGGAAATACGGGCGGGCAAGTTTGTCTGGCGCGAGGAACTGGAGGACGTGCACATGAATATCGAGGCGGCGTTGACCCGAAAAATCGGCGCGGCCGGAGCCAAGCTGCACACCGCCCGGTCACGCAACGATCAGGTGGCCACGGATCTGCGGCTCTGGATGAGGGAGGCGACGGCGGATCTGGTTTCCGCGGTGCGGGGTTTGCAGAAATCGCTCGTCGGCCTCGCGCTGCGGGGCGCCGACGCCATCATGCCCGGTTACACCCACTTGCAGCGGGCGCAGCCCGTGCTCGCGGCGCATCATGTGCTGGCCTACGTGGAAATGCTCGACCGTGATGCGGGACGGCTGGCTGACGCAGCCCGGCGCGCCAATGTGCTGCCTTTGGGATCGGGGGCGCTGGCCGGATCGACCATTGCCTTGGACCGGCGCTTCGTCGCGCGTCAACTCGGTTTCGATGACGTGTCGTCAAACAGCATGGATGCGGTCTCCGACCGGGACTTCGCCTGCGAGTTCCTGGCGGCCTGCGCCATCACGGGGATGCACCTCTCGCGGTTGTGCGAGGACACCATCCTTTGGGCCTCGAGCGAGTTCGGTTTTTTGGCGTTGAGCGATGCGCACACCACGGGCTCGAGTCTGATGCCGCAGAAGAAGAATCCGGATATCGCGGAATTGGCCCGGGGAAAAACCGGCCGCCTTTACGGAAATTTGTTTTCCCTGCTCACCACGCTGAAGGGTCTGCCGCTCGCTTACAACCGGGACCTGCAGGAGGACAAAGAGCCGGTCTTCGACTCGGCCGACACGCTCGGTGCGTCGCTCGAAATTCTGGCCGAGATGTTCGGGGCAGCGCGGTGGGACAAACGGCGCATGGCGGCGGCGGCGGATGACGCGCTCTTGGTGGCGACGGACTGGGCGGATTATCTGGTCCGCAAAGGGCTGCCTTTCCGCGAGGCCCATCAAGTGGTCGGGACCTTGGTTGCCTTGAGCTTGCAACGCGGCGTGACCTTGCGGGATTTGTCGCTCGGCGACCTGGAAGCGGAGAGCAAATTGTTCAAGGCTGACGCCATGAAGTGCCTTGATGCGGCGCGTTCTCTGCGGGCCCGCACGGCGGAGGGTGCGCCCTCGCCGAAGCGGGTGTCGGCCCGTTTGGCTTGGTGGGGCAAGCGTTTGGCCTCCGCCAAGTCATGAGCGACGGCTGGGCCTTGATGCGCGAAGAGGTGCTTCTGGAGACCCCGCACTTGCGGGTGACGCAGGAAACCGTGCGCACGCCGTCGCGCCCGGAGGGACGCGAGTGGACCAAGGTGACGAGGAAAGTCGGGGTGACCGTTGCCCCGCGGTTGCCGGACGGCTCGTTTGTCCTCATTCGCGAGGAACGTGTTCCGGCGCGGCGGGAATTCTGGCAATTCCCCGCGGGCCAGGTCGACGGGGAGACGACGATGCCCGCCATCGAGCGGGCGGCGCGCCGCGAGTTGCGCGAGGAGGCGGGATGCGAGGTGACGGGAAAAATGGAGTATCTGGGCAAGTTTTTTACCTCGCCCGGATTCACCGACGAGACAACACACCAGTTTCTGGCCACGGAGGTCCGGTGGGATCCGCGGGGCACCGGTCATGATGCCGAGGAGCAAATTCTCGAGATCAAGGCTTTTGCCGATGGTGAGTTGCGCGAGATGATCGCCCGCGGGGTGGTCGAAGATGCCAACACCTTGGGATTGTATGCGCGTTTGGCGGCGGGGAGGTGGGTGTGAGCCTGCAAAAATTTATCAAGTTCCGCGACGAGCGGGATACGCCCAAGCCTTTCCTCGAACATGTTGAAGACTTGCGCGGCATGGTGGTGCGCATGGCCCTCGCTCTCGGGATTTGCATGATCTTGGCTTTTGTATTCCGGGGACAATTGGCGTCTTTCGTCCAGGCGCCTTTGCTGGCGGTGGATCCGGGTCGGGTCGACAACCTGCAGTCGCTCGGGGTGGCCGATTCGATGACTATCTCCTTCAAATTGGCGTTCTATGCCGGTCTGGTCGTTTCCTTTCCGGTCTTGCTTTATTTTCTCGCGGAGTTCGTGCTTCCCGCCTTGAGCGCAAGGGAACGGCGGGTTGTGCTCCTTGCTTCGATCGTGGGTTTCGGACTTTTTCTGGGCGGAGCGGCCTTTGCTTTTTATGCCGTGCTCCCGGCGGCGCTGGAATTCTTTTTCCAAGACGCGCAAATGATGCAGTGGCGTCCGACTTGGACGGTGGGAGAGTATTACAGTTTTACCACGCAATTTGTCCTCGCCTTCGGCCTGGCCTTCGAACTTCCGGTCGTGGTGCTTGCCTTGGTCAAGGTCGGATTGCTCGAGCACGGGAAAATGAAAGCGACGCGACCCTACGCAATTGTGGTCATTTTTTTGCTGGCCGCGGTGATCACGCCGACGCCCGATATTTTCACACTCCTTCTCATGGGGGCTCCGATGGTGCTGCTCTACGAGGCCTGCATCTGGATCGCGCGGTGGATGGAACGGCGGGACGCGCTGGCCGCAACTGGCGCAGGCCGGAACGATCGAAAACCGGATGGCGACTGAGGAGATCGAGCCCGCGGTGGCGCGCTTGGATCACTTGGATGCGGTCGAAGGCGCCGACTTCTCTGCTCACAATTGACAACTCGACCGATTAGTTTGATCCCGCAAGTCGTTTCCAAACACTCCCTTCCTTCGTAAGTTCTCGTCATGCGGATTGTTTCTTTATTGCCCAGCGCGACGGAGATCGTGGCAGATCTCGGACTGGCGGGGGATTTGGTCGGTCGCTCCCACGAGTGCCAATGGCCGGAGGAGGTGCGGGAGGTGCCGGTGGTGTCGACCAGCCGGATAGATTCAGCGGCCTTGGATGGCCGGCAAATCGATGAAGCGGTGCGGGTGGCGATAGAGGCCGGGGAGGCGCTTTACGCGGTCGATGGGGGGATGCTCGCGTCACTGCGTCCGGATATCATTATCACGCAGGACCTTTGCCGGGTTTGTGCCGTGGCGGATGGTGATTTTGCCCCGGTCGGCGCTCGGGTCATTTCGCTCGGACCGCGGACCTTGGGCGAGGTGGCGGAATCGGTGCGGTATCTCGGGCGGGAGTTGGGCGTGGCCGGGCAGGGCGAGTTTTGGGCGAATGAGATGCTGCGGAAGATCGAGCGGGTCCGTCATGCGGTGGCCGGTCGGACTCGTCCCCGGGTGTTCTTGGCTGAGTGGTTGGATCCGCCGTTTGCCAGCGGTCATTGGATTCCGGAGATGGTCGAGGCGGCCGGAGGTCTTGAGGTTTTGGGCCGGGCCGGCGAGCGCTCGGTCCGCACGTCGTGGGAGGCGGTGCGGGCGGCCGGTCCGGAATTGATCATTGCCGCACCGTGCGGGTTCGATGAGGAGCGGGCGGCACGGGATGCCGCCTTGATCGATCCCGGTTGTCCGGTGGTTGCGGTCGATGCGGACCGCTTTTTCGTGCGGCCGGCGCCGTCTCTGGCCCGTGGCGTGGAAATCCTCGCGCGGATTTTCCACGGGATTGATCTGGCCGCGGGTTGAGGATTCAATGCGCGGGGTGAAGCTGCATCAGACCATTTCGTTGGATCGTCCTTTGCTTGTCGTGGCGCTGGAGGAAGAGGCGCAGCGTTTGCATGTTTTCGATCTGCCGTTGTTGGTCACGGGAGTGGGCAAGGTACGGGCTGCCGCGGCTTTGGCCTCGGTGCTGGCGCGGCAGCGTCCTTCGCGAGTGATCAATCTGGGCACCGCAGGGGGCTTGCGGGAGGGGATGAGTGGCACGCAGGTGGCGGGGCGGGTCGAGCAGTATGATTTCGATGACGAGAAGATTTTCGGGCTGACCGGGGAACATTTCGGCGCGGCCATCGATTTGGGGGTGAGCGGACCGGTGCTCGGGTCGGGTGATTCCTTTGTCGACAGCGCGGCGACGAGGGCGGGGCTGCTCGCCCGCGGGATTGATTTGGTCGACATGGAGGGTTATGCCCTCGCCTTCACCGCGCAACAGTTTGGTCTGCCGGTGACCTTGGTCAAAGTGATCAGTGATCCGGCGGACGAGGGGGCGGCCAAGACGTGGCGGGAGTCGGTCGACGATTGCGCCCAGCGTCTGGGCGAATGGCTCCACCGCGAATTGCGCGGGTCTTGACGGTCCGCGGCGGGTTGTGGAGTCTGGGGACCTTATGAATATCGATGCTTACACGAAAATTATCCTCACCGTGATTGCCGGCTGCCTGCTTTTCATGGTCGGGCGGGATATTACGGTCGTTCCCTCCGCCCAGGCGCAAAGCAGCGCACCGGTCACGGACGTCAACATTGTGCAGATTGCCGGTTCGGCGGTCAGTGCGCCGGGGAACAGCCGGTTCGAGCCCTCGTTGCCCGTGACGATTTTGGAGCGGTAGCGCCTCTCGGCGAAGGAGGGATACCCGCGCTTTTGCCAAAGGGGCGACGCGGTGGGGCGGGACGCAGTGCGGCTGCTGAGTTTGGCTGGAGAGGAAAAAAAACGCCGCCGGGCTCTCGGGCCGCGGCGGCGTGGTGCGAGTTGCGGCCGAGCCGCAAATGTTACTCGGCGTCCTTCTTTGGTGCAGACTTTTTCTTGGTCGCCTTCGGCTTTTCGGCCGCGGGCTCGGGTACGGTTTCCACCGTGGTGGTGTCCACCCACTCAAGGATAGCCATGGGGGCGCTGTCACTTTTGCGGGGACCGAGTTTGGTAATGCGGGTGTATCCGCCGGCCCGGGAGGCCGAGCGGGGGGCGATTTCCTCGAACAACTTTTTCACTGCGGCGGCCTGGTGCAGATAGGCAGTTGCGGTGCGTCGGGCATGCAAAGTGCCTTTTTTGCCGAGGGTTACCATTTTCTCCGCAAGCGGACGTGTCGCCTTGGCTTTGGCCAGGGTGGTACGGATTCTCTGGTGGATGATCAGGCTGCAGACCTGGTTGGCCAGCAGGGAGTCGCGGTGGGCCTGCGAGCGGCCGAGTTTGACGGTCTTGTTTTGGTGCCTCATGGCTTACTTCTTTTTGGCTTTGGTCTCGTCTTCTTGGTCGGCCGATTTTTCCGCTTCGGGCTGGGCTTCGATGAGGCCCGGTTCGAATTTCAGACCGAGGCCGAGTTGGAGTTCTTCGAGTTTGTCCTTGATCTCGTTGAGCGACTTCTTGCCGAAGTTGCGGTATTTGAGCATCTCGGCTTCAGACTTGAGGGCTAGTTGGCCAACGGTGGTGATGTTGGCGTTGTTGAGGCAGTTGGCCGCGCGGACACTCAGTTCGATCTCGTTGACCGACATGTTGAGCAGTTTCTTGAGCTTGGCGTTTTCCTGGCTGACGGCTTCCGGAGTCTGGTCGAACTCGACTTGTGCGTCGTCGTTGCCGACGAAGACATCGAGGTGGTGACGGAGGATGGCCGCGGACTGGAGCAGGGACTCGTCTGGGGTGATGCGCCCGTCGGTCCAGACCTCAAGTACGAGCTTGTCGTAATCGGTACGCTGTCCGACGCGGGTGGCCTCGACGGCGTACTTCACGCGGGTCACGGGTGAAAAAATGGAGTCGATGGCAATAACCCCGATGGCTTGATCGGTCGTCTTGTTTTCATCTCCGGTCGAGAAGCCGCGTCCTTTGCGCACGTTCATCTCGATGGAAAATTTCATTTTCTTGTCGAGCGTGGCGATGTGCTGCTTGGGGTTGAGGACTTCACACAGGTTGGTCGAAGCGATATCGCCGGCCTTGACCGCGCCTTCTTTGTTCACGCTGAGCACGACGCGGTGCGTGTCGTGGTCGTGGGTGTTGAACTTGACCTGCTTGAGATTGAGGATGATTTCGACCACGTCCTCGACGACGCCGGGAATGGTCTGGAACTCGTGATTGACTCCTTCGATCTGGATCGAGGTAACGGCGGCACCCTCGAGCGAGGAGAGGAGCACGCGGCGGAGCGAGTTGCCGACGGTGTGGCCGTAGCCGGCCTCAAAGGGCTCCGCGGTGAACTTCGCGTAGGTGTCGGTGGAAGTCTTCTCGTCCTTGACGAGAGACTTGGGCATTTCGAAACGTCCAAGACGAACTGACATAATGGTGGATGGTATGATGTGTCGCCGGGTTTCCCTTGGCGCGGTTGACCCAGGAGACGAAGCTCTGGGGCCCAAGGACCTACGGCGCAATGAATGACGCGCAATTGATAAAACTACCGGGTCCCGATCAGGGAACAAGGAAAATTTGCTATTCGGTCAGAATTCCGTCCGCCTGAAGGCCGCCACGGGTGGCGCGGAAGACCTCCCGGCTGACCGGATGGGAGGCGGTGAGATGGCTCCGGAGAAGGGCCCCGGCTTCCGGTGGCGGGATGCGCCCGGCCAGGCGCGGGTAGAGGACGATGGTATTGCGGTGTGGCACGATGACATGAAATCCCTCGCCAAGGAGCGGTTCGAAGCGGTGGTAGAAGGCGGGGCTCAGGATGAGGGAGGTGAGGATGGGGTCGTCGCCGCTAATGAGGATGCGGTCGATGACCCGTCCGTGGCCCCGGCGTATGTCGACTTTGGCGGCGTCCAACCATGCTTCACCCTCCTTCGCGGCCCGCTCTCGGGCCCAGCGCATGGCTCCGCGGGTGGTCGCATATTCCAAGAGGCCCAGTTCTCCCGGACGGGCCACGGCAAGGATGGCGGTGTCGGACCCGGCGATGTTTTCGTGAAGCGGGGGGCGTTCAAAGGCCGGCACGAGAACCACGCGCCAGCGGGGGTCGGGGGAGTCGTTTCCGAGGGCCGAGGCGGCGGCAAGGAAGAAGGCGAGAAAAGCGCGCTTGCCGCGGCGGCGTGGTCTGGTAGCGGTCATGGCTGATGATTACCTTTCTCGATGGCACTCTGCGCGAGGTCTGGCCGACGCAGGTCGTGGTGGAGGTTCACGGCGTAGGTTACGAGGTTTTGATCCCGCTCTCCAGCTACGATCGCTTGCCGCAACCGGGACAGCCGGTCCGGTTGCTCACTCACCTGCAGGTGCGGGAGGACGCTCATATTTTATTCGGTTTTGCCTCGCCGGAGGAGCGGGACTTATTCCGGCTGCTGGTTACACGGGTCAGCGGGGTGGGACCGAAGCTGGCGCTGGCGGTGCTCAGCGGGATGGACGTCATGCGTTTCAAGGCGGCGGTGGTCGACTCGGATACCGCGTCGATCGCCAAGATCAGCGGTCTGGGCAAGAAGACGGCCGAGCGGATCGTGCTCGAGTTGAAGGACAAGCTCGGGGTGGCCGCGGCGTGGGAAGCAGCCAGCGCGGACAATGCGCCGAGCGCGGAGGCGCGGGCGGCCAATGACGCCGTGCTGGCCTTGATTGCCTTGGGCTACAGGCAGGTCGATGCGGCCAAGTCGGTGCGGACGGCGGCGCAGAAGAACAAGGAGGCGGGGACGGAGGAATTGGTCCGCTTGGCTTTGAAGGGACTGGGGTGAGCACGGCGGCGGCAGAGGATGAGCGCAGTGTGCGGGCTGCCCGCATTCGGTCGGCACTGCCGCCGGGCGGTTTGTTTGCCGGAAAGGAATGGCGGGTCGCGGCGGAGCCGTTCCGCCTGCCGCCGGGCATGGTCGAAGAGTTGGAGAAACTCGGATTCCGGCTGCGCAAATTTGTCGAAGCGGGCAATCGGCTCTACCGGCTGAGTGTGGCGGGGAAGCGCCCGGCCTGGATCGCGGAGTTGCTCGATCGCGGGAAGCCGCGGGAGTTAATCGAGCTGGCGCGGACGAAGCCGCTGGCCGATGCGGTGCCCCGGGTGATCCGGCCGGATGTGATTTTGACGGAAGGCGGTTTGATCATTGCCGAATTGGACAATGTGCCGGGCGGGATCGGCCTGACCGCCTGGTTAAACGAGGTTTATGCGGCCGAGGGATTCGCGGTGGTCGGCGGCCGGGGGATGGACGAAGGTTTCCGGGCTCTGGCCGGCGGAGGCGACATAGTGATCTCGGGCGAGGCGGCGGATTACCGGCCGGAAATGGAGTGGATGGCGGAGCGCATCGGAGCGCGGGTAGTCAAGGCGGAGGACCCGCCGGCTGATTTGCGGAAGAATCTCTACCGGTTCTTCGAACTTTTCGACCTGCCGAACATTCCGGGTTCGGTCGAACTTCTGCGCGAAGTGGCGGACGGTATGCGTGCCATGACACCCCCGCCCAAGCCGTGGATCGAGGAGAAGTTGTGGTTCGCGCTTTTTTGGCTGCGGCCGCTGGCCGACTTTTGGATCCGGGAGCTGGGTGAAAAACATTTCCTGGCGCTGCAAAAAGTGATTCCGCGCACCTGGCTGATGGACCCGCAGCCCTTGCCGCCTACCGGAGTTTATCCGGGCTTGGAGATCCAGAGTTGGGCGGAACTGAAAAAGTTCAGTCAGCGCGAGCGTGAGCTGGTGCTGAAGATCAGCGGGTTCTCCGAGTTGGCCTGGGGATCGCGCAGCGTGAAGGTCGGTCAGGATTTGTCGCACGAGGATTGGGCCCGGGCGGTGGACGAGGCGCTGGGCGATTGGGACGCGCGGCCGTGGATTTTGCAGAGGTTCCATCACTCGCGGGTGGTGGAGATGGATTATGCGGAGACCGGCACCGGTGGTCCCGAGCCCTGGCTCCAAAAAATGAAGGGCCGGGTGCGGTTATGTCCGTATTATTTTTGCGGGGAGCGGGAGACGAAGCTCGGCGGGGTGCTCGCCACGATTTGTCCGGCGGACAAGAAGTTGCTACACGGGATGCGGGATGCAATTTTGGCCCCGGTGCTGGCCGGATGATCATGTCAATGCGCTCTCTGATTCCACGGCTCAGGGTCATGGTTCTCCTTGGCGCGGTATCCGTTTTAGCGGGCTGCGCGGCAAGGCAGGGATTGATCGTCGAACCGGGGAAGCCGGAGACGCTGTATGATGACAAGCCGGCCGCCGTGCTGCACGGGAAAGCCTCGTATTATTTCGGGCGCTGGATCGGACGGAAGACGGCGAACGGGGAAATCTACCGGGCGGCGGATGTCACGGCGGCGCACAAGACTCTTCCGTTCCATACCATGGTCCGCGTGACCAACTTGAAGAATGGCAAGTCGGTCATAGTGCGGATCAACAACCGCGGTCCTTACGTCAAGGGGCGGATCATCGACCTGAGTCTGGTCGCCGCGCAGCGCATCGAGATGACCAAGGCGGGGGTGGTACCGGTGCGGGTCGAGGTGTTGCGGAAGATCGAGGTTCTGCCGAAGCCGAACCGCCAATTGACCACGCGGGAGAAGCGGACGGTGGAAAAGCGTGCGGCAGAGAAGGCCGGGAAGGAAAAGCCGGACACCCGCTCCGGAATCGGCGGGGTGTTTTCGTTTCTTCGGTCCGCGCCATAGCCCGCAGGTTGCCATCGCGCTTTGGTCGGGCCTGTGCGGGAGTGGTTGGCGCCCGCGCCCCCGGGGGCTGGTTGCGGGGACAAAATCAGCGCGGCGTCCATCGGTGCAAGATGGGCGTTGCGGCGGGTCTTCGCCGGTGATTAAGGTCGCACGATAAACGCAACGTTCCCGGGGTCCTCACTTGAAGAAGAGGCCAAACGCCTCGAGGAATTGTCCGTGGCCCTCATCCAAGACAACAACTGGCAGGCTCTCGAGCAGCTTTTGTCACCTGCTTGCCAGTTTGTCACCAGTCAGGGTTCCTGCGATCGCACCGAAGCGATCAAGCTGATGAAGGAAATGAATTTAGGCGAAGTCCGCTTCAAGGATTTCAAGGTCACCCAAGCAGGCGCCAATCTTATCATCAGTTTTTGGCTCAGCACGTCCGAGATGATCGGAGGCAAGGTGCTCCCGACCGAATTCTCGCCGCGTTTGAGTGTCTGGCAGCGGGCGGGCACGGCTTGGCAATGCATCGCTTACAGCGATTTTAACCGGGTTTAAGGCACACCACCGGCACCACGGCGATCGATGCCCGCTCCACGCTTTCAGGCGTTTGGAGTGACGGAAATCGACGGGGCCCCGAAACGACGACCGCCCATGATTGGAGTTTTAGCGCCCCGTTTGGTGCGGGCAATACCGGTGAGTTGCGGAGGGGTTTTTCTTTGTGGTGCGAACCTAGGGCCCTGCGGCATCGACACTGACTCTGTCTTCCGGTTGCTTACGGGGAGTTTATCCCTTCGGAGAGTGGGCGCATCACTAATTTTCGTGAGGTGACACTCTCGACAGGCAGCCTCAATTTGGCCCTATCACACTACCCTAATCCATGACCCCCCCTTAATGTTACCGCCGCGATCATCGGGTTTGCGTTGGTGTCCAGCGCTTCGCACGCCGCCTCCGGCACATGGCTGGCCGTTCCCACTTCGGACAACTGGAACACCGCCGCCAACTGGGATCCCTCCAATCCGGGCACGGGAACCGACATCACGAACGCGGGCCGCACCGACCTCGCCAGCGCTCCCGCCACTTTGGTTCTGAGGGGGGCGAACACCGGAAGCAACACGATTTCCGGGGTAATCGGCGAATTCAACCCTCTCTCGACGCTCGCCCTCAGCAAGGAAGACGCGGGCACCTGGATCCTTGCCGCCAGCAACGCCTACACCCGCGGCACGTACGTCAACGGCGGGCAGTTGGTCATCGCCACCAATAACGCACTCGGCACCGGAGCGGTGTCCGTTACCAATGGCTCCCTTCTGGTGCAGGACGGGGTGACGGTGAATAATGCAATCATGGTCGGAGTCGCCGCGGGCTACGCCACGAATTTCGCCCCGACCGTTCTCGCCGGTTGGGACATGAACGGCCTCGCTGCCAATAGTGCAACCGCTCCGGTCAGCGGTGGCGGAACGTTCTCGCTTCCCGTCACCGTCCTGCCGACCCATAACGGCGGCCGCAATTACAGTTTTCTCGACGGCCATGTCGAATTTCGAACCACGCCGAAAGATCCCAAAAACCTTCAACCTGGCGAATGGCCGGCAAACTTCTGAACCACCAATGACAACAAGATCTACACTACCAACCCTCATCGTTTTCCTTTGCCTCAGCCTTCCGGGCTGGTCGGAAAATGTCCTATTCGTCGGCAACAGTTATACCATCGGTTCGCGCTCGGAACCTATCGCCAGTGCTGGAGGTGTCCCCAAATACGTCGAAGACATCGCGGCGTCCAAGGGCAAAGCCCTCACGAGTCAAACCGTGGCCGTCCGCAGCCAGGACCTGGCTCACCACCTCGAGCAACCGGCCACACAGGAAGCCATCCAAGCGGCGGCATGGGACTGGGTGGTCCTGCAGGAACTCAGCACGAAGCCGACGCGCGTGGGTGATCCGGATGGATTCTTCGCTGATGCGATGACGTTTTACGAGCGTGCCAGAGCCAGCTCGCCGAATGCCAAGGTTCTTCTTTACCAAACGTGGCCGCGACCGGCCGAGAGCAGCTATATCAATGCCACCGGTAAACCATCCGCGAAAAAATTCGAGAGCTCGGAGGAAATGCTCCGCGAGGTGGTGGATAATTACGCTGAAGCTGCCAGAAGGATCGAGGGCGCTGAGCCCGGACGGCAGGTTTTGGTGGCCCGCGTCGGCGAAGCATTTGCCCTAGCTTCGGCAAAATATCCCCACCTTGTTGTCTATGGAAAGGACAGCCACCATGCTTCCCCCGACGGCTACTATTTGGCCGCTCTCGTCATCTACGGCACGCTCTTCAGCGACAGTCCAGTGGGCGCATCCCATGAGCTGCCCGGCCTCTCCATTGACGCAGACACGGCGAGATCACTTCAGGAAATAGCGGCTGCGGTAGTTGCCGAGGCGCCCTCCTATGAAACGCCGACATCCGGCGACCAGTAGCGCGCAAGAGACATTTCTGCCGATTCAGCGGCGACGCCTGGTCCTCCGCGGTCGGCTCTCGTCGAACCGGCTCAGCCGCAAATTGTTTACGATGCGAAGCCGGTGGCCGTCCTGCAGGGGAAGGCGTCCTATTATTACGGGCGCTGGATCGGACGGAAGACGGCAAACGGGGAGATTTACCGGGCGAAGGACGTCACGGCGGCGCACAAAACGCTTCCGTGTAACACCATGGCCCGGGTGACCAACTTGAAGAACGGCAAGTCGGTCATGGTGCGCATCAACAACCGAGGTCCTGACATCATGCGGACGGTGCGGTTGATGAGGGTGTCGAGTTGCTCGCCGATGTCACGTTTCCAGCCGGGCATGGCGGCGATGCAGGCTTGCACCGGCGCGTCGCCGTCGCCTTTGGCGATCCGGGGGTTGCCGGCGGAGAGCAGTTTGGGTTTCAACTTGGGGCAGAGCGTTGGGGAAGTCCGTTGCGGTCCCCTGACACAAGGTCAGGGGCGCGGTGAGATCACCGCGGCGTGAGGATGCGAACGAGGAGTTGCTGCAAAATGAGGGCGGGGTCGGAACCGGTGGACATGATGGAGGTGGTGGCTTCGGCGCAGGCGATGGTGGCTTCAGCGAGTTCGGCAGCTTTGAAGCACTTGGCTGCTTGGGCGGAAAGGTAGAACCCGTAGGCATTGAAGGTGCCGTCTTTTTTGCGGGGAAGGATTTCCTGCGCATCGGCGGGGAGTTGCTCGAGGGCCGATTGGAAGGAGGGATAGTTAGGCGGCACGCGGAGCCCGTATTCTTCGATCAGAACGGCGGCGGCGGTCATGCGCTGGATGGTCGGCATGATGGCGGCATATAGGAGACCGATGGGGTCTTCGCCTTGGGCCAGGAGCTTTTGCAGACAGTTGCTGGCTTCGCGGAGATTTCGTCGGGCGAGGCAGTTGCCGAGTTCGAAGATGATGCCGCGACGGGTTTCGGGGACGAGGAGGCGGATGTCCTCCTCGAGAATCTCGCGGCGCTCATCGCCGAGATAGGTGTCGATTTTATCGAGTTCGTTGAGGACTTGGCGGGTGTCCCAACCAACGTAAGCGGCGAAGCGCTCGAGGGCGTCGGGGCGGAATTTCAATTGACGGTCGCGCGCGGCCGATGAAGCGGCCTGGCGGGCGGCTTCGTCTTCGTCGAAGCGCAGCCCGCCGGACGGCTTGTCGCAGATTTCGGTGGCGGCGAGTTTGGTCAGCGACTTGTAGGCGGTGCGGCGTTTGTCGGGGCTGATCGCGCTGAAGAGGAAGCGGGTGCCGTGGGGAAGTTCGCCTTGGAGAACTTTTTGCAATTCTTCGAGGGCTTCGAGGACGGCCTTGCTGCCACCGAGTTGGGTGTCGGAAAGAAAATTGGCGCTCTTCAGCCAGACAAGTTTTTCCGGGGCAAGGAAGCCGGCCATGCTGAGCGAGAGGATGGCTTCGCGGATGATCGAGGCGGCGTGCTCCGCGTTGTCCGCGTGAGCGTCGAGGGTTTCGACCGCGAATTCGCCGCCTTCGGCCGGCGCCAACTCGGCTGCCAGTTCTTTGGCCCGGTTTTTGACTGCCATCTCGTCGTTGCCGGCCACGAGGTAGATGGCGGTGGCTTGGGCGGCTTTTTTGCTTTGGGCGGCAGGCATCGGAAAGTTTTCAGTTTTCCGTGTTCAGCAGGGAGAGTGAAGCAGGATCGGTTGATCGGGGGTGGAATCTTTCTTGATCTTCTTGGTGGCGCTGCAGGGGAGGGGTTAACGGCGGCGTTTTTTGGCGCCGTAGGTGACGGGCCGGCGGGACGGGGAGATTTTTTCGAGGCCGGTGCCGGCTTTGAGTTCCATGATCTGGTCGCGAAGCAGCGCGGCGCGTTCGAATTCGAGGGCGGCGGAGGCTTCTTCCATTTCCTGGGAGAGTTCGGCGAGGAGATCCGAGAGGGAAAGGCCTTGGCCGTCTTCGCGGACGACGGATGTTCCGTCGGATTTACCTTTGAGGATGACGTGAAGGCTTTCTTGCACGGCACGGACCACGCTGCGGGGCGTGATGCCGTGCTCTTCATTATACTCCATCTGGCGGCGGCGGCGGTAATCACTGATCTCGATCAAGGCGCGGATGCTGCCGGTCATGGTGTCGGCGAAAAGGACGACTTCGCCGTCGACGTGGCGGGCGGCACGTCCGGCGGTCTGGATGAGCGAGGTCTGGCTGCGCAGGTAGCCTTCCTTGTCGGCGTCGAGGATGCAGACCAGTCCGACTTCGGGGAGGTCGAGACCTTCGCGGAGAAGGTTGATGCCGACCAGGATGTCGAACTCGCCGGTGCGGAGAGCGCGGAGGATTTCCACCCGTTCGATGGTGTCGATATCGCTGTGGAGGTAGCGGACTTTGAGTCCGACATCGCGCAGGTAGTCGGAGAGGTCTTCGGCGGTGCGTTTGGTCAGGGTGGTGACGAGGATGCGTTGTTTCTTTTCGATCCGCTGGCGGCAGAGCTCGATCGTTTCGTCGATTTGGTCTTTGAGGGGGCGGACCGTGATTTGCGGATCGAGAAGCCCGGTGGGGCGGATGATTTGTTCCGCGACGAGCGGAGCGCCCGTGGTGGCAACATCGAACCCGTCCCGCGCGCGCTGAAGAAGGGAGGCGCTTTCCTCCAGGGTGAGGCGATTGTCGGGTCGGACGGCCGGCAGGAATTCCGAGTTCCCGACGTGGCTGTTGCGGATCTCGAAATCGCCTGGGGTGGCGCTCATGTAGAGAAGCTGGTTGGTCATGCCCATGAACTCGGGGAAATTAAGCGGACGGTTGTCCATCGCGCTGGGCAGGCGGAAGCCGTAGTCGACCAGCACTTGTTTGCGCGAGCGGTCGCCGGCATACATGCCGCCGATCTGCGGGATGGAGGCGTGCGATTCGTCGATCACGCAGAGGTAGTCCTTGGGGAAAAAGTCGAGGAGGGTGAAGGGCCGCGAACCGGGGGGGCGTCCGCTGAGGTGACGGGAATAATTTTCGATCCCGGTGCAGAAGCCCATTTCCTCCATCATTTCGAGGTCAAACTCGGTGCGCATTTTGAGGCGTTGGGATTCGAGCAACTTGCCTTGGGACTCGAGCTCGGTGAGGCGTCCGTCGAGCTCGGTCCGGATGGTGCCCAGCGCGCGGCGTAATTTGTCCTGAGGGGTGACGAACTGCTTGGCCGGGAAAATGGTCAGACCGGGCAAGGTTTCCAGGACATTGCCGGTCAGCGGGTCGAACATGCTGATGCGGTCGATGTTGTCGCCGAAAAATTCCACGCGCACCGCGGTCTCGTCCAAGTTGGCAGGATGCACTTCGACCACATCGCCGCGCACCCGGAATTTGCCCCGTCCGAAGGCGATGTCATTGCGTTCGTAAAGCAGGTCGACAAGACGTCCGAGGAAGGCTTCGCGCGACATATCCTCGCCGGTTTTGAGCGGCAGGAGCATTTTTCGGTAGTCCTCCGGCGAGCCCAAACCGTAGATGCATGACACACTGGCGACGACGAGAACGTCGCGGCGGGTGAGGAGGGAGCTGGTGGCGGAAAGCCGGAGCCGTTCGATCTCCTCGTTGATCGCGGAATCTTTTTCAATGTAGGTGTCGGTCCGCGGGATGTAGGCCTCGGGTTGGTAATAGTCGAAGTAGCTGACAAAATATTCGACGGCGTTGTCGGGGAAGAACTGTTTGAATTCGGAGTAAAGCTGCGCGGCCAGGGTTTTGTTGTGCGAGATGACGAGCGTCGGGCGGTCGAGATTGCGGACGATATTGGCTGCAGTGAAGGTTTTACCCGAGCCGGTCACGCCGAGGAGGGTTTGGTGGCGGTTCCCCGCCTCAAGCGAGCGCGTCAGTTTGTCGATGGCAGGACCTTGGTCGCCGCAGGGAGCGTGGGGTGAGGCGAGACGGAAAGACATGGCGGCGGTCAGGCAATCTAAACGCGCGGCAAGGCAGATGCCAGCTGGTCATTTTGGACCGATGGTGACAAATCCAGTGCTCGGGCGGAGGGGGTTGGAGCAGCGCGATGGGGAGCAGACGAACGTGCCGGCGGCAAGGCGGGAGCGCGCGGTCAGGGCGGGGTCATTCCCGTATCTCCGCGCACCGCAGCAACGTAGTCGCGCACGGCGCCGCTGATCGCCGATGCCGTCTCGGCCCGCTGTTTGGCGAATTTCGGTTTGAACCACGGGTAAAGGCCGACGAGGTCGTGCAAGACCAAGATTTGGCCGTCGCAACCTTCGCCGCTCCCGATGCCGATGGTCGGGATTTGCAGGGTCGGGCCAATCTCCGCGGCGAGGCCGGGAGAGATGATTTCCAGAACCACGGCGAAAGCGCCGGCTTCTTGCACCGCAGCGGCGTCGTCCCGGATGACGCCGGCCTCCTCCATGGTGCCGCCCTTCACCTTGTAGCCGCCTTCTTCGCGGACGTGCTGCGGGAGCATACCGATGTGGGCGAGGACAGGTATCCCGGCATCGACTAGCGCCCGGATTTGCGGGGCGAGGGCCGCTCCGCCCTCCAGCTTGACCCCCCGCGCGCCGGCGGCCAGGAGTTGCCGGGCGCTGGCCACGGCTTGCGCGGTCGACCCGTAAGTTCCGATGGGCAGGTCGGCGACGACCGGGGCAATCTTGGTCCCCCGGGCGACCGCACCGGTGTGGCGGATCATGTCGTCGAGCGTCACGGAGGTGGTGTCGGGGTAGCCGAGGACAACCATGCCGAGCGAGTCGCCGACCAGGATGAGGTCAATGCCGGCTTCGTCGACGATGCGGGCGGTGGGATAATCGTAAGCGGTGAGGGCCGCGATTTTTTGCCCGCTCTTTTTATGCTGCCGGAAGCGGCGGTTGAGGTCGTCCATAAGCGGAGAGTGAAATCTCGCGCCGATCGGTGCGACGGGCAAGTCTGCTTCTTCTACCAGACCGCGCAGAACAATGCCACGCGCGGCGCCACGGGAAGTGCGGCCAGGAGATGGGTGACGTCGCGCTTGTCTCCGGGGAGAACAAAGTCGGGACGCACATCGGCCAGAGGTTGGAGGACAAACCGCCGTGCCGTCATGCGCGGGTGCGGCAGGACGAGGGTGGGCGTGTCGATGACCAGTTGGCCGGCATAGAGAATGTCGAGATCGAGGGGACGCGGGGTGTTTCGTCCGCGTGCGGGGGAGCGTCCGAGTTCCGACTCGAGGCGGGTGAGTTGGCGGAGCAGGTGGACGGGATCGAGCGAGGTGCGTATTTCCACCACAGCGTTGAGAAATGAGGCCGACCCCGGCGGACAGTCGACGGGTTCGGTCTGGTAGACCGGCGAGATTGCGGCAGGTGCCGGGCCCTCGTGGAGGGAGAGGAGCAGATCCCGTCCTTGGCGCAGGTGCGCCAGTCGATCGCCGAGGTTGGATCCGAGGGCGAGGCCGGTGGCGAGTGGGTGGTCGGCGGTTGGCACGGCAAACTTCGCCAAAGGCTAGAGCAAGCGGCGTGGCGCGCACAGGCTGAAGGCGCGGCCGCGGTTTGCCGGGGCCCTGCGGGCATGATAGGGATGATTGATGCATCGTTTTGTTGCCGCGCCCCTCGCGATGTTCGGCCTTGTTTGTGCGGTGGCCGCGCAGGATGAGGAGGACGTTTCGCCCTACCGGGAGATGAAAACTTTGGCCCGGGCGGTCGAGTTGATCCGGCAGGATTATGTTGACGAGGACAAGACGGATTACGAGGGACTGGTCTACAGTGCGTTGCAAGGAATGCTGGCCGACCTGGATCCGCACAGTGATTTCATGGACCCGAAGGATTTCAAGGGCATGCAGGAGGATACGAGGAGCGAATTCGGTGGCCTGGGGGTTGTTGTCGGGCTGAAAAACGAGCGACTGACCATTGTTGCGCCGATGGAGGGTACGCCCGGTTTCCGGGCCGGTTTGCTTCCGGGCGACGTGTTGTTGGAAATCAACGGACAGTCGGCCGACAAGATGTCCCTGCGCGATGCGGTGGAGAAATTGCGCGGCGAGGCGGGGACGGCGGTGAAGCTGGCCATCGGGCGCGCGGGGTCGCCGGAGCCTTTGAAGTTCGAGATCCAGCGCGAGGTGATCAAGGTTCCGAGTGTGCGCGGAGCACGTGTCCTGCCGGGTGACGGTCCGCGAGTCGGCTACCTGCGGGTCACCCAATTCAGCGAACCGACGGGACGGGAATTCGGGCGAGCACTCGACGGGTTGGAGAAAGAGGGGATCGACGCGCTGGTCATCGATTTGCGTTTCAATCCGGGAGGTTTGCTTTCCGGGGCGGTCGAGGTGGCGGGCGAATTTCTACCGGGCGGGTCGCTGGTCGCTTACACCGAGGGCCGTTCGGCATCGGCCCAGCGCCGCTACCTTGCCCCGGGCAAGGGTCGCGAGGCGCGGGCTTATCCGGTCGCGGTGCTGGTCAATGGTTCGAGTGCGAGCGGGGCGGAAATCGTGGCGGGCGCGCTTAAGGATTCCGGCCGTGCGTTGCTTGTCGGCGAAACGACTTTCGGCAAGGGGTCGGTGCAAAGTGTGGTCGTACTTCCCGACGGATCCGCCCTGCGCCTGACCACGGCAAAATATTTCACCCCCGGGAAGCAACCGATCCACGAGAAGGGGGTCGTTCCGCATGTTATTGCCACGATGACGGCGGGGGATGAGGCGCGGTTGCTGGCGGCGCGGCGGCAGGAGGATTTGCCGGCGGGGACGAAGCGCGAGGAAATCCAACCGGTGGACGATCTGCCGCTGCAACGGGCGGTGGACGCCTTGCGCGGGACGCTCTTGCAGGCGACGAGGGAGGGGACGGCGGAGCCGTCCGCAGGAGGTTGAGCGCGCCTCTCGTGCTGGCGCTGGAGACTTCCTGCGACGAGACGGCGGCCGCGGTGATCGAGGGGGTTGCCTGTTTGCGGGGGAGTGCCGTGGCGACCCAGGCGGCCGTGCACGCGGTTTACGGCGGGGTGGTGCCCGAAGTAGCTTCGCGGCAGCACTTGACGAATCTTCGCGGAGTGGTGACCGAAGCGCTGGGGCAAGCGGGCGTGGGGCTGTCCGACATTGAGGTTTTCGGCGCGACGACCGGCCCGGGTTTGGCCAGCGCGCTTTTGGTCGGCTCTTCGGCGGCCAAGGGATTTGCCTTGGCGCTGGACAAACCTTTTCTGGCTTTGAACCACATCGAAGGTCATTTGCTTTCACCGTTTTTCGGTGCGGATGACATTCCGGAATGTGTCGGTTTGGTGGTCAGTGGAGGGCACACCCTGCTGGTCGATGTGGCCGGAGCGGGGCGCTACCGACTGCTCGGACGGACGCTGGACGATGCGGCAGGGGAGGCTTTCGACAAGGTGGCGAAGTTGCTCGGACTGGGTTATCCGGGTGGCCCGCAGATCGAGGAGGAGGCACGCTCGGGTCATCCGGCGCGTTTCGATCTGCCGCGGAGCATGAAATGTTCCGGCGACCATGATTTCAGCTTCAGCGGGTTGAAGACGGCGGTGCGCTATCTTTTGCCGAAGACGCGGCCCGCGGACCGGCCGGACCTTTGTGCCAGTTTCCAAGAGGCGGTGGTCGACGTGTTGGTGCACAAGGCGGTGCGGGCGGCGCGCTTGGCCGGGCGGAGGCTCATTGCGGTGAGCGGCGGGGTGGGGCTTAACCTCCGGTTGCGTGAGCGGTTGCAGCGCGCGGCGGCGGAGGAGGATCTTGAGGTCTGTTTCGCCGCGTCGGCTTTGTGCACGGACAATGCCGCGATGATGGCTTACCTGGCGGCTCAGCAGTGGAGGTCCGGGCCCTCCTCGGGACTCGACCAGGACATTTTTCCCGCGTTGGGAGCGGATTTATTCAAGACAAGCTGAATATTGGCTCGGAAATTGCTTGCAATATCGGGCAAAGACGGGCGTCCTTGTCGTCATGTCAGGTCTGCAACAAGGGATCCAACTCGGGCAGCAGCAAATGCTGTCGCCCCAGATGCGGGAGAGTCTGGCAATCCTGCAAGCGACCGCTCTGGAGTTGCATCAGATGGTGCGTCAGGAGATCGAGACCAATCCGGTGTTGGAAGAGGAAGGGCCCGAGGACGAGACACCCGCGGAAGAGCAGGAGGAGGACGGGGCCGACGAAGAACCGGACGAGTTAAGTCGTTTTGAGGAGGATTGGGGGGCATTTTCGGGGGAGGGCGCGCAGAATGGTGATCCAGAGGCCGAAGCACGTCGGCGCCATTTTTTGGAAGGGGTCAGCCCCGCGGAGACTTTGGCCCACCATTTGGAGAAACAATTGGGACGGCTGGCTCTTGATGGAGTGCAGCGGCGTATTGCCACCTTGCTGGTGGGGAATCTGAATGAGGACGGCTATCTGGCGGCCACGCCCGAGGAAGTGGCCGACGAAGCAGGTGCGGAAACGGCCGAGGTGATTGAGATGCTCCATTTGTTGCAGACGCTTGATCCGCCGGGGGTCGGGGCGCGCGATTTGTCCGAGTGCCTCCGACTGCAACTCGCGCGGCGCGGCGCGAATTGTGGTCCGGCGGTCCGGTTGGTGTCTGACCATCTCGATTTGCTCGCCCGCAAGAAATTCCCCGAGATCGCCTCGGCACTGGGAGTGCCCCAGGAATCCGTTCGCGAGGCCGGCGCTCTCATTGCAACTTTGAACCCCAAGCCGGGCTGTGCCTTCAGCGGGGAAGAGGCTCAGGTCTTCTCGCCGGATGTGGTCATTGAAAAGGTCGGCCAAGATTTCGTGGTTTCGCTGGTGCGCGACAGCGTCCCCCGGCTTCGCATCAGCAGGACTTACCGCGACTTATTGGGCGAAGCTGCGGGGGTGGCCGAGGTACGGGGTTACTTGCGCGACAAAATCCGGGGAGGCAAATTCCTGATCAAGAGCATCCTGCAGCGTCAGCAGACGATCCTGGCCATCGCCCGTGAGATCGCCGTGCGGCAGAGGGCTTTTCTTGAGGAGGGGGTGGTGGCGCTTGCCCCCATGACCATGGCGCAGGTGGCCGGGGTGGTGGGGGTGCACGAGACGACGGTGAGCCGCGCCGTTGCCGGCAAGACCATTGCCACGCCGCAGGGTATCTTTGAAATGAAGTTCTTTTTCACCTCGGGATACCGAGCGGCCGACGGGGCCGAGGTGAGCAGCACCAGCGTGAAGGATGCCATTACCGGGCTCGTCCGCGGAGAGGATCCGCGCAAGCCGTTGAGCGACCAGCAGCTGGCGGGACGGCTCAAGGCGGACGGGCTCGCCGTGGCGCGCCGCACGGTGGCGAAATACCGGGAAATGCTGGGAATCCTGCCCAGTCACTTGAGAAAATCCTTTTGAGCGGCGGGGGCGGTCAACAAGATGGAAGACAGATGACGGATCTTAATGCGGAAAGTGTGCGCGAGGCCCTGCGCGCGGTGAAGTATCCCGGTTTCAGCCGCGACATTGTCTCGTTCGGACTGGTCGAGTCCGCCGAGGTGCGGGGCGATGAAGTCTTTGTGAAACTTTCACTCGCTGTGGAAGACCCGAAGGTCGCCCAACAGATCCATGGTGAGTGCATGGGCGCGCTGGCCGTTTTGCCCGGTGTGCGGACCCCGCATGTTCTCATTGATCTGAAAAAGCCGCCTGCCGCGTCCTCCCCCGGAGCAACGAAGATCGACGGGGTGAAACATGTCGTGGCGGTGGCCAGCGGCAAAGGCGGGGTAGGCAAGAGCACGGTGGCTTCGAATTTGGCCCAAGCCCTCAGCCTGGACGGCGCGCGCACCGGTCTGTGCGATTGCGATCTTTACGGGCCGAGCATCGCCCTGATGTTCGGCACAACCGAGCAACCGGCGGCGACGGAGGACAACCGTATCGTGCCGGTCGGACGCTACGGGCTGAAGTTGATGTCGATGGGGTTTCTCACCGATCCCGACACGCCAGCGGTGCTGCGTGGTCCCATGGTGACGCGATACACCCAGCAATTTTTGCGTCAGGTGGAGTGGGGCGATCTCGACTATCTGATCCTCGACCTTCCGCCGGGCACCGGTGACATCCAGCTCACCGTGGTGCAAACCGTGGCTCTGGCCGGTGCGATTGTCGTGACCACCCCGCAGGAAGTGGCTTTGATCGACGCGCGCAAAGCGGTGTCCATGTTCGCCAAGACCAATGTGCGCGTGCTGGGCATCGTGGAGAACATGAGCCACTTTGTCTGCCCGAGCGACGGCGTGCGCTATGACATTTTTGGTTCGGGTGGCGGACGCCGCGAGGCCGACCGATTGGGGGTGCCGCTGCTGGGCGAGGTGCCGATCGACATGGCCACGCGCGAGGCCGGAGACACGGGCATGCCGGTCGTGGCGCGCGCGCGGGAAAGTGCGGTTGGCCGGGAATTCATGAAAATGGCCCGCGCTTTGCGCGCGGAACTTGAAGGTGCTTGAGAAAGACGGGTATCACTTGGAGCTTTCGCCCCGAAGGACACCTCAACCTTGACTCTTGGCGCGATGGCGGTTAAAACTTCGGGATGATGTCTGTCCATGACGGGGGCACCAGCCTCGTGCGCAATTCCATGCTGTACCGTGAATTCATGGCCGAGCGGGAAGAGATATTGCGCCACAAATGGATCGAGAGCGAAAAAGTGGGCCATGACATCGGCTTCGAGAGGGCGTTGCTCGATTGGGTCATGCGCTACCGGGGCGGGTGGCGCGACAACCGGACGCCCCGGCCACGGTCGGCGACCGGAGTCAATTGAGGTTCCTTGACCGGGCCGGAGGAAAAGGCCCGGCTACTTTTCGTCGCGCAGAGTGAGCGCAAACTTCAAGGTCACGGGAAGAGACCCCTTTTCGAGTGCCCGCCGAGGCACCCTGAAAACCCGGCGCGGGCCGATCGAGACACCGGTTTTCATGCCGGTGGGCACGCAGGGCACGGTCAAAGCGGTCAGTCCGCGCGAACTGCACGAATTGCGCGCCCAGATCATCCTCGGCAACACTTACCATCTTTTTGTCCGGCCGGGTTTGGATGTCATCCGCAAGCTCGGCGGGTTGCACAAATTCATGGGTTGGGATGGTCCGATCCTCACGGACAGCGGGGGCTTCCAGGTCTTCTCGCTGGCCAAGCTGCGCAAGATCACGCCGGAGGGCGTGCATTTCCAAAATCATCTCGATGGCACGCCGTGCTTTATCGGTCCGGAGACATCGATGGAAATCCAGCAGGTCCTGGGTTCGGATATCGTCATGGCCTTCGACGAATGTCCGCCCCATCCCTGCACGCACGAGGCGGCGGCGAAAAGTCTCGAGCTGACGCTCGCTTGGGAGCAACGCTGCCTCGATTGGTGGGCGCGGCAGAACGGCGGGGGTGAAAGGCCGTTGCTTTTCGGTATTGTGCAGGGCTCATCCTACGCCGACCTCCGCGCTAAGTCGGCGCGCGAGTTGGTTGCCATGGGATGGGACGGCTACGCGGTGGGCGGGGTCAGCGTGGGCGAACCGGAACGCGAAATGATGCAGGCGGTGGAATTCGCCGTGCCGCATTTGCCGGAGGATCGTCCGCGCTACGCCATGGGCCTGGGGACGCCCCCGCAACTGGTTGAAATGGTGGCGCGGGGGATCGACATGTTCGATTGTGTCTTGCCGACTCGGGTGGCGCGCAATGGGACGGCATTCACGGCGGCAGGAACACTCAACTTGAAAAATGCCTGCTTTACCCTTGACGCGGGGCCGATCGAAGACGGTTGCCAATGTTACGCTTGCGCGCATTTTTCCCGGGCTTACCTCCGGCATTTAATTAAAGCGGAAGAAATTTTGGGGCTCCGGCTCATCACGCTGCACAACCTGCATTTTTACCTCAACTTGATGGCCGAGATGCGGTCCGCCTTGGAGGCGGGAACTTTCGCCGCTTTCCGTCGCGAATTCGTCGGCGGCTACCGGCCGCACCAGCAGGACTAACCTTTCAGCTCAGGGATCTTGCTGATCTTCGCGCACGTAAGGGTAGCGCGTTTCGAAAAGTAGTTCGGGCGGGAACTCGGAGTAGCCGCTCCAGATCCATTGCACGTTGCTTTTGTAGGGCGGTGCGTAGGTTCCTTTGTAGGTCGGGACGGGAAAGAGTAAGGTGTCGTAGAGGCCGTAACCGAGCCGGGCGAAGATCCGCCCGACCCCGCGCACGATGCCGTAACTGAAAGTAGCCGAATTGCCTTCGAAGTAGTTGACCGACATCATGGAGGTGGGCAATTCGGTGATACCGTAGGCGATGTTGCCCAAACCGCGGCCGAGCTTGCGGGTAGGGCCCCATTCCGAGGAGGGGGGCTGCTGGATGTCGGCACTGGCCAAGGAAAGGGTCAGCAACAAGACGGCTACAGGAAGGAGGGCTTTCATCGATGGTCTTTTACCACTGGCGGAAGGCCGTTGGCAAGTCTCCTTGCTTAATCCCCCAATTCCACGCTCCAGCAACCGACATCGACGAAATGGCGCCAGCTATCGTGAACCGAGGACGAGTAGGTGAGGTGAATGAAGGGGCGCCAGCGGGGACGCTTCGGTTCCTTGAGTAGCTGCATCTTGGCTTCGTGGGGCAGGCGGTTCCCTTTCCGCGTGTTGCAGGGGATGCAAGAACAGACCACATTTTCCCACGAAGTTTCCCCCCCGCGCTGGCGGGGCATGACGTGGTCGAGGTTCAACTCCTGCCGGTCAAGGCTGCGGGCGCAGTATTGGCAGGTGTGGTTGTCGCGCTCGTAAATGTTCTGTCGGGTGAATTTGACCTCTTTGCTCGGCAGGCGGTCGAAAAAGCGCAGGACAACCACGGTTGGAACGCGGATGTTGAAGCGGACGGAATGGACCATTTCGTTTCCCGGTTCCCGCTGGGAGAAATCGTACCAACTTGGAAAGTCGTGGGTTGAATAGTTGTCCTCCTCGTCGCGCCAGACAACATTGGCATGGTCTTGGTAAAGAAGCGTGAAGGCACGGCGGACGCTGCAGACATTGACGGCCTGCCACAATCGGTTGAGCACTAGGACGTGCCGGTCGAGCAGCGACTCCATGGGACGGGTGGTTCGCAAGGTTGACGAACAGGCGGAAAATAACCAAGGGCCCGCCCTCTGTCAAATCGATGGCCGGACGGCTCTGCGGGGCGTCATTGCTTTTTCGCTCCGGGAAACCTAGGATGATCCTTCCGATGAATCTTGTGCGGTTATTCTTTTTTTGCGCTGTCTTCGCGGCGGGGTCCACCGGTTTGGTCGTGGCGCAGGACGACCCGGCCCGCGAGTATTTTTCTGCCTACCAAGAATTCCAACGTGCCGAGCGGCTGGAGCGGGAGGGTCGCACCGACGATGCCATTGCCCGATTCCGGCGCGTCGCCACCCAGTTAGGCCAGATCAAATCGCAGTCGCCGGACTGGCAGCCCATTGTCATCGACTTCCGGCTGGGCAAGACCAAGGAGGCGATCGTCCGTCTTGAGGGGTCGCTCGAGTCGCCCACATTAGGCCCGCCGCCCGATTTGCCGATGCTCGACGGGCCCGAGGATATTCTTCCGCCCTTGGAGGCGCCCCGCCGCCCCGGCGCGACCGCCCCCCCGACCATCTCCATCTCGCCGGGTGACGACGGTTCCACCGGTTCGCCCGCTTCCCCTGCTTCCGTCGCCGCGGCGTCGGCCGAGGGCAATGACGTCGTGCGCCTGCGCGAGCAATTGCGCATCGAGCGGGGGCGCACTGCGGATCTGGAAAAAAGTTTGCAGCAGGGCGAGGCGGACCTTTCCGCGGCGGGCATGGAATTGGAAAAGACCAAGGTGCTTGTCGTGGACCTGACGACCAAGTTGCGCCAAGTCGAGGAGTCGGGCGCCGCCTCGGCCGAGATTTCGGCGTCAGCAAAGGAAGAGATCGACAAGCTCGGTGCCGCGGTCCGGGATTTGGAGGCCGCGCTCACGGCGGCCAACAGTGAGAAAGATGAACTCAGCGGCCGCATCGCCGAAAGCGCCAAGCAGGTCGAAGAATTGGCCGCGCGAGCCGAGCAAGCCGAGGCGCGCAGCAAGGAACTGGAGGCCGAGCGTGACACCGTGGCCGCCTCCCGCGACCAAGCGGTCAAGGATGCCGAGACCGCCAAAGCTGAAAGCCAGACGCTCACCCTCCGCGTGACTGAACTCGAGGAGGAGCGTATCCAACTGGTCGCAGCCCGTGACGAAGCCCGGAAAGAGGCGGCTGAAGCCAAGACTGCCTTGGAAAAGTCGGCCGACCTGATCGAAGCCAATCGCCAACTCGAGGGCAAGCTGGCCGAGGCTGCGCTGCAGGTTGAGGGCATGGCGAGTGATGCCAAGGAAAAGGAAGAGGTCATTGCCGGCCTCCAGTCCAGCTTGGACAGCGTGCGCGTGGAACTCGCCGATGCGCAAAGCAAGCTGCGCGATGACCGGGAGCGTTTCGACAAGCTGCAACTGGTCAACGACCAACTGCTCAGGGAATATGACGAAGTCACCGGGGCGCTGGCTGCGGTGCAACTCGGGGATGTCACCGCGGTCGAGGCCAAGCTTATCCAGCAGGAGAATGAGGTCCTGCGCGGTATCATCATGCGGCAAATCAAGGAACAGGCGCGCCGGGAACAAGCCTACCGCTTGGCGCAGGAAGAGATGGAGCGTCTGGAAATCAAGTCCGACACCCTGAACGACAAAATCATCCAACTGGCCAAACCAACGCTCGAATTGACCAAGGCCGAGCAAGAAATGCTGAAAAGCCCCGTGGTCACGGTGCTCCATGCCAGCGACGACTCGATCACGGCCCAGGTCGAGATCTTCAAGCCGAAGGTCGAAGACTTGGCGGCCGCACCAGGAGGGGAGGGGCCGGAGGACGCACCGCAGATTGCAGCGGAGGTTGTCACCGAAGATGCACCGCAGACCGAAGTAGAGGTTGTCACCGAGCCCGGTGCCAACCCGGCGGCCGAGGTCGAGAGCGAGGCGGTGGATGCGGCCACGCCGCCTGTCGAGACGGAGGGAGATGCCGAGGACGCAGCGCCACCGTCCGGTTCGCCGGAGGACGCCGCGGCCTCTTCACCAAAAGCGGATATCCCCCCCGAAGTGCTCGCGCTCATTGCCGAGGCGCGCCATCAATTCGTCCGTGGCAATTTTTCCGCCGCGGAAAAGCTCTACCAGCAATTTGTCGAACTGCAGCCCAACAGCGTG
>JAQBWH010000056.1 GCA_027624625.1 Verrucomicrobiota bacterium | reverse complement strand
AACAGCTACGGGTCACGGCGCGGCAATGACCGCATCATGACCCGCGGCACGTTCGCCAACGTGCGGATCAAAAACTTGATGGTGCCCGGGGTGGAGGGCGGGGTGACCAAATACTTTGCGCCAGGCAGGCAAGAGGGCGAGGTCATGGCGATCTACGATGCGGCGGAACATTACAAAGCCGACCGCACGCCGTTGGTGGTGCTGGCCGGGCAGGAATACGGCACGGGCTCGAGCCGCGACTGGGCGGCGAAGGGGACGATGCTGCTCGGGGTGAAAGCGGTCGTGGCCCAAAGCTACGAACGTATCCACCGCTCGAACCTGGTCGGAATGGGCGTGCTTCCTTTGCAGTTTGAAGAGGGGACCAGTGCGCAAACGCTCGGTCTGGACGGATCCGAGACCTTCGATGTGCTCGGACTCTCCGAGGAGGTCAAGCCGCGCCAGAAACTCACCCTGCGCATCACCAAAGCCAACGGACAGACGCAGGACGTTCCGGTTGTGCTGCGCATCGATACCCCGATCGAAGTCGAATACTACCGCCACGGCGGCATCTTGCCCTTTGTCCTGCGGGAGTTGATCGCGGCCGCTTGATTAGCCCGACTTCAACACTTCGATGAAAGCTTCCTGCGGGATGTTGACCCGTCCGATGCTTTTCATGCGTTTTTTGCCTTCCTTCTGCTTCTCGAGGAGCTTGCGCTTGCGCGTGATGTCGCCGCCGTAGCATTTGGCCGTGACGTTTTTGCGCATGGCGCTGACGCTCTCGCGGGCGACAATCTTGCCGCCAATGGCCGCCTGGATAGCCACCTGGTAAAGCTGGGTGGGGATGACCTCCTTCAGCTTGGCCGCGAGTTGGCGTCCGCGTGCTTCGGCCTTGTCGCGGTGGACGATGGAGGAGAAGGCATCCACCGGCTCACCGTTGACCAGGAGGTCGAGCTTGACCAGCTTGTCGGCGCGCGTGCCGGCATGCTCGTAGTCCATCGAACCGTAGCCACGGGTGATGCTCTTTATCTTGTCGTTGAAGTCGACCAGGATTTCGTTGAGCGGCAGCACGCAAGTGAGCATGACCCGGCGCGTGTCGAGGGACTCGGTGTGGTCGAGTTGGCCCCGCTTCTCCATGATGAGCTGCATGAGCGGCGAGATGTATTCGTTCGGCACCATGATGAAGCACTTGACGATCGGCTCGCGGATTTCCTCGATGACGCTGAAGTCGGGAAGATACTCCGGGTTGTCCACGTGAAGAATCTCGCCGTTGGTTTTGACCACCTCATAGATGACCGAAGGATACGTCGCGATGATATCCATGTCATACTCCCGACGGAGCCGCTCCAGGATGATTTCCATGTGCAACAGTCCGAGGAACCCGCAGCGGAAGCCAAAGCCGAGGGCGACGCTGCTTTCGGCTTGGAAGACGAACGACGAGTCGTTGATCTGCAACTTGGCCATGGCGGACTTGAGGTGTTCGAAATCCGCGGTGTTGATCGGATAGACGCCGCTGAAAACCATCGGCTGGATTTCCTGGAATCCGGGGAGCGCTTCGGTCGCGGGAAAGCGGGTGCCGGTCAGCGTGTCCCCGATCTTGATTTCGCTCGATGTTTTGATGTTGGCGATCACGTAGCCCGTATCGCCCGGAGAGAGGCTTCGCCTCGCCTCCATTTTCGGGGTGAAGACGCCCACCTCCTTGACTTCGTAAGGCCGGTTGTTGCTCAGCATTTTCACCCCGTCGCCCGCTTTGAGCGAACCGCTCATCATGCGGACGTAGGTGACGACCCCGCGGTAGGAATCGAAGGTCGAATCGAAGACCAGACCGCGCACCTTGTCATCCGGCCACTTGGCCGGGGGCGGAATGCGGTGGATGACGGCCTCGAGAATGTCCTCGATGCCGATGCCCGCCTTGGCGCTGGCCAGGATGGCTTCGCTCGCCGGGATGGCGAGGATGTCTTCGAGTTGTTTTTTAACCGTGGGGATGTCCGCGTTCGGCAGGTCGATCTTGTTGATCACCGGGACGATGGTCAGCCCTTGTTTGTTGGCCAGATGCACGGTTGCGACCGTCTGCGCCTCGACCCCTTGGGCGGCGTCGACGATGACCAGCGCCCCTTCGCAGGCGGCGAGAGAGCGGGAAACTTCGTAGGCGAAATCCACGTGTCCCGGCGTGTCGAGCAGGTTGAGTTTATACTCTTCCCCGTCTTTGGCTTTGTAGCGCATCGCCACGGGGTGCATTTTGATCGTGATGCCGCGCTCGCGCTCCAGATCCATGGAGTCGAGCAACTGGTCCTGCCTCTCCCGTTCGGAAATGGTGCGCGTGGTCTCGAGCAAGCGGTCGGACAAAGTTGTCTTACCGTGGTCGATGTGGGCGATGATGCAAAAATTACGCGTGTTCCGCATGGCGTGGAACCGCACAGTATCCTTGACCTGCGCTCTGCGGTCAAATGCCGCGTGGTCTTCCGAGGTTTGCCCGCCGCGGGAGATTGGTTCATCATGGCGCGATGGACAAAGCGCGGATCCGGAAAATGATCATCATTGCAGCCGTGGTTTTCGGCGCCCTCCTCCTGCCGCTCGGGTTGGTCGTCGCCGGCGCCCGCGGCATGTGGAAGGAGCGCGCGGAGCGGCAGGCTGCGGAAGCCCAATTCAGCGAAGCGCTCCGTCAGTCGCTGGAGAAGACGGCCAACGTCATCCTCCCTGTTCCGACCTTGGGCGAGGGGGCGATGGTCGTGGAGGTGCCAATGGACAAACGCGAGGAAGAATTGCAGCGCGTGGTGCGTTTGGCGGCGGGTCTCGGGGGGACGGCCTCCTCGTGGAATGATGGCGGGACGGTGCGGGTGGTGGCCAATGTCCCGTCCAGTGCGGAGGTCCTTTTCCGTGAGTCGGTGCAGCGCGGGGTTTACGACCTCAATGCTGCCGGAGAAACCGGTACCATGCTCATGGTCGAGGTGCTGATCAAACCGGCCGCCCCGAAAAAAAAGTCGAAGAAGTAAAAGTCGCTGCCGGACGCTTCATGGTTGCCGTTTTGCGGCCAGGCCGAAAATCTGCGCGCTGTAGGGCGCCAGGCTGACCGGTCTTGTCTTGCCGGTGGCGCCCGTCGGGTCGGCCGACCTGCCGGTGAAACCCTCCCCGTATTGCGGATCGTCGGTGTTGACCAGCAGTTCCCAATCCGCCTCGCGCGGAAAGACGAGGGGCATGTTCTCCACCGGGTTTGGCGAGAAATTGACCACCACAACGAGGTCCTCGTCCGGTCGCCCCGGAAGGTAACGGCGGTAGACCAGCAGTTGTTTTGCTGCATCCTCCTCCAGGATGCGGATGCGGGTATCCTGCAGGGCGCTGCTTTGCCCGTTCAGGTTGCGCCGCAAATGAATGAGGTCCCGGAAAAGCTTGGATGATCTCGCCGCGAGATCCCCGCGGCCCCAATCAAGCGGATTCGAGTCGTGGAATTCCGCCTCTTCGAGCAGTTCCTGTCCCATGAAAATCAGGGGCACCCCCGGTGCGGTGAGGGTAAGAACGGCGGCCAAGGCGCTTTTTCGCCGCGCGACCAAACTCAGAGGGGCATCTTGGTCGGCATTGGTTATCAGGCGTCTTTTTTGATTAAGGCGTCCGGTTTCGTCGTGGTTTTCCGTGTAGACCACGCGGCTGAGTCCGAGATCCGACTGCATCCGCGCGGCGATCTCGGTGACGTCGGTCTCGCCTGGTGGCCGCAGCAACTGGGGGACCACGCCCGATTCGCCATTGTTCCCCCCGTGGTGGAAGTCGTATTGCCAAGACCCGTCGAAGCGGTCGTCGCCGACTGCATCCTCGGCAATGCTGATCTTGTCCGGGTATTCGGTGCGGAGCATTCTGGCTATCTCGTCGATCAGTTTTTCGCCCTCCGGATTTTCCACGGCGCCTGAGTTGTAGCGGACAATATTGGCCACCGAATCCCACCGCAGGCCATCGACCCGGTATTCGTCGAAAAACATGCGGATGCTGTCGGCAATGAAGGCCCGCACTTCCTTGCGACCGAAGTCGGGGCGCGGTCCCCACGCTGTCGTGCCGCGCTCCTTGTCCTCGTAAAAATAAATCCCGTGCCCGTTGTCGCCGCCGCTGTAGCCGTCAAATTGTTTCAGATCCAGCCCTTCCGGCCCGTAGTGGTTGTGTACCACATCGATGTGTACAGCGATCCCGCGACGATGCGCCTCCTTGATGAATTCGCGCAAGGCGTCAGGTCCCCCGTAGGCCCGTTCGATGCTGTAAAGATCGGTGGGATTGTATCCCCAGCTGTGGCTGCCGTGGAATTCGTTGACCGGCATGAGGAGCACGCAGTTCACCCCGAGTTGCTTGAGGTGATCCAACCGGCCAGCGGCATCGCGCAAGGTGGCCATTTTGCCATCCTCGGGGGAGGGGTCGTGGAAGGTGCCCGCGTGCAGCTGGTAAATCACCAAGTCGCCCGGCTGGCAGGTCGGCGGCACGGTATCTTCCCAGTCGAAAGCGTCCGGATCATGAATCACCGATTTGCCGGACCCGGACAACTCACGTCCGCGCGGGTCGCGCCGCTCAAGTTCGCCGTTGATCAGAAACATGTATTCATTGCCCGGCTTTGCCTTGATTACTTCGGAACTCCACACGCCGGTCGCCTCATCCAAAGTCATTTCGTCCGCCTTCGGCCGCCAATGGTTGAATTCCCCGATGACCGCCACCGTTTTGGCGTGGGGTGCCCAGACGCGGAAAGTTGCGCCGAGGATTTTTCCCGTCCGGTTGCGCCGGAGTAATGCACCGAGTTGGTCGTCGCGCGCCTCGGCAATGACTGCCTCGGATGTGTCATCGGGTGTCTCCGTGCTGACTGGTGGCGGGGTGGGCGCCGGCCGGGTCATTTCTTCGGCGGCGACTTCGCGCAGATTTGTCGCCTCGTGGGGAAGCTTCAGCGTGCCCTCCCGGTAGCGGACCAGCACGGTCTCGGCTTCGAGTCCGGCCAGTGCCACCTGCCTTCCTCGGTCGACCTTCACGCTGCCGGCCGTGCGTCCTTCGTAAAAGACTGGAAAGACGGCGTCTTCAACCAGAGTGAGGTTTGCCGGTTGACGGTGCGGATTTTCGATCAACCAGGCCACGGGGTCCGGTGCCGTGGGCTCCGGTTCGGGTGTCGGCTCGGGTCTCGGCTCCGGGGTCGGCACCGGAACGGGGGTGGGTGTTGCTGGAGAGGAAGGTGGCTTGACCAAATCGCCGAACCATTGGAGGGAGTAATTCGCCAAATCGCGGATTGCTTCGCCCGCCGGGCGCCTGCCTCGCCATTGGTTGAATCCCCAGGCCGCGCCGCCAACCAGTCCGAGGAAGGCGAAGGCAAAGAAAAACCGGCGCATCCGTCGCCGACGGTTCCATGCCTTCAACTTGAGGTTGGTCTTTGCTTTGGGGGCTGGCACGGTGGGAACGGAAATCGGTGCTGCGCGCTTGGCTGGAAGCGGCGGCACGACAAAACCACCACCGCACAGCGGGCATTCCACCTCGTGTTTCGCCCCCGCGGCGTCCGCGTCGAGTTCTTGGTGGCAGTGGGGGCAGTCGATACGCACGGTGCGGGTTTCTAGGGCAGGATTTAAGTTGGACCGTGGTTCCAGTGCAACCTCCCGGCAACGCGGACTTTTGACGTGCCGTGGCAGCTTCTGCCCGTTAAGTCTTTCGGGTTGATGAATTCTCCGGCGTCCCGCGACCTGCGTATTTACGACCGCGCGGAGAATATTGCCGACCTCTACCGCTTGGCCGCCGTGGTTTATGGGGACTGCCCGGCGCAAGCCCACCGGGGAAAGTCCGCCGATTTTCAAACCCGCAGCTACCGCGAGCTTCATGACACGGCGTGCGCCTTGGGTACGGCCTTTATCGGGCTCGGACTGCAGGCCCGCCAGCATGTGGCCCTTGTCTCCGACAACCGTCCGGAATGGATGCTCTGTGATGCGGCGGTTCTGCTTTGCGGCGCGGCCGACGTGCCGCGCGCGGCGGACACCACCGAACAGGAGATTTCTTTTATCGTGGCCCACAGTGATGCGGTGCTCCTCATTGCCGAAAACAAGACCGTGCTGCAGCGCGTGCTCGCGGTCCGCGCCGCCCTGCCAAAAGTGAAGCATATTGTTCTCCTCGAGGGTGAGCCGCCCGAGGGCAGCACCGTGCACAAGCTGACCGATCTCCTCGAGCGCGGGCGCCACCTGCGCGCGACCGGTGACCGGGTCATCGAGGAGCGTCTGGCCGGCATCAAGGGCGAAGACCTCTTCACCGTGATTTACACCTCCGGAACGACCGGCGAACCGAAGGGGGTGATGCTGACTCACGACAACATGCTTTCCCAAGTGCGCCTTCTCCCGTTTAAGCTAACCCCGGGCGACCGCATCCTCTCCATCTTGCCCGTCTGGCACAGTTACGAGCGCGTCTTTGAAATGGTCACGGTCAGCCGCGGCAGTTGCACCTACTACACCAGCCTGCGTGCCGTCGGGGAAGATCTCCGCAAAGTCCGTCCGACCTGGATGGCCTCCGCTCCCCGGCTCTGGGAGGGTCTCTACAACCGGATCCTGCAGAATGTGTCCCAGGCTCCGCCCTTGCGACGTGTTCTCTTCCGCGTCGCCTATCATTGCTCGCGCGAATACCAGACGGCTTGGTTTTTTCTCACCGGGCGCCGCCTCGACCTGCACGGTCGCTCCCTGCTGCAGTCTCTCCGTCTGGCTGTCCTGAGCATCGGCCAACTCTTTCTTTACGCGCTGCCCCATAAAATCCTCGATGCCCTCGTTCTGAAAAAGCTGCGCGGGGTGGTCGGGGGTGAATTCCGCGGCACGGTTTCCGGCGGAGGCGCGCTGCCGCCGCACATCGACGAATTTTTCAATTACATCGGCATCCCCGTGCTGGAGGGCTACGGCATGACCGAGACTTCGCCCGTGCTCGCCGTGCGGACCTGGCGCAAGCTGGTCATCGGCACGGTCGGTCCGTTTTGGCCGCGCACTGAAATCCGCATCGTGGATCCTGCGGACGGCAAGGTGCTTTATCCCTCGGGCCTCGGCGGCCGGGGCGGCCGGGGTTGCAAAGGTGAGATCCAAGCCAAAGGCCCGCAGGTCATGAAGGGCTACTACAAAAATCCCGGGGCCACCGCCAAGGTCCTCCAGGACGGTTGGATGAACACGGGGGATATCGGCATGGTCACCTTCAATGACTGTCTGAAAATCCTCGGCCGCTCGAAGGAAACCATCGTTCTCCTCAGCGGCGAGAACGTCGAACCGGTCCCCATCGAGGCCCGACTGCTCGAGTCGCGCTTCATCGAGCAATGCCTGGTCGTCGGCCAAGACGAGAAGAATCTCGGTGCGCTCATTGTTCCGTCGGTCGAGGCACTCCAGGCCGAAGGCTTCCCGGTTGACCACCTTAGCTCGGCCGAAAGCAACCCGCGCATCACCGAGCTGATCAACGCCGAGGTCCGCCGTCTGGTCAGCCGCGAGCTGGGCTTCAAGCCTTTCGAATTCGTCCTTCTTTGGCGGTTCGTCCCCAAGGCCTTTGAAGTCGGCGACGAACTAACCGCCACCTTCAAACCGAAACGCCACGTCATTACCGAAAAATACGCACGGCTAATCGACGAGATCTACCAACCCACCCGCACCGCACGGAAGATTTAGGGGACGCGGGCCGCTACTTCGCGGACAAATGCTCCGTGCAGTATTCCTCGCCGTCCGCGGAAACCCGGAAGTCGAGTTCCGGATGGGATGCTTCGGTCCGGCCGCAAGTGCTGCACCGGTGCATGGTGACCTCCTCCGTGCTGCGGAACTTGGCCAGACGCAGACCATCCGTGCGCCGGGTGCGCCAGTCCTTGATCAAGCCGGGGAGGAAAAAGACCAGATAGTTGGCCAGCGATGCCGCCATGGCCATCTTGGCCGGGGCCGGCAGAACGACAAATTGCAGGGCAAAAAGCCCGGCCAGCACCCAGGCGATGTATTTGATCCGCACGCGGAGGATGAAAAAGAGAAAAATTTCGTAGTTCGGCGTGATCGTGGCGAAGGCGAAGAAGAGGGAAAGATTGAGGAAGGTGTTCGACGAGGCGCCGCCGAAGAAAAAGGCCGCCACGGTGCAACCGATCATCCCCGCGAGGTAAAAAACATTGAGTTTGAGGGCACCCCAACTCTCCTCCAGCGCCGTGGCCAGAAACCACATGAACATGAGAAGGAAGAAGAGCCAGAACCAGCTGTCGGTATGCGGGACGAAAATGTAAGTGACCAACCTCCATACTTCGCCCTGCATGATCTTGCTCGGATCGAGCATCAGCATGCCGGCATACGACGGCTCCACCTGCACCAGCAGGAAGGTCAGCGCATTGAACAAGACCACCGCCTTGAGGATCCCCGGCGTGCCCAACCACGGCGCGCGGACCTCGAGAAACCGCCAGAATTTTGCCACGCCCGGCTCCGTCATTTCGGGGACGGTTTTTGCTGCCAGGGCCAGCGCCCGTTGATTTCCAGCTCGAGCGAAAAGCTGAGAAAAGTGCGGATGATGACGATAGCGCCGAGCACCGCCATATTTTGCAAGGTGGGAGATACCGCCACAGTCTTGATGATGTCTCCGGCCACGAGCAACTCGAGGCCGAGCAGAATGGCCCGCCCCAAGTTCTGGCGGTAGGCCATGTAGCGGTCCAGTCCCGGCGGCGGAGCACTGAGCAAAGCGCGGCCGGTTGCGCCGATGATGCCCAGCACGATGACCGCAACCCCTGCGGCATCAACGAACATGCCGACTTGTTCCATGGTGGTCTGGAAAGTGTTCATCACCCGCCAGACTGGCCTGCGGGCGCCCTCCGGACAAGTTCGCATCCGCACCCGGACTGGCCAGCGGCCCCGCCAGCATCC
>JAQBWH010000012.1 GCA_027624625.1 Verrucomicrobiota bacterium | reverse complement strand
GATCGTTTCGGGGGGGATGGCACGACGACTTTTGCCCTCCCCGATCTGCGCGATGTCGCGCCCAACGGGCTCACTTATTCCATCCTCACGCAGGGCGTTTATCCGGGCCGGGCGCCATGACGGCGACCGCTCTTCCGAGTTTTTAAATAATCGGGCTGCCGGGATTTGAACCCGGGACCTCTTGAACCCCATTCAAGCGCTCTACCAAGCTGAGCCACAGCCCGTGACTGAGGGGGAAAAATATCACGAAAGTGGCGGGCGTCCCGCAAAAAATCTCCGGATCCGCTGGACAGAGGTGCGGTGGTCATGACGTGATATCCGCATGATTCGGCTTTGCTTTGCAATGGCGGCCGTGGCGGGACTCGTCCTGGCCGGTTGCGGTCCGTCCGCCCCTCCACCGCCGCCTCCGACCCCCACTCCGATGCCGACCCCGGTGCCGTCGCCCACCCCGACCCCGACGCCTTTTGTGCCGCGCAAGCCGATGGAGACCGGGATGATTTTCAACGGGCTGCAATATCGGTGGAAGGTCGAGACGTCTCCCGGGGATACGGCGGCCCGCGACCGCGAGGTCGACAACTCTTACCGTCTTGAGTTGAAGCTCAAAATCCGTGTCCCGCGCCCGGCGACCTCGTTGCAAGATGTGCGGGTGGCCAATGCGCGTCTGCCGGAGTTATTGCCGTCGCTGCCGCTCTTGCTGGAATCCGCGCGGGTTTCGCCGGATTACGGGAAAATTTATGACCTGAAGCTCGATTGGCTGAAGGGGCGTTTGGAAAAAATCGAACAGATCCTTTCGCGTCATAATTTTTACGATTGCGACACCATTCTGCAGCTCAAGCATCCCGAGACCGGACGGCGCGCACTCTTCGTGCAGGGTGATATGGACGTGAATGTGGATGGCTCCGATGGCGACCGGAATGTCGAGGTGGATGGCTCGGGGCAGTTCTTCCAGGCGCAGACCAGTTACCGTTGGCCGAAGACGACGGACCGTCCGAATCCTTTCCTCAAAAGGTTCGAAGAGCGCATGGCCGAGGCGGAGGCGGAATTGGCTCAGCCCGAGACGAAGGAGGTGCGGCGGCAGGAGTTGACCGAGCGCATCGCGGCGTCCAAACGCCAGCTAGCCGATCTGAAAAGTGCGAGTTTTCTGGTCAGCAAAACCGACCCGACCATTGTGCTGCCCGGATTCATGATGCGGGGTGATGGTGCCGACGTGCCCAAAGTCGGGGACTATGCGGTCGTCATTCACGGGGACAAAATGTATCCGTCCATGGTCGGTGATGCCGGTCCCTCTTACAAAGTGGGCGAGGCCTCGCTGCGTCTTTGCGACGAGATCCGGAAAACCGGCACGCCGCTGGCGCGTCCGGTCAGCGATTTGGCCGTGACTTATCTGGTCTTCCCCGGTTCGGCCGAGGACAAGAGATCGGTGCCCGATCTGGAAAAGTGGCACCAGCGCTGCACCGATTTGATGGCCCAAATCGGTGTGCCCAATGCACCGCTGCACCGCTGGGAAGACATCGTCCCGCCTTGGCCCACGCCCACACCGATGCCGACGCCGGATCCCGCGGCATCCCCTGCCGGCCAACCATCTCCGGCGGCCCCGGCGGAACCGGAGCCAACGGCCAGCCCGACAACTTGAGGGGCAGGCCCTCTTTGCGGCAAACGGTGGGAAGGTCGCACCGAGCGAAGCGGCAGTGGTATCTTCAGTTGGGTCGGAAAGGATGTTCAGAACAACTCATGGGTTTTCTGCAGAAACTCCATGAATTAGGTTTGAAAAAACATGTAGCCACGGATTGGGGAGGATAAAGGAGGATGAGCCGAAGAAGTTGTGCCGGCTGACACCGGCCCAACTTCGTTTGCTTCTCGGGGAAATCAACGAACAGACAGAGGGGGGGGCTTCAGTAGACTGGCACCCGGATTACCGACCGGAGGTTTTTTGCGCCGGTGTGCCGGTGCAAAATCATCCTCTTCCATCTTCTTGTATCCAAGGCTACGACTTTTCCGAAACCGCTCTAATAGTATGCTAACCATTCGAGCCCAGCGTTTTGTTCTCGATGACCTTGTTTTCCGGGCGGGGGACAGGAGGGGTCTTCAGGCCACGCCGGCGAAGAGTTGTTTTTCCCAAAATCCGAGGCGGACCTGCAGTGCGGGGTGATCGGTGAGCTCCGGATCGTGGGCCATAAGTTTTTGGGCCGCGGATCGGGCTTCTTCGAGCAGGGGGAGATCGCGGGGGAGCTTGGCCAAACGGACGGGGGGGAGGCCGGTCTGCGCGGTGCCGAGGAGATCGCCGGGCCCGCGTAGCTCAAGGTCGGCCTCGGCGATGGAAAAGCCGTCCGAGGCTTCCTCGAGGATTTTCAAGCGCTCGATTTTGTCCCCGGCCTCTTCGCCGGCCAGCAGGATGCACCAGGATTGGTCCGCGCCGCGGCCGACGCGTCCGCGCAGTTGGTGCAGTTGGGCCAAGCCGAAGCGTTCGGCATTTTCGACCAGCAGCACGGTGGCGTTGGCCACATCGATGCCGACTTCGATCACCGTGGTGCTGACCAGCACGCGGGTTTCCCCGGCGCGGAAGCTGGCCATGATAACATCTTTTTCGTCCGCCTTGAGCCGTCCGTGCAGCAGGGCGCAGGAGTGTGGGGCGAGGCGTTCGCTCCACCGCGCGTATTCCGCGGTGGCGGCTTTCAACCCGGTGCGCGCGCCCTCTTCGATCACCGGATAGACCAGGTAGGCTTGGCGTCCCTCGTCGAGTTTTTGCCGGAGAAAGGCGGCGGCCTCGCCGAGTTTTTCCGGCGCGCGGACCAGCGTGCGGATGGGAAGGCGTCCGGGCGGCATTTCGTCGAGCAGGGACAAATCGAGATCGCCGTAGAGGGTGAGGGCGAGGGTGCGGGGGATGGGGGTGGCCGACATGACGAGGACATGCGGGTGCGGTTCTTGCCCGGAAAGTTTGGCCCGTTGGCGCACCCCGAATTTGTGCTGTTCGTCGATCACGACGAGAGCGGGGCGGCCGACGATTTCCGGGGCGAAGAGCAGGGCATGCGTGCCGATGACGATGCGCGGGCCGGACGCACCGGATTTTTCCTGGCGGGCGGCGGTGCGGAGGATGACGGGGACACCGAGCGGCTCGAACAGCTTGCGAAAATTTTCGTAATGCTGGTGGGCCAGCACTTGGGTGGGGGCCATGAGCGCGGCGGAGTGTCCCGCCGCGATGGCGCCGAGCATGGCGGTGGCGGCGACCACGGTTTTTCCGCTGCCCACATCGCCGTGGAGGAGGCGGTTCATCGGATGTCCGGTCGCGAGGTCGTCAAAGATGTGGGTGAGCACGCGCTTTTGCGCGGTGGTGAGGTCGAAGGGCAGGGCTTTGAGGAATCGGGCGAGGAGTTTGCTTTGCCGCGGGATGACGGGGGCGCGGCCGCCGGTCTGACGCGCGCGCTGCCGGGCGAGCACGCATTGCATTTCGAAGAGTTCTTCGCGGGCGAGGTGGGTGCGAGCCGACTCAAATTCGTCCTCCGATGCGGGAAAGTGGATGGCGCGGAGGGCGGTGGCGGTGGTGAGGTGGTTGGGTTGAGTTCCGTCGGCGCGGCCGGCCGCTGTTGCCGGGGAGGCTGGCCAGAGCTGCGGGATGGCTTGGCCGGAGATTTGCGCGAGGGTCTCGAAAATGAGGCGGCGCAGGGCGCGGGGACTCCAGATTCCGATCGACGGATGGACCGGGGTGATGCGGTTGAGGTGGATGAGGGCGCTGTCCGGTGCATCGCTCTCGAGGACCTCGAAATCGGGATGATCGAAGACCAGTCCGCCTTTTTTCAGGGCGCGCGGTCGGCCGTGGATGACCAGGTCCTGTCCGGCTTGAAGAATTTTGGAAAGGTAACGGAGGTTGAACCACCGGCATTGCACGGTGGCGGCGGGAAGGTGTCCGGATTTTTCGGCCAGCACGAGGGTGAATTGGCTGCGTCGTCCGAAATAGGTGGACCGGACCGATTGCACTGTGCCGCGCAGGCACAATGGTTCGGGCGGGGCGGCGGAGGGAAAGGCGGGAAACTTCCGGCGGTCCTCGTGCCGTCGCGCATAGTGGCGGATGAGATCATGCACGGTTTGCAAACCGGCCCCATGCAAGGCGCGGAGGCGGGCCGGGGTCAGACGGGGCAAGGCAGCCAGCGGGGAATCCCAGCGCACTGGCGCGACCTCGGGCGTGGGGTTGGAAGTTTTGCTCACCCTGGAAATCGTCCGCACCGGAGCATCAATCGGCGGGCGACTCCCAAAGCAGGTCGATGGTGTCGAGCAGCGTGGCGGCGCGCCGGGTGGGGTGCAAATGGACCTTGCGGCCCTCCGCGCGTTTTTTGATCAAGCCCGCCTCGTGCAATTTCTTGGCATGTTCGGAAGCCGTGGCCACATCGATACGGCATTCGTGGGCCACCTCGTTGACGCAGAGTGGTCCGCGTGTTTGCAGCAACCGGATCATCTCGATGCGGCGGTGATTGGACAAAGCGCCTGCGATTAGTGCTCTGCCTCGATCGTTGTTGGCCACAAGGCAACTTGCTTACCAGCCGCGGGCTGGGGACAGAAGGGCAAAATGCCATGGAGTGGTCTGTTTTATCCGCGATTTTTCCGACCGGCCACTCGCAAGGCCAACCAAAGCAGGAGGCCGCAGCCGAGAAAGCCGGTGGGCAACCAGGGCAAGGCCATGCTGAAAATGGTGTTCTCGCCCGCTCCGGGGTGAGTGGTGCGGAGGTGGGCGGTGAGTTGGGCGAAAAGAATTCCCGCGAAGGCATAGCCGAGATTGAAGGCCACGCCGCGGAAGCTGAGCACGGTGGCGCGCACCTCGGATTGGGTCCAAAGATTGAGATAATTCGAGGTGAAAAATTGCAAGGCGGACATGGAGAGGCCGAGGGGAAGAACGACCCATGCGCCCCAATACGGGACGGCGAAGGCGGTGCCGCTCAATCCGAGGAGGACGAACCCCGCGACAATGGTGTAGTTGGCGACCACCCCGAGTTGGGCCGTCATGCGTTTGGCCACCGGTGCAACGGCGAAACCGAGGAGGGCGAGAGTGGAACCGAGCATACCATTGACGACCGGAGGCAGCTCGATCAGCCGGTAATAGTTGCTGCCGAAGGTGAGAAAGATCCGCACAAAGCTGTCGATGAGCAGGGCGGCCACCATGAGAAAGAGAATGCGGCGCGAGGTGAAGACGTGGACGGCACCTTCGATCACGTTTTGCCAGGCGCGCTTGGCGGCATGACGGTTGCCGGGGCGGGGGACGGCCGGTTCGCGGAAATTCAAAGCGACGAGCAGGCAGAGGACCGACGTGACGAGGGTGGCGTAGACCGGCCAGCGCACGGTGCTGCCGGCGGCAGGATTCCACCCGGTCCATGCGAAGAGCGAGGCCATCAGGCCTTGGTCGAAGAGGGCGGCACCGCTGACCATGGCGAGGAAAAAGCCGCCGGATTTCCAGCGCATGAGCGACTCGAGGACCCGCGGCCAGGTGGTTTGGCGATCGCCCTCCGGCAGGGAATCATAAGCCAAAGCCTCGTCGGCCCCACTGGCACAGGCTTCGGCCGCGCCGCTGAGGATGCGATTGAGCACGAGAAAGGAGAAAAGCCATGCGCCGCGCGGGGTAAAGGCGAAGACGGCCATTTCAATGACCATGAGCACGGCAGCGAGGACGATGACGCGCTTGCGTCCGATCACGTCGGCCAGCGCACCGGAGGGAATTTCCAAGGCGATGATGACCACGGCCCAGATGACATTGAGCAAAGCGTATTGCTCGAGGGTCAGCCCGAGATCAAGGAAGAGGACGCCGATCACCGGGTAGTAAAACCGGGCGTGAAAGAGAACGCGGAAGGCGATGAAGAGCGGAAGGTTGCGGTGAAGAGAGGCGGACACGGGGTTTATTCAGCCACAGAGAGAAGAGGAGAACCGGAGGGCAAGAACGGAACCTTTTTCCGGGTCCGGCAAAAATTTTCTTTAAGCCGTGGCCTGCTTTTAATGCCTCGGTGCGCGCACCGTGCCGGCTTCGAGGTCTTCGCGGCGGCCTTCCACGATGCTGTCGGCGATTTCCAGGATCATTTCTTCGAGGAGAAGGCGCAGGTGGCTGCCCGGGCGGTAGTCGGCGGGGGCGATGTGCTTGACCCGGTCGGCGTGGGCGGTGAGTTGATAGCTCTTTTTGAAACTGACCCGCGATTGATCTTCCGGGTTGTAAACCGCGATGGCGCGGCCGCCGGTTTGTTTCATCACGGTGAAGCAAGGGACATCGGTCGGTCCGTCGCCGACATAGATCATGTTTTGGAACGGGACGGGCCGCAGTTCGGGCGGCATGTGATCGTTGACGTCCTGCCAGAGGTCGAGCATGCCCTTGTTGATGCGGAAGAGAAATTGCGTCTTTTGGGTGTGGCTGATGACGCGCTTGGGGAAGGTGATGTGGCCGTCATTGTCCTCGGCGTATTCGCAGCCGAAAATTTTGCGGACATAAGGTTCGATCCGGCTGCCGACGATAAGTTCTTTCAGTCCGGAGCTGACAATGTAGTGCTCGACGCCGATGCCATGGGCCTGATGTTCGGGGGTGAGGAGCCCGGATTTGAATTCCTCGAACATGTGAGGGATGCCGGGAAAGAAGCTGAGTTTTGCCCCGAGTTCGCGGAGTTGGGCGTTGGTCGGGCGGTCCGGCTCGAGGTAATCGAGCAGCGCCTTCATGTAGGCCAATTCGTGTTCGAAGCCGTGTTTCTGCACGAGCTCACCGCAGCGCTGCCAGAATTGTTTTCCGTCGATCCCAAAGTGCGGAAAAATCGCTTCTTCCTGCATATAATTCGGGCTCAGGGTCTGGTCGTAGTCGTAGACTATGGCGATGATGCTTTGTGGAACGGACATGAGATGCAGCACGACTGGAGCGTCGCCCGCACAGTATATCGGCATGGGAACGGGTTTCCAGCAAGGTTATGGCCGGGCCCAAGGATACCTTGGCCCCGGGGGAGGATCCGGGCGTGATTGAGGTGGCTTATCGCGGCGGGGTCTTGGTGCCTGCGATCGACTTGTGGATGGATCCGCGGGTCCCGCAGGGCTTGGCCTTTGTTTCCCACGCGCACAGCGACCATGCGGGAAAGCATCGGGAAACCATCCTTTCGGCGGGGACGTCCCGGTTGATGCGGTCGCGGATCGGTGCCTCGCGGCAGGAGCATGTGCTTGAATTCGGCGAGCCGCGCGAGCTGCGTGGGGCGCAATTCACTTTACTCCCGGCGGGTCACGTCCACGGGTCGGCGCAATTGCATCTCGAGACGGAGGGCGGGAGCTTGCTTTACACGGGTGACTTCAAATTGCGGGCGGGTCTGTCGAGCGAGCCAATTGCTTGGCGAGGGGCCGAGACGCTGATCATGGAAACAACCTTTGGAAAGCCGGAGTTCGTTTTTCCACCGACCGAGCAAGTGCTCGCCGAGATGGTGAAATTTTGCCGCGAAGCTTTGGAGGATGGCGAGGTACCGGTGCTCTTGGGCTATTCGCTGGGCAAGGCGCAGGAGATTCTTTGCGCCGTGGCGGCGGCGGGATTGAAGCCGATGCTCCACGGGGCGGTGGCGAAACTGACCGAGATTTACCGCCAGTTTGTCCCGGGCGTTCCGGACTTTGCCGAATATGAGGCGTCGGGCACGGGTGGTCATGTCCTGATTTGTCCACCCAGTGTGCGCGGTTCGCGCATGATCCAGCGGATCAAGAAGCGCCGCGTGGCCATGCTGACCGGGTGGGCCATGACTCCCGGGGCGGCTCATCGCTACCAAGTGGACGCGGTCTTTCCCTTGAGCGACCACGCGGGATACGACGATCTCCTGCGGTATGTCGAGCTGGTCCGGCCGGATCGTGTGCTCACCCTGCATGGCTATGCTTCCGAATTCGCCCGCGATTTGCGCGAGAGGGGGATGGAAGCGTGGTCCTTGGTCAGTCCGGACCAGTTGGAGTTCCCCGGATTCGTGGCTCGTCCCGCTCCGCGAATCGACACGGAGGCGGAGGAGGGCGTCCCGGATTCGGACTTCGGGAAATTTTGCGCGGTCGGTCAGGCGGTGGCGGGTGCCACGGGAAGGTTGGCCAAGACCTCCCTTCTGGCCGCTTATCTTCGTTCCCTGGATGATGCGGATTTGCCACGTGCAGCGACTTGGTTCACCGGCCAGCCTTTTGCCGCGACGGATGGACGCAGTGCGCAAAGCGGTTGGGCGGTTTTACGCCGGGCCTTGGGCGCAGCCTCCGGACGGGGCGAGGACGAGGTGCGTGCCATTTCGCGGCGGTGCAATGACGCAGGATTGGCCGCGCGGGAAATCATGGTGGGTCGGCCGGGTTCCGTGGCTTTCAGCCTTGCGGCGGTGCAGGCTCTGTTCGACGGATTGGCCGGGACCCGTGGTCCGGTGGGCAGACAGGCATTGCTCGGCGAATTCTTTGCCTCCTGCCAAGCGCTGGAAGCATCTTATGTGGTGCGCATCCTCACCGGTGACCTGCGCATCGGGCTGAAGGAGGGTTTGCTTGAGGAGGCCATTGCCTCGGCCTTTGGGGCGGAACCCGAGGGCGTGCGCGAAGCGGGTATGCTGCTGGGGGACATGGGAGTGCTGGCGGTCGCGGCGAAGAGGGGCGAACTGGAAGCGGCAGGGCTGCGGGTTTTTCATCCGGTCAAATGCATGCTGGCCGGATCCGAGCCGGATGGTGCTGCCCTCTGGGGACGTCTCTCCGGAACGCGTGCGTCGGTTTGGGTGGAGAACAAATACGACGGCATTCGGGCGCAGGTTCATGTGGCGGATGGACGGTGCGAGATTTTTTCGCGTGATTTGCGGTCTGTCACCGCGCAGTTTCCAGAAATCGCCGCGGCGGCGGCGAAGTTGCCGGGTCCGGTCGTGCTCGATGGCGAAATTCTGGCCTCCATGGCGGGACGGAGGCTTACTTTTTTCGATCTGCAAAAGCGGCTCAACCGGCGGGATGCGGACTTGTTTATGACCGAAGATATTCCGGTGGAGTTCGTGGCTTTCGACGTGTTATGGCGGGATGGCACTACCCTCTTGCGCCAGCCATGGCACGAGCGCCGCGCGGTGCTGGAGCAGTTGCCGCTGGGCGGGCCGTTGTCGGTCGCCCGGGCAACGCGGGTGGAAAGTGCGGGGGCGGTGGAGGAAGAATTCCGCGCCGCGCGGGCCCGGGGAAACGAAGGGTTGGTCGGCAAAGATCCGCAAAGCCCTTACACGCCGGGGCGGCGCGGTTTGGCTTGGGTCAAATTGAAAAAGGAATTCGCCACCCTGGATGTCGTGGTGACGGGCGTGGAATACGGTCATGGCCGCCGCCGCGAAGTCTTGAGCGATTACACCTTTGCGGTGCGCGACGAGGCAAGTGGGTCGCTCTTGACCATTGGCAAGGCTTACTCCGGGCTGACGGACGAGGAGATCGCCGGGTTGACCCCGTGGTTTCTCGACCGCGTGCAACGGGTCAAAGGTCGCCTCCACGAGGTGAAGCCGGAATTGGTCATCGAGGTGGCGTTCGATTCGATTCAGCCCAGCACCCGGCATCCGAGCGGGCTGGCCTTGCGCTTTCCGCGGATCAAGGCGTTGCGGAAGGACAAAAGGCTGGCGGAGATTGATTCGCTGCAAGCGGCGAGAAAACTGGCCGGAATCTGAAGGCCGAAACAGTCGCCTCCACCAAGGCCTCAAGCCGGGACGGGCGTGAGGCCACCGGGGAGCGAACCCTCGTTGCTTTTCCTTTCCTCGGTGCTGGCTACGGGGACGACTTCGGTCGGAATGGGAGGCGGGGGCGGGTCACGGTGCGGCGGATTTTTCATTTCGCCGTGCGCAATGAGGTCGCGGATTTGCGATCCCTCGAGGGTTTCCCATTCGAGGAGGGCTTTGGCGATGATTTCAAGTTGCGGGCGCTTCTCGGTGAGGAGTTTGCTGGCGCGGCCGTAGGCTTCATCGATGAGCAGTTTCACTTCGGCATCGATGGCCTGCGCGGTGGATTCGCTGTAGTCGCGCGTGCGATTGAAGTCGCGGGCGAGGAAGACGGGTTCGTCACCATCGCCGTATTCGATCATTCCGAGCTTCTCGCTCATGCCCCACTGGCAGACCATTTTACGGGCGATGCCGGTGGCTTGCTTGATGTCGCCGCGGGCGCCGCTGGTCACGTCACCGAAGGTGATGTCTTCGGCCACCCGGCCACCCATGATGACGACGAGGTGGTCGAGGAGTTCTTTGCGGCGGGTGTTGTATTTGTCTTCTTCCGGCAGCCACATGGTGGAGCCGAGGGAGGGGCCGCGAGGGATGATGGTCACCTTGTGAAGCGGGGCGGTGTGCTCGAGGAGTTCGAGCAGGAGGGCGTGGCCGGCCTCGTGGTAGGCGGTGACTTCTTTTTCCTTTTCGCTGATGGCCAAGCTGCGGCGTTCTTTGCCCCAGCGGACTTTGTCCCGCGCTTCCTCGAGTTCGCGCGTGGTGATGGCTTTGAGTCCTTTGCGCGCGGCGAGGAGGGCGGCTTCGTTGATCACGTTGGCCAACTCGGCGCCGGAATAGCCGGGGGTGCCGCGGGCGATGACCGCGAGGTCGACGCTGTCGGCCACTTTCACCTTTTTGATGTGGACCCGGAGGATTTCTTCGCGGCCGCGCACGTCGGGAAGGTTGACCGTGACTTGGCGGTCGAAACGGCCGGGGCGGAGGAGGGCGGGGTCGAGGACGTCGGGACGGTTGGTTGCAGCAATGATGATGACGCCATCCTGCGCGTCGAAACCGTCCATCTCGACGAGGAGCGCGTTGAGCGTCTGCTCGCGTTCGTCGTGTCCGCCGCCCATGCCGTGGCCGCGGTGACGTCCGACCGCATCGATTTCGTCGATAAAGATGAGGCAGGGGGCGCTTTTGCGGCCTTGTTCGAACATGTCGCGGACGCGCGAGGCGCCGACCCCGACGAACATTTCGACGAAGTCGGAACCGCTGATGCTGAAGAACGGGACATCGGCCTCACCGGCGATGGCGCGGGCGAGGAGGGTTTTGCCGGTGCCGGGAGGGCCGACCATGAGAACCCCTTTGGGGATGCGGCCGCCGAGCTTCTGGAATTTTTTCGGGTCGCGGAGGAAGTCAACCAGTTCGGAGACTTCTTCCCTTGCCTCTTCGACCCCGGCGACATCCTTGAAGGTGATCTTGTTTTTGTCTCGCGCCATCATGCGGGCTTTGCTTTTGCCGAAGTTGAAAGCACCGCGGCCGGCCATTTTGAGTTGTGAACGGAAGATGAAATAGAGAATGACGAGAAAGAGGAGGATGGGGAGGAACCCGATGAGCGTGGTGGCCAAGAGATTGGATTCCGAGCGGACAGACGGCGTGATGCCGGCTTTGGCCAGTTGCTTTTCCAAGGCTTCGCCGTTGAAGGGCATGAAGATGGGGGTGCGGAAGGCGACGAGGCGTTCCTCGGGTTCGGTCGCCGGCGGAACGGTGACCATCTTGCGGTAGTAGCCGGAAATGGTCTGGGTGTTGCGGCCTTCTTCGACCACGAGCTCGACCGGCTTTTCTTGGGTGGAGACGATTTTTCCCTCGGCCAGGAGGGTGGAGAATTTCGGGTAAGTGAGTTCTTCGACTTGGGCGAGGTTTCCGCCACGGAAAATGAAAGCGCCGCCGATGAGGGCGAAGGCAACGGCGAAGAGGAGAAGTCCTCTCCAGTTGAATTGGGGGTCAGGATCGCCGCCGCGGGGGCGTTGATCTTCGGGTTTGTTGGTATTGTTTGACGACACGGATCTGGAAGAATGAACCTTTAGCATGGCTTGGGGGAAGATCAAATGAATGTGGTGCGGCAAAGATTGCTGGCGGTCTCTGTCCACGATGTCAGCCCGCTGACCCGAGACAGGGTCGAGGTGATGCTGCGCGATCTGGCGGAAGCGGGGGTGGGAGTGACGTCTTTGCTGGTGGTGCCCGACCATCACCACCGGGCGGATATCGACCAGGATTCCGGTTTTCTCGCGTGGCTTCGGGAGAAAGAGGCGGCGGGGCACGAGATGGTGCTGCACGGGTTCTACCACCGGCGGGAGAAAGCGGGCGGCGGGGGATGGACCCGGAAAATTGTCACCGAGCATTACACGGCGGGGGAGGGCGAGTTTTATGATTTGGACTACGAGACGGCGCGGGGCCGGATGGGGCGCGGGCGCGAGAAGTTGACCGGGGCGGGGTTGGAGGTGATTGGCTTCATCGCCCCGGCGTGGTTGCTCGGCGACGAGGCGGAGCGGGCGGCGCGGAATCTCGGGTTTGCCTACACCACGAGGTTGGGCGGCGTGCTTGATTTGCGTTGCGGTGACTACACAGCTTCGCAATCGCTGGTCTACAGCGTGCGTAGTGCTTGGCGGCGGGCGGTGAGTCTCTGGTGGAACGCGTGGCTGGCCTCGCGTTTGCGGAAAAACCCCCTGGCCCGGCTCGGATTGCATCCGCCGGATTGGGGCCACGACAAAATACGTGCCCAAGCGCTACGTTTGGCGCGGGAGGCCGCGGCCGAGCGGAAAGTGATCCGCTACCGCGACTGGGTGGAGGGGTAGATCGGGGCCTCTGGACCCGCTGGGTTCCCGGCGCGTCGGGGACGCCGCGCCCTACCTGGCGGCCAAGGCCTCGGCGAGGCGGAGGGCTTGGAGGTTGGCCTGGACGGCGTGGACGCGGAAAAGGCGCGCGCCGGATCCGTAGCCGAGCGCGGTGAGAACGGCGGTGGGTAGATCGCGATCTTCCAGCTCCGGACATGGCGCCAAGGTGGCGAGGAACGATTTGCGCGAAGCGCCGAGCAGCACCGGATGACCCAGTGCGGCGAATCGTCCGAGGCCGGTGATGAGTTGCATGTTGTGCTCCACCGTCTTGCCGAAGCCGATGCCCGGGTCGATGGCGATGTGCTCCGGCCCGAGACCAGCGGCGCGGGCTGCGGCCACGCGCTGCACGAGATGTCCGGCCACCTCGGCGACCACATCGTCGTAGTGCGGATTCAATTGCATGGTGCGCGGCGTGCCTTGCATGTGCATGAGCACGACCGCGCATCCGCTCTCCGCGGCAACGCGCGGCATATCGTCATCGCCCCGCAGGGCGGTGACATCGTTGATGATCTCTGCCCCGGCCGCGGCCGCGGCCCGCGCCACTTCGGCTTTCGAGGTGTCGATGCTCAGGGCGGCGGCAGTTTTTCCGGCCAGTTTTTCGATCACCGGGATGACGCGCCGCAGTTCGTCTTCCAAGGTCACGGCTGCAGCGCCCGGGCGGGTCGACTCGCCGCCGATGTCGAGGATGTCCGCGCCCTCGTCGGCCAGACGCAGAGCATGGCCGACCGCATCGTCGGTCCGGGCAAAATGGCCGCCGTCCGAGAACGAATCCGGCGTCACATTGACGATGCCCATGATCAGTCCGCGGTCGGCGAGATCGAAGGCGCGGCGACTGGTGCGCCAGATCATGCCAGGCGGATGCGGGCGGAACGTCCGTGGGCGTCCAGTCCCTCCACGCGGGCGAACGCTTCGACCAAAGGAACGGACTTGGCGAGGGAGCGGCGGTCGAGTTCGACCAGACTGGTGCGGCGCTGGAATTGGTCGGCGGTGAGTCCGGCGAACGACTTGCCCGCGCCGCCGGTGGGAAGTTCGTGGCTCGGACCGGCCAGAAAATCGCCCACCGCAACGGGCGAGTAACCGCCGAGGAAAATGGCACCGGCTGTGACCAATTGCGGGGCGAGCGCGCGCGGTTTTTTGACCTGCAAGGAGACGTGCTCGGACGCGTAGGCATTGGCCAGACGGACGGCTTCGTCCATCGTGGCGACCATGACAAGCGTGGCATTTTTAAGCGAGGCGCGCAGGATTTCGCCGCGCGGCAGGGTGGCCGCCTGTTTTCCTATTTCGCGCACCGTGGCCTCGAGAATTTGCCACGAGTCGGTGAGGAGAACCGCTCCGCTGTCGGCCCCGTGTTCGGCTTGGGCCAGCAAATCGGCGGCGACCCACGCGGGGTTGGCTGTGCGGTCGGCGATGACCAGGATTTCGCTCGGTCCGGGAAGCAAATCGATGGCCACGCGGCCGAAGAGTTGGCGCTTGGCCTCGACGACAAAGCGGTTGCCCGGACCAAAGATCTTGTCGACCGGTGCGATGGTTTTGGTGCCGAGAGCGAGGGCGGCGATGGCTTGGGCCCCGCCCACCCCATAAACTTCCGTCGCGCCGGCCCGATGCAAGGCGGCGAGGAGGGCCGGACTGATGTTTCCGTCGGGCCCGGCCGGAGTCACGGCGACGATTTCTTTCACGCCTGCGGTCGCGGCATAGGTGCAGGTCATGAGGGCCGTGGAGACGAGCGGTGCGGTGCCCCCCGGCACATAAATGCCGACCCGCCGGAAGGGGTCGAAGCGCTCGCCGGTGCGGGCGCCTTGTCCGTTGCGGGCCGACCATCCGCGGCGCAGGCTTTTCCGGGCAAAAGCGGTGATGTTGCGGTGGGCGGCTTGGAGGGCGCGGCGGGTGGGCGCGTCGAGTTCTTGCCAAGCCGCGAAGAGCGCACTGGGGGGAACGCGCATTTGGGCGCGGGTCAGTTTCGGGCCGCCGAATTTTTCGGTCAGGCGAAGCAGGGCGGGATCACCGTTTTTTTGCACCTCCGCGACGATGGTGCGGACGGTCTTTTCAACGGAGGGATCGGGCACGGCGCGGCGGTCGAGCGAGCGGAGAACGCGGGCATAGATTTTGTCGCTTGGTCGGACGATGCGCATGGCGAAGGATATTGGCCGGTCACGCCGAAAATCACAAGACGGGCATGGGACCAAAGTATGGAGATCCTCCGGGGAGTGGTCAGTGCAGCAACTGCCGCGGTTCCTCGTCGAGGTGGAAGGTGGAATTGACGACCAGAAAGCGCCAGTGGTCGCCGCTATGCACCGCCATGCTGACCGAGGCGTTGTGAAAACGGAAAGCCCGGTGGATGCATTCGCGCGGTTGCGGGTGTCCGTCCTCGATCAGGTGGGTATGCAGCGCGTTGAGTGTGCCGCCGTGGGTGACCAAGGCGACATGTTCCGCCGCGCCGGCCAGTATTTCATCGAGGACCACCCGCGTGCGGGCCATGAGGGCGCGGCGCGTTTCTCCGCCGGGCGGGGCGAAATCGAATTCTCCGGAGCGCCAGCGGGCCACGATCTCCGGATGATCGACGGCGCAGTCGTCCACCTTGCGTCCTTCAAAAAGGCCGAAGGACAGCTCCCGCAACCGGGAATCCGGCTCGACCTCCAGGCTGAGGGCGGCACCGAGTGGAGCGGCCGTGTCGAGGGCCCGGGACAAATCGCTGCTCACCAGGCGTGCGATGGGGCGGCCGGCCAGCCAGGCGGCGGTCTGCTGCGCTTGGCGTTGCCCGCGCTCGTTGAGTGGTGAGTCGAGGTGGCCCATGGCGAGGCCCTCTTTGTTGTGGTCGGTTTCGCCGTGGCGTATGAGGTAGAGCGTTTTCATCGGTATTCCCCGCGGCCTTGCCTGCCGCCGGGTGATTCCCTATAGACGGCGGCGGACAAATTACAACCCGCGTTGCTCGCGGACCGGAATTAGTTTTATGCACAAACTCGTATTGCTCAGGCACGGCGAAAGCACGTGGAACAAGGAAAACCGCTTCACCGGATGGACGGATGTCGATCTGACCGAACAGGGCCGCCAAGAGGCCAAAGCGGCCGGCCAGGTTCTGAAAAAGGACGGCTACTCGTTCGACCTCGCCTATTGCTCGGTGATGAAGCGCGCCCTGCGCACCCTCTGGATCGTGCTCGACGAACTGGACGAACTTTGGATTCCGGTGGAAAAAACCTGGCGCCTCAACGAGCGCCACTACGGCGGTCTGCAGGGCCTGAATAAGTCCGAGACCGCGGCCCAATACGGCGAGGACCAGGTGCTGGTCTGGCGCCGCAGTTATGACATTCCTCCACCGCCCCTGGAAAAGTCGGACGAACGCTATCCGGGTCACGACCCGCGTTACCGGGATGTCCCCGCTGCGGACCTTCCGCTTACCGAGTGCCTCAAGGACACGGTTGACCGTTTTCTGCCTTACTGGCACGAGGTCATTGCCCCGCAGGTCAAAGCCGGCAAGAAAGTGGTTATCGCCGCCCACGGAAACTCCCTGCGCGCCTTGGTCAAATACCTCGACGACCTGAGCGAGGAGGAAGTGCTCAAGCTCAACATCCCGACCGGTATCCCATTGGTTTACGAATTGGACGACCAACTCCAGCCGATCAAGCGCTACTACCTGGGCGACCAAGAGGCCATTGCCGCTGCCACGGCGGCGGTTGCTTCGCAAGGCAAAGCGAAGTAGTCCGGAGTGATGCACCGCCCTGCGACCGAAGGTTGGTCCACCCGGATCGGAGTCATCCTTGCGGTGGCGGGCAGCGCGGTGGGCCTGGGCAATTTCCTGCGCTTCCCCGGCCTGGCCGCCAAATACGACGGCGGGGTCTTCCTCATTCCCTACTTTGTTGCCCTTCTCCTTCTTGGTTTGCCCCTCGCTTGGGCCGAGTGGTCGATGGGACGCTACGGGGGGACACGCGGATGCCATTCATCACCCGGCATTTTCCGGCTCATCTGGAAGAACCGCGCCGCTCCCTATCTGGGGGTCCTCGGCCTCATCGTGCCGGTGGTGATCTACATGTACTATGTCTTCGTCGAGTCATGGTGTCTCGGCTACGCGTGGTATTACCTTACCGGGGCGATGGACCTCGGCCGCGATCCCGTGGCCTACCAGAACTTTTTTACCGCTTACACGGGGAGCGAGAAAGATGCCTCGATCTTTTCCAGCTTCCTCGGAACGCCGTTGGTTTTTCTCGTCATTTGCATCGCGCTCAACTTTTTTCTGATCAATCGGGGACTGACCCGCGGGATCGAACTGTTTTGCCTTTGGGCCATGCCGGCCCTCGCATTGTGCGCCGTCCTCGTGCTCATCCGTGTGCTCACCCTCGGCACGCCGGACCCTTCAAGGCCGGAACTCAATGTCCTCAACGGTCTCGGCCAAATGTGGAATCTCGAGGCGGGTGGCAAATCGGTCTGGGCGCAACTGGCCAACGGCAAGATGTGGATGGAGGCTGCCGGGCAGATTTTCTTTTCACTTTCCGTCGGCTTCGGCGTGATCATCACCTATGCGAGCTACATGCGCCGCGATGACGACATTGCCTTGAGTTCGACCACTGCCGTGGCGGGCAATGAATTTCTCGAAGTGTCGCTCGGCGGCATGATCACCATTCCTGCGGCTTTCATTTTTTTCGGTGCCGCCGGGGCGGTGGGGGGAACCTTTACCCTCGGGTTCAACACCTTGCCGCTGGTTTTTGAACACATGTCGCTCGGGCGTTGGGTTGGTTTTCTCTGGTTCTTCCTCCTCTTCCTGGCCGCCGTCACCAGCTCGCTCTCCATGCTGCAGCCGGCCATCGCCTTTCTGCAGGAGGGACTCGGGCTGACCCGCACCCGGGCCGTGGCCGTGCTCTGCGGGGTGGGCACGGCCGGCACCCTGCTTGTCGTCTGGTTCAGCAAGAATCTCACGGCGATGGACACGCTCGATTTTTGGGTCGGAACCTTCTGCATTTACCTGCTGGCCTGCGTGCAGACGCTTCTCTTCGGTTGGGTCTTCGGTCCGAAGCGCGGCTTGGAAGAACTCGACCGCGGGGCCGACTTGCGGTTGCCGCGTCTCTTCACCTTCGTGATCAGATACATATCCCCGGTCTATCTGCTCGTCGTTTTCGTGGCCTGGGCCGTGCAGGATATGGGCAACCGCATCGCGGCGTTCACCGCGGATCCGGCGGTGCGCTGGTCGATGCTTTTTCTCGTCGCGGTTTTGGCCCTCTTTCTATGGTGGATCCGGCTGGCCGTGAAACGTTGGCATGCGGAGGAGGTGGCGTCATGACGCTGAGCGGATGGATTATTATGCTGCTCGCGGTGGGCGGCACGACCGGGTTCTTCTTCTGGTGCATTCACCGCGTGCTGCGGTCTCCGGGTCAGACGGACAAGTTGCACGGCGTGCTCGATACTGAACTCGAGATTGAAGACGAGGAGCGTAAACGCCGCCACGAAGGACGAGGGAGCTGAGCCGGCACTCGCAACACCGAAACGACTGTCCGAATCCTTATTGCTGTGGAGCCGTGCGTTGCGCGGTCTCCGAAGTCCGATCTTCGTCCTTGGCTTTCTTGAGCAGGCCGCAGCGGATTAAATGCGAGGCGATTTTGACCGGAGGAGGTGCCGCACAACCGGCGAGGAAGGCGATAGCGAGCATCCATGCGGCTTTTTTCGTGAAATCTGGGGTGCGGGTAGTGCGGGTGTTTTCGCTAATGCAAATCACCGGGCCGGGGCGGAAAAAATTCTCACCGCGGGTTTTGATCCTGCTGGTCGGGCGGAGCAGTGGCGGCCATAAGAGGACTGCGCAATCCGAACCGCATGACCAGCAGGCGGGTGGCCAAGGCGCCGAAGATGGTCGTCACCACCCCCAACCAAACCTCGGTGAGGTTGAGACGGCCGGCTTCCCAGATGAGAAAGAGCGAAAAAAGGAAACCCCAGAGCAGTGCAACCTCGGGGTAAAAACTTCCTTTGAGGTTGGAATTGTTGGAATCGGCGCGGACGACATCGCGGATAATGCCGCCACCCGCTCGGGTCAGCGCGGCCAGCAACGGGCCCCACAACCAGAGCGGCTCGCACTGTTGCTCCACAGCCACAACGACGCCTATGACGGTGAAGGCAGAGAGGCCGACGGCATCAAAAAAGAGATAAATGTTGGATGACAGTTGGACGCCTAGCACCGAATCGGGGGCCACGCCTTTTTTCCGAGGTAATCGGTCACCTTGTAAGCCAGAGCCCCGGCCAGAACTGTGGCAAGTATGGCGTAGAGGTAGATTGGAGACGCGACCACGGCGAGCGGCGAGCGACCGGAGATAAGGTCGCGCAGGACCCCGCCGCCGACCGCGGGCAAACTCGCCAGAATGAATGCGCCGAAGATGTCGTAGTGCTCCCGGCGCGCGAGAAGGACGCCAGAAATGGCGAACGCGACGGTACCGACGATATCGAAGAGGTTGAACCACGTTCTCTGCACGGTGATGGCGAGCAGCACGGGCATGGCGTAGTGCCTGAGGATCATGTCGTATTCCCCGGAAGCTTTCAGCTGCTGCAGGCCTCGATTGAAGGCCTCGACGTCCCGCGGCGTGGTGGATTTTTTGCCGAACATCACGTGGATGTCCGCGGCAAAGAGGGGAATTTTATGCTGACTTATCTGTCGCTGCACGCCGGCCCGCCAAGCCACGGCCGCGACAACCAAATGGTCGGCGATGAAGGCGTCGATCTCTCCATTGAGCAGCCTCGAAAGGTTGGTGTTGTCCGTGTCGGCGTAAAAGATGCGGTCGGCATTGGCCGGATCGAGGGCAAAAGCCTTGACGTCCGGACCGTAGAAAAATCCGCTGACCAGACCGACCCGCATCCCGGAAGCGGACAACGCGGCCAGAAGTTCCCTCACATTGGAGGCGGGCAACCGGTCTTGATCCGCGCGCCGCGTGACGAGCACATCCGTTTCGGTGCGGTAGGGATGGGAAAACCAGGCATACTCCTCCCGCTCCGCCGTCTTGTAAGCACCGGCGGCGATGTCCCGTTCCCCGCTCCTTATTTGCTGTTGGTGCTCCATCCAGTCTATCTGCTCATAGGAAACAGTGCTCCCTGTTTCGGCGAGGATGCGCGTGACCATCTGGATATCCAGTCCCCTCAACTCGCTCAGGGGTCCGCGGTTTTCCTCGAACTGGTAAGGATCCCAACGATACCATCCACCACGGAGCTCACGTCCTTTTTCCTGAGCGCCTTGGGCGGTGGTCGCCGCGATAGCGAGGACGGAGACAACCAGAGAGAGAACGCACCTTATGCCGGGTAGAGTTCTCAAGGCGAATATACCAAAGTCCGTAGGAAACTTGGACCGCAAGCCTTTCTTTTCGGGGAGCGCGGGGAAAGGTGGATGGCGCAAGCTAAGCGGGCCCGCGCAGTTGCGGGGCGCGGTCGGGGGACCAGGGATTGGTGGTGAACTTCGATTCAGTGAGTTGCTGAATGGTGTGCTCGGCGGTTTGGCGGATCCTGTCGAGGGAAATGCCCTCATAAGTGCGGGGAAAACTCTCGAGTAATTCGACCGACCGGCGGAAGAGGCGGGCGGCCGGTTGGAGGCGGCGGCCATGGATGCGGTGGTCCGGTTCCCGGTGGTGATGCTGCAAGTGCACGTGGGCGCCGGCAAATTGGATGAGGGCTTTGTAATAAAAATACTTTGCCCCCTCCGTCCCCAGCCAGATGTGCTCGAGGACATCGTGAGCCTGGTAATACGACTGCCGGTTGAAGAGTTGGAAATATTCCAGGTAGCAGGGGTGCCACGACGAGCCGCTTTCCCTTCCGGTCATCCGCGCCGCAATCCTTTCGTGTTTACCCATGGTGTTGACGAGTCAAGAAACCACAGGGGGCGCGGGGCGGACAGGGCAAAAAACGTCGCGGAGTGGCTTGGCGGCGGCTTCGGGGCAGCTATGATGAAGACTCTTTGATGGAAGGTTTCTGGTTTATCTGGCTGGCAGCAGGTGTTTTGTCCTCCGCGCTCGGCGCTGCGTTGGGCGCGCTGGAAGCCGTCCTCTGGCATACCCCGCGCGAGCGCATGGACCAATGGCCGCGCTCCCCGCGCCTGGCGCGGCAGGCCGGCGACTTGGCCCATCCGCGCGATTGTCTTTTCACTTTTCTCGCCCTCGGCAGTGCTTTGGCGCGGGCCACCGGATGGTGTGCGCTGTGGCTCGCGGCCGCGGGGGCGGCGGGCTCTTTCGGCACCCCGATGTGGCCTTGGGTTCTGGGGTTCCTCGCCCCGGCTGTGTTGTGCGAGGTTTTTCCCGCGATCATCGCCGGACGGCGTCCGCGCGCTTGGGAACGTCCGCTCTTGCGTGCCGGTGCGGTGGTCTGGCGGTTTTTCGGTCCGTTCTTCGACCGCATCCAGCCTTTGGTCGCGACCGTGGCGGGAAAGCTTTTCCCGTGGTCGCTCGAGGCGCGGGCCCAACTCGGACCGGAAGAGGTCGAGACGCTCGTCTGGGTGCGGGAGGAAGGGGGCGAGTTTGCCTTGCCTGAAGCGGAGGTGCTAACCGAGGTGCTCCGGCTCAGCCGGGTCGCGGTGCGCCATTACATGACGCCGCGGGTGGACGTCGTTTTCGTCGAGGATGAAATGACCAACGAGCAGGTGCGGGGCATCCTGCTGAAAAAGAAATTTCTTCGTGCGCCGGTCATCGGTGAAGCGCCCGACGAAGTGGTCGGTCTCCTTGATACGCGCGCCCTGAGTCGTCTGCCCCCCGGCATGCATTTCACCGAGGTTCTGCTCCCGCCGTCCTTCGTACCGGAAACCATGGAGGCCAGCGCGCTGCTCGGCAGCTTCCTCAAGCACCGCCAGCCTCTGGCCGTGGTGGTCGACGAATTCGGCGGCGTGGAGGGTGTGGTCACTTTGCAGGACTTTATCGAGGAGATCCTCGGTGATGCCGCGCCGTGCGTGGAGGCCGATCTTTACATCGAATCGCTGGGCGATGGCCGCCTGCTGGCGGCCGGCACGGCCCGGCTCGATGACTTGAGCGCATACCTCGGCTTTGACGCGGCCCGCAAAGGTATCGAGACGATCGGCGGTTACATCATCCATCAATTGGGCAAGCTGCCGCGGCAGGGTGCTTCCGTGCGGCTCGGGCCATGGAAGGTTACGGTCCGCTCCATGGCGCTGCGCCGGGTGCGCGAGGTGTCTTTGCACCGGGTATGGCCGGCGGAGAAGGGGGAATCTTTATGACGTTGCTCGCAGCGGCCTTCTTGTTGGCTGTTTCCTTTGTCTTTTCCGGGCTCGAGGCGGCCTGGCATGCTTTGGATCGGGTGCGTCTGCGTCATCGTGCGGACAAGGGGGACCGCCGGGCCAAGGCAATGCTCAGGTGGGAGGCGGTGCGGCCGCAGGCGGACCTGGTTCTGGTCTGGACGAGCCACGCGGCAGGCGCGGGGTCTTTGGCCCTCTTGGCCGCTTCCGGTGCCGTGGGCGGATGGCGGGGATTCCTCCCCTTGATTTTTATTCCGGTCTACGCGCTCCTCGTTGGCGTGCTCGCACGGCAAGTTTTCCGCCGCCTGCCTTTCGTCGTGCTCAGCCATTTGTGGCGGCTGGTCACTCTGGCTGGATCGTTCTGGGCGCCGATGGCCCGGCCCTTGGCCCGTCTGTTCCGGCGGGTGCCGCCCGATCCATTGCCGCGGCCCCCGGCCGGCGAGGAATTGATGACCTTGGCCGCGAAGACCGAGGGCATTTCGCCGCTGGAGATTTCCATGTTGCGCAGCGTGCTCGATTTTCGCCGCATGACGGCCGGATCGCTCGCCTGGCCGGTTGAAAGTTTCCCGCTCGTGCCGGCCGATACTCCCCTCGGAACCTTGCTCGCGGATCGTCGGGTTGCCGACGCGCTGCATGCCTTGGTCATCGGCCCCGACGGCCTGCCGCTGGGTGCCATGTCGTGCGGGTCCGCGGTGTTGTCGGGCGCCATGGCGGCGAGGGCCCAATCTTTCGCCCGTCCGCTCATTTCCTTTGATTCCGAGCTGCCGGCCTGGAAAGCGCTGGCCAAGCTCCGCCGCGCCCAGACACCGGTGGCCGAGGTGAGGGACGCGGAGACCGGACGCTTTGTCGGTGTCATCACCGGGGAATCAGCCGTGGCGTGCTTGCTCGGGCAGGCGGTTTGAGGCGTGCAAAACAGGACGTCTGACCCCATAATTTCCCGCTTATGTCTTCCACCTCGTCTCTCTACTCCCGCAAGAACCCGTTTCCGGCGCGGCTCGCAGCCCGGCGTGCCTTGACCGGGCCTGGTTCGGGCAAAGAAACGCTGCATTACGAGGTCTCGCTCTCCGGTTCGGATCTCTCCTACGAGGCTGGTGATTCGCTGGGGATTTTTCCGGCCAATGACGCGGCCGGGGTGAATGCCGTGCTCTCAGCCGTGGGACTGACGGGCGAAGAACCGGTCGAAAGTGCGGGAACGAACCTGCGTGAAGTATTGACCCATCAAGTCACCCTGCGCGAGCCGTCGCGGCAGTTGCTCGCCGCCATTCTCGAGAAGTGCCCTTCTGCTGCCGAGTTGTCGGAGTTGACCGATCCGGAGGCAAAATCGGTGATGGACGACTGGGTTGATGGCCGGGAAGTGGTCGACATTCTCGAAAGTTATCCGCAGGCCAGATTCACTCCCGACGAATTGGTCAAGGTGCTGCGTAAACTCCAACCACGTCTCTACTCGATCGCCTCCTCGCCCAAGGCCCATCCCGAAGCGGTGCATCTCACCGTGGCCGTGGTGCGCTATGAGTCGCACGGGCGCCAGCGGCAAGGGGTCTGCTCGACCTATCTGGCCGACCGGGTCGACACCCGGACGATGCCTGTCTTCATTCATTCGGCGAAACATTTCCGTCCGCCGGAGGATCCCTCCGTTCCGGTCATCATGGTCGGTCCGGGCACCGGCATCGCGCCATTCCGGGCATTTTTGCAGGAACGGGAAGCGACCGGGGCAACCGGCCCGACCTGGCTTTTCTTCGGGGACCGCAACCGAGCGACCGATTTTCTTTACGAGGAGGAAATCAACGCCTGGCTCGAGCGCGGTGTGTTGCACCGCCTCGACACCGCCTTCTCGCGCGACCAAGCGGAGAAGATCTACGTGCAGCACCGCATGTTGGAAAACGGGGCGGAAATCTGGCGCTGGCTCGCGGAGGGTGGCTACTTTTACGTCTGCGGTGACGCCGCGCGCATGGCCAAGGACGTTGATCATGCACTTCATCGCATTGTCAAAGTGGAGGGCGGGAAAACCGAAGAAGAAGCCACCGCCTTTGTCGATGAATTGAAAAAGGCCAAGCGCTACCGGAAAGACGTCTACTGATGAGTGCCGACCCGGGCAACCCTTTGCGCAAGGTGCATTTTATCGGGGTTTGCGGCACGGCCATGGGCTCGCTGGCGGCCGCTCTGCGCGACCGCGGGGTCGAAGTGACGGGTTCGGATGACCATGTTTATCCGCCGATGTCCACTTTTCTTGCAGAGAAAGGCATCACGATTAGCGGAGGTTTCCGTGCAGATAACATTCCCTCCGACGCGGACTTCGTGGTGGTTGGCAACGCGATGAGCCGCGGCAATCCCGAAGTGGAGGCCGTCCTCAACCGGAAACTGCTTTATTACTCGTTGCCCGAGGCACTGAAGATCTTTTTCCTGCGCGGGCGGCACAATCTTGTGGTGGCGGGGACGCATGGCAAGACCACGACCACGTCGATGCTCGCCTGGATTTTCCAATCGGCCGGTCTCGCGCCCTCCTGGCTGATCGGAGGCATCCCGAACAACCTCGGTCAGGGCTGCCGCCTGGGGGAATCGAAATATTTCATCCTTGAGGGTGATGAGTATGACACAGCGTTTTTCGACAAGCGTTCGAAGTTTGTCCACTACCTTCCCGAATTGCTCATCGTGAACAATATCGAGTTCGACCACGCCGATATTTTCCGTGATCTGGAAGACGTCATGACCAGCTTCCGCCGTCTTGTCGCGATCATTCCATCCGAGGGCATGGTGTTGCTCAATGCCGACGACCCCAATTGCCGGGCGCTGGCCGAGAAGTGTCCGGCCCCGCTGGTCGAGGTCGGCTTTTCGCCCGATGCCGGCAATCAGATCCGCGATGTGCACTACGGACGCGAGTCGTCCGCTTTCACCCTGTTCGGCCGGCGCTTCGAACTTCCCATGATCGGGGAGTTCAACGTGCGTAACGCGGCCATGGCGGTGTCCGCCGCGCATTTCTACCAAGTGCCACTGGAGGAGATCGGCAAAGCCCTGCAAACCTTCACCGGCATTCGTCGCCGTCAGGAGGTTCGCGGGGAGGCCGGTGGGGTCACGGTGGTCGACGACTTCGGCCATCATCCCACGGCCATCGCACAGACAATCGAAGGTTTGCGGGTCAAATTTCCCACCGGCAAAATGTGGGCCGTCTTCGAGCCACGTTCCAACACGACGCGGCGGGCGGTCTTTCAGGATGTGCTGCCCAAGGCCTTCTCCGGGGCGGACGGGGTGGTGCTGGCCCAAGTGGCTCGCATGGACCAGCTGCCGCCCGACCAGCGGCTTGATCCGGAAAAAGTCGTCTCCGACCTCCGGCGCGCCGGCCAAGAAGCATTCTACGAAGCCGACACTGCGGCCATCGTCCGTCGCACGGTCGGCCTCGCCGGGCGGGGTGATGTCATCGTCGTCTTCAGCAATGGCGGTTTCGACAACATCCACTCCAAACTGCTCGAGGCACTCGAGGCTAAGGGTTGAGAGACGGTGGGTCGTGCCGTCCCGGCGCGAGAACCATTGAGCAAGTCGCGATGAGACATCGCGATCTGCTGCTTATGGGGACCGCAGCACGTGGACGGTCATTTCCGGCGGGCAGTTGAAGCGGGCGGGGACGCCGCAGGAACCGGTGCCGCGCGAGGTGTAGCCGCGGAGCCCGTGGTGTCTCCATGGGCCGATGAATTGGGCGGGCGGGCATCGACCGTTGCGGACCAGGGCGACGCCGCCCGGCAGGCAAATTTGGCCGCCGTGGGTGTGTCCGCTCAGCATGAAGCCGAAGCCGTAGTGCCGCGCCTCGTCGTAGACCTCCGGACTGTGGGCCAGGAGGATGGAGCAGGCGCCTGACGGGATGCCGCAGCGGGCGGCTTCGAAATCGTGGGTGCGGTAGAAGTGCGGATCGTCGAGGCCGGCGAGCCATAAATTGTCCGCTCCGCGCCTGACCGACGTGTTTTCATTGAGCAGGACGCGTATTCCTGCCGCTTCGAGATGGGGGACAATCTCGATGATGTCATGATTGCCGAGGACGCCGAGGGCGCCGGATCCGAGGGCGGCCCCGATCCGCCGGATATCCGGCAGGCAGGCGCGGAAGTGGCCGGCAGGATGGTCGGCGAAGTCACCGGTGATGACGGCGAGGTCGTGGGGCGTGCGGGCGATGATTTCGACCAAGCGGTCGGCGAAGCCTGCCACGCAGTCGAGGTGGAGGTCGGACAGATGGAGCAAACGGAAGCCATCGAAACCCGGCGGCAGGTTGGCCAGTGGTTGCTCGCGGGTGATGGTGCGGATGTCGAGGCAGTTGGCGCGCCCGCGCGCAGCCAGTCGGATGAGGCGGAGCAAAGCAGTGATCATGCGGTCGACCGGCACGATGCGCTCGACGACGAGCGGGCCTTCGCCTTGATGGACAAGGCGGGCACGGAGGTCGGCTTGGCGCCGGAGGCGGTGGCGGAGGAGGGATGGTCCGAGCCGGGCGGCCACCCGGCGGAAATCGGTCGTGTCGTCCGACATGGACGACTAACTCGGGTAAACCTTGCCGGGGTCGAAGGCCGGCCTTTCCCCCACGGAAAGCGGCAGGCCTTCCATGTCATAGCCCTGGAAGAAACAACTCTGGTAACCGGTGTGGCAGGCGCCGGTGGTCTGGCGGACCTCGAAAAGGAGGCAGTCCTTGTCGCAGTCGGCATACCAACGGACGACATCCTGGGTGTGCCCGCTTGATTCGCCTTTGAACCAGAGCTTCTGGCGCGAGCGGCTCCAGTAATGCATTTTCCCCGTGGCCAGCGTTTTTTCGAGCGATTCGCGGTTCATCCAAGCCATCATGAGTACGCGACCGCGCGGGGGCATGGTGTCCGAGGCCTCTTGCACGATAACGGCGATGAGGCCGTCGGCGTTGAATTTGAAGTCGGTCATGCGGGAATCAATGTCGCGGGAGCAAGCGGGGACGGGCAAGAGGTATTTCGGGTGGGCGTGGGGAGAAGAGGAAAAACGGAAGTGGTTTATCCGCCGTTTGAGGTTCTATTCCGCGTCAGCGTCATGAAATTTCCCGCATGAGTTGCACGTGGGGCGCAGAATGGCTCACCGCATGGCCGTCAATGGCGACGAGGAGGTCGCCCCGGGAGTCGATGCCGAGGAAGGGTCCGCGGATGGTTTGGTCCGCGACGGACAGCTCGATCTCCCGGGTCCCGCCCCAGTGGCGGTTGATGTCGTCGGTCAGCGCGGCAAACCCCTCTTCCGCGACGCGCCCGTGCTGGACGCGCAGGGCGATGAGGATTTCTTCGTAGAGGTCGTCCGCGGGGGGAGCAAGGGGAAGTTCCTCGGCCAGCGAGGTGGCGATGGCCAGGAGTTCGGGATCGGACCCTAGGTTGTTGGTCAGGTTGAGGCCGAGGCCGACGACCACGCGGTCGGGAGCGAACTTTTCCATGAGGATACCGCAGATTTTTTTCGGTCCGACGAGCACGTCGTTGGGCCAACGCAGGCGCGCGGTGGTCAGTCCCAGTCCGCGCAAGGTGGCGACGACGGCGAGTCCGGCGGCGAGAGGGAAGGCGGCCCAGCCGCGGTCGGGTGGATCGAGGGGAAGGACCACGGACATCCACAAGCCGCCTTGGCCCGAGTCCCAGCGCCGCCCATGGCGGCCGCGCGCGGCGGTCTGGGTGCGTGCGCGGATGGAGTGCCAAGGGGGCAAATCACGCGCGTAGTCGTTGGTGGAGGCGAGGCTTTCCGCTTGGTGGAGCGTCCAACCGCGCCACTCGTGGGTTCGAATTTCCATGTCGCGGCTAGGGCGAGAGGCTTGCCGTGGAGCAACCGGCGATGACGGTAGTCCCGATGACGCCGGGGCCTTTTCGCTCCGCGGCATCTGTCGATTGCAGGGTCTTAGCCAAGTGGCGATTTCGCTGCCGCATGGCTCGATGCTCGGTTTGTCGCGGGGGTCAGGCAAGGATAAGTTCCACTCCCAAGACACAGTTCGTCCCGTTGTTCCTTGCTGACCGGACTGGCCCTTTATAGCTTGGAGGATCTGCTTTTGCAGATTGCGGGGAAACTTATGAAACATAATCTCTCATGGTTGTTGGTCTCGCCCGAAGCGCTGCGGCGCGGATGGCTGGGTTGGATTTTGTCGGGTGCGGTGGCGCGCACCGGCGGACTGGAAATTGTCTGGGCCGGACTGGTTGATGAGCCGGCGGGGCGGGCTGCCTTGCTTGTTTTTCGCGGGGAGGATGCGGCGGGCAAATTGTCCGCGGCGGTTGGATCGGTCCGCGTTGCGGGCTCGCTTGCCGCGATGCTGGGCGAGGGCATGCTCTCGGCCGCGGAACCCGGCGCGGATGTCGTTGCGAATTTGCAAAATTTTGCCACCGCACAGAGCAACGCCTTGTCGTTGCCGGTTGCCGCGGGGGCCCAACGCTCCCTTGTCCTGGTCAAGCCGGACAATTTCGATTTTCCCGGCACACGTCCGGGCGCGGTGATCGACGTCTTCGCCCGCACCGGCCTTGTTCCGGTGGCGCTCAAGATCCACCACATGTCGGTGGCTCAGGGCATGGATTTTTACGGTCCGGTACTCGACGCGCTGACCGGAAGGTTCGGGGCGGAAAAGGGGCGTGATCATTGGGAAAACATCATCGAATTCATGTCGGGTTCCCGTCCGTCGGCCGTGCCGGAAAACGAGCATACCCGTCCCGGGACGCGCAAAATTCTCGCTTTGGTCTTGGAGGGACCGGAGGCCATCAGCAAAATCCGCACGGTCTTGGGTCCGACCGATCCGGCCAAGGCGCCTCCGGGCACCATCCGCAAGGAATTCGGCACCAGCATGATGATCAATGCGGCGCACGCCTCAGATGCGCCGGAAAATGCGGCCCGTGAGATCGGTATTGTTCAGGTGGCGGACAACGCTTTGAAAGGATTCGTTGAATCCGCGGCCACGGCAGCGTAAACTGTCCGGCTCAACTTTTTATCCCAAAATACATTTATGGATCTCTCTTCCAACGTCGCCCAAATCACCCCCTCCCTCACTCTCGCCATTGACAGCAAAGCCAAGGCCATGCGGGCCGAAGGCATCGACGTCTGCGGTTTCGGAACGGGTGAGCCCGACTTCGACACGCCAGAGCACATCAAAGAAGCGGCGATCAAGGCGCTGCAGGAAGGTTTCACCAAATACACCCCGAGCGCCGGGCTTCCCGAGTTGCGCACCGCGATCAGCGAGAAATTTGCCAAGGACAACGATATCGATTACAAGCCGAACCAGGTCATTGTCAGCAACGGCGCGAAGCAGTCCTGCTTCAATGCCATTCTCGCCTGCTGCGAACCGGGCGACGAGGTGATCATTCCCGCGCCTTACTGGCTGAGCTACCCGGACATGGTCCGGCTGGTCGGGGCCGAGCCGGTCATCGTCCAGACCAAGGCCTCCAACGCCTACAAGATGACCGCCGAGGAGTTTGAGAATGCGATGACCCCGCGGACCAAGATGGTCATCATCAACAGCCCGGGCAACCCGACCGGATCAGTTTACACCCGCGAGGAACTTGAAGCGCTGGTTGAAGTCGCCTTGACCGAAGACATCTTCATTCTTTCCGACGAAATTTACGAAAAGCTCATCTATGATGATGCCTCGCATGTCAGCGTCGCCTCGTTGTCCAAAGAAGCCTACGACTTGACTATCACGGTGAACGGGTTCAGCAAGGCTTACGCCATGACCGGTTGGCGTCTCGGTTACCTCGGCGCGCCCGAGGCCATCGCCAAGGTGATCGACTCCCTGCAAAGCCACAGCACTTCCGGCCCGAATTCGTTCGCGCAAAAGGGTGCCGTTGCCGCGCTCAAGGGTTCGCAGCAATGCGTGACCGACATGCGTGACGAATTCAACGTCCGCCGCGAGTACATGTACGAGCGTCTGGCCGCGATCCCCAACGTTTCGACGGTCAAGCCGCTCGGCGCGTTCTACATGCTGGCCGACATTTCGAAGTTCGGCCTGAGCTCGACCAATTTTGCCGACCGCTTGCTGAGCAAAGCCGAGGTCGCGGTCGTGCCCGGCGTCGCTTTCGGCGATGACAAAACCGTGCGTCTCAGCTACGCGACCGACCTCGAGACGATCAAGACGGGCCTCGATCGCATCGAGCAGTTCTGCCGGACGATCTAAACACCACGTAAAGTTTCCCTCAAACGGGCGGCCTTCGGGTCGCCCGTTTTGTTTGCTGGGCCGGGCCGGGAAGTCTTGTTTGGTGCGACGTCCCCGGGCTCAGCGAGCCTCACGCTCCTCATCATCCCGCTCGATGAGGTTGGCGAGAGTGATGCCCGTTTTGCGGGCCATCCGCTCCAGGCGGATGAAAATCTGCGCGGTGATGAAGGCGTCGCCCGAGGCGGTGTGACGGTCGTGCGGCTCGACGTCGAAGAGTGCACCGAGACTGTCGAGGTCGAAGCCGCGGATCTCGCGTCCTTCGAACGCCCCGCATTCCTCGAGGGCGAGGGCGATGCGCATGGTGTCGAGAGCGGGATTCGGCAGATCGCGGCCGAGTCGCCGCGCCGCATGGGCCACGATCTTCTGGTCGAAGCCGACATGGTGGCCGACGAGCACCGCGTCGCCCACGTAGTCGAGGAACTTGTTCACCGCCTGTCCCTCGGTTTCCCCGCGGGCCGCTTCGGCTTGGGTGATGCCGTGGACGAGGACGGCGGAGGTCATACGCCAGTCGCTCAGGATGGCGTCGAATTCATCATCGAGACAGATTTCCCCGCCACGCACGGCCACCGCGCCGATGGTCAGGATGCCGTCCTTCGCCGGATCGAGCCCGGTCGTCTCGCAATCGAAGACGACGTAACGCGGATCAGCCTTTGAATCCATAATGGTTCGCGGTGAAGGCGATGAGCGCACCGATGTCGCGGAAGGCCGACTTGAGTTTCACCTGGTCGGTGCGGCTGAGCGTGGCGGGACGGAGTTCGCGTCCGTCGTCCCCGCCACGCAGTCCCTGCCCCGCACGGAAATATTGGGCGACACCGAAGGCGCGTGCGCCTTGGGCGAAGACATCCGCGCCCTGCGGAAAGCGCACGGCCGCCGCGGTCAGTCGTTCGAGCGTTCCCGTCGTGCGCAGGTTGCCGCCGTCGAGATGGAAGACCCGCGCCACATCGCTGACCGGCCCGAGCGCATAAGCCTGCAGGTCGATCGTTTCGCGGGCCAGTCCGTCCGCTTCCACCGCGTATCCTTCGTAGATGGTGACCGGCGGCAGGTTGCCCAGCGCGTCATTGGCCAGCAGGCGGACGAAATTGGGCCTCGCCCCCATCTCCTCGCGCAGCGCGGAGAAAACTGTTTCGAGCAAGGCCGGATGACCCGCGACGACCGAGAGATCGAAGAAAGTCATCTGCTTCCAGATTTCGCCGCCCATCGGATCGCGGACGAGGGAACGGAAAAATTCGTTCCACTCGCCGATCGTGCGGCAGCGGGCGCCGGGTTCCTGCGGATCTGGGGTGGGTGCGGCAGGAAATCCCGCTGCGGCGAGAAATTCATCGATGCGGCCAAGCAACTCATGCGTCCAAGCGCGCGTTTTTTCGTCGTCAGCCGTCAGGCCCGCGGCCGCCATGGTGGTTGCGGTGAGCATTTCCCCGCGTCCGGCTTGGCCGGTCAGCGCCAGCGCGAAGGATCCGGGTGCCGGCCCCGCTTTTTCGCGTGCCCAAAATTCCGCGCGGCGGAACATGGCACGCCGCGTCTCGGCCGCCAAACGCGTGCCCCACGGAATGTCGTCCGGCGAAAGCAAATCGCCCGCGAGCAGAAGATCCAACTCCTCGCCCATGGCCCGCAACGATGAAGGCGAGTCGGCCCGGCGGATTTCCTGCCCGAGGGCCAGAGGATCGCGTCGTTGTGCCAGCGAGACCGAGTTTTCCGAAATCATCCCCAACGCCCGGCTCTGCGGCGTGCCATCCTCGGTCACGCAGAGATGCCGGATACCATGACGAATCATCTCGAGCAGCGCATCCTGCGGCGTGGCTTGCGGTGACACAGTGATGACCGGACGGCGCATGATGTCACGCACTGCAGCCTCGGTCGGCACGCGGCCCGTGGCGATCTCGTTGCGCAGGTCGGTTTCGGTCACCACGCCCGCCGGTTGGCCGTCGGTCCCGACGACGAGAAAAACCGGACTGTCCGCCGCGGACATTGCCGAGGCCGCCTCGCGGACGGTCTGCGTGGCCGGACCCGCGACCATACCGGCTTTGAGCCGCGCGAGATGTTCCTCCGTTCCGCCACGCCAACCCGATGGACCTTGCTGGTGTGCTGTCTCCGTCTCCGCCTCTTCCGAGGCAAAATAAACTTTGAGAAATCGGCTGACCTGCGGCGACTCCGCGCAGAGCCGGGTGAAGACGGAAGCGTCGAGGGCGTAGAGGATCGAATCTTCATCGACCAGTGCCGAATCGGTGTGTGACTCCTCGCCGAGCACGGCCCCCGCACCGACGAAATCACCCGGCCCCCGCAGGTCGGAGAGTTTCTGCGCCTCGCCGCGCACCAGCCGCACCGACCCCTTGTTGATCACGTAAAAGTAGCGCCCGTGCGTGGTGCCTTGCTCGAAAAGAATTTCTCCCTTTTCGCAGAACTGCACCCGCCCGGACCGCGCCAGTTCGAGCAGTGCCTCATCGGGGAGGTAACTGAACGGCGGGAACCCTTTGAGGAAGTCCGCGACGCGGAGGATGATGGCGGATGTTTTCAAAGCGACCGCCATCATTCACGCGCATCCGGCAAATCAAAGGAGAAACCCTCTGTGGCGCGAGGGTTTCGGTGGCTATGGTGGCCATGCCAGCGATCGCGGCTGGGAGTGGTTTGTCCAGGGGGCACGCGCGAAACGGTTCCCTAAAAAGCGAGCTGACATTAAAACTCACATCCTTCTGCTATATCCTGGCAAACGTTGCTGCTTCTGCATGGTTCCGGCTTAGCCGTAACGATGCCGTTGAAGGCAAAAAGTCGAAGCGGCGTCCCCGCCGCTTCGACTTTTCCAAACCGCCGCAGCAAAGGCCTCACGGAATAGTAGGCCCGTTCCTTCGCGGAGGGTTTCTGATTGGTCGGTTCGCCGCCTGATGGCTACTGCACTGTAAGGCTTAAGATTTGCCGTCGGACGAGGGATTGCCTTTTGTTCCCGGCAGGGCATTGTCCGCGGGATGCGCCCTGGTTTGTTTTTTTCTGCTGCCGCTGCCGCGGTGGGCGGGGAGGTTTTGCTGACGGGCTTCGATGTGGAGGTGGCGAGGGCGGCTTTCCGGATGGCGGAGACACTCGTTTCGCGTGGCAGCGGGAAATAGAGCGGACGAGCGAGCCACTCGTCCGTGCCCGGAAAGATAAAGTCGGCAACCTTTCTGCAACCGGCGTGATAGGCCGGAGATTTTAACGTCGGCGGCGGCGCAGGAACCAAGCCCCGACGGACAAGCCGAACGCTGCGAGATAGGCGGTTCCGGGCTCCGGGACTGTGGCGATGCCTCCAATCTGGCCGAGCCCGGAGGCGTAGGTCTCAAGGAGAGTGCCGTTGGCGGCGAAGCGGTAGATGTTGCCGTTGCCCGAGGGGCTGCCGGCGAGCAGGTTTCCATCGGGAAGCAAGGCGAGGGGGCCGACTTCAAACGGACTGCCGGTCGTCGCGAACGAAGTTGTGACGTCGGTCGTTAGGTCGGTTTGCAGGATCGTTCCGCTCATCACGCTCGCGGTGTAGAGGATGTTTCCGTTGATGGCGAGGCCCATGGGGCCAGCCAGGCCCGAGGCACCGTCGGCAATCACTTCCCCGACGTAGGCCCCGGTGGCATCGAAACGCTTGACCGGTCCCGACGCGATGCCGGATCCGAAGATGTAGGTCTGATCGCTGACGTAAAGGCTGCCGTCGGCAGCGAGGGCGAGGCCCGGGCTGCTGGCCAACGATCCCCCGGAGGTGTAGTCGCTGAGGGCGAGCGGACCGCCGGTGGCGTTGGCCAGCTTGACGATCGGGCCGGTGTTGCCGAAGAACGGATTTCGTCCGATGAGCAGGTCGTTGCCTTGGAAAACAAGGCTGCCCGGAAACACCTCAAAGCTGCCAAAGGGATAAACGGTAGAAAGGGTCAGCGTGGAAATTTCGAATTTCGAGATCCTGGGTGCGAACGTGGAACCGTCGCCATCCTCGCCGATGTAGAGGTCGCCGTCGGGTCCCAGCGTGAGGGCGCCCGGGCTGACGAGAGCCCCGCTCGGCAGGAGAGTGCCCCTCGTGCCGACGGGATCTTGCGATTGATAGCTGATGAGCTCACCGGTGGAGAAACTGACCGCATAGACCGTGTCTGCCCGACAGATAGTGGCCAGCCCGCTAGAAAAAACGACCAGCGTGAAACAAACGAGAAGTGGGTTCGCCTTGCTCATGAAGTCAGTTTTGGCCTGTCCAAGCAGAGGGGCAAGAGCTAACTGCCTGCTCAACTCCCGAGATGCGCGTCGAAGAACAGCGACATCTGGGCGAAGATGTGCTGCGACTCGGGGGCAAAGGAATCGACAAAGTAGGTGGAATGCGAGGCCCCCTCCATGAGGTGCGGATCGGCGGTGACGCCCGCTTGGCGCAGTTTGCAGTGGAAGAGCACGGTTTGACTGAGAATCAGATCGCGTGTGCCAGAGACCAGTATGGTCGGCAGGAAGCCCTTGAGGTTTCCGGGTACATCGCCTGCTGTGAAATCGGAAAGGTGGAACTCGCGGCGGATTTCCACCGTCATTGGCAGGGGAAATGGCTTAACGCACGCCAATGCGGCGTAGTTATACGGCAGTTCGCATGCGGTCTGGACCAAGGGATTGGGACGTGGCTACCGTTTACTTTGCCGATTTCGACTGTGGCGCATAAGCGCTAGAATGACTCATCCGCCAAAGTGTTTCGGCGCGCCGCAGATGCCCTAAACCTTTCCTGCGCGGCGGAGAACGGATTCAACGAAATCTTCACCATCGACCGGCACATGCTCGCTGCTTGTGCGGCGTTCAGATTAGATGGACGCAATCTGATGGCGTAGCGCTGCGTCAGACATTGAAGCGGAACTCGATGACGTCGCCGTCTTGGACGGTGTATTCTTTGCCTTCGATGCGGAGCTTGCCCGCTTCGCGGGCTTTGGCTTGGGAGCCGAGGGTGACGAGGTCGTGGAAGGCGATGGTTTCGGCCGCGATGAAGCCGCGTTCGAAATCGCTGTGGATGACCCCGGCCGCAGCGGGGGCTTTGTCGCCGGCGCGGATGGTCCAGGCGCGGGTTTCCTTTGGTCCGGTGGTCAGGTAGGTGCGCAGTCCGAGCAAGGTGTAGACTTTTTTGATCAGTTCGCCGACCCCGCTTTCCTCGAGTCCGAGGCTTTGCAGGTAGTCTTGGCATTCTTCGGGCGAGAGGTCGATCAGTTCGCTTTCGATTTGCGCGCTGATCACGGTGGCTTCGGTGCCCAAGTGATCGGCGGCGTATTGGCGAACCGTTTCGACGTGCTTTCCGGCGGGGGAGTCGGGGGAAAGGTTGACCAGGTCGCTCTCTTGCACGTTGCAGGCGAAGATGACCGGTTTGGCGCTGAGGAGGAAAAATCCTTTGAGCAAGGCGCGTTCGTCGGCGCTGAGGTCGAGGATGATGGCGGGCTTACCTTGGTTGAGTTGGGGCAGGATTTTTTCGAGCAGGGCGAGTTCGGCCTTGGCTTGGGCGTCGCCGCCGCGGGCGTTTTTGGCCAGTTTGTCTTTGCGTTTCTCGAGGGCGGCCATGTCGGCGAGGATCAACTCGGTGTTGATCACCTCGATGTCGCGGACCGGATCCATCGTGCCGGCCACGTGGTGGATGTCCTCGTTCTCGAAACAGCGCACAACTTGGACGATGGCGTCGACTTCGCGGATGTGGCTGAGGAACTGGTTGCCGAGGCCTTCGCCTTGGCTGGCGCCTTTGACCAAACCGGCGATATCAACGAATTCGATGGCCGTGGCGATGGTCTTTTCCGACTTGGAAAGCTCGGCCAACGCATCGAGGCGTTTGTCCGGAACGCTGACCATGCCGACGTTCGGTTCGATCGTGCAGAAAGGAAAATTGGCCGCCTGCGCCTTGCGGGTGCGGGTGATGGCATTGAAGAGGGTGGATTTACCAACGTTGGGCAGTCCGACGATTCCGGCCTTGAGCATAGGGCCGGGAGGGTATCGGTGGTCAGTCGGGGATGAAAGAAGTTTGCATGGGTGGCGGGGGCAGGATGCGCGCGGTGCGCCGGGCGGGTCCGAGATTTGGGTTGTGATCGGCAGCGGGGGGGAGGAAAGATCCGGCCATGGCCAAACTCGGTGCGATCATCTCCTACGCGAACCGGTATCTTAAGGTAGAGGAGGGCGAGGACGCGCCCGGCGCGCACAACGGCCTGCAGGTGGAGAACAGCGGGAGGGTGACGCGCATCCTCGCCTCAGTCGATTCCGGTCTTGCGGTGATCAAGAAAGCGTCGGTGGCCGGATCGGGCTCCTTGCTCATCGTGCACCACGGGCTTTTTTGGGGCGGTGTCCAACCGGTCACCGGCACCTTCGGCCGGAAGCTCGAGTTGATGCGCGCGTCCGACATGGCGCTCTACTCCGTGCACCTGCCGCTCGATGCGCATGCGACCGTCGGCAACAACGCGCTGCTGGGCAAGGCGCTCGGGTTGCGCCGGCTCGAACCGCTCCTCGGTTTCGGCCGGTCGGGTTCCTTCGCCGGATCGCGGGATGAGCTGGTGCGACGGGTGATGAAGACCACGGGCCGCGTGCCGCAAGTCTGCGCGGCGGGCCCGGAGCGCCCGCGCCACGTCGGGGTGATCACCGGCGGGGCGGGCGACCTGCTGGAAAAAGTGGCAGCTGAGGGCATCGACACCTTTGTCACCGGGGAGGGTCTGCAGTGGACTTGGCTGCGGGCGGAAGAGCTCGGGGTCAACATGATCTACGGCGGGCACTATGCCACGGAGACTTTCGGGGTGCGGGCACTGGCGGCGCATCTGGCAAAGAAGTTCCGGGTGCCGTGGCAGTTCGTCGACCATCCGGTTCCGCTGTGATTCCGCGGGAATTTTTCACCCGTTCACCGGTTGAGTGCGCGCGTGAGTTAATCGGTTGCCAGTTGGTCTGGGGTGCGTGCCGCGGGATGGTGGTCGAGTGCGAGGCCTACGCGGCGGTCGGTGATCCGGCCTGTCATACCTTGACCCGTCCATCGGCCCGGGAATTCGTAAGGCGACACCGCGCGGGCACAGCTTATGTTTACCTCAACTACGGGATGCATTGGATGCTCAATGTGCTGACCAAGGGCGAGGTGGAGGGGTTTGTGTTGATCCGCGCCATCGAGCCGCTGCGGGGATTACCGGCTATGCAGCGTCGACGTGGCGGGAAGTCCGGCCGCACCTTGACCGGAGGACCGGGACGCTTGACCGAGGCGCTGGGAGTGACAGGACGGCACCACGGTGCGGACTTCTGCCTTTCGGCGCGAAGGTGTTTTCTGGCCGGGGCCGCGGCGGATGTGGTGGCTGACGGCCGGATCGGTATTTCACGGGCGCGCGAACTGCCTTGGAGATTTACCTTGCGCCATAATCTTCACGTCAGTGTTCCGGTGAAAAAAGAAAGCCGCAGGCGTTAGCCCGCGGCTTGTTGAAAGGGATTCCCCCTAGGTCAGCTTACTTGCTGTAGCTGGCGGAAACCGGAGCCGGTTTCGGTTTGCTGGCGCAGGCGCCGAGGCTGAGCGAAGCAGCCGCAACGGCGACGATGGCAATAATTTTAACGATGGTCATTCTGGATTCACCTCCTTCCGTGCTAATTTGCAGGGCGATATTGTTGTCAGTTAGGCTTTGGGGAACAACGAAATTCGTCGTTCCGATTCAGGCGGAAGTACCGGGAGCGGCTGGCGGCGGGGGCGGGATTTCTACCCGGGTCCCGGCTGGAACCATATCATGAAGAAGGACCATGTCGTCGTTGCGCAGGCGGATGCAGCCGTGGCTGGCCGGGGTGCCGATGAGTTGTTCCTGATTCGTGCCGTGGATGTAGACCAAGCGCCCGAGGGTGTTGGCATTTTCGGGGTCCAGTCCGTCGAGGGTCAGGATGCGGGTCAGGACGAGGTCCTCCGCGCCGCCGGGTGCGGCCATTTCACCGGTCCTTTCTCGCGCCCGGAACACGGTCCAAGCCGGGGCGCCTTGGCCGATTTTGTCGTGGACGATGAATCTTCCCGTCGGGGTCCGGAAGCTGCCTTCCTCGCAGCCGAGGCCGAAGCGCGAGGTGGAGACGGGGAATTCGGCGGCTACGCTCGCCCCTTCCATCACGCGCAAGGTTTGGCTGGCCACATCGACTACGAGGCGCCGGGCGGCGGTTGCCGGCGGGGCGGGATGTGCTTTCGTGATGGCCATAGTGACGGCGGGTGTTATTTTTCCCCTCTTTCCGATGGGCAGGAACTATCATGTAGCGATCGCGGGTGCAACCGGTGCGGTGGGCGTGGAAATGATGCGCGTACTGGAGAGGCGGAATTTTCCGGTCGGCCAACTCACACTTCTTGCCTCGGCCCGATCGGCAGGCCAGCGCTTGGATTTCCAAGGCACCCCGGTCGAGGTGGGCGAGTTGACCGAGGATGCTTTCGCCGGGGTCGACTTCGCCCTGTTCAGCGCGGGCGGGTCGATTTCCCGGGAATTCGCCCCGGCAGCGGTTCAAGCCGGAGCGGTGGTCATCGACAACTCGTCGGCCTTCCGCCTGGATCCCGATGTCCCGCTCATTGTGCCGGAGATCAACCCCGAGGCGGCGCGCGCGCACCAGGGGATCCTGGCCAACCCGAATTGCACGACGGCGATCACCCTGATGGGACTGTGGCCCTTGCACCGTGAGTTCGGGGTGAAGCGTTTGTGGGCGTCGAGTTACCAGGCGGTTTCCGGATCGGGAGCGAAAGCGATCGAGGAGCTCAAGACGCAGGTCGAGGCTTTGGTCCGGGGCGAAGAAGCGCCCTGCGCAGTTTATCCGTGGCAGATTGCGTTCAACGTGATTCCGCAAGTGGATGCGTTTTTGGAAAGTGGCTACACGAAAGAAGAAATGAAAATGGAGAACGAGGGCCGCAAGATCATGGGGCTGCCGGATTTTCGCGCTTCGGTGACTTGCGTGCGGGTGCCGGTTTACCGCGCGCACAGCGTGGCGGTCAGCGCGGAGTTTGAGCGTCCGGTGGCAGTCGCGGCGGCCCGGGCTGTGCTCGCCCAAGCGCCGGGCTTGCGCGTGGTGGATGAGCCGTCCAAGAACGGATATCCGGTGCCGCTGCAGGTGGCAGGGAAGGATGATTGCCAGATCGGGCGTCTGCGGGTCGATTGCGCGCTGGAGAACGGGTTGAGTTTTTGGATCTGCGGGGATCAACTGCTCAAGGGCGCAGCGCTCAATGCGGTGCAGATTGCGGAGTTGCTGGTGGAGTGAGCGGTCGCGGCGGGGGTGGATGCAGGCGGGAGTTTGGCTGTGGCAGCCGCATCTTGCCGATGGTTTGAGGTTGTGACGGGCGGGGACCGTCCGCACCCCGAGGGGAAGGTGGCCGCGGTGCGGGACGGCGCGTCGGGGGCGCCGCGCCCTACCTTTGTTGGCCGGCGATGAGCAGGCAGATCTCGCCGCGGGGCGGCTGTTTCTCCGCGCGGGCGGAGAGCTCGGCGGCGCTGCCGCGCCAGTATTCCTCGAATTTTTTGCTCAGCTCGCGGGCCACGCAGACCGGGCGTTCCGGGGCGAGTTCGGCCAGCACGGCGAGGGATCTGGCGATGCGGTGGGGGGATTCGAAGAAGATGCTCGTCTCGCCGCGGGCCAGGGCGGCCTCGAGTGCGGCTTTGCGCCGGCCGGATTTGACCGGGAGAAAACCACCGAAATAAAATTCGTGCAGCGGCAGCCCGGAACCGACCAGTGCGGGAAGGATCGAAGAGGGACCGGGGAGCACGGTGAATTCCAATCCCCTTTCGAGGCAGGCGCGCACCATGCGGTAGCCGGGATCCGAGATGCCCGGCATGCCGGCATCGGTGAGCAGGGCGATGTTTTCGCCGGCCGCGAGGCGCTGCGCGATTTCCCCGGAGCGTTGCGCTTCGTTGTGTTCGTGCAGGCTGAGCAGCGGACGGCTAATGCCGTGGTGCTTGAGGAGAATGCTGGCGTGGCGCGTGTCTTCGGCGGCGATGAGATCCGCTTCGCGGAGAAGGCGCAGGGCGCGCAGGGTGATATCCTCCAGATTCCCGACCGGGCTGGGAACGAAGGTGAGCAATTTAGAACCCTTCGCTCAGGCGGCTGGCCAGCTTGTTGGCCGTATCGGCGAAGGCGAGCGGGAGCGCCTGCTGTTCGTCGGTTTGCAGGTCGGCGGTGACGAAAAAGCTGGTTTGGCCGGTGACATTGCCGGACATGAGGGAGCGTCCGGTCGAAGACTCGACAAGGTCGTATTGCACGGTGGTAAACAGCACATACTCGCTCGTGGCGATGACGTTGCCGCGCAGCGACCGGGCGGGGGCGCGGCGCACCTCGGTGAGGGTGGTGCTGAGCACGGCGTCGGAGCGGTCGCTGTAGTTGATGCTGTAGGTGCCGTCGGTCTGCAATTGCTTGGTAATGGTATCGGCGAGCAGCGCTTCGACGTTAGGCTCGAGGGTCAGATTTTTCGAGACCGGCACAGCCATCGTGGAGATGCCGCGCATCATGGCCGGCCGGGCGTCGCCCAGCGTGTAGCAACCCGACAGCGTCATGACGCAGAGTGCGGAGAGCAGGCCGCGGAGGATCATTCGAAGGAAGGAAGCTCGGGTTCGACCGGCGGGAGATCGGGGGCGGGCAGCAGGTCGGCTGGCGGGGGGTTGCCTCCGCCTTGCGGCCGCATGTCGTTGGAGGAGGTACGGAGTTGCGGGCGCGGCGCGGGTAATTCCTCGGGCGGCTTGACCGTGGAAACGGGTGGCCCGGCGTAGTTGCTGAGGGATGAGGTCTGGACTTGGTTCTGCAGGCGGCGGCGCATGGCGGCCCGCACGCCGGTCTCGGCCCGCTCGCTGCCGGCGCGGAGTTCATCTTCACCGACCGTGGCCCGGATTTCTTCGATCCGTGTGCCGGCCAGCTCTGCGTCCGGGGACCCGGGTTGGCGTCGGACGAGGTCGCTGTAATAAATCACGGCGGCGCGGTAGTCGGTCTTGCGGTCGTAAAACTTCGCGATGGAAAGCAGGTCGAAAGCCTCGCGCCCGGTCATGGTGTCGAGATTTTCGCGGGCTTGCGCTGCTTTCTCGTTTTTGGGGAATTCGATGAGGAATTCCTCGAAGGTGTTCTTGGCGTCGATCGCAGCGGAAAGATCTTGGGAACGGCCCTCGGCCTCGGTCAACTGCACGTAGCCGATCTGGTAGAGGGCATCGGCTGCGAGGTTGCTATTGGGGTAGCGGTCGAGCACGACTTGGTAGGCGCTGATGGCTTTCTCGTATTCTTTCTGGTTCTCGAGGGCTTGCCCGAGCTTGAATTGCACGGAGGGCGCAAATTTGGCGAAGGGGGCAACGGCCAAAATCGAGGTGTACATTTCCGCGGCTTGGTCGTAGCGGCGCTTATCCGTTTGTGCATCGGCGATCATGACCTGCGCTTCCACCGCACGGTCGAATTCACGGGCCTGGGGGAAGTTTTCGAGCAGTTTCTGGTAGGCGTCGAAAGCGCGTTTGAAATTGCCCAGCGAGTCATAAAGTTCGCCCAAGCGCAATTGTGCGGCGGGTGCCGAGGGGGCGAGCGGGTAGTCGCGGACCAATGAGCGGTAAGTGGCGATGGCCTGCTTGGGGTTGCCGGCCTCTTCCCACTCTTGCCCCTGCTGAAAGTAGCCCGCGGCCTCGTCGTTGTAGGCGCCGGTCGTGGCGGGTTCCTGGGCGCGGAGGCGACCGGAAGCGGCATCGGCGGCGAAGAGGGCGGCGATTAGACCCGCGATAAGGCGCGTGCGATACATCAGACGGGCGAACGTAGGAAGCAGGCTGCGCAGCGTCAAGCCGTGAAGCAGGGCGAGACGATTAGTAACGGCGCCAGAGGGCCGGGACAAAAAGAGCCAGCATGACGAGGATTTCCAGACGGCCCATGACCATGAGGAGAGAAAGCAGGATGTGGGAGGGCGAGGAGAGTCCGGCATAGGTGCAGGTGGGCCCGACCGCGCCGAGACCGGGGCCGGTGTTAAAAAGGTTGGCGATGACGGCACCAAAGCCACTGACCAAGTCGAAGCTCGGCTCGAGGGCGGCCATGGCAAGGGAACCAAGCGCCACGATGAAACCGACCAGGGCGAGAAAGAAACCGACTTCGGCCAGATAGCCGTCGGTCAGCGGCACTGCGTTGATCCGCACCGGAATAACCTGGTTTGGACGGAAGGCGTGGATCATCTGGCGCGCGAAATTTTTGAAGAAGACCATGAACCGGCTCACCTTGATGCCGCCCGCGGTGGAACCGGCACAGCCGCCGATAAACATCACAGCGACGATGAGGATGCGCGAGAAGTTCGACCACCGGTCGTAGTCCGCGGTGACAAATCCGGTGGTGGTGCTGATGGAAACAACTTGGAAGGCGGCGTTACGCAAGGCGGTGGTTGTGTCCGGCGCTTGCGAATTGTAGATCAAACTAGCGGTCACGGCCAAGGTCACCGCGATGAGGATACCCAGGTAGAACCGCGTTTCTTCATCCTGTTGCCATTTGCTCCAGCGGCGTGCGATGAGCCAAGCATAGAGCATAAAACTGACGGCTCCCAAAATCATAAAAAGAATAATCCACCACTCGATGGCGGGGCTGTGATAGTAGGCGATGCTGCTGTTCTGTGTGCTGAAACCTCCGGTCGAAACGGTGGCGAAGGCGTGGCACACCGCGTCGAAGACCGGCATGCCGAGGACAACGAGCCCGGTGAAGCAAAGGAGGGAGAGTGCCAGGTAGATCTGCCACAGGCGGATGGCGGTGTCGCGCATGCGTGCGGCGAAACCCTCGCCGAGTTTTCCGGAGGACTCGCGGCGGAAAAGTGATTTGGTCCCGCCGCCGCCGGCCATGGAAAGAACGGCCACGAAAAGCACGAGGATCCCCATGCCGCCGAGCCACTGCGTGGTGGCACGCCAGAGGAGCAATCCGCGCGGCCAGATTTCGAGGTTGGCAATCGCGCTGGCGCCCGTGGTGGTGAAACCCGAGGCGGACTCGAAAATCGCGGCAGCCGGGGCGAGAGACGGCGTGGAGAGCATGTAGGGCAGGGCGCCGAACAAAGTGCTCAAGGACCAACCGAGGCCGACAATGGCGATGGCCTCACGGCGCAGGATCTCGAGTGACGATCCGTGACCGAGCCAACGGAGCAGTCCGCCGGCCGCGGCGGTGATCAGGGCGGAGAATCCGAGTGCCCGGTCTGCGGCGAAAGCCGGTTCCTGGTCGTAAACCGCGTAGACAAGACACGCGAGCATGGCCGCGGCCAGCATGAGCAGCAACGAACCAAGGAAGCGCGAAAGCTGGCGGTAATCCATGCCGGTCAGGCGAGCAGTTTGAGCAGCGCGGCTTTGGCCTCGGGGGCGACGATGGCCACCACGGTGTCGCCCGCTTCGATTTTGTCGTCCGCCGCGGGCACGGTGGCCTGGTTGCCGTGCTGCACGGCGATGATGCCGCTGGCCGCGGGCCATTCGGTTGCGGCCAGGGTGTGTCCCGCCGCGGTGCTGTTTTCGGCCACGGGTGAGGAAAGAATTTCGATCCCACCCGGCAAGGTGCGCAGCACGGTGGCTTCGTCCGCGGTGACAAAGCGGGAAAGTTCGCGCGCCACGGCGACGCGCGGGCTGACCGCATCCAGAATACCGAGCTGGGCGCCGGAGCGCTGGATGGCGCTGGCGTAGTCCGCGCGGTGGATGAGGGTGAGGCAGGCTTTGGCCCCGAGGTCGCGGGCTTGCAGGCAGGCCATGACGTTGTCCTCGTCGTCGTGCGTGGCGGCGACAAAAAAGTCGGCATCGCCGACCCGCTCTTCCTTCAGTTCGTGCAGCGAGGTGGCATCGGCATTGATGATCGTGCAATTCTGCAGTTGTTGTCCGAGTTTTTCGCAAATGCGGCGGTCCTTCTCCACGATGCGGGTGCGGAAGTTGCCCCCTTCGAGGGTCTGGGCGAGGGCGAAGCCGTAATCGTCACCGCCGAAAATGACCACATTGAGTTCGCTCTCGTCCTTGTCGTTGACCTGCAGCTTGCGCAGGCCTTCGGCGAGGCGGCGGGGGTGACCGTAAATGGTGACCAGATCACCGGCCTCGAGGGCGTCATTGGCGCGGGGGACGATCAGATTCCCGCGGCGCAGGATGGCGCCGATGCGGACGCGGGTGGGGAGTCCGAGTTCGCGCAGCGGGATGGCGAGGGCGGGGCTGCCGGGCTCGAGGCGGATTTGCTGCAGTTCGATGCGGCCGCGGGCGATTTCCTCGACGACCAGGCAATCGGGGTTGCGGATCGATTTGGCCAGTTCGACCGCGGCGAGTCGGGCGGGACTGAAAAGGTAGTCGACCCGGAATTGGCCCGCGTAGTCGTAGAGCCACTGTTCGCGCTGCATGGCGAGGCTGGTGCGGGCGATGCTGCGGCGGGCGCCGAGGGATTTCCCGATCGAGGTGCAGACCAGGTTGGTGTGGTCGTGGCTGGTCAGGGCAAAGAGCACGTCGCACTTGGCGATGCCGGCTTCCTCCAGGTTTTCGATGCTCGCACCGCTGCCGTGCAGGACACGGCTGTCGAGTTGCTCGTTGAGCTCGGCGGCAAGCCTTTCGTCCTGCTCGATCAGGCAGATAGAATGCTCCTCGTCGGAAAGGGTGCGGGCCATGTGCAGACCGATGGCTCCTGCGCCAACAATGATGATGTTCATGTTGCAGCCCCATGGTGCGGGCCGGAGGGGAGGTCGGGGCAAGCAAAAAGCGGGCCCATTTTCGGCCGGACAGGTTGGCAAGTCGCCGCGCGGGTGGCAGATTGGGGTGGTGCAAGCGAGTTTTCTGGTCCCGGCCTACAATGAGGAGAGACTTGTCGGCCGGGCCGTCAGGTCGATCCATGGTGCCGCGGCCGACTGCGGATTGACGGCCTACGAGGTCGTGGTCTGCGATAATGCCTCGGGAGATGCCACCGCGGCGGAGGCTCGCGGGGCGGGGGCGCGCGTGGTGCCTGAACCGCACCGGCAAATTGCGCGGGCGCGCAACACGGCGGCGGCCGCCTCCTCCGGGCCATGGCTCGTCTGGCTCGATGCGGACGCCATTTTGACCAAGGACGTACTCGGCGCGACGTTGGCCGCGCTGGGCTCGGGCCAAGTTTGCGGGGGAGGGGCGCGGGTCGCCTTGGAGGGGGCCGAGCTTGATTGGGCGGCACGGCGTGCGCTGTCGGGATGGAATTGGATCGCCCGGAGTTTCGGTCTGGCGGCCGGCTCGTATTTTTTTGCCCTGCGCGAGGGCTGGGCGGAGACCGGGGGTTTCAACGAGGCGGTTTATGCCGGCGAGGAAATTGGTTTTGCCCGCTCGCTCAAACGCTGGGGCCGGCGGCGCCATCTCGCTTTTCGGGTGCTGGAGCATGCGGTGCCTTCCTCCGCGCGGAAGGTGGAGCAGTTCACGCTTTGGCAGACACTGCGGCAGGTTGCGGTCTGCGCGTGGCCGGGCAACCTCGGGCGGCGCGATCGTTGTGCTTTTTGGTACGAGAGGCCGGAGGAGTTGAAGGTCGAGGGTTGAGGGTGACGGTGTTTCCCCCTCAACTTTCGGCTTTGGTCTCCCCAATTTTTCCATGATCTACCTCGACAACAACGCGACCACGGCGCCCGACCCGCGGGTCGGTGAAGCCATGTTGCCTTTTTTCGGCCATGAGTTCGGCAACCCTTCGAGTCCGCATGCCGCGGGCCGGGTGGCGCGCGGGGCGCTGGAGAAGGCCCGGGCGCAAGTGGCGGCTTTCCTCGGGGCGGCGGAAGATGCGGTGGTTTTCACCAGCGGGGGCACGGAGTCGATCAACACGGCATTGCGCGGAGCCCTTGCCGCGCAACCGGGGAAACGGCACATCGTCACTTCCGCGATTGAACACAGCGCGACGAAAAATCTTTGCCAGCAGTTGGCGCGCGAGGGATGCGAGGTGACATGGCTGCCGGTCGATTCCGGCGGGTGTATTGATTTTGCCGCCTACCTGCAGGCGCTGCGCCCCGACACGGCGATCGTCACCATGGTCTGGGCCAACAATGAAACCGGCGTCCTCCTCCCGATCGGGGAGATGGCCTGCGTGGCCGATGAGCGCCGCATTGTTTTCCACGCCGACGCGGTGCAGGCCGCGGGGAAGGTGGACATTGATCTGGGCCGTGTGCCGGTGCATTTGCTTTCGGTTTCGGCCCACAAATTGCACGGACCGAAGGGAGTCGGCGCGCTCTTGGTGCGTCCGGGTCTCGGTCTCCCGCCGATTCTGCGGGGGGGCGGGCAGGAGGGTGGTCGCCGCGCGGGCACCGAAAACGTGCCGGGCATTGTCGGCTTGGGCGCGGCCGCGGCTTTGGCCAGCGTTGCCTTGCCGGTGGAAATGCCGCGTGTCGCCGGCTTGCGCGACACATTCGAGAGCGGCGTACGGACCCGCTTTCCGGACGTTCGTTTTCATGGCAATCCAGCGCACCGTCTGCCCAACACGACGAACTTCGCCTTGCCCGGCCTCGAGGCGCAGGGACTTCTCGCCGGCCTCGACCGGCTCGGGGTGGCCTGTTCCATCGGCTCGGCCTGTACCAGCGGGGAGGTTGATGCCTCGCATGTGCTCCGTGCCATGGGGGTGGGCGACGAAGAAGCCAGGTCGAGTTTGCGCTTTTCTTTCAGCCGCATGAGCACGGCTGAGGAGGTGCCGGCTGCGCTGGCCGCCCTGGGGCAAGCCGCGGCCCGGCTTCGGGGGGACGGCTTGGGTCATTGACGTGCGGGGTCAAATCTGGGATTCTGGCCAACCTTTTTATGCGCCACACCTTGTCCGTTCTGGTTGAAAACCGCTTTGGCGTGTTGACCCGCGTCGCCGGGATGTTCAGCGGTCGTGGTTTCAATATCGACACGCTCAACGTGGCTCCCACCTTGGACGCTTCCATGTCACGTATGACCATCGTGGTGCGCGGCGACGACAAGACCCTCGACCAAGTGGTCAAGCAGACGGAGAAGCTGGTCGACGTCATCAAGGTCGACCACTTTCGCGATGACGAATTCGTCGACCGCGAACTGGTCCTCATGCGGGTCGACGTCACTCCCCAAACCCGTTCCGAGGTCCTGCAGATCTGCGACGTCTTCCGTGCGAAAATCGTCGATGTGCGCCTCGACAAGCTGGTCATCGAAATCACCGGCAACGAAGGCAAGATCGCCAAATTCATTTCCTTGATGAAAAATTTCGGCATTTCCGAGATGACGCGCACCGGCAAGGTCGCGCTCTCCCGCACGGCCGAAAGCGAATAAACTTTTCCCATGGCAGCAAAAATCCACACAGACAAAGACGCCGACCTCAAGCAACTCAAAGGCAAGACGGTCGCCGTCATCGGTTTCGGTTCACAGGGCCACGCCCACGCCCTCAACCTCAAAGAAAGTGGCGTGAAGGTCATCATCGGCCTCTACCCGGGCAGCAAAAGCCGCGCGGTGGCCAAGAAGAAAGGCTTCGCGGTTTTCAACACGGCCGCCGCGGTCGAGAAAGCGGACATCATCTTTGTTGCCGTGCCGGACACCAAAATTGCCGCGGTTTACGAAAAGGACATCGCGCCGCACCTGAGCAAAGGCAAAACCCTCCTTTTCAGCCACGGTTTCGCCATCCATTTCAAGACGATCACCCCGCCGAAGAATATCGATGTCATCATGGTCGCCCCGAAGGGACCCGGTCACATCGTCCGCCGTCAATTCACGGAGGGCAAAGGCGTTCCCTCCCTCATCGCCGTCTACCAGAACCCGAGCAAGCAGGCCAAAAAGATCGCCCTGGCTTGGGCCAAAGGCATTGGCGGGACCCGCGCCGGCGTGCTCGAAACGACCTTCAAGGAAGAAACCGAAACGGACCTTTTCGGCGAGCAAGCCGTGCTTTGCGGTGGCGCTTCGGCGCTGGTTCAGGCCGGGTTTGAGACGCTGGTCGAAGCCGGTTACCAGCCCGAGATGGCTTACTTTGAGTGTTTGCATGAGCTGAAGCTCATCGTCGATCTGATGAACGAAGCCGGTATTGCCGGGATGCGTTTCAGCATTTCCGACACGGCCAAGTGGGGCGACGTCCTGGTCGGCCCCAAGATCATCGACGCCGGCACCAAAAAGCGCATGAAGAGCGTGCTCAAGGAAATCCAGAACGGAAAATTTGCCCGCGAATGGATTGCCGAAGACAAAAAGGGCCGCAAGAAATATCATTCTCTTTTGCAAAAAGGCGAAAAACATGGCATCGAAAAAACCGGAACCCGTCTCCGCTCGCTCATGCCCTGGATCCAGAAGCGCAACCTCAAAGGCGCGCAAGCATCCTACGCCTGATCTCCTTTCCCCCCCGCTAGAGGAACCCCGCGGTGCCCCCAAGGCCCGCGGGGTTTTTTCTTTTTGCCCCTC
>JAQBWH010000055.1 GCA_027624625.1 Verrucomicrobiota bacterium | reverse complement strand
TCGCCATAATGCGGGAGTGCGTCACCAGGGGAAGAAAATCGTAGACGATGCCCCAGACGAAATACCAAGGAGTGGGTTGCGCGTGACAAGATTCGAGCAATTACCGGCAACGGCCATACTCCGGAGCATCCTTGTCGACAGGCTAGTTTAGGACTTTGGTATCGACGACGAACAAGACTAATCCTCCATCACGCCGTAGAGCTCATCAACGGTTGGCCACATTCACCTTCAGTCCGCCGCCAGAAAAAGCGGGTCAGGGCGGCAAGGGCGCCTTTCTTGGCCCGGGCCTTGCTGTGGCGCGGAGCACGAACTCGACTAACTTGGACATGGTCTACCGGCCCGGGATGGCCTCCCGACTGATTTCAAGCATCGTTGCGTCACTGATGTTGAGCGTGGTCTTTACATGGAAATCCAGATAGCGGGCATGGCTGGATGCTCAATTGATTACTGCCCAACGCCCCCGATGACGGAACACCGCTTGCCTTCGGCATCCGAGCCTGCCCCACAGGCGGAATTCCGAAGGTGCCGCAAGCATAGTGATTCGGTCAATCGGCACGTTCACCCCTATCTCTTTCAAGCAAGTCGTCATTCCGAAAAAGCCTTTCTCCCCGCATGATGTACACGATGTAAACAACCTCACTCTGTGCGCGATAGAAGATACGAACTGGTGGAATGACAAGTTGGCGATACTGTGTGCCTTTGAGCTCGGCGGGCACTGACCCACTCTTTGATTGGCTCGCAAATTGTTCGATTCGCTCAAATACTCGCTGAACAAATCGGCTCGCAGTTGCTGGCCTATCGAATGAAATAGAATCTGTGACCTCGTCAAGATCTTGGAGGGCGGGTTCAGTCCAGATTACGCGACCCATCGTGCCATCCTCTGCTTTGCCTCCCGGTGGGAAAGAACGCGCTTCTCAAGAATGGCTTTCTCACCGCGAGCGATACCCTCAAGGAGCGTCAACCTACTCTGCATGCCCTCATACATCTGCACATCGATGAGATAGGCAGCAGGGAGTCCATGCTGCGTGATCAGCACGGGCTCGTGGTCACTGATAAGCTGGGCTATAACAGCGGTCGCCTTGCGCTTGAGTGTTGTTACGAGTTCAGTTCGCATTTAGTGATACTAGAGTAGCACTCCAGATCAAGTAAGTGTTTTTGGCTAACGTCCGCAGTTCAACCGATCGCCAGCGGACGCGGCAAGTTACATTATAGGCCAACCTTGCCGGGACCGCTGCCACAGGACGTTGGGCAGAAAACGAATGTCGATTGTGACAAATTGTCACTTGACGAATGGGCGCCCACGATTTTATCCAGTGGGGGGAACTAGCTTTCAGCTTTAAACCCCGGGCCGCAGCCCCGAAAGTGAAACGCGCCTTCCTCGACAAACTTCTCGCCCGCTTCCGCCGGATTCAACCGGAAGACGTCGAAGCCTTCTTCGTCGAACTGGCCCGCGACAAACGCTTCCTCGAGACCATTTTCAACGCCATCCGCGAAGGCGTCATCGTCACCGACACCGCCGGCACGGTCATCTACATGAATGATGCCGCCGGGCTCCTCTTCGGCCTCGATCCCGCCGCCGCGCTTGGACGCCCCCTGGCCGAAAACATCAGCGGACTCCGCTGGAAAGAACTCGCCCAGGGCCGCGAAGTGGTTACCCGCGACATCGAAGTCTTCCACCCCGCCCATCGCGTCCTCAATTTTTATGTCGTTCCGCTCCTGGCCGAGGACGATGACCAACCCGGACACCGCCAGCATGCCGGTTACGCTCTTATCATGCGGGACTTCACCGAGCGCCACCGGGCCGCGCAGGAAACGCTGGAGAGCGAGCGGATCGCCGCCCTGCAACTCCTCGCCGCCGGCGTGGCCCACGAAATCGGCAACCCCCTCAACTCCCTCACCATCCACCTCCAACTTCTCGAACGCCGCCTGCGCAAACTGCCCGAGGACCAGCAGGATACCCTCCTTCATCCGCTCGAAGTCGCGCAGGAAGAAATCAAACGCCTCGACACCATCGTCACTCAATTTCTCCGCGCCATCCGTCCCGCCCCGCTGCAACGCGCCCCGCAGGAACTCAATTCCCTCGTCCGCGAGGCCGCCGAATTCCTCGGACCGGAACTGAAGTCCCGCAACATCCTCCTCGAACTCGAACTCGCCCCCGGGCTCCCCGTCCTTGAGCTCGACCAGGACCAGCTCAAGCAGGCTTTCTACAACATCGTCAAAAACGCGAGCGAAGCCATGAAGCAAGGCGGGCTCCTCAAGATCCGCACCGGCTCGGACCGCGAATGGGTCAACATCCACTTTGCCGACAACGGCGGCGGCATGACCCAAGAAGCCATGGCCCGCATCTTCGAGCCCTATTTCACCACAAAAACAAGCGGCAGCGGCCTCGGCCTTATGATCACCCAGCGCATCGTCCGGGCCCACGGTGGCGAAGTCGTGATCGAAAGTGACCCCGGCAACGGCTTGAAAATTACTATCCGCCTCCCCCGCCACGACCGCCAAGTGCAAATGCTCCCCGGCGCCCCGCTATCGCTCCCCGCGCCGCAATAGTCCCCATCGCGCCGGAACGGAGCGATCCACCTCTTCCTGTGGCATCGACGACCATCATTCGTGGATTGCGCAGCATATTCATCGCCCCGCCAAACCGAGCTATCTCCACTCATCGAAGCGAGCCCGAAATGACCCGCCGGCCCCGCGCGACCCCTTGCCGATTCAACTTGGAGCCGTCCAACCCGGGAACGCAGCACGCCGCGGCCGCGTCACCGCCCAAGCGAGCAAGAAGAGCATAGCCCCGACAACCACCATGGCCCCGGCCGGGGAGCAATTGAGCCAGACGGACAGCTGGTAGCCCAACAGGCTGCTCAGTGCCGCATGCAAAAAGACCAGCGCGAACCGGACCGGCAAACGATCGGACAATTGCGCGGCAAACATCGGCGGCACGACCAGCATGGCCACCGCGAGAATAGCACCCACCGCTTCGAAGACGGAAACGATGACGATCGAAAGCACGGCCATCAGGCCGTAGTGCCAGACCCCCGCCCGGATGCCGAGGGATCTGGCCAGCGCCGGATCAAACGAGGTGACCAGCAATTCCTTGTAAAATATCGTGGCAAGGACAAGCAAGCCGACCAGCACGCCCACCATACGCACCACCGGAGCCGGGCCGAGGACCAGCCCGAAAACCTCCACCGCCGGATCGAGCGGCACGAAAGCGATCTCCCCGTAAAGCACACATTCGGCATCAAGATGCACCGGTCCCTGCATCTCGGCCACGCTGAGCAGGACCACACCGGCGGCAAATAACGTGGTGAAGGCGATGCAGATCGCCGCATCGGTTTTGACCCGGGATTGACGGTGGATGAACTCAATGATGCCCACGGTCAGCAAACCGGTGGCCACGGCCGCGACAAACATCACCATCGTGCCCCCCGAGCGGAAGATCATGAAGGCCACGACCAAGCCGAACAAAATGCTGTGGCTAATCGCGTCGCCGACCAAAGCCATGCGGCGCAAGAGCAGGTAAGTCCCAACGACACCGCAGGCCGCGGCAACAAGAAAACCCATGACCACAATCCAAAAGGAGACGTTGAAGTCCTCGGTCCATGGCTGCACCACGACCCTCTGCCATGCGAAAGGGGGGATAAACCCGCTCACCGCGCCCCGCCTTTCTCCCCGAAGCCGGCCACCCGTTCGGACGGGGGCGCTCCGGCGGCCAGATCGGCCAAGCCCGGGATCAATTTTCCGTGCGGGTCACGCCGCGCATAGTTCAATCGGCGCTCCAACCGGCGCACGGTTTCATCTCCCAGGACATGCTCGATCACCTCGGCATCGTCGTGCACGTGGTCCGGGGCCAATTGCGCGGCATTAGTCAGGTACAGCTCCCACAGACGGTGATTGCGGACCATCTCGCACGCCCTCTGCCAGCCCTCCGGAGTGAAGGCCACCCGACCGTCCGCCACGGTGGCCAATCCCGCCTGCTGCAACTCGACGATCTCCCGACGCGCCCCCGCCGCCGTCTCCCGACGCCGGTCCGCCACGCCCTCGATCTCCACCACCTCCTCGCGGAAACCTCCGTCCTCCATCACGTGATAAATGGCCTTGAGCGTGTTCTCCCGGCGGATCCGCGCAACCCGCGACCGTCGCCGCCACAGACGCCGCACTATCCCGTGGCTCGGGGCAAAAAGCAGGGCGAGCACGAACAGGCCAGCCGCGGCCAACACCATGAAAGGCCCGGTCGGCAAGCTCTGCCCGGTGAACGAAAAGAAAGCCCCCGCCGCCCCCGCCAGCATGCCGAGACCCGCCGACCAGGCCAGCATGGCGCCCATCCGATCGGTCAGCAGGAAGGCGGCCGCTGCCGGAATGACCAGCATGGCTGAGACCAAAACCACCCCGACGGCCTGCAGCGCCGACACAATTGCGAAGGCCAACAACAACATCAGGCTGTAGTGATAAAATTTCACCGGCCAACCGAGCGACTGCGCGAACCCCTCGTCGAAACTCGTCAGCACATACTCTTTGTAAAAAAGCCCCACCGCGCCCAAAGCCAGCACGGTCACTCCGGCCAGCAACCACACATCTTCCGGACCGAGCGCCGCGGCCTGACCGAACATGAAACCATCCAACCCGCTCTTCGCCCCGCCCGGCAGATTTTGGATCATGGTAAAAAGCACGATGCCCACGCCGAAAAACGAGGACAGGACAAACCCCAACGCCGCATCCTCCCGGTGCTTTGTCGTCGCCCGGATCCATTGCACCACGACCGCACCGAGCAAACCGGCGCCCACCGCCCCGGCGAAAATTGCCACCGGATTTTTCGTCATGCCCCACAAAAACCCCAGCGCCACCCCGGGCAAGACCGCATGGGAAAGCGCATCGCCCATCAAAGCCAATTTGCGCACCACAAGGAATGCGCCCATCAAGCCGCAGCACAACCCCAGCAGCATCGAGCCGGCCAGCGCGTAGCGCACGGAGGCATCCTGCAGGCTGAAAAATCGGACGGTCTGCGATCCGAAATCCCAGTCGGCAAGTTCCCCGATGCGCGCCCCCTCGGCCGGGGTTGCCGCGAGCAGCACCGCCAACGCCGCGAGACGGAGAAAACTCCTCACCGCTCCTCCCCGAGCGCCTGGGCCACGTCGGACAGAATGGTCAGCCGCCCCCCGTAAGTTTTCTGCAGCAACTCCGGCGTGAATACTTCCGCCGTCGGCCCCGCAGCCACCAAACGCATGTTGAGCAGGACCAAACGATCGAAGTAATCCTGCGCGGTCGACAAATCATGGTGCACCACCACCACCGTCTTGCCCCGGTCCTTCATCCCGCGGAGCAAATCAATGATCGCTGCCTCCGTCGCCGCATCCACCCCGGCAAACGGTTCGTCCATGAAATAGAGGTCGCTTTCCTGGGCCAAAGCGCGCGCCAGAAAAACCCTCTGGCGCTGGCCGCCGGACAAATTGCCGATCTGCCGCCCCGCCAGAGGCAGCATCTGCACTTGATCGAGACAAGCGCGGGCAATCTCTCGGTCCGCCCGGCCCGGACGCCGGCCCGGAGGCAGGTGCCCGTAGCGGCCCATCAACACGACATCCATCACGTTGACCGGAAAATCCCAGTCCACCGACTCCCGCTGGGGAACATAACCCGTGCGACGCGCGTGCTGGGCCAGCGGACCGCCGAAAATTTTGACCCAACCGGCCGACAAGGGCAACAAGCCGAGCACCGCTTTGAGCAAGGTCGACTTGCCCGCCCCGTTCGGACCGATAATTCCGGTCAGACTCCCCGCCGGCACGGTCAGATCAATCCCGTAAAGCACCGGCCGCCGGTCGTAGGCCACGGTCAGGTCATGCACCTCCAAGGGCGGGGCCGTGGTGGAAAAATCTTTCATCATGATGTAGCAGATGCTACATTAATCGAATATTTGTAATCCGGCGGTTGCCGGTCTGTCAAACCCCCATTCCCCGCCGCCATGCCCGCCCGCACCCGCGACACTGCCGCCATCCAACGCCACACCCGCCGCGCCCATGCCCAAGAGCGCGCCCAGGACTACGTCGAAGCGATCGCCGACCTCATGGCCGAGCACGGCGAGGCCCGGGCCACCGACATCGCCCGGTCGCTCGGGGTCACCCACGTCACGGTCATCCGCACAGTCCAGCGCCTCCAGCGGGAGGGGCTGGTCAAAACCCTGCCTTACCGCTCGATCTTCCTCACTCCGGCCGGACGCGCCCTCGCGGCGCGGGCCAAAGACCGCCACCAGACAGTCGTCGCCTTTCTCGAGTTGCTCGGTGTGCCGCGCACGGACGCCATGGCCGACGCGGAAGGTATTGAACACCACGTCGGCCCCGCCACCCTCGCCGCGATGAACAAATTCCTCGCCGCAGAACGCCCGCGGCGGCGCGCCGGAAAACAAAGCACGCGACCGGCCAAGCGCAGCCGGCCGTGAGAGTGCTCCTTGCTACTCCTTGGTCCTGTCCAAGCCCGCCACGATGGTGGACAGGTTGTAACGCATCATCCCGTCGTAAGTCCCGACGTCGTAACCGCCCGCCATTTGACCCGGTTCACCCAGAGCATCGGAGAAAAGCTCCCCTCCGATCCGGACCCCTGCATCCTGGGCCACGCGCTGCAAACCGGCCGGGTTGACGCTTGTTTCCACGAAAATCGCCGGCACCTGCCGCTCGCCGAGGAAATCAGCGAGTCCGGCCATATCCGACAAACTCGTTTCGCTTACCGTGGAGATCCCCTGGAGTGCGATCACCCGGAAACCGTAGGCCCGGCCGAAGTAGTTGAAGGCATCATGACTGGTCACCAGAATACGCTGCCCCTCGGGCACCACCTCAGCCCGCTCCCGGCACCAGGCGTCCAGCGCCCGCAAATCGGCAGCCAACTTTTCCCCGTTGGCCCGATAGACCGCCGCCCCGTCGGGATCCGCCTCGGACAAGCCGGCCACCACCGCGGGAACCGCCTCGGCCCAAAGCGAGGCATCCAACCAAATATGCGGATCATGAAACCCGGCGGAGTCCTCCGGCGAAAGCAGGCGGGCCGCCGGCAAAGATGCGCTCACCGCATAAACTTTGACCCCCTGCCCGGCCAATCGGGCAAACAAGTCGCCGAGACGACCTTCCAAATTCAAACCGTTGTAGAAAATCGCGCCCGCCTTGGCCAGACGCGACGCATCACCCGACGTCGGCTTGTAAAGATGCGGATCCACACCGGGACCCATCAACTGCCGCACCTCGACCCGCTCGCCGCCCGTCCGCCGCACCAAATCGGCCACCATCCCGGTGGTGGCGACAACTTTCAGCCCGGCCGCCGGCAAGCCGGCGGCGGCGAGGAGGAAAAACCCGAGGACCAAAAAATATTTTCTCATAATGTAGCTTGTGCTACAATCTGCAATAGCGGCTACGGACGATTCTGTCAAAAGATTTCCGCCGACCGAGCCGGTCGACCCGCCGGCGTCAGCGGGCCACAGGCGGTGTCGCCAGCCTCACCGGAATCCCCCGCCCGGCGAGAAACGCCTTCACGTCCCCCACGGTGTGCTCCCCAAAATGAAAAATGCTCGCCGCGAGCACCGCATCCGCCCCGGCCTTCTGCAGCACCTCGGCCATGTGCTCCAATTTCCCGGCACCGCCACTGGCAATGACCGGAATGCTGACCGCGGAACTGACCGCTGCCACCAGTTGCAAATCATACCCCTCCTTGGTGCCATCGGCATCCATGCTCGTGAGCAAGATTTCCCCGGCTCCGTGATCCGCCACAGTTCGGGCCCAAGCCACCGCTTCCAAAGACGTCGGATTCCGGCCTCCATGGGTGTAAACCGTCCACCCGCCCTCCGGACGGCGCCGCGCATCGATCGCCACCACGATGCACTGGGACCCGAAACGCTCGGCGCCCCCGCGCACCAAGTCCGGGCATTGCATAGCCGACGTGTTGATGCTCACCTTGTCCGCCCCCGCCCGCAGCATCAAATTCATATCTTCCACCGATCGGATCCCGCCCCCCACGGTCAAGGGCATGAAGCACTCGGAAGCCGTCCGCTCGACCACGTCCACCATGGTCGTGCGGGCGTCGGACGAAGCCGTGATATCGAGAAAGACCAATTCGTCCGCCCCCTGCGCATCGTATGCTTTGGCGCACTCCACCGGATCCCCCGCATCGCGCAGATCGAGAAATTTCGTCCCCTTGACCACGCGTCCACCGGTCACATCAAGGCACGGGATGATACGTTTGGTCAGCATTCCCCGAGAATGCCTGCCGGCACCCTTCCGCGCAATCCGTCGTATTTTCTTTGCCTGAGCACTCCGGTTTTTTAGGTTCCACCGATGCGATCACTTTTTTGCGCGGCTCTTTTGTCCGTCACAGTGGTCTTCCTAACCGGATGCGCGAGCACGAGAGGGGTCGGCCGCTTCCACACCGTGGTCTTGGATGCCGGACACGGCGGGATCGACCGGGGAGCCAAGGGCGTGGACGGATCCACCGAGAAAAAATACGCGCTCGATACGGCCAAGCGGGTGGAGCGCGGGCTCAAACGTGCCGGTTACCGCGTGGTCATGACCCGGAAAGGTGACTACTTCATCACCCTGCCGTCCCGAGTCGCCATTTCCAACCGTCGAAGTGGTGCCGTTTTTGTCAGTATCCACTACAACTGGGCCCGCCGCTCCAGCGCCAGCGGCACCGAGACTTTCTACTACAATTTGAAATCCTACCCGCTGGCGGCCAACATCCAACGGGAGTTGGCCCGCTTCACCGGCAACCGCGGGGTGAAGCGCTCCCGCTTCCACGTCCTGCGCAACAACGCCCGCCCGTCCGCCTTGGTCGAGTGCGGATTCCTCTCCAACTCCAGCGATGCCCGCAAAGCCCGTTCCTCCTCCTACCGCCAGCGCGTGGCCGGCGCCATCGTGCGAGGCATCGTAAAGTCATCAAGGTAAAGTCGAACGCGTTGCGCGGCTGGAACAACCCCACGACGCTCCTCCTCGTGCCTTCGTCGACTCCGCCCCCGCCCCTGGCAACTTCGTTCCCTTCGTTAACTTCTGTTAAACAAAACTCCGTCCTTCAGGCCGAGCGCCGACGGCGCTTCACCCCGAGCATGGCCAAGTTGCGCTTCAATCCGGCTTCCAAACCGGCGGCCTCCTCGTCGCTCATGTTGGCTGCATTGGCCAGCGCGGTTTGCGCTCGCTCAATAGCCTTGGCCACCGTGTCTTCGTCGATCTCACTTTCGAGCGTGACCATATCAGTAAGGATCGAAATGCGTCCGGGCGTGATTTGGGCAAACCCGTCGCCCACCGCGGAATAGGTTGTCTTGCCGTCATTGATCACGGCCAACTCACCAGGTTCGAGCATGGTCATGAGTGGTTCATGCTGCGGGAGCACGCCGATT
>JAQBWH010000054.1 GCA_027624625.1 Verrucomicrobiota bacterium | reverse complement strand
GGAGGACACGAAAAATTCCGGTTTGAGCCAGTGGAAATCCAACTGGGCGCCCCATTGGCCGAACTACACGCTGCCCAACGGCACCAGCGTTCAGGTCCACCAGCACGGACTCTCCACGAACGGCGAAGCGCAGGCCGTCTTTCTGGCCAAAAGCCTCCCCGCGCTACTCGCGACCAATAAATTCCTGCCGGTGACACGCGTCATCACCAAAGACCCCTATACGCCGAACGAAAAGAACGAGTGGCCCACACCTAATCCCTTCGACACCGCTTGGCCGTTCATCAAAACGAACGGCATCACGAACGTCATGCTGATCAAGGCGGAAAAGGGAACGAATTCCTACGGGCCCTTGGCGGGACAGATCAACAAGACGGTCGACAAAGATCTGCTGGCCATGTTGCCGTATTACCATCGCAGCCCGGAAAAATTCGCCGACTCGATCTTGCCGACCAACGCTCAAGGAGCGCCCACCGGCTCGACCCTCATCGTCTGGGATGGGCAGGGCATGTGGGGACCACACAAAACTGACGAACCAGACAAACCATGGTATTGGGGCGACGACCTTCCCGCGCCCGAGGGGGGAACCGGCAAATACGACACCAACGATGGCGCCAACATCCTGCGCCTGCTCGGTGGCCTCAAAATCGGGAACGACATCCGCGACAACGTCAGAGAAAAAGGGGGCAACATTCCCCTCAAAATGGCCCGCATTTATGTCTTTTATCCACGCTACGGGACGGGACCGCTCGCCACCAACGAGGCGCCGGCCATCATCGCGGCCAACATTGAAATCGAGCAGGAGGATGCCGGGGTCACGAACACGCGGGTGATCCCCCCGAAATACGACCTCATGGTCTGGGATTCGGTGCCAAAGCCCGGCGGCACGGAGGGCTGGACCAATACCATCAATTTCGAGATCAACGAGGCGAACGAGAGTGAGACCAGTTCAAGCGTGAACTAGCAGCCGGCCGCATGCTCACCAGACGAGATCAATCGGCGGCACGACGATCGAAGCATTGGCGCCGGTCAGGGTACCCTCGGATTCTTCCACCGTTTCAACCAGTCCGTTGACAAAGCCCACGGTTGTCGTGCCGACCGGCACCTTCAAATAAACGACCGAGGCATCGTAGCCGTAGCCGCCGCGCACCACCACCCTCTCGAGCTTGGCGCGCGGATCGGGCCGGGAGCCGGTCAGGGACTGCACGTAGGACGGCGTGTAAACCGTCTGCGGGACCAGTTTGTATTTCACGTATTCGTAGGTTTGTGTGGATCCTTCGCGCCCGGTCTTGCTCGAGCGCTTCTGCGGCTTGCCCAGACTGCGCGTCACCTCCTCGAGCGTCATGCCCACTGCCACTTCCTTGCGGGCAATGAGGTCTTCCACTTCCCGCCGCCGTTGCTCGGCGCGGACCGCGATTTCCAGATAGTTCTCGGGCAAACCCGCCACGTAAAGCGGCTCGATCCAGGCCGCCACGCCGCCTTGCTGGGCATTGCCACGCACACGCAACAGACCATCCGGGGAAATGGCGTCGAGTTGCACAGCCTGTGGAAAACGCAAGGTGCCGGCAAAGCGCTTCATCGTGACCTCGAAGAAACCAGGGGCCGGGCCGGTCAGTTGGTAGCGCGGCAGGCGCTCGTGGAAGTCGGATAGGTAAATGACCCCGGGCTCGCGGACAATCGGCCCGGCCGTGGCCACCGCTATTCCGGCGAGAAAGAGAGCCATCACTGTCCTCATGGCCGCACTATGGTCGCACCGAAGGAAAAAACAACGGCCAAGGAGCCATCGCGGCCACGATGGAGTTGCCAAAGTCGCGACGCGGGTCCATTTTCCCGAGTAGTGAAAACCCGTCTCCTCTCCCTCCTTGTGGCCGTCCTGGCCGTCACCACCCCCGCGCGCGCCGGATTTTTCGACGACATCAAGGGCAACCTGACCGGACCTGCCGTGCAAGGCTCGCCCCAATACACCGCGCTTTATTTCTCGGCTCATTGGTGCCCGCCCTGCCGCATGTTCACACCAAAGCTCGTCGAGTGGTATAACAACTTCAAACCCAAGCACCCGGACTTCGAGCTGGTTTTTGTCAGCAGCGACCGCGACCAAGCGGCCATGGAGGGATACATCAAGGGTGACAACATGCCCTGGCCAGCGGTGAAGTTCGACCAGGCGCAGAGCGAGACATTCCGGAAATTCGGTTCCAGCGGCATCCCCTACCTCGTGCTGATCGACAACAAGGGAAACGCCGTCACGGCCCAAGCGGACAACGAGTGGGAGTCGCCGCAAGGGGTCCTCGCAAAAATCGAGGAAATTGTCGGCGCGAACTGATCAGGCTAAGCGGGCCGTCTCGTAAGCACGGGCCATGCGCAAGAGGCGGGCCTCTGCAAAGGCCGGAGCCATGATTTGCAACCCGACCGGCAATTTCTTGCCGTCCACCTCGGCATCACCGCAGGGAATGCTGATCCCGCAAATGCCGGCCAGATTCGCCGCGATGGTGAAGATGTCGGCCAGATACATCTGGAGCGGGTCGGCCATGCGCTCGCCGATCTTGAAAGCGGGCACCGGCGAGGTCGGAGAGAGGAGGCCGTCGACTTTTTGGAAGGCTTCTTCGAAATCGCGGCGGATGAGGGTGCGGACTTTCTGCGCGCGGAGGTAGTAAGCGTCATAATAGCCACTACTCAGCACATAGGTGCCGAGGATGATCCGGCGTTTCACTTCCTTGCCGAAGCCCTCGCCGCGGGTGCGTCCGTAATGGTCGGCCAGGTCGCGCGGCGCGGAGGCGCGTTTCCCGTAACGCACGCCGTCGAAGCGGGCCAAGTTGGCCGAGGCTTCCGCCGTGGCAATAATGTAGTAGTCGGCCACCGCATATTTGGTATGCGGCAGGGAGACTTCGACAATTTCCGCGCCCAGGCCGCGGTAGACCTCGATGGCCGCCCGCACCCGTGCCTCCACCTGGGAGTCCATCCCCTCGATGAAGTACTCCTTGGGCACGCCAAGCTTCAGGCCCTTGACCCCATCGTTGAGCGTGGCCGAGTAATCCGGCACCGGCAGGTCGAGCGAAGTGGAATCGAGCGGATCGTGGCCGGCCATGGCCTGCAGCACGAGGGCCGCATCCTCCACCGTGTGGGTGAAAGGTCCGATCTGGTCGAGCGAGGAGGCAAAAGCAACCAGACCGTAGCGCGAGACGCGTCCGTAGCTCGGCTTCATCCCGACGCAACCGCAAAGGGCCGCGGGTTGGCGGATCGAACCGCCGGTGTCCGAACCGAGCGAGGCCAGCGCTTCATCCGCCGCCACCACCGCGGCGGAGCCTCCGCTCGAGCCGCCCGGAATACGCTCCGGATCGCGTGGGTTGCGCGTGATCTGGATCGAGGAATTCTCGGTGGATGAGCCCATGGCGAATTCGTCCATGTTGGTGCGGCCGAAAGGAATGGCCCCCGCGGCGCGCAGCTTGGTGATGACCGTGGCATCATAGGGCGCGACGTAGCCTTGGAGAATTTGCGACGCACAGGTGCAAGGTTCGCCCTCGACATTAATCACGTCCTTGATCGCCACCGGAATCCCGCCGAGCGGCAAAGTGATGTCGGTCTTTTCCGCCAAGGCCCGGGCCCGCTGGTAATCGCGTGAAAGGTAACCGCCGACGGCCGGATCGGTCCGTTCAATCGCGGCCTGGACCGCATCGACCAGTTGCACAGGGGACAATTCGCCGGCTTGGATCAAGCGGCGGGCCTTGGCGATAGTCAGTCCCTCAAGAGTCATCACCCCTCCACCACCTTGGGCACGAGAAAAAGCCCGTTGCCGGAATGCGGGGCATTGGCCGTGGCCTGCTCCTGGGTAAAACCATCGCGCGGCAGGTCGGCGCGGAAAACATTGTAAACGGCCGAAGCATGGGCCGTCGGTTCGATGCCGTCGACGTTCACCTCGTCGAGTTGCTCGATGTAAGAGAGAACATGGTCGAGTTGCGGTTGCAATTCGGCGACTTCTTCTTCGGTCAATCGCAAGCGGACCAAATTGGCGATATAGCGGACGTCGAGGTGCGGAGCGCTCATGGGCAAGCCCTTGTGGTTAGCGCGACCGCACGGCGATGTCGAAACGTTTCACGGCGTGAAGATGGGGACGAAGAGGCCGTCCGTTCTTTTATCCCCCGAGCCGCAACAACACCTTGCCCCCACCCTCCTCCGCACGAGTCACGGCGGCCGATACCTCCCCGAGCGGAAATTCCGCAACGACCCGTGGCGCGAAACATCCGGAGGCCGCGCATCGGAAAATTTGGTCGAAAAGGGAGCTGACTTGGTCCGGCGGTGCGGCGCGCAGCCAGCGGGTGAGCCAAAAGCCGCGAAAAACCAGATCGCGAAAAATGAGGAATCCGTTGGGGATTTTCAGCGCCTCCTTGCTCATCGCGCCGTAAGTGACCAGCGTGCCACCGGAGGCCAGCAGTCCGGCCAGCCGGGTGGCAGAACTCCCGCCAACCGCATTCAAAGCGAGCCGCGGAACGGCCCCGCCGAGCACGTCCTTCGCGGCGGCCCCCATGTCTTCGTCATCGACCACCACCGCATCGGCGCCAAGCGCCCGGAGTTCCTCCGCCGCAGCGGCCCGCCGGACCACATTGAGTGTTTTCCAACCACGCTGGTGCGCGATTTCGATCACCGCCCGTCCAACCGCCGAGGTCGCCGCATTCTGCAGGACCCAATCACCGGGCTGGAGGGCGGCAAATTGGTGCAAAAGGAGCCAAGCAGTCGGCGGGTTGACCCGCAGCACGGCAGCACGGTCCGTCGCCAGTCCATCCGGAACGGCGACCACACAGTCCAGCGGCCAGTTGCCCGACTCCCGCCAGGCTTGGCCATCAACGAGCACCTTCCGGCCGACCCAGGCCCGGTCCACGCCCGCACCCACGGCTACCACCCGCCCGCAACCCTCGCTGCCCGGCACGTCGGGCAAATCCCTCGCCTCGCCATACTTGCCTTCGATCCTATTGAGATCCGCCGGGTTGATCGGCGCGCAGAACATGCCCACGGTGACCTCATGCTCCCGCGGCGGCACTGCGGTGACTTGATCAACCTGAAGCACTTCGCCGGGCCTTCCGCAACAATGGTAGCGCGCAGCAAGGAAGGAAGCCATGTCTTGAGCTTAGCGACTGAACAGGCGGATGGAATCCCGCATCACCCCGAACCGGAGACTGGGAGATCAGTCCGTGGGCCGTTTTTTGTGCTGCCACAACGCGGCCATCCGGCCAGAATGCTTGCCGATGAAAGTCCAACCGCTGGATTTCGAAAAACCTATCGCCGATCTGGAGGAACAGTTGCAAAAGTTGCGCGACAAAGCCAACGGGTCGGATCTGGGGGGCGACTCGGAAGTCGGCAAGATCGAGAAAAAGATCGGTGCACTGAAAAAGGAAATCTACGGGAACCTCACCGCCTGGCAGCGCGTGCAGATCGCCCGCCACACGGCACGACCATTCGCCCTGGACTACCTCGGGCTGTGCTTTGAAGACTTCACCGAACTGCACGGCGACCGCCTCTTTGGCGACGATGCGTCAATGCCCTGCGGGCTGGCCAAAATCGACGGACGTCCCGTCGCGGTGGTGACCAATCAGAAGGGCCGCAACACGAAGGAAAATATTCTCCGCAACTTCGGCAGTGCCCACCCCGAAGGCTACCGCAAAGCGTTGCGCGTCATGCGGCTCGCGGCCAAGTTCGGCCTTCCCATCGTCGCCCTGGTCGACACGCCCGGCGCCTTTCCCGGCATCGGGGCGGAGGAACGACACATCGCGGAATCCATCGCGGTAAACCTGCGGGAAATGATGCTGCTCGAGACGCCCATTGTTGCCGTGGTCATCGGGGAGGGCGGCTCCGGCGGCGCTCTGGGCATCGGTGTGGCCGACCGCGTGCTCATCATGGAAAACGCCTACTATTCGGTGATCAGTCCCGAAGGCTGCGCCGCCATCCTTTGGAAACACCGGAGCCATGCCCCGGAAGCCGCCGAGGCCCTCAAGCTGACCGCTCCCCACCTAATGGAACTCAGACTGGTCGACGGAGTGGTGCCCGAGCCGCAGGGTGGAGCCCACCACGACCACCAAGGCGCGGCGGCACTGCTCAAAAAAACGCTCTTGGAAAACCTCGACACTTTGGGCAAAGAGTCACCGGCCCAACTTCTGGCCGCGCGCTACGACAAATTCCGCGCCATGGGGGTCTTCAGCGAAGGGTGAGACGCCCGCTCTGTGCCGTGGAGGGGGCGCGAGCAACAAGATGCGAGAGAAGGAACAAAGGCCGGGCGCAGCGCTCAAGGTGCCATCAGGCTGCCGGGCCCGAGGGCCTGGAGTTCATTGCCGAGGTCAAGCGGATGCTCGACCGGTGTCAGTGGCAGGTCGAGGACTTCTTCCCCTCGGGCGATGCGGACAGCCACCGGTTCGCCGGCGGTCAGGAAGAAAGCGGCGTCGAGGGCATCCTCCGGGTTGCGGGTGGCGATGTCACCCACTTGCAAGAGAACGTCGCCTGAACGGAACTGGCTGAAAGCCGGACCGTTTGGGTCGACTCTGTCAATCATCAGGTGCGAGCCCTGCACCGCGACCGGCATTTCTTGCACGGTCACACCGGCCCATCCACGACGCACGTCGCCGAATCGCACCACATCTTGACGCACTTTCTCGGCGGCGCGGATGGGAAGGACAAAGCACCCGGCGCCGGATTCGAGCCCGCTGACCAACACGCCGACCACCTGGCCGTCGAGGTTGAGCACGGGGCTGCCGCCCTGACCGCGCTGCACCGGAATATTCGCCCGGATATGCATGGTGGTAAAAAATTTTCCCTGCGACTTCCGGTCAAGACCGCCCGCGAGGCCGAAGCTCGGCGAGACGTCATGGTCGAAGGGAAAGCCGACCACCACGAGGGCGGAGGAAGCTTTCACCGCCCGGCACTCGCCCTTCTGGAGAAAAGGCGTCGCCCCGGCTTCGTCGATCTTAATCAAGGCGATGCCGCTTCGCGGGTCTTTGGCCAGCAACTTGGCCGGCCAACGTCGGTCTCCGCGCGTGACGGAAATACTCAGCCCGTCGCCAACCACCGAAGCCAGCGTATAAATGGTGCCGGTCGCATCGGCAAAGAAACCAGTGCCGGAAATCTTGCCAAGTTCGTCATCCGACTCGACCCGCACAACGGAAGGAACTGCGGACTCGAAAACTTTGCTCACGGTGGCCTGGATGGCATCCGCCATGGTGGCGCCATCCACCTTGCGAGGCTGCGGGGGCCCCGCCGGATCAGCTGCGGCCAGGCTGGCCAAGGCCACGCCCGCCAGCACGGCGCACCAACTAAAAGCTGTAGGGCGACTCATAACTCACCGGCCGGGCCTCGAGCACATAGTGCGGGGGAAATTCAGAACGGGAGGAGACAGGGAAGCGAATGTCGCCGTTGCCGGGCGGCAGGACGTTGACCGTAGGGCGGGGATCATTAAGGGCCAGACCGGGACCGGTCAGCGCGGTGTCTTTCTGGGTGACAAGAATGAAGGTGGACAGCACGACGGCCGCAGCGGCCACCCCGGCATAAGCCAAATTCGGGACACGGAACTCGGGGAAGACCCCGACCAGACGCTCCCAGAGAAGATTCCAGGTCGGCTGGCGGAGGAGTTCGGAACGCTGACGGTCGTTGAACTGGTCGAGGAAGCGCTCGAAGTAATCGGACGTCGGTCTCTCGTATCGCTTGAGATGAAGAAGTTTGTGGATGTCCGTATTCATAGGCTAATTGACCAAAAATTCCTGCAGGTAATTTTGCAGTTGGCGATGCGCGTAAAAGAGACGCGAGCGCACCGTGCCCTCGGAAACCTTGAGGACTTTGCCGATTTCGGCGTGTGGCATGCCTTGGATATCAAACATAGTGACTACGGCTCTGTGCTCATTCGACAGCTTCATCATAGCCTCGTTCAATCTTTGCTGAAGCTCTTTGAGATTCACTTCTCGTCTGGCGTCCGGGCCCGAAGTCATTTCAATGAAGTCCGGGTCGTGATGAATCCCGTTATCGACGTCATCAAGGCTCATATTGTAGGTCCGGGACCGCTTTTTCAGGAAGTTGATCGTCATGTTGGTGGCGATCGTGTGGAGCCAGGTGTAGAAGCTGGATTTGCCCCGGAAACCTTTGATCGAGCGGTAGGCCTTGGCAAAGACGTCCTGCAGCAAGTCGTTGGTATCCTCATGGTTGGACGTCATGTGATAGACCAATCCGTAGAGGCGGGGGCTGTATTTGCGCACCAAATCGTCAAAAGCGCGCGGGTCACCAGCCTGGGTGCGCGCCACGAGATCGACATCCTTGATCTCCTGCTCTTCGACGGTTTCGGCCATAAAGAGGTCAAAGCTACCAGACGCCCCACCGCAGGGGAAAGGAGAAGCGGCGCAGCCCCGTTCAGGACATCTTCGCCATGGCCCTGCCGAGGAGAACATTCAGCGTGGCTGCTGCCGAGCGTCCCGTTTCCATCACCTCTTGGTGGGAGAGCGGTTGACCGGTGACCCCGGCAGCCCAATTGGTCAGGCAGGAAAAAGCCGCCACCCTCAGACCGAGCGCACGGGCCTGGATAGCTTCAAAGACCGTCGACATTCCCACCGCATCGGCCCCGAGCGTGCGCAGCATACGCACCTCCGCCGGTGTCTCGTATTGCGGACCGGGCACACAGGCGTAGACCCCTTCATGCAAAGCCAAGCCGGACTCGACCGCCAGACCGCGAAACAAGTCCCGCCAGCGCGCATCGTAAACTTCCGACATGTCGAAAAAATTCGGGCCGCCCGACAATGGCGACGCGGCCGTGAGATTCAGGTGGTCGTTCAACATCATCCATCCTCCCGGGGCAAACTGCGGATTCAAGGTGCCGGCCGCATTGGTCAGGACGAGCACCTCCGGCCCGAGCGAGGCCATCAGGCGCACCTGTGCCGCCACCTCTCGCGGGGTGTGGCCCTCGTAGTAATGCACGCGGCCCTTGGCCAGGAGGATCGGCACGCCGCCCAATTCGGCGCCCACGAATTCGCCTTCATGCCCGGGCACCCCCGAGAGCGGCAGGCCGGGAATCGCCGCGTAGGGCACGGCAAAAAGTCGGTCGCAAGCCTCGGCGAATCCCCCGAGCCCGGAGCCCAGGACCAAAGCAACCTTCGGACGAAAAGCGGCCAACTCGGCCGGAAGATCGGGAAATTCGCCCGGGCAAGGGATCGCGGACGCCATGGCGGAGACCTTCAGACCTCCTTGATCAAGACCGAGGAATTGTGGCCGCCGAACCCGAACGAATTACTAATGGCAATCTTCACCTTCTTCTCCCGTGCCTTGAACGGCACGTAGTCGAGATCGCACTCGGGGTCGGGGTTGTCGAGGTTGATCGTCGGTGGCACGATGCCCTCGCGCATGGCCATGACGCATGCGGCCATTTCCACCGCACCGGCCGCCCCGAGCAAATGGCCGGTCATCGACTTGGTCGAGCTGACCAGCAGGCCGCCGTTGCGCGCGTGCTCGCCGAAGGCACGCTTCACCGCCTTGGTCTCGC
>JAQBWH010000053.1 GCA_027624625.1 Verrucomicrobiota bacterium | reverse complement strand
CGCTTCCGCCTTTGGTTTACGTTTTGGGATTGGCTTCGGGGTTGAGTGTGGAGTCGGCCATTTTTAGCGCACTGCTCGCGGCGTCGGTCTTGCTCTGGGTCTTTGCCTTGGTCGAGGAATTTGTCCCCGCACTCGTCGCGGTGGTAGCGGCCTTGTTTGTCGGACTCGCGCCGGTGGAGGTGGCACTGGCTGGATTTTCCTCGCCGGCCCTGTTGCTCCTGCTCGGGGTTTATGCTTTGTCCGCAGTGATCAGCTCTTCCGGACTGAGTTACCGCCTGATGCTGCGTTTGCTCCTCCGTTTGCCGGACAAACCGGTGTGGCATCAGGTAACTTTGCTCGGCACGGGCTACTTGCTCTCGCCGCTCATGCCTTCGGCCAACGCGCGGATGTCGATGCTCATGCCGGTGTTCAAGGATATGGCGACCGGCTTGAAGTTACCGGCGCGCGGCCCGGCGCTAACCGCGCTGCTCGCCGCGATGTTCGGCGGGGCCTTGCTTTTTTCACCCATGATGGCGACGAGCAAGTCGTCGAATATTGCCGCACTGAATTTTCTGCCGCCGCAGGTGCAGGCCGAGTTTGCCGGACTTTTCTGGCTGGTCGCCGCGGGAGTGGCGGCCCTCGGTATGACGGTGGCGCACCTTTTGGTCATTCCCCGGTTGTTTTCGTCCGGACCGGAAGCACCTCTGCCCCGCGCCCACCTGGAGCGGCAGTTGTCGGAAATGGGTCCGCTCAAGGCATCGGAATGGGTCGCGGCGGCGGGGTTTGTTTTCTTCCTGGTCGGCTGCGCGACGGTGACTTGGCATCACGTCAAGCCGTCCTATCTGGCCGGCTTCGTCCTGCTCGGGTTGCTGCTCACCGGAACCCTGCTGCGCAAGGATTTCCAAAAGCAGCTCGATTGGCCGATGATTTTTTTCCTCCTCGGGATGGACAGCATGATGCGGATCATGGACCACCTCGGCCTGGCCCAGGCCCTGGCACGGGCCACGGGTGAGGTTTACGGATTTGTCGACGGGCGGATCGCATTTTTCATCGCGGCCTCGCTGCTCACCACGTTGGCCGTGCGTCTGGTTTTGCCGGTCACCGCGGGCATGCTCACTTCGGCCATCATCCTCCTCCCAGTGGCGGCGGCGCAGGGGATCAATCCATGGATCTGCGTGTTTTGCGCGGCCGTCTTCAGTGACATCTCGTTTTTCCGTCATCAGGGCACGAACGGCATCATGCAAATCCGGGCGTCCGGATTGTTCGAGCTGGGCGATGAGCGGGGGTTCTTGCGCTACAACATGTGGATGAATCTGGCCCGGGTGGTCTTCGTCTTCGCTTCGATCCCGTGGTGGCAGTGGCTCGGCTTGCTATGACAAATCTTTGGAAAAATCTGCTCATCGGCGGTTTTCTCGCTGCGTTCCTTATTTTCCTGGGGTTCTTCAACGCGACCAAGCCGCGCATTCTGGTCCTCCACTCGGCGGGCGCAGGCTCTTCGTGGGCGCGCCAGGTGGACCGGGGGATGAATGAGGCCTTGGCCCGCAACCGGCGTCCTCTTTCGGTCGAACGGAATTACCTCGGCTTGGACTCCCCGGCGGCACCGCGCCGTGTGGAGGAAGCGCGGGCGGAGGCGCGGCGGGCCGTGGCGCGGTTCCAGCCGGATGTGCTCATTGCGGTCGATGACGAGGCCAATTCGCTGGTCGCACAGGAATATGTCGGACGGGAAAGCCCGCGCATCCTCTATGTCTCGCTCAATCGCCCGCCAGCCGACTTTGGCTATGCGGGCGCGGCCAATGTCTCGGGCATTGCCGAGCGATTGCCCTTTGCGGCGGTGCGTGATGTGGTGATGGATCTTTATCCGGGGCGTGCGCCGACGGTCGCGGTGATCGGGGTGGAGAACGAGTCCGGGGCGGCTGAGATGACCCAGGTGCGGGCCTTTGCTTGGTCGCCGTTGTCGGTCGATGAAGCGGCGCTGGTGGCGACGGCGGAGGACTGGCGGGCTTTCGTGCAGCGGGTGGCCGGGGCGGATGTTTTGCTGGTGCTCGGGACGCATGATTTGCCGGGTGAGGGCGGGGTGACGGTGCGGGCGGCGGAGATCAATCGCTGGACGGAGGAGCAGGCGCGCCCGTTGCCGATCGGCACACAGGTGAACTTTGTCGAGGATGGTGGCGGCCTGAGTTTTTCTCCACCGCCGGATGACAGCGGGGCCAGGGCGATCGGGTTGGCTTTGGATTGGCTTGACGCGCGGGACACGCCAGGGGCTCCGCCCGCCTTGGTTTCGGATCACTTTGAAGTGGCGTTGCGTCCCGTGCGTTTGCGTGAGCGTGGATTGGTTTTGCCAGCGATCTACCTTGAAGCGGCGCGGGAGAACGGAACGTTGTTCAAGTGAAGGTTCCCGGCGCGTTGGGGACGCCGCGCCCTGCCTGACGGGAAGAGAGCTTTTTCGCGGAGCGCAGCGGACGCTCGTGGCCCGTTCAGAAATCGATCGTGGCGCTTAGTCCGAGCACGAGCGCGCCGGGGATCGCGGTGCTCCCGCCCGGCTGCACGACCATCTGGAGGTCGGGCTGCAGCTCGAACCACGGTGTGAGCTGCGCCTGATAGGTGAATTCGACCACGAATTCGTTGCCGCGGTTGTTCCCCTCCAGTTGTGCCGCTTGTCCCGGCGTGAGGCGCGTCCAAACAAACCCGATCCCCGCCGCGTCTTCGTGCCGCCGCGGCAAGGGTCCGGTCCAGGTGAAGCCGGTGTTGAAAATCATGCCGAGCGGATCCCGGTCGGGCGTGCCGGTGAATCCGGTGCGGTTGAACCATCCGATGCCCTGCGCGGAATCCTCTCCCGTCCCCGGTTCGCGCCAGAGCATCTGGTCGATGATACCGTAAAAAAACGAGCCGCCCCACACGCTGTCGCCCGCACCGACGTAGTCCGGGTAGCCCGAGTTGAGCATGAGGCCGAGCTTCGCCGCGCCGGGCAGGGGGGCTTTGGCCCAGGCGTATTGCGCCTCGCCGAGGTAAAGGAGTCCGTTGGTCGCGTTGATGCGCCAGTAGAACCCGGTCGGATTTTCCGACGGCGGCCAGACAATGCCCTGCATGACGGCGGCTTGGAAGGTCCAGCCGCCTCCGGGGCGGACCGCGGCGTACAGACCGGGCGCGGCGAAGGGGTAGGCAGGCGGACCGCCGAGCTGCCCGTCGTAGAGGATCGGCCAGCCGAAAGCGGAATTGAGGAAAAGCTGTGCGCCCTGCGACAGCGTGAAATCGCGGTCTGCGTTGAACAGGCCGGCGCGGACGGTCAGCGCTTCGTCGAACATTTCCTGCTGCAACCAAAGGTCGAGCGCGCGGAAGCCCCCGGGCGACTCGGTGCCGCTCGAGGGGAAGAGGGCGCCGGTCAGGTCTGTGGTCGGACTTCCCCCCGCGTTCCAGAGCCATGTCGTGTTGAAGGATGCGCCGTGCCAGCCAAACATCTTTTCGAAATCGAGGACCGCGCCGAATTGGAGGACGCCGAAATAGGTCGCCCCGCGCTGCAACCCGCCGGCCACGTTCCCCCACACCTGCGAGGTGTAAGTGCTGATCAAGGTCGCGCCTCGGTACTGGACAAGCGGCCGGTTGCGGTCCCAATCTCCGCTCGCCAGGTCCCATTTGGTCCACGGCTCCGGTTGGCGTGCCTCATCTTGGGCGAGGGAACCGACCGTGGTGCAAAGCAAGACCGAGAGGACCTGGGCGTTCCAGTTCATGCGCGGCGCCTGAGAAGACGGGCACCTTCGCAGCCGGCGAGCATACCTAAGCACATCCCGAGAACCATCGCGGCGTAGGTGAAAAAGAACTGCGCCGGGGCGGCCGTGACGGGCAACCCGGCCAGAGCGACAGCCCCGGCCTCCATGCCGAGGAACATGCCGGCCAACCCGGCCAGCCAGCACCAGACCCGCGCGGAGACGGACTGGAAAATTTGCCGATCAACGAAAAGCCCGGGCAACGCGGCGAGCAGCATCCCCGCATCCATCCAGGTGAAGGTGGCCAGCAGTCCCAGGCCCATATTTGACTTGGCGCAACCGCAGAGGCAGACGCCTGCGCGGACCACGGCGGCAAAGCCGGCGTCGGCCCACCATCCAGCGAGCATGGCCAGCCCTCCTGCGCTAAACATGGCCATGGTCATGCGGGCGGCCGGCGACCAGATGCGGTCACGTGACCAGAGCAAAACAGCACTACCCGCGGCGAGAAAGATAATAACAAACCCGGCGGCCTCCGCCCCGTGAAAACCCCCGAGCCAAGCGATGGCCGGTCCCTGCAAGGCGAGGGCCGCGGCGAAGATGAGGCGCTCGACGCGCGGAAAATCCCAGACCCGACGCGCGGTCAGGGGCTCTTGGGGTGCGGCCGATTTTTGCAGCGCGGTGTCGGAAGTCTCGCGCAGCACGCGCCAAGTGACGGTGAGGCTCGAGACGAGCATAATGAGGGCGGCGGCGATAGGATGGAGGATGCCCGCGGCGGCCAGGCCGATGCCGAAAATGTTGTAGCACGCCGCAAAAGCGATGTTACGGCGGATGGCTCGCACCGTGGCACGGCAGAGGGCAATGGACTGCGGGACGACGCGCAGATCCTGTCCGTTGAGTTCCAGTCCGGCTGTCTCGCGGGGCAACTCGCTGCCCGTACCCATGGCGATGCTCGCCGTGGCGGCGGCCATGGCAGGGGCGTCGTTGATCCCGTCGCCGATGAAGAGGACTTTGCTTCCGGCCGCACGCAATTTTTCCACCGCGCGCAATTTCGCGTCGGGGGTGAGTCCGGCCAGACACTCGTCGAAGCCGAAGCGCGCCGCATTTTCCTCGCGGTCGCCGGTCATGACGATGGTGCGGATACCGAGTGTTTTCATCTCTGCCATGGCTTCGCGGGCCGAATCGCGGAGTGACTCGCGGACCACGGCCAGACCGCAAAGGCGTCCGTCGCGGCGGATGAAAATCTGGTGGCCGCCGTTCTCCTCCGCGGCGAGCTGGATGTGCAGGGATTCGTGTTCGTCGCCGGAGGCAAGGATGCTGTCGTTGCCGATTTGCAGCGTCGTGCCGTCGGGCAAGGTGCCTTCGAGGCCTGCGCCCGGCAGGACACGGATGGCGCGGGCCAAAAGTGTGGAGTCCGCGGCGGTGGCCGACCGGAAGGCGCGGGCGATGGGGTGTCCGCTGCCGGTCTGCACCGCGGCGATTTCGCGGAGCAGTTGTGCCCGATCCACACCGGGAGCGACGACAAAATCGACAAGGCGCGCGTCGCTTTCGCTCAGCGTGCCGGTTTTGTCGAAGACTGCGGTGTCGATCAGAGCGAGCACTTCGATCGCGTCGCCCCCGCGGGCGAAGAGTCCGCGTTTGGCCAAGGCGGCGAGGGCCGACCAGATGGCGACCGGGGTGGCCAATCCCATCGCGCAGGGGCAGGCGACGAGGAGGACGGCGAGGCCGTTGAATACCCCGGTGATCCAGCCGCTCTGCAGGGTCCAGCCGAGGGTGGTCAGCGCCGCGATGACCAGCACGAGGGGGAGGAACCACGAGACCAGACGATCGGCCTCGCGTTGGATGCGTCCGGGATTTTGGCGCGCTTCCTCGATCGAGCGGAGGAGGGCATCGAGCCGGCGGGAGCGTCCGCGCGAGACCGCGGCGATGCGCAGGGTGCTGTCCTCCACGCGGCTTCCCGCCAGGATGCTGTCGCCGGGGCGCTTGACCACCGGATAGGGCTCGCCGGTCAGGGCCGCTTGGGAAACCAGGGCGACTCCGTCGGAGACCGTGCCGTCAATCGGCACGCCTTCCCCGGCGCCGACCAGGACTTGGTCGCCGGGCACGATGCGGTCGACGGTGATGCGTTCCCGGTGGCCGTTGGGGTCGACCCGCTCGCAAAAATCGAAGGCTGCGCCGATTTTTTCGATCGAGCGCCGGAGAGTATCGCGGCGCTGGCGCGCGAGGATGGTGCCGAAGGTGTAGATGGCGACCAGGACGGCGACAATTTCGTAGTAGACCCCGCCGGTGCCGGTGGTCGAACTGTGGACCGAGGCGAGGAAAGCGCCGATGATGCCAAGGAGGAAAAATTGCTCGAAAACAATCCGCCCGCGCCGGAGCGCGGTCCACGACTCGCGGAGAATGGGCAGACCGGCGAGAAGGAATACGCCGAGGGCCGAAAGGGCAAGGGCCCCGTGGATCATCCAGCGGGCATTGCCCTCGACCGGCGACAGGTTGACCGCGAGGCTGAAAATCATGGCCTGAGCGGCGAGGAGTCCGGCCATGCCGAGGCGCAGCCAAGTCTTGGCCTCGCGATTGAGGACCAGTTCCTCGCTTTCGCTCCCGGGGGTCGTGCTCTGGCAGCAGGCGGACATGAAGGGAGTTTAAAGCCGGAGGGTGCGGTCATGCAATGGGAAGGAGAAAGTAGGGCCGCGGCACAGGGTGCAACGGGGACAAAGACTGACGCCGTCATTGACCTTGGCGCCGGGGTTCTGGGATGCTTACAAGCTTATGAGTACAGGGATCCTCGAAGGCAAAACAGGGGTGGTTTTCGGCGTGGCCAACAAACGCAGTATCGCGTGGGCCATCGCCAAGGCGTGGAAGGAAGCGGGCGCGCAGCTCATCTTCAATTACCAGGGCGAACGGGTGAAAGAGAATGTGGAGGAGTTGGTTGCCGAATTCGGCCCGGATGTTCCCGTGTACCCCTGCGATGTTTCCCAGGATGGGGAAATCGCGGCCTTTTTCGACAAAGTGAAAGGACACACCGACAAGCTCGACTTGCTCCTCCATTCCGTGGCCTTCGCCCCGAAGGAAGCGCTCGAGGGGGATTTTGTTTCCACTTCCCGCTCGGCTTTTTCCGCCGCTTTGGACATCAGCGCCTACTCGCTCGTCGCGCTCTCCCGGGCTGCGGCGCCGATGATGACCGGGGGCGGCAGTATCGTGGCCATGAGTTATCTCGGCAGCGTAAAAGTCGTGCCGCATTACAATGTGATGGGGGTGGCCAAGGCCGCCCTGGAATCCTCGACCCGCTACCTGGCTTACGATCTCGGGGCGCACCAGATCCGGGTTAATTGCATTAGCGCCGGTCCGGTGCAAACTTTGGCCGCCCGCGGCATTGCCGGATTTTCTTCCATGATGAAGCACTACGAGGAGCACGCGCCGCTCAAGCGCAGCTGCCAGACCTCCGAACTCGGGGCGACCGGCGTCTTTCTGGCCAGCGACGGCGCGGCCTCCATCACCGGCCAAGTCCTTTACGTCGACGGCGGCTACGAGATCATGGGGATGTAGCCCGGTGGACGCGCGGATTATTGACCAGTTGCGCCGCGTCGCCGGGATCGACGGGGTTCGCACCGATGAGGCCTCGTGCCAGGCGGCGGCGGGCGACAAGTGGTTTGCCCGCACCATGCCCGAGGCGGTGGTCTTCGGCCGCTCGACCGCCTCAATCGCCGGGGTGATGAAAATCGCGGCGCGGGAAAAGATCCCCGTGACGACCCGCGGGGCCGGCTACGGCTACGTGGGCGGGTGCGTTCCGGTGCGCGGCGGCATCGTGCTCTCGACCGCCCGGATGGACCGGATCAAGGAAGTGAGCGCGGAGGACTTCGTCGCCGTGGTCGAGCCGGGGGTGATCACCGGACATTTGCAGGAGGCCGCGCGGAACAAGGGACTTTTTTACCCGCCGGATCCGGCGAGTTTGCAAGATTGCAGCATCGGGGGAAACATCGCGACCAATGCGGGCGGTCCGCGCTGTTTGAAATACGGCGTGACCCGCCACTACGTTCTCGGACTTGAAGTCGTGCTGGCCGACGGCACGGTGGCGCGGGTGGGGGGGCGCACCCACAAAAACAAAACGGGATTTGATCTGGTCGGAGTTTTTACCGGGTCGGAAGGCCTGCTCGGCATCGTCACCGAGGCAACTCTGCGCCTGCTCCCTTGGCCGCCGGTCCGGGCCGTCCTCTCGGCCAGTTTTCCCGACATGCCGACCGCTGCCGCTGCGGTGCAATCGGTCTTCGCGCACGGGCATTTGCCTTCCGCGGTGGAAATCGCCGACCGCTTCACCCTCGAGGCGGCGCGCCAGCATGCGGGGACCGAGACGGCCATCCCGGCAGGCGAGGCGCATTTGCTCGTCGAGATCGACGGACAGGAGGCCAGCGTGAAGGCGGAGACGGCCGAATTGACCGCGCTCTTGAAGGGGGCCCGCGCGGTCTCGGTGGAGAGCGCGCTCACGGCCGAAGGATGCGATCGGCTCTGGGCCCTGCGGCGCGGATTTTCCGCCTCGCTCAAGGCCACCGGATTGAAAAAACTGAACGAAGATATCGTGGTGCCGCGGGGAAAATTGGTCGAGTTGGTCGAATTCGGGGCGCAACTCGGTCGCGACTATGACGTTCCGGTGGCCTGCTTCGGTCACGCCGGTGACGGCAATATCCACGTCAATCTGATGGTGAAAAATCCGGATGATCCCGCGACCAAGGAACGCATGGAGCGGGCGCTTGACGCGCTCTTTCAAGGCGTGCTCGCCATGGGCGGAACCATCACCGGGGAACACGGGGTCGGCCTGGCCAAGAAGCGTTGGTGGAATGAGGCGGTGGAGGCCGGAGCGGACGAGTTACACCGCCGGATCAAGCGTGCTCTCGATCCGGAGGATTTGCTCAATCCGGGGAAGTTCCTCTAAGCGTCCCGCGCCCGGCGCCGCGGGTGAAGCAGAGGTAGGTGCGAGGCTGCGCGGTGAGTAGGCCGGAGCGGGCTCCGCCGCAGTGTTCGGTTTTCAGGCGGAAGACAGAGGACTCTCACGGGGGGCACGGAGAGCGCGGGGGAAGCGGGTCCGGAGGGATGAGGCCTGAGTTTGAGAGCTGAGTGGAGGGGAGGCGCCGATGTGACTTGGACCGAAGTCTGCGGAGGTGTCCCCTTGGCTCCGAGCACGTCGCGGTGGGGAATACCATGCTCGGTGTCGTAGCGGGTGATGTCGATCCACCGGCCCGCGAGAAAGGTCACCAAGACCACGGCGAAGGAATCTGTTTCGGATCCGCGGGTCTTGCGACGGACGATAAGGGCGAACGGGCCGAAGCTCTTCGCCCACTGCTTTTCGGGCATAAAGCGAGGCAAACACGGCGCATTGCACGGCGTCAAGGGCAACGAGTGGCGGGTGCTGAAGCGTCGAACGCAACGGGGCAAGCAAAGTAGAAGCGGCGTCCCCGCCGCTTAACCTTGGACGACAAGCGGCAGCCGCTTCTACTTTAAAAGCGCCGCGACCCTCTGAGTTGTCCGGCTCCCAGCACCACGCTCCCCGCTTGCCCCGATTGACCGGCGGCGGCCGATGGAGTAGGAGTTCAATCATGTCGACAGTCACGAAAATCAAGGAAGCGATCGATCGGCTCGCGCCGCAGGAGTATTGCGAGTTGATGTCGGTGCTGCATCCGTTTGAGGACGATGATTGGGACCGCCAGATGAAGGCGGACGCCACCGCGGTAGATCTGGCGCTCGCCGATCGCACGAGGTCTGCGCCGACTACGGGGGGCCGAGCCTCGTCGCCGGGAGACACGTCGACGCGCGAGAGTGAAAATCTTTTCTTGATCGAATCGATCAACAGTCCGGCCCGAACG
>JAQBWH010000052.1 GCA_027624625.1 Verrucomicrobiota bacterium | reverse complement strand
TCCGCAGAAGCGGGCCCGCGCGGGAAAAGGAGGGTTTCCAAGAACAACCCGTGACCGCGGTGCGGCTCTGCCTTAGGGTCCTCGTATGGAGAGGCACACATTCGCCAGTCTCGGGCTTTCCCCGGAGATTCTCAAAGCGGTCGACAAGTTGGGTTTCGAGGAGGCGTCCCCGATCCAAGCGGCGGCCATACCCGTCTTAATGGGGGGCAAAGATGTTGTCGGGCAATCGCAGACCGGATCGGGCAAAACCGCCGCCTTCGCCATTCCCGCGATCGAAAAAACCGATCCGGCATTGCACGCCGTGCAAGTGCTGGTCCTCTGCCCCACCCGCGAGCTGGCCACCCAGGTGGCCGGGGAAGTGCACAAACTGGCCGCGGGCAAGCGCGGGATCCATGCGGTGCCGGTTTACGGCGGATCATCGTTCGAACGTCAGGCCCAGGAACTCAAACGCGGGGCCCAAATCGTGCTCGGCACGCCGGGCCGCGTCATTGACCACTTGGAACGCGGTACGCTGAAGCTCGAACGCTTGCGTTTCATCGTGCTGGACGAAGCGGATCGCATGCTCGACATGGGTTTCCGCGATGACATCAAAAAAATCCTCGATGCCATGCCGGCGGAAAAGCAGACCGCCTTTTTCTCGGCCACCGTTTCCCCGACCATCCGCAAATTGATCGACCGCTACGCGCGGGATCCGGTCACCCTGCAGATCGACCAGAAGACGGTTGATGCTCCGGACATCACGCAATGGTATTACGAAGTTCCGCCGCGGACGAAGTTCGACGCCCTCCTGCGGATCATCGATTTCCAGAGCTACCGGTCGGGCATTATTTTCTGCAACACGCAGCGCACGGTGGACGAGTTGGCCGACGATCTGCAGGCCCAAGGCATTCCCTCCGACCGCCTCCACGGCGGTATCGCCCAAGCGCAGCGCACCCGGGTGATGAACAAATTCAAGGCGGGAGGATTCGATTTCCTCGTGGCGACCGATGTGGCCGGCCGCGGCATCGATGTGGACGACCTCGAATTGGTCGTCAATTTTGATTTGCCTTATGACCCGGAAGATTATGTGCACCGCATCGGGCGCACCGGCCGGGCGGGCAAACAAGGAGCGGCCATTTCCCTCGTGACGGGGCGTGACGTGCACAAGATCCGCTATCTGGAAAAGTTCACCCATTCGGCCATCCGCCGGGGCAAGCTCCCCACCGCGGGAGAGATCGGCGAGAAACGCACCGACGCTTTGCTCGAACGGGTCCGGCAGACCATCGAGTCGGGCAGCGGCCAAGGACAGATGATCCACATCGACCGATTGCTCGAGGAGGGATCCAATTCAACTGAGGTCGCGGCTGCCCTCCTTCATATCCTCAACGGCGGAGAGGTCGCCGCCCCCGCCGCACAGCCTGGGCCGAAGCCCAAGGCATCACCCAAACCCGCGCCGAGCGAGGATCGTGGTGAAGTCGTCGCCGCCGGTACAGCGGACGAGCCCCCGCGCAAAGCGAAGCCCGGCAAGGCGTGGCTGCGCATCGCGCTGGGCCGCGAGGCAGTGAAGAACCCGCGGGATATTGTCGATCTGCTGGTCGAGGGCGCCGGACTTCCTTCGCGCGAAGTCGGATTCATCGCCTTGGGCGATGAGGCCAGCTATGCTGAGGTACCCTTTGATTTTGCCAAGGGCCTTTCTCCCTCCGGCAATGCGATGCCGACCTCACGCGGGGACATCACCATTTGGCCGGTCTCCAGCCTGCCGAAAAAGAAGCGGCGCTGACTCCCGCCTCTCCCTGGCCGGTCAACGATCGGCCAAGGCTTCGATCTCGGCCAAGGACACGGTGCCATTTTGGTCGGCGTCGATTTTCCGGAAGTTCGCCGCTACCCGCGGCATACCGGCCTTCGCCTCGGCCAACGTGAGCTGCCCGTCATGATTCGTATCCGCCTCGGCAAAACGCTCGGCGATTTCCTCGTTGCGTGAGCTATCTGCGATGGCCGGCCAGGCCAAAGCGGCGAAGATCACGGCCGCGAGGAATTTCCGGTCAATCATTGATGGTGGGCGGAGCGGGGTCATTCCTCACTTTCCCCCACCCCGACCTGATGTAAAGACAATGCCGGTTAATCCTAAATCCGTAGTTGAAAGTTGAGGGACTGAGCGTGAGCCGTTTGCGTCATCGGCTGACTCGGGTTGCGGGCTCGGACGCAAAAGCGTGGCCCGGCTTTTGTTCAGGGCGAGAGGTCCCACCCCCGGCCATGCCCGCGGACCGAAGGGATCTCAATCCAGCACGGAGAGATTGGCCTCGCTGAATTTCACCGCCGACTGCCTCGGACCGGACGGCGACGGGGTGGCCGAGATAATGACCCGCAGATCATCGGCCGGCAGGGTTCCTTCGACAAAGACCTCATGCCACTCGTCATCGGTGGGGAATTCTTCGAGCACCACCTCCTTGGTTGCCACGGTTTGCGGGTTCCCATCCTGCGTGCTTTCCAGGGTCAGCTCGACCGCATAAGGCCGCTGGGAGCCGGCCTCGTGCTGGTCCACCATGATCAAGACGGAAAATCGCACCCTCTGGCCGGCCTTGGCCCCGGTGACGTCCTGCTGCATACCCGATTTGTTGTTTCCGCTCACCCGGTAATGGTGGTAGCCCATCATCGCCCCCGAAGGAGTCTGCGGTTCCCATCCTGTTTCCCGCAGGAGCAAGTCACCCCAAATGGTCCAACCTTCGGGCGACTCCGCATTTTCCGAAGGGTAGCCGAAGTCACCGTTCTCCAGGCTTTGCGAAAACAAGGACCCCGCCATGGCGAGCATGACGGCCGATGCGATGAGGGTGGTTCTGGACATAAAGTGATGGCAGGTGGTTTTCCCACGCTCAGATTTGCACCAAGCCGCGCTGGACCCCGAGGATGGCCGCCTCGGTGCGCGTTTCCACCCCGAGTTTGGCCAGGATGTTGCGGACATGGGCCTTGACCGTGAATTCGCTGGCCGAGAGGACTCGGGCGATGTCCTTGTTCGATAGTCCGCGGGCGATGACCGCAAGAATTTCCAACTCGCGGGGCGTGAGGGTTTGGAAAGCGTCCCGTTCGGCCAGCCGTTCCGCCACCGCCGGCGGCAAATACTGGCGCCCCTCGACCACCGCGCGCATCGCCGCTTCGAGCTGTTTACCGGGAATACTTTTCAACAGATAGCCGCTGGCCCCGGCCGCCATGGCCCGGTGGATATCCTCATCCCCGTCGAAGGTGGTCAGCATGAGCACGCGCGCGTCCGGCCGGGCTTTGCGGATGATTTTCAAAGCGTCGAGGCCCGTGCCATCGGGCATTTGCAGATCCAGGAGGGTCAGGTCGGGCTGATGCTTGGCGTGGGCGGTGATGGTTTGGGCCACCGTGGCAGCCTCGGCCACGATCTCGAAATCCGGACGCAACTCGAGTACTGCCCGTAAACCTTCGCGGAAGAGCTCGTGATCGTCGGCGATGAGAATACGGATCATGTTCAGACCGCTTGCGGCAGGACCACCTCGACGCAGGAACCGCCGCCGACCACGGAGCTCACGGTCAGCGAGGCCCCGAGCAACTCGGCCCGCTCACGCATGTCCTGCTGCCCGTAATGGGGCCGGCCGTTGACCGCGGGAGCGGAAGAAGGATCGAAGCCGTGGCCGTTGTCTTTGACCGTGAGGACAATATTCCCGTCCCCGCGCCGCAGGGTGACTTCCAGCGCGGTGGCCTGGGCGTGCTTGAGCACGTTGGCCACCGCTTCCTGGGCGATGTGGAGCATCTCGTATTCCTGCTCGTGGGAAAGCCCCAAATCCCCATCGCAAAATTCCAGCGTGGTGGCGATGCCGGTGTCTTCGGTCAGCAGCCGGACGGAATCGCGCAAGGCCTCGGTCAAGTTGTGTTTCTCCAGGGCCAGACTGCGCAACCCCCAGACGGTGCGGCGAACTTCCGACTGGCTGAGACGGAGCAACTCCGCCGCCTTTTCCATCTGCCGCCGCACGGGGTCCGCCTCGGCCGCCTCCGGAGTCGGGAGCAAATCGCTGGCCGCATCCATGCGCAGCGCGGCGCCGGCCAGGGTTTGTTCGAGAGAGTCGTGCAAGTCGCGGGCCAGACGGTTGCGCTCGGCGGTCACCGCGGCATATTCACTGAGTTCGCTGCGGCGCGCGCTGAGTTGGGCGTGCAATTGGTCGGTGCGGGTTTCCACCCGCTTGGCCAGCGAGTCCCTCGCCGCGACAAGTTCGCACTCGGCGGCGAGAAGGCTTTTGTTTTTGCGGGTGAGCAGGCCGGCAAAAAACAGCACGGTGACCAAGGCCGATCCGGTCGCGGCCAGAGCCACGGCAAGGCGCAAAGGGGTCCACCAAGGCGCCGGCTCCTCCACCTGCACGTCGGCCAAGTTGCGCAAATAAATCAAAAGATCACGGGGCTTCGAGTAGCCCTCCTCTTGTTGATCCGAGCCGACCGAACCTTCCGCGATTCCAGTCACCGAGATGATCGCCCCGGGGGCCGCGGGGAGAGCGTCGCGGGGAATACTTCCGCCGAACTCGGCGGCGAAAAGCAAATTGTCGTCTTCCAGCAGGAGCCGCGCGGGACTCACATCGGTTTGTGTGGCAATGAGGCGTCCGGTGACTCGGACAAGACGTCCCTCGTAGAAAAGAGCATCGCGGGCCGTTGTTATAACCACAGGCTCAAGGGCGCTGCTGTCCCCCAGAACTTGGAACTGCCCGTCTTCCAAAGTCGGGCTGAGCGGGCCGGGCACCGGAAACCCCAGCACTTCCACCACGGAGTTCAGGGCGGGCGGTTCGACCTTGCCCACCGTGCGCACCCGCACCCCGTGCTCCTCGTCCTGAATTTGGAAGGACTCGTTGTTTTGGGCATGGGTGACCGTCCCCCGCGTGCGGATGCGGTGCCCGGGCGCGGCGCTGACCGGATGCCCGAGCAAACCCTTGAGCGGAGTGAGCGGCAGCGAGGACAAGTCCCGCGGTGGTTCGATCACCTCGATGAATTCCGGGTTGGTCACCCGCATTTGCGCGGTGAGCACCTGCCCGGCTTCATTGACCGCGACGGCGTCGATCCCCCTGATCCGCACCACGCCGTCGACCAATTGGGAGAGCCGGTCCAATTGGTCGCTGGGAGTAAGGACCAAAATGCGCGTGCCATTGGCGTCCAAATGCATGATGGCGTGATCGCGGCCCAGGCGCGACCAGGGGTGCACCGCACGAACAATGCCGGAAAGTTCGACAAACCGGCAATCGTAGGAACCGCTGAGCAACTCGCTGCCTTTGACCCTGGCCGGCTCGGGCAGCCCGGGTTCCCCGATCACCTCAAGAGACTGCACAATAAAGTCGGGGGCGAATTGGCCTTTTTGCAGGTAGCCTCCGACTTCGACTTTCTGGCCGAGTTTCAAATCGCGCGGCCGATTCACGTGCATCGGCATCCAGATCGCCGCCGAGCCGTCTTGCAGGGCGATCTCGGTTTGGCTGTCGCTGATGTGGTTGATGATCCCGCTGGTTCTGGCCTCGATGCGCAGACCCTCTTCGTTCGGGAACTCCCGCAATTGGCTGATGCTCAAAAAAGGAGCCTCCTCCGCGGCGGCCAGCGGAACGAGTTCACCCGCCGCGACCAAGAAAAACAAAGAAGCTCTGCAAAACGCAATCAAACCGAATTTTAGTTAGCCACAGAAGCCCCCCGCTGGCCAAGCCGGCTCTGGCCACCCTACTAGTCATTTCGGACTATATCTCGGGGTCGGAAGCTGCGCTATCTGTCTCTGTGCGTTTCCGCTTCCTTCTCCCTGCTCTTTTCATCGTCCTCTTTCCCGGACTGGCTGGCGGGCAATTGCTGCAGGTTGACGGCACCCGGATGGTCAACAGTTCGGACAATCAAGAGGTCATCCTCAACGCGGTCAATTTTGGCAATTGGATGGTCATGGAGGGTTACATGATGAACTCGGTCAGCCACGCGCCGGACCAGCACACGTGGAAAGAAAAGCTCACGCCGCTGATCGGGACGGACAGCGTGAAAGCCTTTTATAATGCGTGGCTGACCAACCACGTCACCCAGGACGACATCAACCAGATCAAGGCCTGGGGCTTCAATGCGGTGCGTCTCCCCCTGCACTACGAATACTTCGTCAACCTGGGAACCCCCGACGTCTGGAATGACCAAGGCTTTGCCTTGTTAGACGACATCATCTCGTGGTGCACAGCAGCCGGGATCTATGTCATCCTCGATCTGCACGCGGCTCCCGGCGGACAAAGCGACAACAGCGGGATCAGCGACTACGATTCGACCAAACCGTCCCTCTGGGAAAGCCGGGACAACCGCAGCAAAACCGTCCGGTTGTGGGATAAAATTTCCGAGCGCTACAAAGACGAAGCATGGGTCGCGGGCTACGACCTGATCAACGAACCGAATTGGAACCTGCCGGGGGGAACCCTCCTGCGTGATCTTTACGAGGACTTGACCCGGGTGATTCGCGCCAACGGGGATGACCACATCCTCTTCATCGAGGGAAACAGCTACAGCAACGACTACACCGGCCTGACTCCCCCTTGGGACCCCCAGATGGTTTACGTCTTCCACAAATACCAGTCCTCGGCCGATTTCGCCTCCGATCTCCAGTGGGTTCTTGACCTGCGCACGGCGGAAAACCGTCCCATCTGGTGCGGCGAGCACGGGGAAAACAGTAACGACAACTTTACCAAGATGGTCGAACTCCTGCGTGGACAAGGTATTGGCATGTCCTGGTGGCCGATGAAAAAGTTCGGAAGCATCAACTGCCTGGCCAGCGCCACTTTCCCTCCCGGTTACCAAGATCTCCTCAATTACTTCGGTGGCTCCAATCCCAATCTCAGTGCCGGAACGGCTCGCAACACCCTGACCCAACTGGCCGAAAGTGTCCGCCTGGCCAACACCGAACCCCGAAATGAAGTCGTGCGCGCGATCTTCACCCAGCCGGGCAACCGCGACACCGCCCCTTTTGGAGCCGTGCCGACGATCCCGGGGACGATTTATGCCTCCGACTACGATCAGGGCATGAACGGCCACGCCTACGCGGATACCGGGTGGGAAAACGTGCTTTACACCACGGGTGATTACACGGCTTGGAACGAGCGCTGGACCTACCGCAACAGCGGGGCGGACATCGAAACCTGCTCGGACCCTGACTCCAATGGCTACAACGTCTGTTTTTTCAAACCGAACGAGTGGATGAAATACACCGCCGATGTCGCTTCCCCCGGGACCTACCGCATCGACCTGCGCGTGGCCAATGGCTCCGGGCAAACCGCCACTCTCGAGATCCAAAGTGGTGACGGAACCAAAACCTTGGCTACCGCCTCGGTGCGCCCTCGAGGTTGGTCGGACTGGGTGACGGTTTCCGTCAACGGCAGCTTTTCCACGGCCGGCCGCCAGTCGGTCCGCATCGCCAACACCGGTGCATCCGACTGCAACATCAACTCCCTGCGCTTCACCAAGACCAGCGACACCGTGGCAGGGACCAGTTCGGTCCCGGTGACCGTGACCACCGTTTCCCTCAAAGCGAACAACGGCGGATACCTCACGTGGAAAAACTCAAGTCCGCATGTTTTGACTTGCGAGGCCACCTCGGAATCGGACAACACGCGGTTCACCTTGGTCGATGCGGGGGACGGACGCACCGCGTTGCTCGCCGGCAATGGCCAATACGTCCGCTACTCGGCCTCCGACAACAAGCTTTATGCCGATGCGACCAGCCTGGGGGCAGACGAGCAATTCACCCTGAACCGGCTCAACCAGTCGGTCGCCATCCAGGCGCCCAATTCCCTCTTTGTCTCGCAAAATGCCAATAATCCCGTCCTCTGCGACAAAAGTGTCGTCGCGGGCTGGGAATATTTCCTGATGACATCCCCGGCAACGACCCGAGGCGCTCCGGCCGCCCCGCTCGGCGTCAGCCTGGTCGACGGCCTCATCTCCTGGAAGGCCATGTTTGGAGCCACCCACTACTCCGTCGAGCGCCGCACTTCCTCAAGTGACTCGTTCCAAACCATCGCGACCGATCTGACCGGAACCTCGTTCACCGATCCCTCCCCCGTGAACGGAGCGACGAACACCTATCGCGTTTTGTCCCATGCCGGGACTTATGACAGTCCTCCTTCCGCCGAGGTCGGTTTCCTCGCCGCCGCCCTCCCCGCAGATTGGCGCGGGCAGGATGTCGGAAGCGTGGGCATTCCGGGCAGCGCCACCTTTCTCGATGGCACCTTCACCCTAAAAGGGTCGGGTGCGGACATTTGGGAGACGGCCGATGGATGCCATTTTATCTCCCAGAGTTTGAGCGGCGATTTTGTCATCACCGCCCGTCTGGCCAGCATGTCCAACACCGACTACTGGGCCAAAGCCGGACTGATGGTCCGGGAGTCTTATGCCCCGGGCTCCCGGAATGTCGCCCTGCTCGTCACCCCGCAGGGTGGAGGCACCCGCCAGCAGTGGCGCAGTTCAACCGGCGGCAGCACCTCCGATCATCAACTCAGCGGAAGCAACGCGCCTTTGTGGCTGCGCATCGTGCGCAGCGGCAACACCTTCACCGGTTGGCAGTCGGACAACGGACTGACTTGGAGCAACACCCATACGGTGACCCTCGGCATGGCCTCCGCGGTTCTGCTCGGACTGACCGCGACCTCGCACCAAAACAATACGCTCAACACGGCGGTGTTCGACCACGTCAGCGTGACCAGCCTGCCGCCCGGAACTTCCAGTTGGAGCGCCTTCCAAAGCCTATGGTTCGCCGCCGGAGAGCCCAACAGCGTTCCCGAGGCCGATGCCAACAGGGATGGACTGGTCAATCTTCTGGCTTATGGCGCGGGGTTGAGTCCATGGATCCGGGCCACCCCTGAAAACGGCGGGTCTCCCTCCGTTGGGATCCCCGATGGCTTCCTGGCCATGACGTACACCCGCTTGCGCCACCGTTTCGATTTCGACTGTGTGGTGGAGGTTTCCGGAGACCTCGTCACCTGGAATTCCGGTCCGGGTTTCACCGTGGAGAGCGGAATCGTGGCGCTTGATGACGTCCGGGAGCAAGTCACCGTGCGCGATGCCATGCCGGTCGGTGAGTCCAATCAGCGCTTCATCCGCCTGCGGGGCATTTACCCGCGCTGAATGGTCTACGGATCAATACGGGGCGGACCTTATGCTCGGGGCCGGGCACCCTGCCCAATACCGAAATCAGCGCGCGGCCAATTCCGCCAGCATGCTCTGCTCAGAAGACGAGTCATCACGGAGCCACTGCCGGATTTCTTCGAGGGTTTTGTCCCCGCAATTGCGTCCGCCTTTGAGCAACTCGAGCACACCGGCTTCGATTGCTGCGGCGCGTGACCGGATGCCGTGGCGGCCGAGGGCATTGACCGCCCGCGGCGAGAGACCGGCCAATTCGACCGAACCGCGCAAGGTTTTCAAGACGCGGCGGTGGCGCGAGAGCATGAGCGAAATGGCCTGAGGCGTGACCTCGAATTGCTTGGAAATCTCACGGAAGGTGTAGCCAAGGCCGCGCAGGGTGGCGATATCGCGGACTCGTTGCGGCAGTTCCTCAAGGGTTGCCGCG
>JAQBWH010000051.1 GCA_027624625.1 Verrucomicrobiota bacterium | reverse complement strand
TCAACCAAATTGGTTTCAAATTTAACGATGATTTTTTCAAAAGCATCTATTTACAATCAGGTGGCGTTCAGTAATTCTAATGAGGTTAAGAGTATTACGACTCTAAATGCTACCCACCCTCCTCTCCTCCCGAACCATGAAAAAACACCTGCTCCTGGCACCCTTAAGCTCTTCCCTCCTCCTCACTTTAGTCACCATCCATTGTGCTCAAGGGCAAGTTTGGGACAAAAGAGAATTCTTCGATTTCAATGACGCAGCCGGCAAGACCTTTGGAACCAGCAACTCGGCGGGCTGGTCCAACTCGGGCACCTTGAACAGCGTGTGGAACTTCGGGGTGGTCACAAATGCCCTCACCAATAATGCCATGGCCACCGATGGCAGTGGCCAAATGGTCATCAATGATGCGCGCGGCCAAACCTTCCGCAAGCTGCCGGGCGCGGGCACGACCAACGCGGCCGCCGGATCTTCCCAGTACGCCAATCCGTTCACCAACGGTGTTTACCGGCTCGAACTCAACATTGTCTCTTGGAACTTCGCCGATGCCCCCTCGGCAAACAACCGTTTGGACTTCACGTTGCAGACCGCCGACGCCGGAAACAATGTGGCGGGCATTCGTGTCAATAACGTCACCAACAATGTGGTCCGAGTGCAACTCATCGGTTCAAGTCTCGTAACAGGCAACCAAACTTCCTTTCGGAACTTTAATTACGGGCTGGTCCAAAACACCCCTCTGAGTTTTGCCGTCGAATTCGACTACGAAAACGCGATCTACCGTTACTATACCAATAACGTAATTTTCGAAACCTTCACGAATTTCGGCAAAGCGCCACTGGGCACCATGGTCTTCTCCACGGCTAATACGTGGAACTCGAACAACGTGGTCAGCATCGACTCGATGGGCTACTACCAGCAGATCCCGGAGCCTTCGGCCATCAGTCTGCTCCTCCTCGGAGCCCTCGGGGCTGGAGCGTGGGTCTTAAAGCGCCGCAAGGCCTGATTCTTCACCGCTGTTTTTACTCTTTTTTCGCCAGGGAAGTTCTGCCGCAATGTCATCAACAAAAATATTGCCCATTCCCGCCCCTCGTCTCCACTCGCCGTCTCGAGCGCCCCACCCCTCCGCGAATGGCCGGCTGGCCTTCACCTTGATTTAATTGCTCGTTGTTATCGCCATCATCGCTATCTTGACCAGTCTGGGCCTCGTCGGGGCTTCGCGCCTGCAGCAATCGGCCCAGAAGACCGCATCGATTTCCAACCTGCGCCAGATCGGAGTCCTTCTCGGCGCTCACGCTTCGGACAATGGGAACAAGCTGCCCGCTCCCCGCGCCGAGCCCTCCAACGGGAAGGGTGGCTACGATCAACTGCATTGGTTCGAGGCACTGCTCAAAATCGTCTATCCGAATCTCTCCACCGCCGATTGGCGGGGCGACGGCTCCTGGTGGAACAAAAACAAGCCGGTGGTCCGCCATCCTCTGGTCGGCCAAGCTTTGGCTCCGGCCACCCCGAGTTGGTGGCAACCTGGTTACGCCATGAACACAGCCATCGCATCCAATTTGGGTAAAGGGACCAGCTTCTCCTCCTCCCCGAGTGGTTCGGGTCCTCAGACCTACGCTATCCCTCTCGGCCTGATTACCGAACCCTCCCGCACCCCGATCGTCGCCCCTCGGACTTCATGGAATTACACTTACAATGCCGCCCAACTCCAAGAGCCTTCGCTGACCAATTTTTTGGTTGCTGGCAAACTAACCATCCTTTTTGTCGATGGTCATGTCGAGTCCATGCTGCCGGCCGACTACACGTCGCGCGAGTTGGACAAGATGCCGCGCCGATAAGGAGGCGCGACGAGCGAGCCGTGGCATTCTCGGGACGCAACGATCATCCCCACGGCGAAAAGTTTTCTGTTTCTCCGCTGACCACCCCTTGGACGGCCCAAGGCCGCACAGGACGTGGCTGCAGGCCACAAAACAACGGAAAGATGCCATGAAAAGTTTCATATTGGTCGATTTTTTTTTCAATAGCACCGCTTTACCTCGCGGCGTCCTGGGGTAGATTGTTGGCGTCAGTTCCGCATGCCCCCCGGTTCCCACTCGGTGTCGGCCACCTCTCTCGGTGGTCGCCTCCGGCTAAAGCCAGGGGAAACCTTATAGAAACCTCCCCTCAACCAAGAAGTCCTCTCCCCCGTCGACCAACTTTTCCACCTCAACATTCCCCCTCACCCCTATGAAAACGATCAAGCTGCTAATTGCCCTGGCCACAACCCTCTTTGCCGCCGACCCGCTGTTGGCCCAGACGGCCCAAAAAATCATCGACTTTCAATTCGACAATGGTTTTGCCATGAATGCGGCCGGGGCCAACACGGGCTCCATGCCGAACGTGTTTGACAACGGCGGATTCCCAGTCGACCCCAACTCGTTGACTTTGAATTTCGGGGCGCCGACTTATTACAAAGGCCCCAATCCCAATGTGACCAATAACAGCGGCAACCAGTTCCGGGCGGTTTCTTTCCCTTCCAACTCCATTCTCGCGCCGACCAACGCTTACACCACCAATGGCGAAGTGATCTTGGAATTCGTGGTCTCGGAGTGGAACCTGGGCGCGACCAATTCGACCAATGTAACCGGCACCGGGCTCAGTGTCCGCGCTGTGCAGGGATTCAACGGCGGCGGGACGGCAAACAACGGGGTGAATTTCTTGTTTGGAGTGGCCCAAGCTCCGGGTGATGACATCCGGGTTCAGACCCAGCCGACCGGCGTCGGGGTGATCGGGGTTTCCGGTCCGGCCACCACCGCCTTGGTCCCCGCGACAAACTTGGTCGTTGGCACGCAATATGCCATTTGGACCCAAGGCACCACGGATTGGGCCGCCTTCGGTGCGACCAATACCAATACTTACACGATTTTTACCAGCACGGCCGCCGGAACCGCCGATAGCGGGACGGGGGTCGCGGCCCTCGTAGTCGATGTGGCCAGCAGGGCGACGAACAACAGCACCTACTACAAAATTCTCGATCTCGGAACGACGACCAACTGGTCGGCGCTGGGAGCCAACCGGCCGGTCGGGGCGGGATACTTTGTGGTCGGAGGAACCTACACCATTTCGAGTACGGGAAATACCAGCTTCACCGCCATCGGGGCGGCCAACAACAACGTGGGAACGACCTTTGTGGCCACCGGGGCCGGATCAGGGACGGGTGCGGCCACGATCAGCACCGCGGCGGTCGGCGCCCTGTTCAAGACCACGACCAACGCGCCGAGCGGAACAGGCAAGTTGGTGCTGCAAAACGTTTTTCCCCAAAACCAGTTGGGTAATTTGGGTCTGGTCAACACCAGCAATCCAACCCCGGTCAAGGTGCAGCTCAAGGCCAACCTCATCACGGGAAATTGGACCAGCCGGGTCAAAGTGGGCGGGGGACAGTGGGAGCCCTTGGTGACCGAAGGTCAAAATCTGCACTACATTTCCCGCCTCCAAGTGGTCAGCCAAGCCCCCTTCGCCAGCTTGGTCGACACCGCGGCGACCGCACTTGTCGCCGGCACGTCTTACACGGTCAAGACCCCTGGCGACACAACGTGGACCGCAGCCGGAGCGGCCGCGAACACCGCCGGCACCTTGTTTGTCGCCACGGGCCCGGGCACCGGAACCGGTGTCGCGGTCAAGGCCGGTAGTTGGGAATTTAACACAAACCAAGGAACCAGCGCCGAATACCTCAAACTCAAGTCGCTCGCCCTGGGCGCGCCCGATTCCTTCGGCAAAGAAACTCCCACCGTCACCATCACCGGCACGAACACTTACTACAACGGGCAACCCCGGGCGGTCACGGTGACAACCATACCGGCGGACTTGATCACCAGCGTCTTTTATGACGGGTCGAGCGAGCCTCCGACCGCCGAAGGAACCTATGAAGTCGAGGTTTTCACCGAGGAAACGGCCGAATACGCCGCAAGTCAGACTTTCTCCACGCTGGTCATCGGCCCGCGGCAAGCGATCAACTTTTCCCAGTCTCAGGTCTCCGCCAACGTCAACACGCTCCAATATTTCAACGTTCCCTTCTCTCTGGCCACGAATGACGTGAGGCTGCCAGCCTCGACCGGCTACACGGGCCAACCGATCTATGGCGGCTTGCTCTTGCAGCCGACCAATGGACTGGTCACGGGAGACCCCAACGGCAGCGGCGGGATTTACACCAACGGGGCATCCATGTCCTTCGGAATTAACGGCGGGGCCAAGGCTCAATGGAATGGACCAAACAATCAAAGCGAAGCGGGACGCTACGCGCCGGGCGATCTGGCCACTGCGGTCTTCATGTTCAAGAGAGAGAATTTCCTCCAGGGTTTGAATACCGAAACCGTCAGTTTCACCACGGCCAGCGATACCCTCGCCGCCACAGTGGTTCTCCAACAGAAAAGCGGCCGCGTGGCCGAGGGCAAGGTCCGCTTCGTGGTCAAGGATGGCCCCAATTACTACATTAGCGATCAGGTGGGCGACACCTTGGTTCCGGACGAGAGCGTCACCGACAATCCTCCCGTTGTCCTGTCCGGCGAGGCGCTGGAACTCAATTGGAACTTCTTCAACGTGAATAATCTGAACCCCGCCGCGGGCTTCACTCCGGCCACCCCGACCTTCGCCAACATCGAAGCGATCGGTGTCTGGCTGTCCGCCACTGCCGGGGTGAACCCGGGAAGCAACAATGCCTACCAAGGCCTGCAGCTGACGGCCATGACCGCAGGGGCGGAGGGCTCCGGCACGGTTACGCCGACGACACCGACCATTACCGCGGCCCCGACGGCCACCTCGATCACGGTGGGGCAGACTCTGGCCAGTTCTGTCCTGAGCGGCGGCGTGGCCAGTGTGCCGGGAACCTTCGCGTTCACCGCGCCTTCAACGAGCCCCGCGGTAGGAACCGCCAGCCAGCTTGTCACCTTCACGCCGACCGATACGGTCAATTACACCACGGCCACATCCTCCGCGAGCGTGACGGTCTACGCGTCCTACGCCAACGCCTTCGGGACGAACAGTCCCACGGCGATAGGGGCCAACGGATTGGCCAATCTGGTTAATTACGCGCTGGGGGCGAACAGCCCGGGCGCCGTGGTGACCTTGCCGGCCTCCGCATTGAGCCCCGACGCTCTGAGTATCACGGCCACGGTCCGCACCAACGACCCCACGGTGGGCACGGTGGGAGAGTCCGGAACAAACCTCGCACTTTGGATCCCGACAACCATTCCGGGGGTGCCGACCCAAGATCAGACGGGGGCAACCCCGGGAGAAACCCAAAAGCAGATCTTCAGCGCCCCGCGCGGAACAAATCCGAAATTGTACCTGCGCTTGAAAGCAACCCAATCCAACTGACCAGACGCAAGATGGACATTCCCGTTGGGCGTGGGGCAACCCACGCCCGACATTTTTCCCACACCTTCTCGCTTTTCGCCCCGCCCACGACTGCACCATGAAAATGACCCCCAAATTCTTTACCCTCCTCGCCGGTCTTTTACCACTCGCCCTGCCCTCGGCCGGCCACGCCGAGCAAGCCGACCGCCGGCCCAACGTGCTCTTCATCGCGGTGGACGACCTCAAGCCCATGCTCGGCTGTTACGGAGACACCGTGATCAAGACACCGAACATCGACCGCTTGGCTTCCCACGGCACCGTTTTCCTCAACGCCCATTGCCAGCAGGCCATTTGCGGTCCGTCGCGGGCTAGCCTGCTCACCGGCCTGCGGCCGGACGCCACCGGGATTTACGACCTTCAGACCAAAATCCGCGCCCTGACCCCCGACGTGGTTACCCTGCCCCAGTATTTCAAAAACAACGGCTACCAATCCGTGGGCTTGGGTAAAATTTTCGATCCCCGGAATGTCGAGGGCTACGCCAAGGATGATCCTCAGTCGTGGAGCCGTCCCTACGTGCAAGTGGCCAATAACAAGGATTCGGTCTTGGGCTTTCTCCATCCCGAATTTGTCGCCAAAGTCCGCGCAGCCTGCCAAGAGCAGGGCATAGCGGCCAATGACTGGGACGGCATGAGCAAGGCGGTCGGAGGCAAGCCGGTCACAGAATTGACCGAGGACGTGCCCGATAATGCTTATCAAGATGGAGCCCTGGCCAGCCGGGCAGCCGGCCTGATGGCCAAACTGGCCCAGGGCGACACCCCTTTCTTCCTCGCGGTGGGCTTCCAGAAGCCCCACTTGCCTTTCGTTGCCCCGAAGAAATACGCCGACCTGTATTCCGAGAAGGACATCCGCCTGGCCGAATTTCAAAAGATGCCGGAGGGCGCTCCCCAGTTCCACTTCCAGCCCGGCTGGGAGTTGAGGAACACTGGTTATGCCGGCTTTGTTCCGGACAACAACAGCACAGAATCGCCCATCCCCGAGGATCGGGTGGAGGATCAAAAGAGCATGGTTCTTGGCTACATGGCTTGTGTTTCCTACATCGACGCCCAGGTAGGATTGCTCCTCGATACTTTGGAAAGCAAAGGCATTGCCGACAACACGATCGTCGTGCTCTGGGGAGACCATGGCTTTCACCTTGGTGACCACGGGCTTTGGTGCAAACACACCAATTACGAGCAGGCGACCCGATCACCCCTCATCATCGCTCCGAAAGCGGCAGGGGGCGAGGGCCGGAAGTCCGAAGCCCCGGTGGAGTTCATCGACATTTACCCGACCCTTTGCCAACTCGCCGGACTGCCCATTCCCGCCGAACTGCAAGGCCTCAGCTTGGTGCCCATTATGGAAGGCACTGCGGCCAAGGTGAAGGATGTGGCCGTCACTCAATACCCCCGCGGCCAGGGTGCCGAGGAGATGATGGGCTACGCTTTCCGTAACGGGCGCTACCGCTACATCGAGTGGGTGCCCAAAGGCCAGCCCAACGCGGAGCCGAAGGCCACCGAACTCTACGATTACGAGACGGACCCGTTGGAAAAGAAAAACTTGGCCGACGACCCGGCTCAATATGTCATTCTTGAAAATATGCGGGCAGCGGCACGGGACTTTCACGCCAAAAACCCCATCCGTACCGGATCCTGAAAAGCGGATATTCATCCCTCCATGCGGTACCCAGGTGGAAAACTATAAGCAGCCTTCAATCGGAAATTTCCTTGGCCCATGGCCATGCTGAAAGCACAATAATTATCTATGAGTAATGAATTTTTCCCTACGGTCGGGCGGATTTCCTACGAGGGTCCGGGCTCGCGAAACCCCTTTGCTTTCAAGCACTACAACCCGGACGAAATGGTCGAGGGCAAATCCATGCGCGCGCACCTGCGCTTCGCCGCAGCCTACTGGCATGTCATGCGCAATCCGCTGGCTGATCCGTTCGGAGGAGGCACAGCGCTGACCCCCTGGGACGACGGCTCCGACTCGGTGGCCAATGCGCAAATGCGGGCCCGCGTGTTCTTCGAATTTCTCGAAAAAACGGGGATCGATTTTTACTGCTTCCATGACCGGGACGTGGCGCCGGAACTCGGATCACTCACCGAGTCGAATAAGGCCCTTGATGAGGTGGCCGAGGTTCTGGCTGAAGAGCAAGGGCGGACCGGCAAAAAATTGCTCTGGGGTACCGCCTGTCTCTTTAGCCACCCCCGCTATGCCCAAGGCGCAGGCACCTCGCCGAGTCTTCCGGTCTACACCCACGCCGCCGCGCAGGTGAAAAAAGCTTTGGAGACCACCCACCGGCTCGGTGGGACCGGTTACGTCTTCTGGGGCGGTCGCGAGGGCTACTCAACCCTCTGGAATACGGACATGAAACGCGAGTTGGATCACCTCGCCGCGCTTCTCCACATGGCCGTGGAGCACAAAAAAAAGATCGGGTTTGAGGGGAAATTTTTCATCGAACCCAAGCCGCGTGAGCCCAGCACCCACCAATATGACAGTGACTCGGCGGCCTGCCTCAACTTTTTGCGGGAATACGGCCTGCTCGACCAGTTCGCACTCAACATCGAAACCAACCACGCCACCCTGGCCGGACATACCATGCGTCACGAGCTGACCGTGGCGGCCTCCGCGGGCAAACTTGGCTCGGTCGATGCCAACCGCGGGGACGAATTGATCGGCTGGGATACCGACCAATTCCCCACGGACCTTTACTTGGCTGTCGATGTCATGCTCGTGGTGCTCGGCATGGGCGGGCTGACTCATGGCGGACTCAATTTCGACGCCAAGCGCCGCCGTGAATCGCACACTCCGGAGGACCTCTTCCATGCCCACATCGGGGGCATGGACACCTTTGCCCGCGGACTGAAAATTGCCGCGGCCATGCGAGCCGATGGACGCATCGCCGAATTTGTCACCGCGCGCTACGCCACGTGGGACTCGGATTTGGGCCGCAAGGTAGAGCAGGGCCACATGTCGCTCGAGGAGTTGGAAAAGACTGCCCTGGCCCAACCTGCGCCCGTGCTCTCCTCCGGGGGTCAGGAATACCTCGAGAACCTGGTCAACGAATTCATCTGAACGGCGCGGGATTGACCCCGCCGGTTGGGGCACTTTGTCCCCCCAGCCAACCCGACAGTCCCGCTTGAGGGACGATCCATCGCCAGACCAACCAGCCGATCACTATCCCGAGCAAAGCCCCCGCGGCCACATCGGAAACATGGTGGGCGTTGAGTTGCACCCGCGACCAAGCAATCGCCGCGGCAAGGAGCAGGCCCGCCGCACCTAGCCGACGACGGGAGAGAAAGAGCGGCCAGAAAAAACCGAAGGCGCACGCGGCGTGGGAGGAAGGAAAACTCTGGAAATCGTGCCGGAGGGAGACCCACTGGTCCCCGTGCTTCGGACCGTACCAACCGTGCGCGACCTGCTCCACGCGCGGGCGCACCCGTCCGGCCCCCAGCTTCACCCCATTCGAGGCCAACCCGGCGATGATTCCGGCCAGAATCATGGCTGTGAGGATACGCGACCGAGAGGCGGCCCGCAGGCGCAGGCTGACCGCCAGCGCGACGGCCCCGGCCGCCAGCAAAAAAGGGAAATCTCCATAACGCGAAAGAAAGCGCGCCACCGCTTTCCAGTCCTGCGCGGCACCAGCAGCCACCGCTTCCAGCACCGGCTGATCCCAAACCATAAAGCCGGCGACCATGAGAATAAGGGCGGCAATCGAGAGCAGACCAGTCGCCAACATCCCGGTGCGATCTTTCATCGCGGGGATTCTCGCAGGACACTCCCCGAACTCACGGCAAAAACACCGCAGCCGACCATGGCGCCATCGCCACCAGTGCTTCGCCCCCGCTGCACCGCAGGACCGCGGACCCGCCATCGGAAACAAAGCGGGCGGAAACCTCCCCCTCCGGCCACTCCGCCGGTGCGGTCAAGCGCACAGTTTGGCTTTGTTCGCTGCGATTGAAGACGACCAGTGCCTGCGCTTTGCCCTCGGCGCGCTCGAAAGCCAGAGTGCCGGCCGCGTCGTCCAATATCAACCAACGGAACCCGCCCGTGTTGAAAACCGGAACCTCGTGACGCAGGGCAATGGCCGCCTGGAAAAAGGCGTGCAGGTTTCGGTCGAACCTGACCTCTTGCCGTCCCATGCGCTTCCCGTCCGGTCCGATCAATTCCGGATCGTAAACCAAATCGTCCCACACCATGGGCTTGCGGCAGTCCGGATC
>JAQBWH010000050.1 GCA_027624625.1 Verrucomicrobiota bacterium | reverse complement strand
GGCGAAGCCGACCGTGTCGGGAATATTCACCGTGGTCGCTCCGGCCGCGATGACCGTCTCGACGACTTGCACGAGAAACTCGGGTTCGGTGCGCGAAGCGTCCTCGGGCGAGAACTCGACATCTTTGCAGTGCGACTTGGCCAGCCTGGTTCCTTCGGCGGCGAGGCGAAGGATTTCCTCGTGGGCTTTCTTCAGCTTGTGCTCGCGGTGGATTTTCGAGGTGGCGAGGAAAACGTGGATGCGGCCGCGTTCCCCGGCCGGTTTGACCGCAGCGGCGGCGGCCTCGATGTCCTTGGTCACGCAACGGGCCAAGCCGGCGATGATCGGTCCCTTCACCTCGGTGGCGATGCGCTGCACCGCCTCGAAGTCACCCTCGCTGGTCACGGGGAAACCCGCCTCGATGACATCGACATTGAGCCGCTCGAGTTGCCGCGCGACTTCCATTTTCTCACGCAAATTCATCGAAGCGCCGGGGCATTGCTCCCCGTCGCGCAGCGTGGTGTCGAAAATGATAACTTTGTCGGACATCTGAAATGAAAGCCTATCATGATCTCCCCAGACTAGGCGAGTGCCGCGCAAAAACAGGCGAATGCCATTGAATACGACACGCCAAGGAACAAGGTGTGGCGGCTCGTTATCCGGAAAACACATGAGCGCTCCCGCCTCGCCCGAACCCATCCAATTGGTCCCCGGCAACACGCTGCTGACCAAAACTCCCGAAGAGGGGCGCCAACTCGCCGTAAAAATGGCGCGCCTCATCATCAAAGCCACCCAGCCCGATGCCGCGGTGCGCGAAAGATTGCGTCCCATCTACGCCGAAGATCCCGCCATGCTCATTGCCATCGGGCAAACCGTGGCCCAGGAATTCGCCACCATCGCCGCGGCCAACAACTACTGGCGCTGAACGCCGCCCCGAACGATCGGCTGCGTGGCGTCGGACAAATGTCTGCAAGTCCCGCTGAATCCGTGAAGGACATGACGGGCCAAACCATCACCGGCACGCTCTCCGGGCGTGCAATGCGGCACGAACATGAGCATGACCGCGGTCACCGAAAAACTGGAGCCGCCGCTCGGGATTCCTATCTTGGGCATCAATGCGACCATCCTCTGGTATGCCCTGCGCGAAAACGGCTTCTCCGCGCCAGTCCAGCGTGCCGGCCGCCTTCTGCGGGAATTTTGAGGACTGACATCGGCAACCTCCCGTTACATGCTCCGTGACCCCAAGGCGCCCAACCCCGCCCGGGAAAGAAAACCATGAAAAACACCCTCCTCGCCGCAGCAGTTGCCGCGGCACTCGCCACCACCACGCACCAGTCACCGGCCGCCGACAGCCCGGCGGACCAACTCGCCACCGTCACCACGGCGATGAATTCCCTCCCGGACGTCATTTTCTACAAGGACATGGACGGCGTTTACCGCGGCGGCAATACGGCTTGGGCCGCCTTGGTGGGGCGCCCATTGGCCGAGTTGGTCGGAAAAACGGACGACGACCTCTTCCCGGCCGAACTCGCCGCGGCCTACCGCGCCGATGACCAGAAGACCCTGGCGGCGGGAAAGCCGCGGCAGTTCCAGGAGTGGCTCGTCTACCCCGACGGCCACAAAGTTTACGCCGACACCCTGAAGACGCCTTGGATCGGCGAGGGCGGCAAGGTCCTGGGTATCGTCGGGATTTGTCGTCAGGTGGCAGCCCCTGCCGGGACGCAACCGGATGGCAAGGACTGAGGCTCCCCGCTTCAGCGAGGGCGGACTTACGGTTCGCCTTCCCTGGCTTCGATGACTTCCCATGCGCATCGCCATCTCGGGTTCCCATTCGCTCGGCAAATCGACCGTGGTCAACGACTGGGTTGCTTCCCGCGCCGGCTATGCCCGCGAGGAGGAGCCCTACCGGGCCTTGGGTCTGCACGGGCCCTACGAGATTCGTTTCCGGGAGGCCTCGACGCGTTTGCACAACGGGATCCAGCTTTACTACAACATCAGTCGGCTTCACCGTTACGCCTCGAGTTCGGATGACGTCATTTTCGACCGTGCACCGGTCGACTACCTCGCCTATTCGCAATTCACCGCGGATTGCCGCACGACCGACATCGATGATGCCTTCGTGCAGTCCATGGTTCCCGCCGTCCGAGAGTCCCTCGATCACCTCGATATCCTCGCCTTCGTGCCTTGTTCCGAGCAGTGGCCTGTGGCCATGGAGGAGGACGGCATCCGTCCGGTCGACCACTCCTACCGTGACGCGGTCGACGCCATCTTCAAACAGATTTACCGCGAGGGCCGGTTCGGCGTGATGCCCGGTCAGAATGCGCCTCTCCTGATCGAGCTCTGGGGATCACGCGAGCAGCGCCTGGAACAGCTGGCCTCGGCCATCGCCGACACCGGCCCGGCCTGAGTCCGAAAGGCGAAGCCTCGCTCACATCGCCCGACGATCTCGCGCGCGTGAAGACTCGCCCTGCCCATGACGTTGCTCTATAACAGAAAAATGACTTTTGACCCAATATCCGAGTGTGCCGCGCGAAAAACAACGGCCCCTCTACCCGCGGGCGACAAAGCGAGCGGCCAGCTGGTCTCCCAGCGGCCGAGGAAGGATCGTCACGGCCGTCGGGGCTGGCGCTTTCTTCCAGCTTGGGTGGCGGCGCTGCTTGTTCTGCTCGCGGGCCCAGGCAATGGGCGCGCCATCGATCCCGGGATGCCGAATCCACCGGCCTCGCCAACGGTGGTCAAAGTGGGGGTTTTCCTCGCCAATCTCCTCGACCTGGACGAAGTGACTGAAACCTTCCAAGTCGAACTCATCGTGGTGGCGGAGTGGGATGACCCGCGGCTGGCCTTCGATCCGGCGGTGGAAGGAACGGAGACAAAACTTTTCCAAGGACAACTCCAATTCAACGAAGTCTTCGCCGGTTGGTGGCCGCAGCTCGTGATCATCAACGAAGTCGGTCTGGGCGACATCAGCGCCATCAAGATCGAGGTTCGCCCGGACGGGCATGTCCGTTTCTTGGAGGCACGCAACGTCACGCTGGAGACGCCTATGCGGCTGGAGCCGTTCCCCTTCGACACGCAGACGCTACAAGCGAGGATGGTGGCCTTTGGCAACGACAGCGATCAGGTGCTCTTGGAAGTGAACCAGCGCATGCTGGGGGCCACCGAAGAGCACGTCAAAAACGATAAACTCGTCAATATGGCGGAGTGGCGCCTGCTCAATCTCGATATGGTGACCAGACTCTCGGACCATCGCTTTTACGGGGAAGTCAAACCGGTCTCCGAACTTCTTTTCACCGTTACTCTGCAACGTGAAGCGGCAAGTGTTTTGTGGAAGGTCGTCCTGCCGCTGATCATCCTCGTTCTGCTTATGTGGGCGATTTTCTGGATGGAGGTGGACAACCTCTCGGACCGGCTGAACGTCGCCTTCATCGGCATCCTAACCGTCGTTGCCTACCAATTCCTCATCGAGGGTTCCATGCCGCGCATTTCCTACTTCACCTTTACGGACACGGTCCTGCTCTATTCCTTCTTGGTGATGTGCCTCTCCGTGCTCGAGAGTCTCGTCCTCACCACCATGTGCAAGGCGGGGCACAAAACGGCGGCGGTGCGGGTCGACCATGTCGCCCGATGGGCTTTCCCCGTCATCTACTTCGCCGGCTTGGTAGCGAGCTACCTTTACTACGTGAGCCGTTATTAGAGGCAGGGGAGGATGCGCCCGCGGCAACCGGACCGCCCCTCCTCTCGCACGGGGCAACTCGAGGACACATCAGCGGCGTCAGGAGAATTTGCGCAGGAACACTTTGACAATAGTGGCGGCCGGAACGCTCTTGGCGCGACCGCACTTTCAATCCGCTAGTCTTGGCTTCGACAATCTGCGGGCCGCCTTGGGTGGACTGCGAATGCGCACCAGGGCGGCAGGCCCTGGTCCCCGAGCACGTGTTGAGAACTTACTTTTTCTCCATGGCCGGGATGAGATCGGTGTGATGCCCGATCATCTTCCACTGCCCGTTTTCCTTGCGGTAAATGCTCGTCGCACGCAGCGAGACGATGGTCTTCTTTCCGCCGATAACATTGGATCCCACTTCCATGTTGCTCACCGTGGCCAGATCGCGGCCGGCCGTGATCTTGACCTGCGCGGGCTTGATCGAGCCGCCCAGCTTCATGGCCGCTTGGGATGCCAAATTCTTGCGCACCGCATCCCAACCGACCCGGAATCCGCCGCCGGGGCCCATGTAGGTCACGTCCTTGCGGTGCGACCAGAGGGCCTCCATCGGCGCCATGTCGCCAGTGAAGAGTCGGTTGAGCGCGGTGTAGAATTGGTTGCTCGCGGCCCGGACCGCCGCCGTGTTTTCCTCGGCCGCGCCGGCCGGAGAGTTCGAGAGAAGGAATGCCGCGCAAAGCACCGCGCCGACAAGATGGAGGGATGTTGGTTTATTCACTCCTCAGGAGGTAACAGGAACACGGGTCCGAGCACAAGCAGCGATGCATCATAGAGAAACAAATCGCTTCTGCTCCCGTACCTCAATCGGTCGCCGGGCGGGGCAGGTAGGTCTGGAGCTGCGGGAGAAGCTTTTTGACAATGGACCCGTCCTTGGTGATGAGGGAATGAACACGGCCGCTGAGGCGTCCCCGGTCTTCTTCGGTGAGGTCTTTGGCCGTTACGACGATCACCGGAGTGTGAACGAATCGCGCATCACGACGGAAGCGGTCAAGGAATTCAAAGCCGTCCATGCGCGGCATCATGAGATCGAGGAGGACGAGCGAAGGTTCGGTCTCGCGCACCGCCTCGAGCGCGGCCAGACCGTCCCCGGCGAGAAGGACCTGCCATCCCTGCTTGACCATGGTGCGCTGGAGTTGGTCTCGCGCGGCCTCGTCGTCCTCCACGATGAGCACGGTGCGGGCTTGCGCGCCGAACTCGAGGCGGTCGAGGGTGCCGCGCAACTGCGTCCAATCGACCGGCTTGGCCAGATAATCAAAGACACCGAGGGCCACCCCCATCTCGCGGCTGTCGGTCATGGTGACGAGGATGATCGGGATGTGCGCGGTGGCGGGATCGGCTTTGAGCGCGTTGATGACCGACCAGCCGTCCATGCCGGGCATCATCACGTCGGTCGTGATGGCCACGGGATGCTTCGTTTTGGCCAGCTCGAGACCGTCGCGGCCGTTGCTCGCGGTGTGCACGTCGAATCCTTCCTTGGTCAGGAAACGGCTTATCAAGTCGAGCACAGTGGGATCGTCGTCGATAACCACGAGCGCAGGACGCCCGGCGGTTCCCGCCGCCGGGGCGGGTGTTTCTTCGGCGGGCGCGGCGGCAGCCGGTTCTTCCTGCGGGGCGCGGGCGGGCAAGGCGACGGTGAAGGTCGACCCCTCTCCCGGCACACTTTCGACCGTGATGTCGCCCCCGAGGAGTTGGCAAAATTCGCGACTGATGGCCAGGCCGAGACCGGTGCCACCGAATTTGCGCGTGGTCGAGGCGTCGGCCTGAGTGAAAGCTTGGAAGAGGCGGCCCATCTGCTCGGGCGTCATGCCGATACCGCTGTCGCTCACCGCGAAGCGCAACCAGTCGGCGCCGTTTTCCACCGTACGCGTGACCACGAGGCGAAGCTTTCCTTTCTCGGTGAACTTGCTCGCGTTGCTCAGCAGGTTGAAGAGCATCTGCCGGATTTTGGTCAGATCGCTGTGCATCGTGCCGGCCTCGGCGGGGAGTTCGACCTCGAGGTGGTTGTCGTTCTTTTTGACCAGCGGGAGCACGGTCGATTCGACCTCGCGCACCATGGTGGCCACATCGATTGTCTCGCAATAGATGGTCATCTTTCCGGCCTCGATCTTCGAAAGGTCGAGCACGTCGTTGATCAGACCGAGGAGATGCTTGCCGGCGCTGTGGATTTTTTTCAGGTCGGGGATGAATTCGTCCTGACCGAGATCCTGCATCTCCTCGGTGAGCATCTCGCTGTAGCCGATGATGGCGTTCATCGGCGTGCGCAGTTCGTGGCTCATGTTGGCCAGGAAAGCGCTCTTCGTCCGGTTGGCCTCCTCGGCCTGGTCGCGGGCCTCGGCCAGCTCGGCGGTGCGCAGGCGCACTTTCTCGTCCATCGTTTCGATCATCTCGCGCAACTGCCCGGTCATGTGGTTGAAGTCGCGGGCCAGATCGCCAATTTCGTTGCTGCTGCGTACTTCGGCCCGGCGATGCAGGTGGCCCGAGGCGACTTCGTGCGCGGCGGCGGTTAGTTCCTCGATCGGACGCGAGAAAGAGCGCGCCACCATCCAGGCGGCCAAGGCGGCGAGGAGACCGCTGAGCAAAGCGATGCCCACGGACAGTTTGCGCAAGAGCGAGACCGGGGCGAAGGCTTCGTCGTCGTCGATCTTGACCACCACGCCCCAGCGCAGGGCGGGCAAGTATTGCCAGACGGCGAGCACGGATTTGCCGCGATAGTCGATATCGTGACCGAAGCCGGGCAGACCTTTCATGCTCGCGCGCAGCGCGGCGGAGTGTCCTTCGGGCGGAACGCGCAGATTGAATGCCGCCTGCGGGTCGTGCCGCGTCGGAGCCACAGCCATGAGCCCGTCGGCGTGTTCAGCCACGACGACCATCTCGCCGGTCGCACCGAGACCGGAGGTGTCGCTGATCACACGGTTGATCTCCGCAGCGCCGATCTGCAGCACGGCCATCCCGCGATACTTTCCATCGGCCAGCACCGGCACGGCGATGAAAGTGGCGGGTAAGGCGTCGGGTCCGTAAAAATCGAAATCGGACTGCTCGAGCCCGAGGGTGAAGCGGGCGGACTGCGCGGCGCGGCCCAGCGTGGTGCCGGCCACGGGAGACTCGTCGATCTTCATGCCGAAATCAGGACCGCGCGCGGTGGAAAAAACGACACGACCGTCGGGTTCGATAAGGTAAATGTCATCGGTGCCGATCGACTCTGCCGCGCGGCGGAGAAACGGCGCAAAGCGCGCGGCGGCCGCGGCGTGGGCGCTTTCGTCGAGGGCGCCGTTCTTCCACGCGGCGGAAAACGCGTCGATGGCCTCGGCCGTGCCCGGGTTCGCCGCGAGAACGAGCAGATCGCGCTCCTGCCCGCGCAAAAATGTTTCCACCTGCCGGCCGAGATTGTCGGCCATGGCACGGAGATTGTTCTCGATCTGGTCGGTGAGAAGTTGCCGCGCGGTGCGCGTGGTGAGAAACGCGGCGACGATGAGCGGCACCAAAGTCAGGAGCAAAAACCAGACGAGCAGTTGCGTGGCAATGCGGGAGCGACGGGACTTTTTCATGGCACGGGCACATCCTCCGTGTGCGGGCTGACCCATTTCCCGCCCCACGAGGCGGAGAGATCTTTCTGCCAACGCTCCCAATCGGCGCGCGTGCGGAAGAGCGGGAACGGCATCGGGCGCACCGGCTTGTCGGAGGACCACACGATGTCAAACTGGCCGTCGGGGCGCATGCGGCCGATGCGCGCGTATTTCCAAGTGTGCTGCGTCGGGCCATCGATGTAGGCGAGGCCGCCCGGCGCACGCATCCCCTGCCCGCCGATTTTGGCCAGCACGGCGGCGGGTTCGGCGGAGCCGGCGGCGCGCACGGCCTGCGCCCAGAGCATGACGCCGAAGTAGGCCGCCTCGAGCGGATCGGAGACGACACGGTCCGCGCCGAAACGCGCGCGGAATTTTTCCAGAAACGCGTTGTTCTCCGGCGTGCCGACGCTCTGGAAATAATTCCACGCGGCATAATTCCCCGCCATTGCTTCGGCCCCGAGTTCGGGCAGTTCGGTCTCGCTGATGCTGAACGAGATGACGGGCAGGCGGTCCGGCATGAAGCCCGCTGCGCGCATGGCGCCGAAGAACGCGACATTCGAATCGCCGTTGATCGTGTTGAGGATCACATCGGGTTTGGCCTCGACGATGGCCGCGATCATCGGGGCGACGTTCTTTCCGCCGAGCGGGAGATACAATTCGCCGACCACTTCGCCGCCCAACGCGGCGACCTGGTCGCGGATGATTTCGTTCGCCGTGCGCGGGAAAACGTAATCCGACCCGACAAGGAAAACGCGCGGACCGAAGTTGGCCAGAGCATAGCTCACCGCCGGCATGACCTGCTGGTTGGGCGTGGCGCCGTTGTAGACGATATTGGGCGACTGCTCGAGGCCCTCGTATTGCACTGGGTAAAAAAGCAGATGACCGTGTTTTTCGAAGACCGGCCCAGCCGCCTTGCGACTGGAAGACGTCCAACATCCGAAGACCACGCTGACCTTTTCCTCGGTGATCAAGCGCTCGGCCTCGGCTGCGAAGTTGCCGGAGTCGGACGTGCCGTCGGCAATGACCGGCTCCAGCTTCCGCCCGAGCAGTCCTCCTGCGGCATTGATTTCCTCGATGGCCAGCAGGGTGGCATCAACCACCGGTCGCGCGCTGATCGCCAGGGTCCCGGTCATGGAATGCAAAATGCCGACCCGGATCGGCGCCTCGTCGGGCCGCGAGCAGGCGGTCAGCGTTCCCGCGACGAGCAGACAGGTGAGCAGGCGGGAAGAATTCGACATGGGCAGGAGCGCAGAGAAATTGGACCAAAGCATGATGGCAGCTTTCCGCCCCTGCAGCCAGACGGTTCCGCCTCCGGTCGCCGAGGCCCACCAAGGTCTACGCGCCGTGCGCCACGGCAGTGACAAACCGCTGCCGCGTGACTTTCCCCCAGTAAGGATCGTCAAACCTGTCCTCCCGAAAATCGGTCTGCGGGAAGGCGCCGATGGCCTTACGCCAGAACTCGGCCGCGTATTCCGCCCCGGCGATTTGTTTGATCTCCCATGACCCGGGCAGGTTGCGCCAGATGGCGTGGGCAAATTCCCGCCCCCATGCTTGTTTGCGGAAAGAAGGAACCACGTAGAATTCGGCCACCTCGTATGATCCGTCGTCCTTGGTGCGCACCGCGATCAGGCCCGCTGGCACGTCCCCGACCGACAGGAGGAACGCCCGCACGTCGTCCCCGATGCGGGTATCGAGCCGGAAGATCCCGCGGGCATCGGGCTTTTTCCCGGTGATGGCCGAGAACTCCGCCTCATAGCCCTGCGCGAGATTGTTATAGACATCCCGGTTGGCGGTGCCGACCGGGATGACCTCCATGGTCGGCGGCTTGGTTTCGCTCATGAGTCCCCCGGCTTCTTCTTTCGGTCCAAGATCACTGGGCGTGACCTCCACTGGCTTCGTGCGAGTTGAAGGCGGTGAGCAGGACGATGCCAGTCACGGCCATGGCCATGCCGGCCAATTCCACCGCCGAGAGTTGTCGAAGTTCCCCGCGGAAGAAGATGCCGACGAGGATCGGACCGATGACCACCAGTGTGTTGGTCAGGCTGGAGGCCTTGGCCAGGCCGAAGTGCGAACCGACATAACCGAACGCCAGAAAGACGAAAGGGGCGATGCCGATGACGGCCACCAGCACCCACATCTTTTTTTGCTCCCACCACACGGTGCCGAGGGTGTCCGCCAGGGTGCTGAGGGCGGCGCAAAGTAAAACCATCAACCACGGGGAGAAGAGCAAACTTTTCATGTTCCGCAGCCTACAGGCCCAAATCGGAAACTGGAAACCTGAACCGGCGCGCAGCGGAGATGGCCGGAGGCAAACTTGAAAGCTGAGCGAAATGGCGTCGACCGAGGGCGAGCCGCCCCGAGCCGTGAGGAGTTGCTTCACGGCATCAATTGGATCGGATCCGGTGCCGGCCAGTCTTGCCTTCAAGGAATCGCTGCGGCGCGTGCTGGAGGGTTTCGACGCGGCAGACCTCTACAGCGCCCGTGCCCGAACCTGATCTGGTCGAACTTTTCGCCGGCCGCGAAAACTTGTGCGCGCCTTATGGGCGCCGGCGGCGCAGGACGAAGCCAAC
>JAQBWH010000049.1 GCA_027624625.1 Verrucomicrobiota bacterium | reverse complement strand
GAGTTCCATCGGCGTGGCCAGCGACTCGAGCGTGGTCGGGTTGAGGAGGTAAACGTAGGGAGTCCGGTTTTCTAACCGGGTGGCAACCGACACGATCAGTCCGTCCGACCCCATGAGGATGGTCGGAAAGACAGCGCCGTAATCGGCGTTGATGATCGAGACAGGTCCGGAACCGGGTCCCGGGTTCATGGTGGCTCCGGTCGACGCCGCGTTGGCATGCATCGTGGCGGTGCCCGGTGGGCCCATGAAAGGGTTCGCCGGGGGAAAAGTTTGCGCCGCGGCATCGATGGCCAGAAGGACAAAACAGACTCCGAGACACGACCGCACGTGGAATAGCACCGCGCGATAGTTGTCCTCCACCCTCGCAGATTCAAGGGGAAATCTCCAGTGCCTGTCCCCCTGTTCGTTCAGTTGGCCCTTTGGCTCGCGCTCATCTCGCCTTGCGGTGGCCTGAGGTGATCTGCCCCGAGCGTCCGTGCGCTCGCTCCAGTGATCGGTTCAAAAAACTCAAACCGAGCGTCGACGGCGCTTCACTCCGAGCATGGCCAAATTGCGCTTCAGGCCGGCTTCCAATCCGGCCGCTTCCTCATCGCTCATGTTGGCCACATTGGCCAGCGCGGTTTGCGCCCGCTCGATGGCCTTGGCCACCGCATCCTCATCGATCTCGCTCTCGCGCGCCACCATATCGGTCAGGATCGAAATCCGGCCGGGCGTGATCTGGGCGAAGCCCTCGCCGACTGCGGCGTAGGTCGTCTTGCCGTCGTTGATCACGGCCAACTCACCAGGTTCGAGCATGGTCATGAGTGGTTCATGCTGCGGGAGCACGCCGATTTCCCCACTCGTCGTCGGGATGACCACTTGGTCGACCTCCGCCGCGGTGCTGACCCCGGCGGGCGAGACGATTTCGAACTGGATTTTGGCGGCCACGCTTTAGCGGGTGACGGTGTCGAGGCTGCCCTTCATGTAGAAGTTTTGCTCCGGCACGTCATCGTATTTGCCTTCGAGAATTTCCTTGAAGCCACGGACCGTGTCCTCCGTCTTGACGTATTCGCCTTTCGTCCCGGTGAAAATCTCGGCCACGTGGAACGGTTGGCTGAGGAAACGCTGGATCTTCCGGGCGCGGTAGACGCTTTGTTTGTCTTCCGGACCAAGTTCATCCATGCCGAGAATGGCAATGATATCCTGCAGATCTTTGTAACGCTGCAGCACACGCTGGACGCCGCGGGCCACTTCATAGTGTTCTTTGCCCACGATCTCGGGCGCCAGCGCCTTGGAAGTCGAGGCGAGCGGGTCAACCGCAGGGTAAATTCCCAACTCGGCGATGGAACGCTCGAGCACGATGGTCGAATCAAGGTGCGCGAAAGTCGTGGCTGGTGCGGGGTCGGTCAAGTCGTCCGCCGGCACATAAACCGCCTGCAGAGAGGTGATCGAACCCTTCTTGGTCGAGGTGATGCGCTCCTGCAAGATGCCCATTTCCGCAGCCAAGGTTGGTTGGTAACCTACCGCGGAAGGAGTACGGCCGAGCAAGGCAGAGACTTCCGATCCGGCCTGGGAGAACCGGAAGATATTGTCGATGAAGAGAAGAACGTCTTGGTTCTTTTCGTCGCGAAAGTATTCGGCCATGGCCAGCGCCGTGAGCGCCACACGGAGACGCGCGCCCGGAGGCTCATTCATCTGACCGTAAACCAGCGCGACCTTCGACTTGGACATATCTTTTTTGTCGATAATGCCCGCCTCGCACATTTCGTTGAAAAGGTCGTTGCCCTCGCGCGTGCGCTCACCGACTCCGGCAAACACGGAGTAACCGCCGTGGCCTTTGGCAATGTTGTTGATCAGCTCCATGATGACCACGGTCTTGCCCACGCCGGCGCCGCCGAAGGCGCCGCTCTTGCCACCCTTGGTGAAAGGACAAATCAAATCGATGACCTTGATCCCGGTCTCGAGGATCTGGGCCTGGGTGTCCTGCTCGACGAGCAACGGAGCACTGCGGTGAATAGGATACCTCTTCTCGGTCAAGACCGGGCCGGCTTCGTCCACTGCATCGCCGGTCACATTGAAAATACGTCCGAGCACTGCATCGCCCACCGGGACAGAAATCGGAGCACCGGTGCCAATCACGTCGCCGCCTCGGCGGAGACCCTCCGTGCTGGACATGGCCACCGCGCGGACCCAGCCCTCACCCAAGTCCTGTTGGACTTCGAGAACGACTTTGGATTTTTGCCCGTTGACCTCGGCCGTGGTTTCCAAGGCGTCGTAAATTTTCGGGAGTTGGGCTGCGCTGAAATCGACGTCCACAACGGGACCGATGATTTGCACGATTTTTCCGGTATTGCTCATATCTTTAGTTGCTTAGCCCATGGCGATCTGGGCCGACGAAATCTCGAGGATTTCCGTGGTGATCGCGGCCTGGCGGATTTTGTTGTATTCAAGGGTGAGGTCTTTGATCAGGGACTTGGCGTTGTCCGTGGCATTTTTCATCGCCACCATCCGAGCACTCTGCTCGGAGGCACGGGCATTGAGGATCATGGCATACAATTCGTTGCCAACGTAAAACGGGAGTAGCGCATTGAGCACTTCTTGGGGGGAAGGTTCGAATTTGAAGGCCGACATGGCCTCTTCCACCGCGGACCCGGCATCCTCTTCCTGCTTGCCGCCCATGTCGAAGGACGTGATGGGGAGCAACTCATGCAAGGAGGGCACCTGAATCAGCGTGTTGATGAAATCGGTGTAGAGCACAACGGCGCGGTCGCATTCCCCGGCGAGGAATTTGTCGATGATGAATTGGGAGACCGGTTTGACCTCGCCGTATTCCGGCGTGTCGCGCATCGGAAAGTCGGCCAATAGCGGGCGCTTGGTCCGGGCCAGAAAATCGACCGCTTTTTTGCCGCTGGCGATAAAGCTAGTCGTCGCGGAGTCGAATGGTTGGACCTCGCGAAGAAGATTGGTATTCAAACCGCCGCAGAGGCCTTTGTCGGTGGACACCACGTAAACCAGGGTGTGCTTGACCGGACGAATCTGGAGAAGCGGGTGAAGCTCGTCCTCGGTATGTTTGCTCAGCGAGACCAGCACCCGGTTAAGCATGCGGGCATACGGCCGGGCATCCAAAGCGCGTTGCTGCGCCTTGCGCATTTTCGCCGCGGCGATCATTTGCATCGCTTTGGTGATTTGCGCCGTGTTGCGGACCGATTTGATTCGGCGGCGAATGTCCCGTGTGCTCGGCATGGCTCGCTTATTTGTAGAATTGGGCGAACTCGTCCATGGCGGCTTTCAACTCCCCACCGAGCGCGTCGTCGATCACTTTCTTTGCCCGAATGCTGGCCAAGAGGGAGGCTTTGCGCGTCTCGAGAAATTCCTGCAGCTTGGCTTGGAAATCTTTGATTTTCTCCACATCCACTTTGTCCATGTAACCCTGTTGCATGGCATAAAGCACCGCCGCCTGCATTTCGACCGGCAGCGGTTTATATTGCTGCTGTTTGAAAAGCTCGACGATGCGGCGTCCGCGCTCGAGGAGACCCTTGGTTTTGTCGTCCAAATCGGAGCCGAATTGGGCAAAAGCCGCCATTTCACGGAACTGGGCCAACTCACCCTTGATCTTTCCGGCCACTTGTTTTATCGCCTTGACTTGCGCGGCGGAACCGACGCGACTGACCGAAAGGCCCACGTTGATGGCCGGACGAATCCCTTGGTAAAACAAGTCGCCCTCGAGGTAGATCTGGCCGTCGGTGATGGAAATGACGTTGGTCGGAATGTAGGCTGACACGTCGCCGGCTTGCGTTTCGATGATCGGCAGCGCGGTGAGTGATCCCCCGCCCGCCTCCTCGCTCAAACGCGCACTGCGCTCGAGCAGGCGGGAATGCAGGTAGAAGACGTCGCCCGGATACGCTTCGCGGCCGGACGGACGTTTAAGGAGCAGCGACACCTGGCGGTAAGCCACGGCCTGCTTCGACAAATCGTCGAAGACGATGAGTGCATCCATGCCATTGTCCATGAACCACTCACCAATGGCCGCCCCGGCAAAGGGGGCCAGATACTGACTGGCCGCGTCATCCGAGGCCGAGGCCACCACGACGATGGTGTAAGGCATGGCGCCTTCCTTTTCCAAGGTGGCGATAACCCGCGCCACATTGGCGTTCTTTTGGCCGATCGCCACGTAGATCGAGTACACCGGCCGGAATTCCTTGTCACCCGAAGCTTCATTCTGCTTGTTGAGGAGGGCTTGGCTGATGATCGAATCAATAGCCACCGTGGTCTTGCCGGTGGCGCGGTCGCCGATGATCAACTCGCGCTGTCCGCGTCCGATCGGAATCATGGCATCGATCGCCATGATGCCCGTTTGCACGGGCTGGGTCACGGGACGGCGCTTGATGATGCCCGGGGCGATTTTTTCCAACGGATAGTAAGTCGTGGCCTCGATCGGTCCTTTGCCGTCAATCGGCTCGCCGAGCGTATTGACCACGCGACCGAGGAGGGCTTTGCCCACGGGAATAGAAAGGAGCCGGCCGGTGGTTTTGACTTCGTCACCCTCTTTGATGTCGCGGTAATTACCGAGGAGAACGACGCCGACTTCGTTTTCTTCCAGATTAAGGGCGAGGCCGATCACGCCGCCGGGGAATTCGACCATCTCGTTGAGCATGACATTGCTCAACCCTTCGACCCGGGCAATGCCGTCGCCGACCTCGCGGACTTTTCCGGTGTTGGTGTGCGCGGTGCCGGCCTGCAGGCCTGCTATCTTCGATTCGATTTCTTGGACAAGTGTGCTCATGGGCTTGGTTTTCTAAAAATGGTTCAGGCGGGAAGACCTTCGAGACGGGCGCGAACGCTGCCGTCCCACACGTCACTGCCGACGCGCACGCGCAGGCCTCCGATCAGATCGGGACGCACCGCGGTCTCAAAAGTCAGGTCGTCGCCATGGGTGCCGATGATGTCGGCGCGGAGTTTGGTCATTTCGGATTCGGAGAGCGGCGCAGCACTTTCGATGACGACGTGGCGGCGCCCCAACTCGAGGCGAACGAGACGCACGAAGGACTGCAGGATAGCGAGGTGGCCGCGCGGTTTTTCCGAGGCGAGCACGTCGGTCACGGCACGGACGCGCGTCGCGTCGAGCTTGCCGCCGGGCAAGCAGCCGCGAAAAAGCGATCGGGCATTTTTGCGGGCCTCGCGGGGTGACTTCATGCTGCGATTTCTTTGATCGTCTCGTCGTTGAGGCGTTTCTGGTCGTCGGCCGTGAGAATTTTTCCCGCCACCTTTGATGTGGTTGCGGCGACCAGGCCAACCATGGCGGTCTTCACTTCAGCTTCCATCTTGCGGCGGTCCTGCTCGATCGACTCATGGGCCTTGCGGATGACGCCCTCGGCCTCGCCGATCGCCTCCTGCACACGCTTTTCGCGCACGACCTCGGCGCTGGCCCGGGCCTCGTCGATCAGGGCTTTGGCTTCGAGGTCAGCTTTGCCGAGGATTTCCTTGTAGTGCGCGTCAGCGGCGGCCAGTTGCTTCTTGATTTTCTCGGCGTTTTCCTGCGCCTCGGCAATGCGGCGACGGCGCTCGGCCAGCACGTTGACGATGGGGCCGAAGGCGTATTTGTTCAAGACCCAGTAAACGATGATGAAAATGATCGTCTGGGCGATGAACTTCGGCCAAGTGACGCCGAAGGTGCTCAGCAGATCTGTGATAACGTTCATGTTTTCGGAAGAAGAGGAGGTCGCGGCCGCCGGAGCGACCGCGACCATTGAGGCTTACTGGCCCGCGAAGGCGCGGATCAGGGCATAAATGGCGATGGCTTCCGCCAACGCCATGCCGATGATGGCGAGGGTCATCACTTTGCCGAAGGCGCCGGGATTACGCCCGACGGCTTCAACTGCCTTGGCTCCGACCAGGCCGATGCCGATGCCGGCGCCGGCCCCGGCCATGCCGAGGGTGAAACTACCCGTGATACCGCCCGCGGCTGCGGCGGCTTCTGCTAGGATTGGGATGATCATGGTTTTGTGTGTTTTGTTGTGTCAACTCCGCGCCGCCCACGCTTTAAGCATGGTCCCGGCGGGAAATTTGTCATGCGGCGGTTGGTGCACCGTGCGCTTCGCCATGGTGCTCGCTGCCGTGCTCATCTTCGTCATGCAAAGTGGAGAGCGTTATGTAGACTGCGCAGAGCAGGGTGAAGACCATGGCTTGGAGTAATCCGACGAGGAGTTCCAAAAAGTAAAAAGGGATCGGGATGATCACGCTCATCAGGTAGGCGACGAAGGGAGGTGCCCCCACTGTCTTGCCCAGCGTGACCATGGTGGCGAGCAGCGTCTCCCCCGCGAAGACGTTGCCGAAAAGCCGCAAAGAGAGGGAGACCGGGCGGAAAGCGATGGAAACAATCTCAATGAGGCCCACCATGAAAAAGATGGGAGCCAAGGTAATGGCCATGACCCCCTTAAGCCCGCCCTTGACCCCGAACATGTGCTTGAGGAACCCGCCCACCCCCATCTCCTGGATCGACCAATAAAGCCAGAGGACCATGAAGACGCCGGCCATGGCCAAGGTCATATTCAAATCGGCCGTGGTCGGACGCAGAATGGCCACTTTGAGATCATCCGCACTGATGCTGTGCCAAGCCCCGACCTGCGAAGAATCAGCGGCAAAGCCGACCGAACCGACGCCCGGCAGGAGCGCGAACCAGTTCGAGACGAGGATGAAGATGAAAAGAGTGGCCAGCAGAGAGAAAACCTTGCTCACCATGTGCGGCCCGACAATTTCTTCCAAGGTGTCGTAAAGCGTCTCGACAACCGCTTCAAAGCCGTTTTGCGGTCCGTCCGGCACAAGCTTGACGTCCTTCGTCGCCCGCCGGGCAAACAAAAGCACAATCCCCATGACCAACACTGAGACAAAGATCGAATTGGTCAACCAGTCAGCTCCCGACAAGAACTTGTCGGCATAGAGCGGGAGAGCGGCGGCGATCGGGAAAGAAAAGCTCATCAGAAATAAAAATGCCGCAAGCGCGAGTTCGCGGCCGGACACTTCTTATAAGCTGGTCTAATAATCCGACTCAAGAGCGAATTACGTCCGCAAACCGCACAAAAACCGTTGCCAGGCCCATGGTAGGGCCCGCTGCAGCGGGCCGCTTGCTTCGCCGTATCCGTGCAGAGGAGTTTAACCACGGATAGGACGGATGGCACTGATCACAGAGGGTTTACGGGCAAACATCTCACCATTTGGTGACTGGCCGCTGAGGCCAGTCATCGATCGGTATTCCTCTGGAAACCATTTGCCTTGGAGCCGTGCCGCCAAGCCTCCGCTGTGAAATTCGTGTGATCCGTGCTTTAAATGCATCGTTTCGGCTTGGCTCGGATTCAGAAATGCAGCGGTCCGCTGGGCCAGCGGACCCTACCGACTGGAGGATTGGCGCTGCGCCCCGAAAAACCGGCTCAGACCCAGCCCGACCAAAAGGATGACCAAGGTACCCACCACCACGGTCATAAAACTGTGGAACGGGCTCTGTAATTCCACCGGCCACGCCGCCGATCCGGGCGTGAGGGTCATCCAGAGAATAACCAAGACCCCGGCCAGCACGGCGGTGACCGCTGCCGGATTCCCCGCCCGACGTGAGATCAGGCCGAGCAGAAATAATCCCAGCATCCCGCCGGCAAAAATCCCGGAAAGCGTCCACCAGGCATCGAGCGCCGCTTTGACCCCGATCATGGCCAGCGCCACGCCCGTGCCCAGCGCGCCCCAGACCAGCGACGCCCCGTGCAGCACGCGCATCGACTCGCGCTCACCGGCCTCCGGCCGGAAAAATCTTTGATACCAGTCGGTCAACAAAAGCGTGGCCGACGAATTCAGACTGGTCGAAATCGTGCTCATCGCCGCGGAAAAAATCGCCGCGAGGAGCAATCCCTTGGCCCCGGGCGGCAACTGGGTGATGATGAAATAGGGAAGGATGCGATCCGCCTGATCCGCCCCCTGCAGTGCGGCGGGCAAAAGGTCCGGCTGTGTTCCGTAGAAAACAAAGAGCCCCGTTCCGATCAGGAAAAAAACGGCGGACACCGGAAGGTAAAGCAGCCCGCCGACCCACAGGCTGCGCCGCGCCGCCGTTTCCGACCGTGCCGCCACGTAGCGTTGCACGTAATTCTGGTCGATGCCGAAATTTTGCAGGTTGATGACGATCCCGTAGGCCAGCACGACCCAGAAGGTCGACTCGCCCAAGGACGCCCCGAAGCTGCCGAGCGAAAATTTGTCGTGGGCCACCGCATGGTCCCAACCGGCGACGGCACCGTCCGGCAAACCGGCCACAAGAATCAGAAGACACAAAAGCGCGCCGGCCATAAGAATGATGGCCTGCACCGCATCGCTCCACATCACGGCGACAATCCCGCCGAGCATGGTGTAAATAATGACCGACACCCCCGTGAGCAGGATGATCCAGTGCATTTCCCAGCCAAGCAGGAGGTGCATCGGCAGCGCCATGAGGAACATGACCGATCCCATCCGCGCCAACTGGGTGAGCAGGTAGCAGACCCCCGCGTAAACCCGGGCCCACGGACCGAAACGCGTCTCGAGATGGCTGTAAGCCGAGACCTCGCCGGTCGCGCGGTAATACGGCACGAACCACCGCGCCGCGACCCACAGCGCGAGGGGCAGCGACAGACTGAAAACAAAGGCATTCCAGTTCCCGGCAAAGGCGCGCCCGGGCAAGGCAAGAAAACTGATACTGCTCACATAGGTCGCCAAAATCGACAGCCCGACCACCCAACCCGGCATCGCGCCGTCCGCTTTGGTGAACCCCGCTGCGGTCGAACTCCGCCCCGAGCGGTAAAAATACCAGCCCGCACCGAGCATGGCGGCAAAGTAAAGACCGAGCACCACCCAGTCGACCAACGGGAGCGCTGCCGTTTCTATCATCTCAACTTTCACCGTTCGCCCTTTTAATAAAGCTCCACCGGCGAGCGTTTCCCGTCTTCCAAGCTTTTCTCGCACGCTTTTTCCTCGCCCAGGGTGGCCACCCGTAAAGCCCAGATGTCACGGTTGATCGCCTCAAACGCCGCAGGCGAAAAATCGGTCGACGGCGCCATCTTCTCTTTAAAAGCCGCCACCCGCCCGAGCGAAGCCGCGAGCAGGTCCGACGGTTGCTTCTTCAGCACGGCCCGCGCTTGGTCAAGCATCTCCACCCGGTGACAAATCATCAGCAGGTCGTTCCCCGCGGCCAGCCCGAGCCCCAGCATATCCTCGAATGATGTCGTGTCGATAATCGCCCCCATGTCCAAGTCGTCGGTCATGACCAACCCCTCGAATCCCATTTCTCCGCGCAGCAGACCGTCGATCATGACCGGCGAAAGCGAAGCCGGGCGCCTCTCCGGATCCAACGAACCGTAGTGGATGTGACCGATCATCATGCTGTCGACCAACGGCGCGAAATGACGGAACACGGCCAGCTCGTTCGCCTCCATTTCGGCCCGCGAGCGCTCGATGACCGGGAACGAATGGTGCGGATCTTCCACCGCCGCGGCGTAGCCGGGAAAGTGCTTGCCGCAACTCAAGATGCCGCCGGCCCGCAGGGCGGCGTTGAATTCCCCGGCCAGCGCAATGACCTGCTCGACCGTCCGACCATAACAGCGCCCGCGCAGCGAGTTGTCCGCCTCGTCATCGAAGGAAAGATCAAGCACCGGACACAGGTCGAGATTGAACCCGAAAAGGCGCAACAATTTTGCAGTCAGCTCCCCATGGCGCCGGACCAATTCCGGATTCCCCCGGTCGCGCAATTGCTGTGCGTTCGGCGGTTCCTCGCCGATCAAACGCAACCGCGAGACGCGGCCGCCCTCCTGATCAATGGTGATAACCGGTTCGACCGCCGAAAGATCGCGCAGATCGTCGATCAACTTCCGCAGTTGCTCCGGCGTCTTGATATTGCGCCCGAAAAGAATAAACCCGCCCGGTTGGACCCGCCGAAGCATGGCTGCCGTCTCCACGTCCAACTCCGCTCCCGGCACTCCGACCAAAAGCAACTGACCAACATCGTTCGGCATAGGCGTTCAAAAACCAGATCCGTCTAAGAGTGTCGAGAAGAAGAAAGGCGGAGAGACCGCGGAGGTCATAGAGGCGACGGAATCTTCCCCTTCTCTGCGATCTCTGCGTCCTCTGCGCTGAAAATTATTCCCCCGCAAATCGCTGCCGCGGTTTGGTCGACAACCATCCCCCAATCGCGGCAAGAAAGACTTGTCCGTAATCGGACAACTTCCGCTCCCCCACCCCGGGTACTTGCAACAGCGCCATCTCGTCCCGCGGATACTCCCGCGCCATATGCCGCAACGTGGCGTCGGAAAAGACGACATAAGGCGGCACATTGCGCGAGCGCGCCAGTTCGGCCCGCAGCTTGCGCAACACCTCGAAAAGCCCCTCGTCGCACGCCACCTCGCCGGACCGCGCCCGGCGCTTCCTCGGCCCCGCCGCATCCTGCACCGGCCGGATCATCGGACGGGTTAGCGCCACCTTCTCCCGCGCCCGCAGCACCTCGACCCCGCGCTCTGTCACGCTGACCGTAGCAAATTTGTCCTCCGAAGCCTCGAGCAGTCCAAGCCGGAGCAACTGCCGTCCGAGATCGACCCAATAAGCGCGCGG
>JAQBWH010000048.1 GCA_027624625.1 Verrucomicrobiota bacterium | reverse complement strand
GCCCTACGTTCAAACGTTTCCGTCCTGCCGCACGTGGATCGGCTCACCCTTACAAGAAGGCGACCAGCCACATCCGTATCATCCTGACCGACGAAATCGTCATCGAGACACGCGAGACGCGGCGGGCCGCCAAGAAAAAAACCAATTCCAAAAAACCCGCCGCAAAGAAAGAAGCCGCGGTGCAGAAAGAGACCACATCGGCCCCCGAGGCCGCCGCGCCGGCCGCGGAGAAAGCCGAATAACATCATGGGACAAAAAGTTCACCCGATCGGTTTCCGCCTCCCCATCACCCGTGACTGGGGATCGAAGTGGTATGCCCCGCGCCGCGAGTTCGCCGACCACCTGCACTCCGATCTCCGGATCCGCGAGTTCCTCAAAGGCAAGCTCCGTCAGGCCGCCGTCTCCAAGATCGTCATCGAACGGGCCTGGAACAGCCTGCGCGTCACCATTTTCACCGCCCGCCCCGGTCTCGTCATCGGCCGCAAGGGCTCCGAGATCGAGAACATGACCAAAGAGGTTTCCGCGATCAGCGGTGACAAGCAGGTCAAGATCGATATCCAGGAAATCCGTTCACCCGAGACCGAGGCGCAACTCGTTGCCGAGAGTGTCGCCGGGCAACTCGAGCGCCGCATCGGTTTCCGTCGCGCCATGAAGAAAGCACTGCAAATCGCCATGGAACAAGGCGCGCTCGGCATCAAGATTCGTTGCTCCGGCCGCCTTGGCGGATCGGAAATTGCCCGCACCGAACAATATCGCGAAGGCAAAGTGCCGCTCCACACCATGCGCGCACCGATCGATTACGGCTTCGCCGAGGCCCGCACCACGGCCGGCGTCGTCGGCATCAAATGTTGGATTTGCAAAGGCGAGGAAACCGCACCGAAGGTTTCGGTGCGGGAGGATAAACCCGCCGCCCCGTCTACCCCGTCGCCCGAAGTGGTTTCGACCGCGGTGGCTGAATGATTTTTTAAGGAGATTTTGCCATGCCCTTGATGCCCAAACGCGTGAAGTTCCGCAAATCCCAGCGGGGAAGCCGCAAGGGAACTGCTTCGCGCAATATCAACATCGACTTCGGCGAGTTCGGCCTGCAGACCCTCGAGCGCGCCTGGATCACCAACGTGCAAATCGAAGCCGCCCGTGTCGCCCTGACCCGCAACATGAAGCGCAAAGGCAAATTATGGATCCGTATTTTCCCGGACAAATCCGTCACCGCCCGCCCGCCGGAAACCCGGATGGGCAAGGGCAAAGGCGCCCCCGAGTATTGGGTCGCCGTGGTGCGCCCGGGGAATATTCTTTTTGAACTCGATGGCGTCTCCGAGAGCGTGGCCCGCGAGTCGCTGCGCCTCGCGGCCGACAAACTGCCCGTCCGCACCAAATTCATCACCCGCCACCACGCCGCCTGACGCCATGAAGACCAAGGAAATCGCCGAACTCAGTGTGGATGAACTCCGCGGCCGCAAACGCGAGCTGCGCCACGAAATCTTCAACCTCCGTCTGCAGCAGCAGAGCGGACAGCTCGAAAAGCCGTCCCTCATCCGTATCCTGCGCCGCGAGGCCGCGCGGGTGGAAACCTTCCTCTCGCAGAAAATCAAAGCAGGAGCAGCCAAATCATGAGCGACACCGCCACCACCACCGCCCCCGCCGCCCCGCGCGGGATCCGCAAGTCCCTTGTCGGCGAGGTCGTCTCGGACAAGATGGACAAAACCGTCGTCGTCCGCACGGTCAACCGCGTCCCGCACCCGCGGTTCGGCAAGATCGTCAAACAGATCGCCAAATTCCACGCCCACGACGAGAAGAACGAAGCCAAAACCGGCGACAAAGTGCGCATTACGGAAACCCGCCCGCTGAGCAAAACCAAGCGCTGGCGCCTCGTCGAAGTCCTCAAACACTAATCACGCCATGATCCAGCTCCGCTCCCGTCTCGACGTCGCCGACAACACCGGCGCCCGCATGGCCACCATGATCGGTGTCATCGGCAAAAAATCAGCCTCCGCCGGTGTTGGCGATGTCATCACAGCCAACGTGAAAGAAGCCTCCCCCGGCGGCACGGTGAAGAAGGGCGAAGTGGTCCGCGCGGTCATCGTCCGGACCCGGCAACCGCTCAAGCGGCCCGATGGATCCGCGCTGCGTTTCGACACCAACGCCATCGTGATCATCGACAAAGATCTCAATCCGCGCGGCACCCGTATCTTCGGCCCCGTGGCCCGCGAGTTGCGCGAAAAGAATTTCATGAAGATCGTTTCCCTCGCCCCGGAGGTCCTATGAGCCGCGCGAAAACCCACGTCAACAAGAACGACATCGTCCGCGTCGTCACCGGCAACCATCGTGGTGCCGAGGGCAAGGTTTTGCAGGTCATCCGCGGCAAAAACCAGGTCCTCATCGAGGGTGTGCGCATGATCAAAAAGCACACGCGCAAATCACAGGAGCATCCGAGCGGTGCCATCGTCGAGCGCGAGGGGCCGGTCCACATCTCAAACGTCAAGCGGATCGAAACCGCCAGCAAAGAAGCGGCCAAGCCGGCAGGCAAGGCCAAGTCGGAGTAAGCCATGGAAGTCGAACTTTACCAAGAATACACCGGCAAGGTCGTGCCCGCGCTCAAGACCAAGCACGGCTACACCAACCTGCACCAAGTGCCCCGCGTGCAGAAAGTCGTGATCAACACGTCGATCGGATCATCGCCGGACACCAAAGAAGCACTGGAAATCGCGGTGTCCGAGCTCCAGACCATCACCGGTCAGACCCCCGTGCGCACCAAGTCGAAGAAAGCCATTTCCAACTTCAAGTTGCGCAAGGACCAGCCGATCGGGGCGAAGGTCACCTTGCGCGGGCGCAACATGTATGAATTCCTCGAGCGACTGATCAAAATGTCGCTGCCGAAAATCCGCGACTTCCGTGGTATTTCCCCCAAAGCGTTCGACGGCCAGGGGAACTACACCCTCGGGGTGGCCGACCAGAGCATTTTCCCCGAGATCGAGCTCGATAAAATCAAGCGCAATGTCGGTTTCGACGTGACCATTGTCACGACGGCCCGGACCGACGAGGAAGCGAAATCGCTCCTCGGCGAGCTCGGTATGCCGTTCACCGACCGCCCCAAGAAACCCGCCGCCCAAGCATCCTGATGACCTCCAACGATCCTATCGCCGACCTTCTCACCCGCCTGCGCAATTCCACCCGTGTCCGCAAGGCCGAGTTGCTTGTGCCCTACTCGCGGATGAAAGCCGACATCTCCGCCATCCTCAAAAAGGAAGGCTACATCACCGATTTCGAGGTGAAATCGGAAGGCAAACCGCAACTGCGCATCGTCAACAAGTTCGCCGGCAAAACCCCGGCCATCACCGGTCTCAAGCGGGTCAGCCGCCCGGGCCTGCGCCGCTACGTCGGGGCGGAAGATATCCCGCGCGTCCTCGGCGGCATGGGCATTTCCATCATTTCCACGCCGCGCGGCGTGCTCAGCGGTCGCGAGGCGCGCCGCCAGAAGGTCGGCGGCGAGTTGCTGGCCTACGTTTGGTAAGGAGGAACCCACCATGTCACGCATCGGCAACCAACCCGTATCTCTTCCCGCCAAGGTCAAGGTGAATCTTTCACCCGATCGTTCTGTGCAGGTCGAAGGACCCAAAGGCAAACTTTCCTGGCGCCTGCCCGAAGGCATCCAAGGCAAAGTCGAGGGCGAAACCCTCACCCTCGAGCGCAAGTCGGAGACCCGCCAAGTGCGCGCCCTCCATGGCCTGGCCCGCGCTTTGCTCAACAACATGGTGACCGGCGTGAGCGCCGGCTTCACCCGCAACCTCGAGATCCAAGGCGTCGGTTTCAAGGCCGCCGTGCAGGGACAAAAGCTCAATCTTTCACTCGGTTTCTCTCACCCCGTTGTCTTTGATATCCCGAGCGAGATCAAAGTCACGGTGACCGACAACACCAAGCTCCTCGTCGAGGGCATCGACCGCCAGTTGGTCGGTCAAGTCGCGGCCAACATCCGCGCCTACTACCCGCCGGAGCCCTACAAGGGCAAAGGCGTGCGCTACTCCGACGAAAAAGTCCGCCGCAAGGAAGGCAAAACCGTCCAGTAAACGCCATGACACGCCACGACAGCATCAAACTCCGCCACAAGCGCCTCCGCAAAAAGGTCTCCGGCACCACGGAGCGTCCGCGCCTCGCGGTCAGCTTCTCCGGCCGCCACATCCGCGCGCAGGTCATCGACGACACCAAAGGGGTGACCCTGGCTGCGGCCAGCACGCAGGAAAAAGCGGCCAAAGCCGGCGCCAATGTGGTCAATGCGACCAGCGTGGGAAAACTTGTGGCCGACCGCGCCAAGCAAAAATCCATTTCCAAAGTCGTCTTCGATCGTGGCGGCTTCCAATACATGGGCAAGGTCAAAGCCCTCGCCGACGCCGCGCGCGAAGCCGGCCTAGAATTCTAAAAACATCATGCCTCCTAATGCACGCAATACCGGACGTCGCGACAGCCGCGGCCCCAAGGAACCCAAAGAGCCGTCCGACACGGTCGAGAAAGTCGTTTTCATCAACCGCTGCGCCAAGGTGGTCAAAGGCGGGCGCCGCTTCAGTTTCAGTGCCCTCATTGTCACCGGCGACCACAAAGGCCGCGTCGGGTGCGGTTTCGGCAAAGCCAAGGAAGTCAGCGAGGCCATCCGCAAGGCCTCGGATTCCGCGCGCAAGGCGATGAAAGTTTTTTCGCTTGCCCAGAACACCATTCCGCACGAGGTGACCGGTGAATTCGGCGGCGGCCGCGTCCTGCTCCGCCCGGCCTCGCCCGGCACTGGCATCATCGCCGGCGGCGGGGTCCGCGCGGTGTGCGAAGCCGTCGGTATCCGTGACGTTCTGGCCAAGTCGCTCGGATCGAACAACCACGCCAACGTGGTCAAGGCGACGATCGAAGCCCTCTCCAAACTGCGCCCGCGCGAAGAAATTTTCCGGGTGCGCGGCCTCCAGATGAAACCCACCAAAGCGCAAGCGGCGACCGAACTCGCCCCCGCCTGACCATTATGCGACTGCACACACTTGCACCCCGACCCGGCGCCAAGAAGCGCCGCAAACGTCTCGGCTCCGGCGAAAGCTCGGGCACCGGCAAAACCAGCGGCAAAGGTCACAAGGGACAGAAGGCCCGCTCCGGCGGCAGTATCCGTCTCGGTTTCGAGGGCGGACAAATGCCGCTTATCCGCCGCCTGCCCAAGCGCGGATTCAACAACGCCGCGTTCAAACTGCGCATCGCGATTGTCAATCTCGACGACCTCAACGAGTTCGCCGACGGTGCGACGGTCGACGAAGCTGCCCTGCGCAAGGCGGGTTTGGTGCGTGGCACGATTGACGGCGTCAAAATTCTCGCCCGCGGCGAGCTGACCAAGAAGGTCACCATCTCCGGAGCCAAGTTCAGCGAGGTGGCCAAGCGCAAGATCGAAGCCGCTGGCGGCACGATTTCCTGAACGGATGAGCGCGGCGGAACCGGTACGAGTTAGCGACGCCGGCTTTCCGTCCGTCGTCCTCCGGCCCGCCCTGTCGGGACGGCCATTCCTCCCGTAAAAGCCGATGATTTCCGCGTTTACCAATATTTTCAAAATTCCCGAGCTGCGGCAACGCGTGCTCTTTGTGCTGGCCATGATTGTCATCGTCCGCGCGGGCTCGGTCATTTCGACCCCGGGGATCAATGCGGAAGTCTTGCGTCAATGGTTCCTCAACGTGGCCGACGCGCAAGCTGGCGGCGGCGTGGCCGCGCTCTTCAATCTTTTCAGCGGCGGGGCCCTCGGCAACTGCGCCATCTTCGCCCTCGGTATCATGCCGTTCATCAGCGCGTCCATCATGATGCAACTCATGACCGCGGTGATCCCGAAACTGAGCCGTCTTTCGCGCGAGGACGGAGGACGCCAGAAAATTTCCCAATACACCCGTTACGTCACGATCATCCTTTGTTTGCTTCAGGGTTATTTGCTCGCGCTCTCCTTCGAGAGCCCCGAGTCGAATCCGTTTTTGCCCGGCATCATGGACACGATCAACCGGCTCGGCGTGCCGCTCGTTTCGGATCCGGGCCTCGCGTTCCGTCTGCTCACTGTCATCACGCTGACCGCCGGCACCATGTTTCTCGTCTGGCTTGGCGACCAGATCACCGAGCGCGGCATCGGCAACGGCATTTCCATCATCATCACCGTCGGCATCCTCGCGCAGTTGCCCGCCGGATTGATCCAAGCCTGGCGCACCTTCGTCCCGGCCGGCGGGGAAGCGGCCCCGGTCAGCCCGGTCGTTCTCGTGCTGCTCATCGCCTTTTTGATCATCGTCATTGCCGCGGTCATTGCCGTGACCCAGGCCACCCGCCGCATCAGCGTGCAATACGCCAAACGCGTGGTCGGCCGCAAAGTCTACGGCGGGCAAACCCAATACATGCCGCTCAAGGTCAACTATGCGGGTGTCATGCCGATTATCTTCGCGCAGGCCATCCTTCTTTTCCCTTCGACCATCTTGAGCATGGCCTTCCCCACGCAGCGCTGGGCCAACGAGCTTTCCGCCATGCTGGCCAGCGGCTGGCTTTATTACACCCTCTTCGGCGCGATGATTTTCTTCTTCAGCTATTTCTGGGTGGCGACGCAATTCCAGCCCGCACAAATCGCCGACGACCTGAAAAAATACGGCGGCTTCATCCCCGGTGTGCGTCCGGGCAAACCCACGGCCGACTTCCTCGATTATACCATGACGCGCCTGACCTTTGCCGGCGCCATCTTCCTGACCCTCATTGCCATCCTCCCGCAGATGCTGACCGAAGGCATGAATGTGCCTTATATGACGGCGCAGTTTTTCGGCGGCACCGGACTGCTCATCATCGTGGGCGTCACCCTCGACACCATGAGGCAGGTCGAAACGCATCTTTTGCAGCGTCACTATGACGGCTTCCTCCGCCGCGGCAAAATCCGCGGACGATTCGAGCGCACTGCCGGCGGCAGTGGCCACGTTATTTCTTCCAACGCGCTGGTTTGGATCTGGGCCTTTATCGGCGTCATCGTCATTGCCGGCACCGCGGCCTATTTGGCCAGCGGCAATTAGCCCGCCTCCACCCCCTGTGTCCGTCCGGTTTCCTTTCCTGTCGTCGATGATCCCGATCAAGAACGAGCGCGAGATTGAAGCGATGCGCAAAGCCTGCGGGGTCGCGTCCGGGGTGCTCGGCAAATTGGAGAATCTGGTCACGCCCGGCATGACCACGCGCGACATCGACGATGCGTGCGCCCAATTCATCAACGAAGCCGGGGCGAAGAGCGCGTTCCTCGGCTACCGCAAATTTCCCGGCCACCTTTGTATCTCGATCAATGAAGAAGTTGTCCACGGCATCGGCGGCGACCGCCGCCTGGCTTACGGTGACATTCTCAAGCTCGACGTCGGCGTGAACAAAGACGGCTGGATCGGCGATAATGCCACCACCATCCGCATCGGCGTGGTCCCGCCCAAAGTCGACCGCCTGGTCGAAGACACCGCTCGTATCTTGCGCGACGTCATCCCCCATGTGACCCACGGCCGCCGGGTGGGGGATATTTCATCCTTTATTGAGCAGGCCGCCCTGGCTCGCGGCTACTCGGTGGTCCGCGAATTCGTCGGACACGGGGTGGGGCGCAAATTGCACGAAGATCCGCAGATCCCTAATTACGGCAAAGCCGGCCGCGGACCGAAGCTCAAGGCGGGAATGACCTTGGCTATCGAGCCGATGATCAATCTGGGGGTCAGCGGGGTGCGGGTTTTGGACGACAAGTGGACCGTGGTGACGGCCGACGGGCTGCCTTCGGCCCATTTTGAGCACACCGTGCTGGTGACAAAAGATGAACCGGAAGTTTTGACATGGCGAAAAAAGACGCTATTCAAGTAGATGCAAAAGGTTGTCAAGTTGCTGCCGAATACGATGTTCCGGGTGGTTTTGCCCATCGGTCATCGCATCATCGCGCACTTCTCGGGCAAGATGCGCCTGCACTTCATTCGCATCTTGTCCACCGACCAAGTCATGATCGAGTTGTCCCCGCATGACTTGAGCAAAGGACGCATCACCTACTGAAAAAATTACGAGGACCAAACCATGAAAGTCAGAGCATCAGTCAAACGCCTTTGCGAAGGTTGCCGGATCATCCGGCGGAACAACGTCGTGCGCGTGGTTTGCAAAAACCCGCGCCACAAACAAAGACAAGGATAACACGCATATGCCACGCCTCCTCGGGGTCGAAATCCCGCCCAACAAACGCATCGAAGCCTCCCTGCCGTATATCTACGGCATCGGACCGACCGTCGCCCGACGCGTCCTGGCCGAAGCCTCCATCGATCCCAACACCCGCGCCAAGGATCTCTCGCCCGAGCAAATCTCGCTCATCGTCCAGATCATCGGCAACACCGGTATCCTCATCGAGGGCGACCTGCGCCGCGAATTGCAGGGCAACCTCAAACGCCTGCAGGCCATCAATTGTTACCGCGGCATCCGTCACCGCCGCGGACTCCCCGTGCGCGGACAGCGCACATCGACCAATGCCCGCACCCGCAAGGGGCCCCGCAAGACGGTTGGCGTGCAGAAAAACCCCGACGCCAAAGCCGGTAAAACTTAATCCCAAAGAAGTATGAGCGACGAAAAGAAAGAAACTCTCGGCGAATCGCAGGATGCCCGCCGCAAGGACGAAAATGCGGAACACCATCCCGTCACGGAGGCCCGGGCTGAAGTGAAGGCGGAGGTTGCGGCGGAAGTCGCTCCGGCCGCCGACGAAGCCAAACCCGCCGCGGAGAAAAAGGCGGCCAAACCCAAAGCGGCCAAAGGCAAGACGGCCAAGAAAAAAGAAGGCGAAGCCAAAGCGGCCGAAGCGGCCGCCCCGGCCAACGACATGCTCTCCCTCGACGCCCCCATCGTCCCGGCCAAAGTGGTCAAAGCCAAGGGCAGCAAGAACGTCATCCAAGGCATCGCCCACGTGCTGGCCACCTTCAACAACACCATTGTCAGCATCACTGACCAGCGCGGTGCCGTGCTCGGTGCCTCCAGCGCCGGCAAAGTCGGTTTCAAAGGCTCGCGCAAAAGCACGGCTTATGCCGCGCAGCTCGTGGCGCAGGATGCCGCGCGCCAGGCCATGGGCCACGGACTGAAAGAAGTCGAAGTGCGGGTCAAGGGCCCCGGGGCCGGACGCGAGTCCGCCATCCGCGCGCTCCAAGCCATCGGCCTCGAAATCACGGTGATCAAAGACGTCACCCCGGTGCCCCACAACGGCTGCCGCCCTCCCAAAGCCCGCCGCGTGTAGTGCGGATCACTGAAAACTGAACACTGTAAACTGAATACTTCCTCATGGCACGTTACACCGGACCCAAAACCAAACTGAGCCGCCGCTTCGGCATTTTCCTCGTCGGCTCGCCTAAACATTTCGAGCGCCGGAGCTATCCGCCGGGCATGCACGGACAAAAAGGCATGCGCCGCAAGACCTCGGAATACGGCTTGGCCCTGCTCGAGAAGCAGAAGCTCAAAGCGCAATACGGCGTCCTCGAGCGCCAGTTCCGCCGCTACTTCGAGACCGCGCTTTCCCGCCGCGGTATCACCGGCGTGACCTTGCTCCAACTTCTCGAGACGCGTTTGGACAATATCGTCTACCGCCTCGGCTTCGCCCGCACCCGCACCGCCGCTCGCCAGATGGTGGCGCACGGCCACGTCAAGGTGAACGGACGCAAGAACGACATCGCTTCGGCCAACCTGAAGCCCGGCGCCGTCGTTTCGATCAAAGACTCGCCCAAGCCCCGCGCCTTGGCCGCCCGCCAGATGGAAGCCACGCAAATCCGCACCGTGCCCGATTGGCTCGTCGTCGATCGCGACAACTTCAGCGGCACGGTGAGTCGCATCCCGACCCGCGAAGAAATCGCGCCGGTGGTCAACGAGCAGCTGGTGGTCGAACTTTACTCGCGCTAGTAGCGGAATCAGAAAATTTCAACCAGGTGGATCGCGCCGTCCCGGCGCGATTTGCTTTTGTCGCGACGGCTCCCGGATCGTCCCCGGCTCGGGTGCATCACCAGCCTGCCGCCTTGCGGCCAGGTGCTTTTGCCGAAAGCCGCCCGTGACTCCGCCGGGCTCGGCCTGCTATGAAGTGAGCCATGATGGAAGTCCTCTCGACCTCACTACATGGGATGCTGCTCTTGCAACGCGTGGCGCAGGCTGATGTCCGCGGGACGTTTTCCGTGGTTTGGAACCGCGATGACTTGGCTCAAAGCGGCATCGCCGCTGATTTTATCCAAGACAACCTGATCAAAACACATCGTGGCACCTTGCGCGGCCTCCATTTCCAATCGCGGCATCCGCAGGGCAAGTTGCTCACCGTGCTGGAGGGGGAAGTCTACGATGCCGCGGTCGACCTGCGTCCGGAATCACCAACCTTCGGTCGTGCCGAGGGTCTCGTCTTGCGCGCCGGTGACCACACGAGCCTCTGGCTTCCCCCCGGCTTCGCCCACGGCTTTCTCTCGCTCAGCGACCACGTGGTCTACTCGTACAAAGTTACCGCACCATGGGATCCGCCGCACGCGCGGGTGCTGGCCTGGGATGATCCTGAAGTCGGCATTCCGTGGCCCCTCGAGGCAGGGCAGATCCCGGTGCTTTCCGACCGCGACCAAGCCGGGCTGAGCTGGGCAAAGGTGCGGCAACTGTGCGATTGAGCCTTCGGGGTTGGCAACGGCTGCCCGCTGGGAAAAACTGGCCGGGTTGATGCAAATCCCGGAACAAATGATGGTCCCCGTATCCCCGCGAAACGAGGTATTGCTCGCCCCGGAATACGCCCAACTGATTCGCTACGCTCCGGACCATGACTTCGTCATGCGCACCATCACGCGGCGCGAGGCCAACGGACTGCAACTGATGTCCGCCGAAATGGTCATCGCCGGGAAGGACACGAGGAGGGCATTCCCCCTCGCGGAAAAATATCCGATGCATTTCCGCAAAACGTATTTTCCCGGCCGCCTGCGTGGGGACCCTTCCGCCGAGTTTGCCAACCAGCAACGCGCCTCGGAAATTCTCGACGCCCCGCCACCCATCGGTTGCACCGCAGACACCTTTCGTTCCTGCTTTGTGCCCGGCAAACCTTACTCGCGGCTCACCCCCTTCGGGGTCGAGCCGGGGGAGAACAATGTGCAGATTGCCGAGG
>JAQBWH010000047.1 GCA_027624625.1 Verrucomicrobiota bacterium | reverse complement strand
AAGGCCTGTGCTGTAGCGCGGCCAATGCCAGAGCTACCCCCAGTGACGAGCGCCACTTGTCCATCAAACGACTTTGGCATTGCCGAATCTCCATAGAAAGGATGTGAAATGGTGCGTGAATGACGCCCAACGCCGCAGATCAGCGGCAAAGGCAAGCTGGCGCAGCTTTTGCGACAGCGAAAGGTGTGACGGCTTGAGTTTGTCCGTCTGCATCGCTTTGTTATGCATAATCGCTTAGCCTTACCTTGGAACCGGTTGATCCAAGGAATCCCAGCAGTAAGCTAGCTTAATCCGACGGGAGATCTCAGCGATCAATGGACGACCTAAAGAAGAATTCGTCATGATCACATAACCGTAGCCTTTGGATTTATGGGCCTCCATGCTCGCGAGGAATCCGTAATTTGAGCCGCCATGACCGAAGTACCAACCTTCACCATTCTTAGCTATGTCATAGCCAACAGCGTAAGGCCCCACTCCTACCGGGCTTAGCATCTGTTGCACTGACTCGGTTGTTAGAATTTTATTAGTGTCTCCTCGATAAGTTCGCTGAGTATCAATCAGCACTTTTGCAAGATCACTTGGTGTAGTCCACAAACCTGCGGCAGCAAGCTCGGGATAGATTTTCCATTTATGCGGATACTCATCTACCACACGAGGGTGTGCGCGTGCCGCATTCTTGTCGTTCTCAGCCGAAAGCGGTTGCTCAAAAGTGCTGCTAAGCATTTCAAGAGGGATCAACACATTCTGATTAAGTATGTCTCCATATGACTTACCATATATATCCATTAAGGCTAACTGGAGAATGGTCACCCCGCCTCCGGAATAGTGGTATGCGGTAGCAGGGGCTCGGGCCATCCTTACAGCCCCAGTATTTGCCGGACTCTCGCCATTCAAGATTTGATTCAGCGTAGGCAGCCGATCCTCAGGAGCATATCCAGGGAAACCTAGTCCGTCGCCAAGTCCCGACGTATGACTAGCAAGCATCTTAGCCGTTACGGGCCGAGCAAGTGTGAATTCACTTCGAGGAATCCTCCATGTCCGAAGGTAACCGTCAATATCCTCATCTATATCGATCAAACCGTCCTGCTCGGCCTTGAGCAAGGCGATCGCATTTAGAACTTTACTGATAGATGCAGCCTGAAACTTCGTATCAACGTCAGCTCGTGCACCAGTTGTAGAGTCAGCGAGACCATAGGCCTTAGCCCAATGGATATCGAAATCCTTGATAATTGCTATGCTCAGTCCGGGCACTTCAAGCTCTTCCATAAGCTCTGCGATTGTGAGATTTGCTAAATCTTCATTCGATTGCTGCTGAGCCCCCTCGACAGCTTGCATATAGTCATCGACGGAACCTTGTGTGAATGCATGATTCTGAAGCAGCCAAATGAGCGCCACTAAAGCACTGGCTATTGCGGCTCGAGTTTTGATTCTTATAGTTCCTCTGATTTTCTGGTGAGCTCTAGGACGTATGCATAACGTATAGTATACGACAGTTCGTTAATATTGGGTTTTACGACTGGTCGCCTATTACTTGTAAGTGAGGAGCAGTTGTTGGATTATACCATCCACTATGGCCCAATCGAGCTTTCGCGAGCAGTTCGGGGACTTGGCCCGGAAAAAGGGCGTGCAGGAATCATTAATTCCATTTTGGACCAATTGGGTCATGGCTTGGGGGAAGTATCTCTCGCCTCGCAATTCCGTGGATGCTGGGGAATCCGATGTCGAGGCTTTTTTGCAGCAATTGCCCGACGGCGTCGCCCTCAAATACGGCGGACGCGCCCGCGAATGGGGCTGGCAATACGTGTTTCCCGCGCCCGGATTTTCTGTCGACCCGCGCACCGGACGCACCGGCCGTCATCACTTGCATGAGGTCAACATCCAAAGAGCCGTGCGCCAAGCCGCCCGCGAGGCCGGAATAGCCAAAACCGTCACCCCGCACATCCTGCGCCACTCGTTTGCCACGCACCTGCTCGAAGACGGCGCCGACATCCGCACCGTGCAGGAACTGCTCGGACACTCCGGTCAGCACCACCATGATGGATTGACTCGGGCCACGCCGCGACCTCTTGCCCTGCGGGTCCCGCCTGTGCGGGATCGGCCCCGAGCCCTCCCGGGCTCCGGTGCTCCCACGTGTTCGACCGCCCCGGATTGGCCGTGCGCAGTCCGTTGGATCGGTAGCTCTGTTTACCGGGCTTTAAACAGTGCTCCGGGACAGTCGCGGAATCAGCGAGTCGAGGCGCCGTAGCTGGTGCCCTTGCCGCTACATCCAAACAGACCGGTCCAAGCTGCGGTATTGCAGCGCCTCGAGCAGGTGGTCGTCGCCGATGTCCTCCGCCTCCGCCAAATCCGCGATGGTCCGGGCCACCTTGAGAATGCGGTCATGGGCCCGCGCACTAAGGTGCAGATCCTCCATGGCATGCTTGAGCAACGCGTGGCAATCGGCAGAAATCTGGCAGAACTCGCGCATCTGTTTGGGTTGCATGCGGGCATTCAATGCGGGCTTCAAAGTGTCGCCGAAGCGCTCGGCCTGTCGGGCGCGGACTTTCTCAATGCGCGCCCGGATGACGGCGGAAGATTCTTCCTCGGCACGGGAGGTCAGTTCGTCATACTCCACCGGCGGCGCCTCGATGTGGATATCGATGCGGTCGAGCAAAGGTCCGGAAACCCGCTGCCGGTAGCGTTCGATTTGGCCCTGCGGGCAGCGACATTCCCGCTTCGGGTGCCCGTAATAGCCACACGGACAAGGGTTCATTGCGGCGACCAGCATGATGTCCGCGGGAAAGGTCATGGTGCCGGCTGCGCGGGAGATGACGGCACAGCGGTCCTCGAGTGGTTGACGCAGGACCTCCAGGGTCCCCCGGCGGAATTCCGGCAACTCGTCGAGGAAAAGTACGCCATGATGTGCGAGGCTGACTTCACCGGGGGACGGATTGGTCGATCCGCCGAGCAGGCCCACATCGGAAATGGTGTGATGCGGGGAGCGGAACGGACGGATCGCGATAAAATTGTGCTTTCCGGCCAAGAGTCCGCACACGCTGTGGATTTTGGTCGTTTCGATCGCCTCCTCGAGAGTCATGGCCGGCATGATGGTCGGAATGCGCTTGGCCAGCATGCTCTTGCCCGCTCCAGGCGAGCCCAGGACGAGCAAGTTGTGTCCCCCGGCCACCGCGACCTCCAAAGCGCGCTTGACCCCGGCCTGACCCTTGACATCAGCAAAATCCACGTCGAACTGCTGGTTGCGGTGGAAAACGGTGTCCAAGTCCGAGACGGTCGGGGAAATTTTTCGCTGCCCGTCAAGAAACTCAAAGCACTCCCGCAGATTGCGCACCCCATGCACGGACAGGCCTTGGACCACGGAGGCCTCGTCGGCGTTTTCCGCCGGGACGATGAGCACGGGTTTACCCCGCCGGCGGGCCTCGAGCGCGATGGGCAGGACACCCTTGACCGAGCGCACCGCGCCATCCAGAGCAAGTTCTCCGGCAATGCAACAATCGGCCAAGCGCGGCAGGTCCCGCCCCTGCACGATGGCCAGCATGCCGAGCGCGATGGGGAGATCGAAACTGGGGCCCTCCTTCTTGATGTCGGCCGGGGCCAAATTGATCGTGGTCCGCCCGCGCGGCCAACGGTAGCCGCTGTTCGCCATGGCGGTGGTTACCCGGTCCTTACTCTCCTTCACCGCAGCGTCGGGCAACCCGACAATAATGACTTTGGGATCGCCGCTTCCCTCGTTGACCTCGATCTCCACCTCCCGCGCGTCAGCTCCGTGAAGGGCGGCGGAATAGACCTTGGTCAGCATGGGCGGATGTTTGCACGGGAGCGCCAGGATGGAAGCAGGAAGTGCCCGGGGACCGCGCTGTTGGCAAAGGATGGCTCAGGCCGGGAACCGGCCGGTCTCTACCCGGCACATTCTTTGCGGAAGTAATCGATCGTCTTCTCGATTCCCTGCTCCAACCGCACGGCGGGCTGCCACTCAAGATACTTTTTCGCCAGCGAAATGTCGGGTTGCCGCTGCCTCGGGTCATCGGTGGGCAGATCTTGGTGGACGATTTTCGATTTGCCCCCGACTTTTTTCAGAACAAGTTCGGCCAATTCAAGCATGGTGAACTCGCCGGGGTTGCCGATGTTGACCGGGCCGATCGTCTTCTCCTGCTCCATCATCCGGAGGAAACCCTCGATCAGATCATCGACATAGCAGAAGGACCGCGTCTGCGATCCGTCGCCGTAAACGGTGATGTCCTCCCCCCGCAGGGACTGCACGATGAAGTTGGAGACAACGCGTCCGTCATCGGGATTCATGCGAGGGCCGTAGGTGTTGAAAATGCGCCCCACACGAATGTCGACCCCGTTTTCCCGATGGTAGTCGAAGAAAAGGGTCTCGGCACAACGCTTGCCTTCGTCATAGCACGAACGGTAGCCGATCGGGTTCACGTTACCCCAGTAACTTTCGGGCTGCGGATGGACTGTCGGATCGCCGTAGACTTCGGAGGTCGAAGCCTGAAAGATCCGGGCTTTGACCCGCTTGGCCAAGCCGAGGCAATTAATCGCACCCATCACGGATGTTTTGGTTGTTTTGATCGGATTGTATTGGTAGTGCGGCGGCGAGGCCGGGCAGGCCAGATTGTAAATGCGGTCGACCTCGAATTTGAACGGGTCGATAACATCGTGGCGGATCAATTCGAAGTGCGGATGGTCGAGAAGATGTTCGATGTTCTTTTTGCGCCCGGTGAAAAAGTTGTCCAAGCAAAGGACGTCATGCTCCTGGGCTATAAGGCGGTCGCAAAGGTGCGACCCGAGAAACCCAGCCCCTCCGGTGATAAGAATTCTCATGATGCGTGCTGTTCAGACCGCAGCCGGCTTGCCAATGGCAAAAACCTTGAAGCCCAAATCCTGCAGCTCCTTCCGTGGTACAACGTTGCGACCGTCGAAAACAAAGGCCGGCTTCTGCATGCCGTCATAAATTTTGGCAAAATCGAGGGCCTTGAATTCGTCCCAGTCGGTGAGCACAGCCAGGGCGTGGGCATCATCGGCCGCGGCAGCGGCGCTGCTGGCGACGAGCAACCGTGGATTCTCTTTGCCGTCTGCCAGCACGTCACGCCGGATGTCCCCGGCGGTGACTTTCGGGTCATAGACCACAACGGTGGCATTTTCCTCCAGCAGCCCGCGCACCACCGATATGGCCGCCGACTCCCGCGTGTCGTTGGTGTCCTTTTTGAAAGCAAAACCCAGAATGGCGATGCGCTTGCCGGACACCGTGTTGAAAAGAGTCCGCACGATCTGGCGGGTGAAGCGCCCTTTTTGCCAATCGTTCATTTGCACCACGCTTTCCCAATAGGCCCCGACCACGGGAAGATTGAAGTGCTGGCAGAGGTAAACCAGATTGAGGATATCCTTCTGGAAGCATGATCCACCGAACCCTACCGAGGCCTTGAGGAACTTCGGTCCGATGCGGGAATCTTGTCCGATGGCGTGGGCCACCTCGTCGACGTCCGCTCCCGTTGCTTCGCAGAGAGCGGAGATCGAATTGATCGAAGAAATACGCTGCGCGAGAAAGGCATTGGCAACCAGTTTGGAAAGTTCGGACGACCACAGGTTCGAAATGATGATTTTCTCGCGGGGCACCCAGCGGGCGTAAATATCAGCCAGTTTGCGCGCAGCGGCCTGACCCTCGGCCGTGCGCTCCCCGCCGATGAGGATGCGGTCGGGATTTTGCAAGTCGGCCACGGCGGTACCCTCCGCGAGAAACTCGGGATTGGAAAGAACCTGAAAGTTACCGTGCGGCGAATTCGAGCGCAAAATGGTCAGCATGGCCTCAGCCGTCTTCACCGGAATGGTGCTTTTCTCGACAATGATTTTCGAGGTCTCAGCCACCTCGGCGATCATGCGCGCCGCACTCTCGATATAACGCAGATCAGCCGCCCGCCCCGCGCCGATCCCGTGTTTTTTCGTCGGGGTGCCAACGCAGACGAAAATTATCTCGCCCGATTTGATCGCCGCTTTCACATCCGTGTGGAAATGCAGATTGCGCCCCCGGGCCTCCCTGACCAAACCGTCCAGGCCCGGTTCATAGACCGGAAGTTCATCGGAATTCCAGGCGGCGATGCGCGCCTCGTCCGGGTCGACCACGGTCACCTCGATGTCCGGGCATTTCGCCGCAATCATCGCCATGGTCGGACCGCCCACATAGCCTGCTCCGAGACAAGTTATTTTCATACAAAAGAGCAGCACTTTTACACCTTCGCCCCTGCCGCGCAAAGCGTTTACTAAAGCCCTCCGGGCTTCCGCCTCGGCCGGCGGCGTACTCTTTTTGGGTTTTTCACCCCATTTCCCGTTCGGCGTCGCGCGTGTTTGCTCGTGTCGTTCCCAATATACTCACTGCGCTCCGCGGCTACTGCCGCCAACCGCCCGTCTGCGAGCGCATGTTAAAATTTCTTGGGACGGACGAAGAGCGGCACGGCCGTCCGGCTCCTCACTTGGACTTCCGCAAGCACCAATCCGAGGGTGCCATGCCACCCGCCCTCTTGATCAGCTCGTTGTTCCAAGTGACCACCGTTGTTGCCGTCGGGGCCGCGGTGGCAGCGTAAATGGCGTCGGCCCCGTCGAGTTGGCCACGCGTCTGCAGTTTGCGCGAAATTCGCAACTTGCGTTACGCGGGGCTGCCAACGATCAAGTTCCGGCACCTGATCCGATTTAAGCCAGAGAGTTTTAATCTCGTTGCTGATCATGCACTTATCTTCCGTCTGATGTTGATCGGCGCCCGTTTATTCCGCTGACCAACAAGCGACCAGCGACCGTTTTGCCTAACCGGCACGAAATGGAATAATTCGGCACGCAAGTTGTCACCAATTGCCACCGCGGATGCCCCCTACAGCGGCTGCATTTCCTCTCAAAGCTCCGGTGGAACCGCGATTTCGATACGCGCACGAAGACCCCGAAAATCATCAAGGTTTAACGTGTAGATTTTGTCTGCTCCTGCCTTTCGAGCAGCTACCACATGCAGGAAGTCATGGATATGGCCACCCCGGACACCGTGTCGGCAGGCTTTGTCCAAGGCAGCAAGCGTCTCCTGCAAGCTCAATTCGACGCTCTGCAATTCTTCCGCGATCTCGCGGCAAATTTTTGCGGCGTCCTCGGCTTGGCTTCGGAAACCAAGCCTGCCTTCTGTGAGCGTTGAGAAAACTTCCGCAAAGCTGTGCGTCCGCGTGAAGCCACCTTCCTTGGCCAAAGCGAGACGGGTCCCCTCATCGAGCGAAGCTTTCACCAAGGCCGATGAGCCCCAATAAGCACTCATCGGGCGTCACGCTCGGCACGCAAAGCCTCGGCAACAGCAGCGCGCGATACGGCAGGGGCCTCTAGAATGGTATAACCCTTCTTGCGCAGAGACTTGACCACCGGAACTTCGGCAGGCTTGAGCAGTCTGAACGTGACGCGATTGCTGTCTTGGTATTCGCGGACGACGCTGTCTCCCGGCTGGAAGGGGGAAGGAAAAATGCCGCGGCGGCGCCCATCGAGTTTGGTCACGATTTCCATAGTGGGATTTCCCATTTATTTGCGGGTAATCAAGCGAATTCTACGAACGGCAACGCAAAGAGTTGCCTGCAGCAAGTGGGCATTTTGCACCCGCATCTTTGATACGCCTCAGTTAAGGCAATCGCCGCCCACTGCTCCTCGCTCTCGATTTCGGCGCCGTCTGCTCCTCCCGGCGGGCCAACCGTCACTCAGGGAGCACGCTCAGGAGCTGCTGAACCCGAAGTATTTGCGCGCGTTGTTGTAGCAGATGTCCCGCACCATGGGACCGACGAGGCCTTCGTCGTCGGGGATCAATCCCCTCTGCATGTCTCGGCCGAGAATATTGCAAAGAAGACGGCGAAAGTATTCGTGGCGGGTGTAGGAGAGAAAGGAACGGCTGTCGGTCAGCATTCCGACAAAACAACTGAGCAGACCCATCTGCGAAAGCGCTTCAATCTGCCGCGTCATGCCGTCGAGCTGGTCGAGGAACCACCAGCCGCTGCCGAATTGCATTTTTCCCGCGGTGATGCCGTCCTGGTAGTTGCCCAGCATGGTGGCAACCACCTCGTTGTCACGCGGATTGAGGTTGTAGATGATCGTCTTGGGCAATGCGCCGATAGAGTCGAGGCGGTCGAAGTGGCGCGCCATGGCCGCAGCCACCGGCAGGTCGGCGATGGAATCGAAACCAGTGTCGGGTCCAAGTTGGCGGAACGTCCGCGTGTTGTTGTCGCGCTGCGCGCCGTAGTGAATCTGCATGGTCCAACCCTTGGCTGCATCCATCACGGCGAGTTCGTGCAGGAGAAAGGATTTGTAGCGGACAGCCTCCGCCGGCGAGACAGGTTGTCCACGGCGGGCCCGTTCGAAAATGGCCGCAGCGTCCGCAGGCGCATATTCCTCCGCCCACACCGTGTCGAGACCGCGGTCGGAAAGGCGGCATCCCCGTTCGGCGAAGAAATCATGCCGCTGCTGCAAGGCGGACAGCAGGTCGTCGAGTTTCGAGATAGTGACCCCTGACGATTTTTCCAGCTGGTCGATCCATGCAGAAAAGGCTCCCGGCTTGTCGACTAGGAGCGCTTTGTCCGGCCGCCAAGTGGGCAGCACACGGATAGGAAAATTTTTGTCCGCGGCGATCGTGCAGTGGTATTCGAGAGAGTCCACCGGATCGTCGGTCGTGCAGACCACCTCGACCTTGGAGCGCTCCATGAACTCGCGCGCCGAGAATCCGGGTTGCGCGAGCATTTCGTTGCAGCGGTCGAAGACTTCGCGCGCCGTGCCGGGTCCGAGAAGGACATCATCGATCCCGAAGTAGCGGGCCAATTCCAGATGCGACCAGTGGTAAAGCGGATTGCGGAGGAGTTTCGGCATGGTCTGCGCGTATTTCTCGAATTTCTCCCACGGCGACGCGTCACCGGTGATGAAGCGCTCATCCACCCCGGCGGTGCGCATGGCGCGCCACTTGTAGTGGTCGCCGCCGAGCCAGAGAGTGGCGATATCCGGCCAGCGGATGTCCTCGGCGATTTCGCGCGGCGAGAGGTGGCAGTGGTAATCGATGAGGGGCAGCCCCTCGGCGTGCGCGTGGTAAAGGCGTCGGGCCTGCGGCGTCTCGAGAAGGAAATCTTCGTGGATGAACTTCATATCGCCATGGCCGCGAAGCCGCCGTCGACGACGATCTCGCTTCCCGTGATGAAACTGCCGGCTTCGGAAGCCAAGAGAAGGGTCGCCCCGACCAGCTCGCGAGCCTCGCCGAAACGCTTCATGGGCGTGCGGTTCATGATTGACTCGACGCGCTCCGGGGTCAGCACCTTGCGGTTTTGCTCGGCGGGAAAAAATCCGGGGATCAGCGTGTTGACGCGCACACCCTGCGCCGCCCACTCGCGGGCCAGATTCTTCGAGAGGTTGTGCACCGCGGCTTTGGTCGCCGAGTAGGTGAAGACGCGGGAGAGCGGGACGAGACCCGAGATCGAGCCGAGATTGATGATGCTGCCGCCGCCGGATGCAAGCATGCGTGCGCCAAAGACCTGACAGGCGACCATCACCGCTTTGAGGTTGATCGAGATAATGCGGTCCATTTCTTCTTCGGTGATCTCGAGAAATGGCGTCGGGCTGTTCACGCCGGCGCCGTTGACCAGGATATCCACGCGCCCCTCGCGCGCCTGCACGCTGCTGGCCAGCGCGGAGAGCCCGGCTCGCGAGGTGACCTCGCAGGCCTCGAAGCACGCACGGCCTCCCGCGGCATGGATGGCGGCCAGCCGTTTTTCCGCTTTGGCTGCGTCACGGCCGACGAGGACGATGTTAGCGCCCGCCGCAGCCATGCCTGCGGCCATCGCACCGCAAAGTTCGCCCGTGCCGCCGATGACCACGGCCGTTTTTCCGGCGAGGCTGAAAAGGTCCGCAGGTGTCATTGCCTCAACGCACCACGCGTGCACTCCCGCCCCTCATGAGCTTCTCCACTTCCTGGCGCGTGACCATGGAGGTGTCGCCGGGAGTCGTCGAAGCCAGCGCGCCGTGGGCTGCGCCGTAATCGACGGCCAGCTGCGGGTCATCGTGCTCGAGAAATCCGAAGGCGAGACCGCTGGCGAAGCTGTCCCCGCCGCCCACCCGGTCGAGGATGTCGAGTCCGGGATATTTGCGGCTCTCGTGGAATTTCCCGTCGTGCCAGCAGATGGCACTCCAGTCGTTCTTGCTCGCCGTAATGACCCCGCGCAGCGTGGTCGCCGCGACCTTGAAATTTTTGTATTCCCTCACCGCCGTCTCGATCATGCGCTTGAAGGCGTCCGTCTCGACATTGCTCAGGTTGTGGTCGACACCCTCTACTTCGAAGCCGAGCGAGGCGGTGAAGTCCTCCTCGTTGCCGATCATCACGTCGACATATTTGGCGATCTCGCGGTTGACCTCGCGGGCTTTGGCCTGGCCGCCGATCGATTTCCAGAGCGAAGGACGGTAGTTGAGATCGTAGCTCACGATGGTCCCGTGCTTCTTCGCGGCTTGCACAGCCTCGATGGTCAGGTCGGCCGCCGATTCGGAGAGCGCGGCGAAAATACCGCCGGTATGCAGCCAGCGCACGCCGAGTTTGCCGAAAATATGATCCCAGTCGAAGTCGCCGCGTTTGAGTTGGGAGGCCGCGGTATGTCCGCGGTCCGGCACGCCGACCGCACCGCGGACGCCGAAGCCGCGCTCGGTGAAATTGAGCCCGTTGCGGACCGATCGGCCGATGCCGTCGTCCTCGCGCCACTTGATCAACGAGGTTTCAACCCCTCCTTGCATGATGAAGTCCTCGATGAGATGGCCGACCTCGTTGTCGACCAACGCGGTGCAGACGGCCGTGCGCAACCCGAAGCATTTGCGCAAACCGCGCGAGGTATTGTATTCTCCGCCGCCTTCCCAAGCGGCGAACTGACGCGCCGTGCGCACCCGTCCTTCGCCGGGGTCAAGGCGCAGCATGACTTCACCGAGCGAAATCTGGTCGTAGTGTCAGGTCGATTTGTCGCGGAGAGGGAGTGACATGGTGGTGTTTATTCAGAGGGTGACTGTGGTGAAATCTTCGGGTTTCCAGGGGGGTTCGGCCAGCCCGTCGGTGAGGTGGGCGAAACTTTCGATCTCGGCTCTGGTGAAGAGCAGGCCGCCGTGCTGATCGGTCAACCGGGCCGATTTCGCCTCCAGCTCGCCGGGCAGAAGGCATTTCTCGTTGCCGGGTCCGAGGATATCGGCCAAGCAAGCTTTGACGTTTTCCTTTGGGGTGCGGCCGAGCGCGTAGTTGTGGCCGTGCAGCGCTTCCGGGTGGATGCATTGGAAGAAAAAGGTCGAGCCGCGCTTTTCCTGGGCGTCGCC
>JAQBWH010000002.1 GCA_027624625.1 Verrucomicrobiota bacterium | reverse complement strand
CCAAAAATGAAAAAATTCATCATCGCGCTCATGGCGGTTGCCGGGTTGGCCCTCACGGCCACGGCCGCGGCCCCCTGCACCTGCAGCGATTGCGGCGGCGCCTGCTGCCCCTGCGACTGCAGTGCCGGCTGCTGCTAAACGGACCGCCTAGTCAGAACTCACACGCGCCCCGGGAAACCGGGGCGCGTCTTTTTTTGGAGTGCGGCGTCTCGACACCGCTTTTCAAAGATCCAATGCCTTGAGTAAAATTTGACAATCCTTTTGCCGTATTACAGCATGACGGCGGTCCAAGTCTCCAAGCGAGGCACCGTCACCCTCCCTCCGGAAATCCGTGAGGCCCTCGGCCTCAATGCCGCCCAGCATCCCATGGTGCTGGCCGAATTACGCAACGGCGGACTTTTCCTCCAGCCCGCCGAAGCACTTCCGGTCCGTCAAATCCCGCTCGAGCAGATGAAAAAGTGGATCACCGAAGACGAGCGGGACGCTGAGGGCTTTTGGCAGCGGGCCGGCCAAGCATGAGAGTCTTCCTCGACAGCAGCGTCGTTTTGTCGGCCTGCGGATCGAAGAAATCCCTGTCCCGCCTGATCACCTTGATCGCCAATGAGCGCGGTTGGCATCTTGTCTCCTCCGCCTATTGCCGTGCCGAAGTTGCCCGCAACGTCGGCAAATTCGGCGACGAAGCAACAGCAGATTGGACGACCTTGCGCACCAAACTGGAATGGGTACCCGATGCCCTGACCAGCAAACGTCCGCTCCTCCTCACCGCCTCCAAAGACAAACCCGTCCTCATCTCCACCCTCACCGACCGCAGCAAAATCCTCCTCACCCTCGACCTCGACGACTTCGGTCCCCTCCTTGGCACCGAAGTCTACGGCACCCTCGTCACCACCCCGCGCGATTTTCTTCAGCGCGAGGGTTTGCAAGATCTACAGACCTAGAGCTCTCAGCCTTGGGGTTCCAGATTGAACCTTGCTGGAGACGCAGGTTCGTTAGGCGGATTTATCAACGACAGCACCGCTTTGCCGTGAGGCCATGGAGCACGGGCTCTCAGGCTTCCGACTGACTGAAATCCCAGAACTCCCGGAGAGTCTCTTGGCCGCCGCGCGGCCTACGGTTTTCGGGCGCCCCTGCTTCGGGGAGCCGGCGCGGAGGAGAGCTTGATCCTCTCGTAAACTCCGCGCTTTTTGTCCTCGGGATGCGGTTTGACCGCAAGGACCGTAACGTCGCCTTAGTCGGGGCCGTAGGTCCAAAAACCCGTCCTGCTCCGGGCGTGTTGTTTTCGAGATAGGACTGAAAAATCTTTAGGCCGTTCTAGCGGCTCAGGTCGCTGATCTCGTGGGAGGAGAGACTGTTGTGGCGGGGATCGGCCGACAGATAGCCGAGCACTTTGACCAGCTTCTTGAAGAACTTCTCCTCGTCCTTGCCAAGCCGGCCCGCCTGCTGCCGCGTGGAGAGATCCTGCCAGAGAGCCTCCATCTCGGGCTGGCCCCATGCGGAGCGCGAAAGGTATCGCCCTGCTCAGCTCCCGATGAAGGGTGACAGATCGATCGGTGCAGAGGCCTTGCCCCTCTTGAGGGACGCCACGGAGCTTTCGAGCATCTTGCGCGTCCGCGCGGGGATTTTGTCCGGGGCCACCAGCACTCGCGGCTCCAGCAAAAAACTGCCGTTGGAGAGAGCCATTACATGGAAATACTTGGTTCTGGTTCCACGCAGACTGATGCGGCTTTTGGCGTCCGCGGCGACGTCGTAGTTCCGGACAACCGTGACGCGTTTCCTCGCTTTCGTTGGCTCGACGACTTTGACCATGCGGACAAAAAGGTGGGAAATCCCACTCTGGTCAACATCAACTTTTACCAAGACAGGCCGGTCGCCAAAACCCGTCACACCGCTCAGAGTGCAGCTTTCACTTCCGTCAACTCGGCGAAGACGTGGCCGATGAAGACTTTGACTTCGACCCGCAAGGGAAGGCGCACTTCGTCGTCGCTCACCCAGACCGTGCCGCGTTGGAATTTTTTGTGCGGCTGAAGGGAGTAGTCTTTGCCAATCCAGTCGATATCCATGGCGCAACGGATGACCTTGCGCTGCTCGCCCCGCCAGCGGAGGGTCTCGCGACCAATAACTTTGAGGCGCACCAGATACATCCACTCCCCGGGAAAGACGGCGAGCTTGAGCGTGTCGCCGGCGGCCAAGGGTTGACTGCGGGCCAGGAGCAAAGCACCGGCCATGTCGCGCAGACCGCCGACGTAAAAGTTGAGCCACTTCGGTTCCGAGCCTTCATCTTTTGAATTGATCCGGCGCGAACGCACGCCGCCCGGGCGAAAGTCGGTTGTCTCGGTCACACGGTAACGTTTGTATTTTTCGACCAAGGTGAACTGCCGGGACCGCCAGTCGTCCTCCGAAACTTCCGCATCATAGTCCGCATCAAGCTTCCACAACTTGCGGACCACACCGGTTGTTCCACCACGCACCGTGGCATTCCAAGTCCGCCCGGATCCGCGTTCGAGCCGCACGTCGGCGGCCGCCGCCTCGAATCCCCCCCACCCGAAAACATAACGCGCGCTGAGCCTGTCCGGCGGGGCCGGGTAAGGGCCGGGCCGCAAGGCGGCGGCCTCGGTTCGCCAGTCGGCCCTCGCTGCTCCGACGGAGAAAGCCAAGACCGCCAAGATAAGGGCCCGGATCACGGGGTGGCAGGCAGAGCTCCGGGGAAAACCGGTTCGAGCGCGCTGCTCCGCACCCAGCCGTCGACGCCGACCGGAAGGCGGACGAGCGACCAATCGTCGCGCGCGGCAATGACCCGCACCGGCGTGCCGACCGGCAGGTCGGCCAATTTTTGCCCGTTGTCAGCCGGCGTGCTGCGCGCATCGGTTGCCTCGCCCACGATGATCGACGTCTTGGACAAGGCGATGCGCGAATCGCCGGCCCAAGAGAGCGCGACCAGCGTGGCCCCGGCCACCGCGGAAAGCACACCGGCAGCGAGCAAACCCGGACGGCGCACCGCAGAAAAAATGGCGAAGACAAAAGCGATGGTGCCGGCCCAGAAAAGCAGACTGCCGATCAGGGCAAGCAGATCGAAGCGGATGTATTGCCCGACGATTTCCGCCGCCCCGAGTCCGGGTGCCGGCACACCGAGCTCGCCGAGCACGTGCTCGAGACTGCTGCGGGCCGCGGTGTTGGCCGGATCGAGCGCGAGGGCCCGGCGGTAGTTGATCGCGGCGGGCACCTTGCGGCCCAGACGGTAGTCGGCATGTCCGAGATTGAGAAACACCGCGGGATTGCGCGAGCCGGACTTGACCAGCTGCTCATAAGCTTCGCGCGCGGCAGTGTAATCACCTTCGGCATAAGCCCGGTTGCCTTGATCGAAGAGGACGTTTTCGTCGGCCGGTTGGGCCGTGGCCGTGGCAACGGCGAGCAAAAGTGGAAGTAGAAGTTTTCTAACCATGATGTTTGGCCAATTTTTCCAGCAGGCCGGTGACACGGCGGCGCTCTTCGGGGTCGAGCGCACTTCCGCTTGTCCGTCCGTACTGAAGTTCATCCCGTTTGGCCAACACGGATTGCAGTTCGCGCCGCTCGACGGGATCGGCAATCCGCCGCATCAAGGCCTCGTCCGCGTCGACCAAAGTCGCCGGTTTGTCGTCCCACAAGGCCAACCGTGCGACCATGAATTGCCCGGCGGCGGCATAAAACTCCCGCGGATCGGTCGCTTTCTGCCAAGCGGCTTGGGCCACCCGCAACGAGGACTCAAGCTCGACGGTCCGCGCATCCTTTTTCGCCCGGCGGCGCATCCAGATGAGGTAGGGAATAGAAACGATGAGCGCGGAGAGCACAGCGAAGTTGAGCAGGTGGAACCAATCGGAAGTGACCCAAGGGCGGAAGCCGGGAGTATGCGGGGAAAGGGCCACGGCCGGTGCGGCAATATCGTTCAGGGCCCCGGCGGGGGACGCTGTATCTTCTTGGTTCGCTCCGGCCGCTGCCGTGCTTTCGGCCGCGGAAGCGGAGCCCGCCGCGGTGACCGCAACCGGCTCGGTCTGCAGGGTGATATATTTCTTCTTGAGCGGGTCAAAATAAGAAAACTCCGCGCCGGGCGTGGCGGTCCGGTCTTCCCGCGCCACCATGCTGACCTCGAAAGTCTTGGTGCCGCCGAAACCGATGGCATCGTTGCCGTCGAAAGATTCCTTCGGCGCATAGGTGCGCCAGCCTTCGGCGCCGGTTAGGGTCGGCGGTCCCATCGCGTCGAAGTTGCCCCGGCCCTCGATCGTCAGGGCGAGAGTGACCGGTTCACCCGCGCCAGCCTGCTTCGGATCGGCAGAGGCTTCCATGGTGAACTGGCCGACGGCACCGGAGAAATTTTCCGGCCGGTCTTCTTTGGGCAGCGGCTGGACCTCGAGTTGGCGTTCGCTGGTCGTCGCCTGGATATTCTCCGCACGTCCAATCCCGGGCATGGGGAAATTCTGGAAAAACTGGTCAAAGAACGGATCAAGGCCGGTCGGACCGCCAGGGGCAACCATGCGTCCCTGCATCTGCGCGGGCGGAATCGCGAGCGGACCGCTCTTCGCCGGGGTAATCGCACTGCGGAAGGTGACAATATTGTAGGGGATATCGTCGATGTATTGCTCGGTCTGCTCGGGCTCACTCAGCGGCGCGGCAGTGAACCCGTCGCCCCCGAAGGTTGGACGCTGCAAGTTGTCGAACCGGAGGTCGGTGCGGAAATAAAAACGCAACTCGACAGGCACCACTTCACCGACGTAAGCGGCCTTTTTCTCGCCCATGACAATCTCCCCGTAATAAGGCGCGGGTTCGCCGTTGCCGGTGCGCGGCGAAGTGCGGCCGGAGGACGATCCAGACGGCGGGCGTTGCAACGGAAGTTGCTGTTGCGGCATCGGGGACCCGGGCATCAGGCGTTGCCCACCGGGGCCCGGCGGCGGAGGCATGCTGCCGCCCGGACCAGCCACGCGCAGACTCACCGCTTGGGTGCGGACCTGACGTCCGTCGGCCTGCACGGCAAAACCCGGAATGGTGAAATTACCCGGACGGTTCGGCATGATGGTGTAAGCGTAGATGAAGATCGAGGTGGTCTGCAGGTTGACCATTTCGACACGGCGCGATGTGCCGGTGAGGCGGATGTCCAGGCCGTCAACCATGATCGAGCGCGGCATGTCCGCGGGTTGGCCGACGTTGCTGAATTGGTATTGCAGCTGCAACGGGACACCGACTTGGCCGGTCTGGGAGCTCAGGCTTGTCGTCACCTGCGAGCGCACCGTTCCGGCGGCGAGCAAGAACAGGGCCGCGACAGCGAGCAAACGGGGAGCGGAGTTCATGCCGGTGATCATCTTACCAGTCTCTTGAGACATCCTGAAAGGTCTGACCTTCGCGCAGATCAACCTGTTCTTCTTCGCTCTGCAAGGAGCGCAACAGTGCCCGCGCCTGGGAGGCGCTCATTTGCCCTTCAACTTCTTCTTCCGCCTCCGCTGCCGCTGCGGCTTGTTCTTCGCCCCCGGCGTCCCCGGCTCCACCCCTTAATTCTCCCTCTTTTTTCTCCCCGCCCTGTTGCGGAACGGGCGCGGGTTGGTCGCCGGATTGACCGGGTTCCGGGCGACGGCCGGAGGAATCGCCTTGACCCGAATCGCCGGATTCTTCGCCCTCGCCTTCGTCCGTCGGTTCGCCCTTGCGACCTTTGCCCTCCTCCTCCTTGTCATCCTTCTCGTCGCCTTGGCCGCCTTGCGGTTGGTCCTGCTTCTCCTCATCTCCGGCCTGTGGCTGTTTCTGCTTCTCCTGACCGCCGCCACCACCCTGCGATGGCTGGTCTTCTGGCCGGCCGGAGTCACCCTCGTCTTTTTTCTCGTCGCTCTTTTCGCCCTCTTTTTTGTCTTGGTCACCGCCGCTTTGCTTGTCCTTTTGGTCGCCGCCACCCTGCGGTTGCTGATCCTGCGACTGGTCACCCTTATTCTCTTGTTCTTCGTTGCCTCCATCCGCCGAGGGTTGATCCTCCTTTTGACCACCCTCTCCTTCGTCCTTTTTGTCCTGCTTGCCGCCCTGTTGCTCGTCCTGTTGGTTCTCTGGCCCGTCCTGCTTCTGATCTTGCTGCTCCTGCTCCGCTTGTTTGAGCAATTCCTCGACGCGCTCTTTGTTTTCCTTGGCTTCCGTGTAGTCAGGACGCGTCTTGAGAGCTGCTTCGTACTTGGCAATGGCATCTTTCCAATCGGTCACTTTCTTCTCCTTGTCTTTCTGGCCTTCGCCTTGGCGGAAGAGCGTGTTGCCGAGATTGAATTCCGCGGAGGAACGCAAAAGCGGGTCATCGGCCAACATGGCGCGCGAAAAAAATTCGGCCGCCGGACCGTAATCCTGCAACCGGTAAGCCGCCGTGCCAGCATTGAGTTGCAACCCCGGGGCATCGGGCTCCATGCGCAATCTTTGTTCAAACTCCTGCCGGGCCTGCTCGTAGTTTCCGGCATTGTACAGGTCAAGGCCGGACGTCCACCCGGAGGAAGCCGAAAGCAGCCAGAGGGCCGCCACGGCCAAGGGGCGGCGACGCTCGCCGACCAAGCCCTGGAAGCAGAGCAACGCGACGGCGGCACCCAAAGGCCATTGGTAACGTTCGATCGGACGGCGTGAAGTACTGGTACTCATCTCGACTTCCTGCATCCGGCCGATGCCGTCCGTTGACAACAACCGCGCGGCACTCTCGTCGAGCGGGACATAAAAGCCGCCGGCCACTTCCGCAATCTCCCGCAGGCGGACCGCGTCGAGGCGCGATTGGACCACCTTGCCGGATTGATCCCGCACGAACTCGCCCGGGCCGAGCGGAATCTCCGAGCCTTCCTCCGAGCCCACCCCCACGGTGAAGATGCGGATGCCGGCCGCGCCCGCCTGGCGTGCCGCCTCCAAGCCGTCCGCGTCGAGTTCCTCCCCATCCGAAATGATGACAATCGCCCGGGAAAACCCTTCCGCTTTGCCGAAGGCTTCTTCGCAGGCACGGATGGCTGCCGCGATGTTGCTGCCGCCCTTGGGAATGAGATCGGTGTCAAGTTCGTCCACCGCAGCGAGCACTGCACCATGGTCCAAGGTGAGCGGAGCCTGCAAGAAAGCCGACCCGGCAAAGGCGACCAGACCGAGACGATCACTCCCGAGTTCGCCGACCAGATCCTCCGCGAGCAGCTTGGCCCGCTGCAAGCGGGTCGGCGCCACATCGGTGGCCAGCATGGAACGCGAGACGTCCATCGCGATGATGACATCACGCCCGCGGTGGGGAACTTCCAAAGTGTCATGGCCAAGCTGTGGACCAGCCAGGGTGACAACAAGCAACCCGAGCGCGCCGAGAATGCAGGCTGCGCGCAACCGGCGCCGGAAGTGGCTGGTGCTGCCGGCCAGCAAGGCACGCAGTTTGGGTGCGACGATGCGCGAAACGAGCGCACGCCGGCGTTGCTCGGCCCGCCAAAAAAGCGCCACGCCGAGGGGCAGAAGCCACAAGGCATGAAGCCACTCGGGGCGCGCGAAGGTCAGGGCAGACGTCTCCATAGGGTTTGTCCCAGCAGTGTTTCCGCGGCGAGCAGGAGGGCTCCGATCAGCACAAACCAGGAGAATATATCGCGGTATTGCGCAACCTTTTGGACTTCAACCTCCGATTTTTCCAACTTATCGATTTCGGTGAAGATGCGTTGCAACGATTGCGTGTCGGTCGCGCGGAAATACTCGCCGCCGGTCATGGCCGCGATGGCCTTGAGGCTCTCCTCGTCGAACTCCACCGGGATCTGGCGGTAGACCGTGCGTCCGAAAGGATCAACAAAAGGAAACGGCGCATTGCCGCGGCTGCCCGAGCCGACGGTGTAAACTTTGATCCCCAGCGCCTTGGCCGCTTCGGCCGCGGTCGATGGCGTGACCCGGCCCATGTTGTTGTCGCCATCGGTCAGGAGGACGACGATTTTCGATTTGGCCTCTTTGTCTTTGAGCCGGTTGGAGGCCGCCGCGAGAGCCGACCCGATGGCCGTGCCGTCTTCGACCAAACCGATGCGGATGCGCTCGAGATTGGTGATGAGCCAGTCGTGGTCGAGGGTGAGCGGACTGACCAGATACGGGCGTCCGGCAAAGGCGACAATCCCAATGCGGTCGTTCGGACGGCCTTGGATGAATTTTTCGGTCACTTGTTTGACCGCCTCGAGACGGTTGGCCCGCTGCGCGCCGATGGTGAAATCCTCGGCCAGCATGGAACGGGAGACGTCGATAACCAGCATGATATCGACGCCGCTGGCTTGGGTGCGGGTGATCGTCTTGCCCAATTGGGGCCGTGCCAGTGCGAGAATGAGGAAGACGAGCGCGAGATAAAGCAAGCCGGTGAGAAAATCCCCGGAGCGCGAGCGGCGGCGGCCGCCGATCTTGGCCAGGGTCTTCGTGGTGGAAAACATCACGCCCGGCGTGCCCCCGATTTTGCCCTTCAACCAAGCGAGCAACGGAATAAGCAAAAGCAGCCAGAGGAGCTTCGGATAAACGAAGCTGAGGGCCGAGAAGTCAGGCAGCGACGGCATCGGAAACCTCCTCCTTGACCAAATCCCCGGCCAAACCGGCCAACTCGGCGTTGTCCGCACCGCTCGCCTCGGCCCGGGCGAACTTGATCGCGTCGGCCTTCTCGAGAAAACGAGTCAGCCCCGCCAATCGCTCCGCGTTGAAAACCGCACTGCTTCGCGCGGTTTGCAGGAATTCATAGGATGTCTGGGTCGTGGCCGGGAGGTGATGCTCCGCTCCGAGGTAAGTTCGGAGCACGTCGCAAACCTCGATACTGAATTGGTACGGCGGCGCCTCCATGGCACGGGCCTGCGCCGCCGCGAGGGCGGCCAGCGCTGTTTCACGGGCGGTCAGAATGCGACGGGCTTTGCGCTGCCGCCAACGCACCAAGGCCCAGGCCGCGGCCGCGAGCAGGAGCAAAAGCACCACCGCGACGGCGATCATGACCGGCAACGGATAGGGCAAATACCAGACCGGGCCGGCAATTTCGTGCGGCAGGAGGTCGGCGTTGGGATCGACGGGCGGCATGGGTTCAGGCGGAAAAACGCCGTTTCTCGCGCCGGGCAAAAAAGGCGCGCAGGACGTGCAGATAATCCTCGTTGGTGCGCAGCGGGATCATGTCGATGCCGACCTTGCAGAATTCCTGCTCGATGGCTTTTTTCCGCCGGTCTTCCAGCGCCAGGTAGGCGCCGCGCAAGGCGCGGTTCGATGTGTTGACGTCGATTTGCTCACCCGTCTCGGGATCCTCCAGCGTGACAAGACCGACGTCGGGCAGATCCTCCTCGCCCGGGTCGACCACCGGGATGGCAATGAGGTCATGGCGACGGGCGGCGATGGCGAGCGGCCGCGAGTAGCCCTCGTCCATAAAGTCGGAAATGAGGAAGGCCACCGCGCGCCGCGTGACCACTTTGTTGAGGTATTCCAGCGCGGCGGTCAGGTTCGTCCCGCGTTGCTTCGGTTCGAAGAAAAGCATTTCGCGGATGAGCCGCAAGGTGTGCAGACGGCCTTTTTTCGGGTGGATGAAAAGTTCGACCTCGTCACTGAAAAGAAGGAGACCGACTTTGTCGTTATTCTGGATCGCGCTAAAGGCGAGGATCGAGGCGACTTCCGCCGCCAACTCGCGCTTGCTCGTGTTCACGCTGCCGAAATTTCCCGAGGCGCTGACATCAACGACCAGCATGACGGTCAGCTCGCGCTCCTCGGTGAACTTCTTGACGAATGGCGTGTTCATGCGGGCGGTGACATTCCAATCGATCGACCGGATTTCGTCGCCCGGGGTGTATTCGCGCACCTCCTCGAAATTCATCCCCCGTCCCTTGAAGACACTGTGATAGGAGCCGGCGAACATCGAGTTGACCAGACGCCGGGTGCGCAATTCGAGGCGCCTGATTTTTTTGAGGATCTCGCGGGTGTCCTGCATGGTGCGGAAGTTTTAGGTATGTAAGTTTTTAAGTTTTAAGAGCGGACACACCTTGGCAGGGATGCGGTCCTTTGAACTTAATCTCTTAAAACTCAACGCTCCTTAAGGCACCGGCAGTCCGGCGAAGATCTGCTCGATGATCATCTCGCTGGTCATTTCCTCGGCTTCCGCTTCGTAGCTCACCGCGATGCGATGGCGCAACACGTCGGGCCCGACGGATTTGACGTCCTGCGGTGTGACGTAGCCGCGGCCGTTGAGGAATGCGTGGGCCTTGGCCGCGAGGGTGAGATAGATGGTGGCACGGGGCGAGGCGCCGTAGCGGATCATCCCGTCAAGCTTGAGGCCGTGGGACTGCGGCTGGCGGCTGGCCCAAACGATATCCACGATGTAGTCCTTCACCCGGTCGTCGACGTAGATACGATTGACGATCTCACGCGAAGAGATGATGTCCTCCGGGCTGACCAGGGTGTTGACCCCGAGTTTCGGCGAGGAGGTCGACATGGCGTCGAGGATGGCGCGTTCCTCGGTGCGCGTGGGGTAGCCGACATGCACCTTGAACATGAAGCGGTCGAGTTGCGCCTCGGGCAACTGGTAGGTGCCTTCTTGTTCGAGAGGATTCATCGTGGCGAGCACCAGGAACGGGTCGGGCAATTTGTAGGTCTGGTCGCCGATGGTCACCTGGCGCTCCTGCATGGCTTCAAGCAGGGCGCTCTGCACTTTGGCCGGAGCGCGGTTGATTTCATCGGCCAAAATGAGGTTGGAAAAAATCGGTCCCAATTTGGTCGAAAATTCGCCGTCCCGCGGATTGTAGATCAGCGTGCCGATCAAGTCGGCCGGGAGAAGGTCGGGGGTGAATTGCAGACGGGAGAATCCGGTGTGCAAGCACGAGGCCAGGGTGCGCACGGTTAGCGTCTTGGCCAGACCGGGAACCCCTTCGAGGAGGACGTGACCATTGGTCAGCAGACCCATGATCAGGCGCTCGACGAGGAGTTTCTGCCCCACCACCACTTTGCCCACTTCGGCAAACAGCGGCTGCACCCATTGGCTGCCGCCCTGCACCTCTTCGTTCAGTTCATGCGTTGATTGACTCATAAATTTTCTTCTGGTTCCTGTCCTGCGGGTAGCCGCCGGAGATTATTTCCTCCTCAAAGAGACAACCTGACCCGACGGACGTTCGATTTCCGTCCCCATTTCAGGGGGTCGGGATCACGTAATAGGAATCTCCCACCTTGTACTCCTCGTAAACACGGCGGTCGACCCAGACATGGAACACGCGGTCTCCGTCCGGCGTCTCCACTTTCAATAAATATTCCCCGTCAATGCGCGTACTTTGCAGGCCGCCGGCCCCCACCGTGATTTCCTGCGCCGGGGCGGGAGTGAATTCCTTGGCGATGATTTTTCCAGTGAAAGAGCCCGCCTCTTGCATCGTGCGATTGAGCGAAACCGTGGCCAGCACGATGGCGGCAAGAACTAGAACGGCAATGGCAATACCGGTCAAGAGGACGCGGCCACGCTGAGGATCACGGTAAACTTTCGGCGGCCCCATATCGGGATCTTGGCTCCAAGGACCGCAGCCGGCACGCCCAAAGAGACGAAAGCCTTCCGCCGCCGCGCGCCGCGCGATACGATGACCATGTTTACCCATGGATTACGCGGTTTACCTGCTGGCCCTTGCGCTCCTTTCCGTGCTCGGCCGGCTCCCCCTCACGTTGGCCTTCCGTCTTGGCGGCCTTCTCGGTCTGCTCGCCTGGGCCGTGCTCCCCGGTTACCGCCGTTTGGCCCGGCGCAACGTGGCTATCGCCTTCGGCGGGACCATGAGCGATCGAGAAATTCGGCGCACCGTGCGGCAGCACTTCCGCAATCTGGGCGCGAACTTGCTCAGCGTGCCGCGCCTCGCCCGTTTGCCGGAAGAAAAGGTGCAAGCCCGGGTCGATTTGATCGGACTCCCCGCTCTCCGCGCCACCCTCGAACAGGGCCGCGGGGTGGTCCTGGCCATCAACCACATCGGCAACTGGGAGCTTTACGCGCAACTCATCGGCCGCGTCCGCGAATTTCCGGTCGGGGCCATTTTCCAATCACAGCGCAACAAGTACATCAACCGCCTGATCGAACGCAGCCGGCAACGGCTCGGATTGCGAACCTTCGACCGGCGCAAGGGCTACCTTGATGCGGTCGATCTGGTGGAAAAAGGCGGGGTCCTCGCCATCCTGGTCGACCAGCATGCCGGGGACGGCGCCCTTTGGACGCCGCTCTTCCGCAAATTCGCCTCGACCTCGCCGCTGGCCGCCATCATCGCGGAGCGCACCGGCGCACCGCTCATCTCGGTGGCCATCCATACCACTGGAGTCGCGCGCTGGCGCTGCATCATCGAGCCCCCCTTAGAACCGCAAGACCGGTCCGTGGCGGAACTGACTCTCGAGCTCAACCGCACCCTCGAACGCGAAATTTCAGTCAGTCCGCCGGATTGGTTTTGGGTCCACAACCGCTGGAAAACCCCCGGCCCTTTCCTCTTGGGCAAGGCCCGGCGCGGATTCCATCCGCCCGAAGCAAAGGCGGTCGCCGGTCTGCAATCCTTCCGCCTTTTGATCCGCTCAAGCAATTGGCTCGGCGATGCCGTGATGAGCATTCCCGCGGTGCAAGCCTGCCGGAAGAGCCGTCCCGATCTCCACCTCACTGTCCTGACCCCGGCCAAATTGGCCGCCCTCTGGCGGCGCGTTCCCGACGTCGACGAGGTGATCGAAATCCAACCGGGGGAGTCTCCACGCGCCCTGGCGCGGCGGGTCGAGGCAAGCTTCGACGCAGCCATTCTTTTTCCCAACTCGCTGCGCTCTGCGCTCGAGGCCCGCGCCCTCCGCATCCCATACACGGTCGGATATCCCGGGCATTGGCGCCGCTGGTTGCTCAAACGTATCCCATCCTTCGCTCCGGAATCGGGCGGCCACCAGGCCGGTCGTTATGGGAAGCTGGTTGCTTTCTGCGGCGCGCCGGTCGGACCCGAAGCCGCCACCTTCCAGCGGTCGCCACGACGGACCCCGCCCGGCACGATCCCGCGCATCGGGGTGTGCCCGGGCGCGGAATACGGGCCGGCTAAGCGTTGGCCGGTCGAACGATTCGCCGCGGCCATGGAGGAATTCAACGGGCATTCACCCGCCGACTGGGTGCTTTTTGGAGTGCCCGGCGACAAATCGGCCGGGGACGCCATTGCCAACATTTGCAGCGGCACCATCTCGAACCGCATCGGACAAACCACGCTCGACCAACTCATCGACGAGCTGGCCGGCTGCGACGCCTTGCTGACCAACGACACCGGCACCATGCATCTTGCCGCCTTTCTCGGCGTTCCGACCGCGGCCATTTTCGGCTCGACCGAACCGGAATTCACCGCACCGCTCGGAGACTTCCACCAGATCCTGCGCCACAAGGTGGAATGCAGTCCGTGCTTCCGCCGCGAGTGTCCGATCGACTTCCGTTGCATGACGCGCATTGCTCCGGCCGAAGCCGCTGCCGCCCTGCGCCAAATCCTCAGCGCTACTTTTTGAGGATCGCGTAAGTTTCTTTGCCTTGGCGCTCGACGAGCAAGACGGCTCCGTCGCCCTCGGCCAACTTGCCCAGCACCTCGGCCAATCCTTCGCTGTTGCCGACCGCATCCTCACCGGCCGCAGTGATGACATCGCGCCGTTTCAATCCGGCCAGGGCGGCAGGACTACCCGGTTCAAGGTGCGTGACAATGACGCCGCCCGCGGGGAGCGACATTTCCGCGGCAACCTCATCGGGCAAATCTTGCACCTGCAATCCGAAGGCGGTCAAAGGATCCGCCGCCGCCTCGCTGCCGGGCGCGGGCGGACGGAACGGCCGCGGACGAGCCGCTGCTTGCTTTGTCTCGGGCGCCGGCGGCAACTCCTCAGCTTCGACCGGGACCGTCCGGTAATCACCGTCCTGCCGGCGCCACACCTTGAGGTTGACGGTCGCGCCGATGCCTTTGTTGAGGACGGCTCGTTGCAGATCACGGGCGCTTGCCACGGGATCGCCATCCACATCGACCACCACATCGGCAGGTTGCAGTTCGCTCCGCGCTGCCGGCGTGTTGGCGAAAATTTCCCTCACCACCACACCGTTGTCCAAGCCGAGCACCTTCTGCAAGGCCGGTTGATCGGCGAGCGTCTCGATACGGATACCCAACCACGGTCGCACCACACGGCCCCCCGCGATCAATTGCTTGCTTACCGTTTGGGCGAGCTTCGCCGGGATGGCAAAACCCAAACTGCTGTTCAGGCGGTTGATCAGGGTGTTGACCCCGACAACCTTGCCGTCAAGGTCGACCAAAGGACCCCCGCTATTGCCCGGGTTGATCGCCGCATCGGTCTGCAGGTAGTCTTCATAAACCGTGCTCGTCAGGTTGCTCCGGCCCTTTGCGCTGATCACCCCTGCGGTCAGGGTGTAATCCAATTCGAAAGGCGCACCGATACCGCAGACAAATTCTCCGACCCGCACCTTGTCACTGTCACCCCACTCGACCGCCGGCAGGTCCGTGACATCGGCTTTGAGCACCGCCAGATCCGTCTTCTCATCCACCCCCACCACTTTGAGCGGGAGACGCCTGCCGTCTTGGCGCCGCGCGACCACCCCATTCTCCGGGTCGGCCCCGGCAATGACATGCGCATTGGTCAAAATGTAACCGTCTGCCCCGATGACAAATCCCGAACCTTCGCTCTCTTGGGCACGCGGACGACGCGGACCACCCGGTGCGCCGAAGAAGGATTCCCAATTAAAGTCCTCGCCCTCGCCCGGCGGTTTGGTCACCTCGAGCACCACCACGCTGGGGGCCACCTTTTCGTAGACGTCGGCAAAAGCATCACCCAGAGCGCGCGCCGCAGGATTGCCGGAGACCTCCCCGATCACGAGACCAAGCACCGCCAGAAAAAATGCCGTCACCTTAGTCACGTCGGCAATGATACCACAGACCGCACCAACGGCAAAGGACCTCTCGCCTTTCTCTTGTCTTTACCGGGGTGTGGCCGGAAACTGGCGGGCTGCCCATGCACTTGGGAGATCCCAAATTTTTTATCAACCGCGAGCTCAGCTGGCTCGAATTCAACCGCCGCGTCCTTGACCAGGCGAAGGACCAGTCCGTCCCCCTGCTCGAGCGCCTCAAGTTCCTTTGCATTGTCTCCTCCAACCTCGACGAATTTTTCGAGGTGCGGGTGGCCGGGCTCAAGCAGGTCGTCCAGGCCGGATCGCAAGCCACCGGGCCGGACGGTCTGACCGCCGGGCAGCAATTAGCCGCCATCTTTCACCGCGTGCGCGAACTCGTCGCCGCGCAATACGATTGCTGGCGCGGGCAAATCAAACCGCAACTCGCGGAGAACGGTGTGCGCTTCCACCACTACCCCGATGTCGACCCGGCGGTACGCGCGCACTTCGACGACTACTTCGGGCGCGAAGTTTTCCCCGTGCTCACTCCGTTGGCCATCGATCCCGCGCACCCCTTCCCGCAACTCCTCAACAAAAGTCTCAACCTCATCGTTGAACTGGAAGGGGAAGACCTGAGCACCGATCTCGCCGTTGTCCAGATCCCGCGCATTCTCCCGCGTCTCCTGCCCTTCCCCACGACCAGCGGCGACAGCCAAGACTTCATCTTCCTCGGCAATCTGATCCAGACACATGTCGGGCGCCTCTTCCACGGGGTCAAAGTACGCGGCGCCTACATGTTCCGTATCACCCGCAACAGCAATCTCTACGTCGACGAGGAAGAAGCCCGCAACCTCCTCCGCGCCATCGAGGCTGAGTTGCGCAAACTCAACCGCGGCAATGCCGTCCGCCTCGAGGTGCACGATACCCCGGAAGAGCTGACCAAAAGGCTTTGCGACATCTTCAGCTTGGACAAGGAGGACGTCTACCGCGTCGGCTGGCCTCTCAATCTCGTGCGTCTCATGCCGGTCGCCACCGAACTCGACCGGCCCGACCTCAAATACAAACGCTTCACCCCGGTCACCGTCGTGGGTCTGGGCGAAGAGCACGACATCTTCTTCCATATCCGCAAGGGTGACGTCCTTCTCCACCACCCCTATGACAGTTTCCAGACCGTCCTCGACTTCATCGGTCAGGCGGCCGAGGACCCGCAGGTTCTGGCCATCAAGCAAACTCTCTACCGCACGAGCTCCGACTCCCCGCTCATCCCGCTCCTCGTCCAGGCCTCCCGTCAAGGCAAGCAGGTCGTCGTGGCCATCGAATTGAAGGCGCGCTTCGACGAGGCGGCCAACATCAAGTGGGCCCGCCAACTCCGCGAGGCTGGCGTCGACGTGGTCTACGGGGTGGCCGGACTCAAAACCCACGCGAAAATGGCCATGGTGGTGCGCAAAGAGTACGACGGCATCCGCCGCTACGTCCACCTCGGCACCGGCAACTACCACCCGTCCACCGCCCGCCTCTACACCGACCTCAGCTTCTTCACCGCACGCCCCGAAATCACCGAGGACGTGGCCAACCTTTTCAACACGGTCACCGGCGTATCCAAACTGCCGCCACCCAACCGCCTGCTTGTCGCCCCATGGCATTTGCATCAGGAAATCCTCTCGCTCATCGACCGTGAAATCGAAAATGGCCGCGCCGGCAAGCCGGCCGGTATTTACGCCAAGCTCAATGCCTTGGTGCAGGAAGAAATCATCGAGGCCCTCTACCGCGCCTCGCGCGCCGGGGTCAAAGTGCAACTTCTCGTCCGCGGCATCTGCGCCCTGCGCCCGGGCCTGCCCGGGGTGAGCGAGAATATCGAGGTGCGCAGCATTGTCGGCCGCTTCCTCGAGCACAGCCGCATTTATCGTTTCGAGAACGCGGGGGATCCACGCTACTTCATCGCCAGCGCCGACTGGATGGAGCGCAACTCCTTCCACCGGATCGAGGCCGTCTTCCCCGTGGAGACCAAGGGCATGAAAGACCATGTGCAGGACATCATCGATACTTTCGCCAAGGACAACGTCAAAGCCCGCATCCTGCAACCCGACGGATCCTACCTCCCCGTCCCGCCGGGCGAACCGACTTGCGACGCCCAGAAGGAGTTTCTGGCCGAGGCCGCCCGGCGCCGCAAACGCCACGCCGCCGAGCAAGCCTGACCCGCGCGCTGGCGGAAGGGAGCGCCTCTCGGCCTTTGACATTGCCCTTCCCCGGCCCAACATTCTTTCATGATCCCGGCCCTTTTTGCCTCGCTGCTTTTCCTCACCGCCGCCATGGCCCAAGAATCCGCCGCACCGGTCGTGGACGTTGTCTTACTCGACCAGATGGGTAACAGTCTGCCCGTGCAAGCCGTGAAAAAAGTGATCAAAACCGATGAGGAGTGGCGCACCCAGCTGGGGAACGGTGAGGTCTACCAAGTCGCCCGTGGCAAGGGCACCGAGCGTCCCTTCTGCGGTGCCTTCCATGACACCAAACAGACCGGCGTTTACTCTTGCGTCTGCTGCGATCTGCCGCTTTTCCGCTCCGATGCCAAATTCGACTCCGGCACGGGTTGGCCGAGTTTTTTCCAGCCGGTAGCCAAGGAAAATGTGGTGACCGAAATTGACCGCAGCCACGGCGTGACCCGCGAAGAAATCCTCTGTGCCCGCTGCGACGCCCACCTTGGTCACGTTTTTTCCGACGGCCCCCCGCCCAGCGGCCTGCGCTACTGCGTCAACTCGGTCTCGCTCAAATTTGGGCCGCAGGCCACAGAATGAAAACACCTTTGGCCGCGGCACTTGGTGCTGTGCTGACACTAAGCCTCCAAGCGGAACCCGAACCTATGAAAACTGAAACAGCCACCCTCGGCGGAGGATGCTTTTGGTGCGTCGAAGCCGTTTACGAACGCCTTCCCGGCATCATTTCTGTCCTCTCCGGCTATGCCGGCGGGCAAAGCGAAAACCCGACCTACGAGCAAATCGGGACCGGCAAAACCGGCCACGCCGAAGTGGTGCAAATCGCATACGACCCGGCAAAGATTTCCTACGAAAAGATCATCGATCTTTTCTGGGAGGCGCACGACCCGACGACCTTGAACCGTCAAGGTGCCGACACCGGCCCGCAATACCGCTCGATCATCCTGACGGAAAACGACGACCAAATGCGCATAGCCAACGAATCAAAGAACCGCGCCCAGAGCAAAAGCAAATCCCCCATCGTCACCGAAATCGTCCCGCTGACCAAATTCTATCCCGCGGAGGATTACCATCAGGATTTTTACCGCGAAAATCCGATGCACCCTTACAATCTGGCAGTCATCCGGCCGAAGCTGAAAAAGCTGGATGAAAAGGCGACGGAATCGGACCAAAGATAACGAGGATGAGCGGGGGCGATTTCTCCGGTACTCCCTTCCTTGCCTTTGGTCAGAAAAATCTCAAGCCAACCGCTGGCCGATCAGGCCCTCAAGCTTGATGATGTCCTCGGTGAACTTGCGGATCCCTTCGGCCAGCTTTTCCGTGCCCATTGCGTCTTCGTTCAGCATCCAACGGAAAGTTTTCTCATCCATGGTCACCTTGGCCACATCGGACGCCTTGGCTTCCTCGACCGAAAGTTGGCGGGCGACGGCGCCATCCGAACTCTGCAACCCGGCGAGCAAATCCGGACTGATGGTCAGCAAATCGCACCCCGCCAACTCGAGGATCTGCGATGTATTGCGGAAACTCGCGCCCATGACCTGCGTCTCGTAGCCGAATTTTTTGAAATAGTTGTAAATGACCCGCACCGACTGCACGCCGGGATCGTTGGCCCCCGTGTATTCCTGACCGGTCTTGGCCTTGTACCAATCGTAGATCCGGCCGACAAAGGGCGAAATGAGCCGCACCTTGGCCTCGGCACAGGCGATGGCTTGCGGAAGCGAAAAGAGCAGGGTCAGGTTGCAGTTGATCCCGTCCTGATGGAGCGCCTCGGCGGCACAGATTCCTTCCCACGTGGAAGCAATCTTGATCAGCACGCGCTCTTTGCAAACTCCACGCTTTTCATACAAGCCGATCAGCTTGCGCGCCTTCTCGATGGTCGCCGGCGTATCGAAGGACAACCGCGCATCTACCTCGGTCGAGACCCGGCCCGGCACGATCTGCAGAATTTTCTCGCCGAAAATGGTCAATAAATCATCGATGATCTCGCGGATCAATTCCACGCGCGGCAAGTTCGCCCCTTTGCGCTCGGCCACCGCCTGATCGAGTAATGGCGCGTATTCCGGCTGCGAGACCGCCTTGAAAATAAGCGAAGGGTTCGTCGTGGCGTCCTGCGGGGAAAATTGCCGGATGCTTTCAAAGTCGCCGGTGTCGGCGACCACCGTGGTGAACTGCTTGAGTTGGTCGAGTTGGTTCATGAGCTGAGCTTGTCAGAAACTAGCGAAAGAAACGAAGCCATATACAGCGATAATCCGGGCCTCTTCTTCGTTTCCTTGGCTGTCTTTGCTTAAAAATATTCCCACTCACGCCACATGGCTTAGTGCGGCGGCGATGAACCCTTTGAACAAGGGGTGTGGAGCACGGGGACGGGAGCGGAATTCCGGGTGGAATTGGCAGGCAATGAACCAAGGGTGCGAGCGCAGTTCAATCACCTCGGCCAAGGTGCCGTCGGGTGAGGTGCCGGAAATGACTAGCCCCTGCTTTTCCATTTCGTCCCGGTATTTCATGTTGAACTCGTAGCGGTGGCGGTGGCGTTCGTTGATCTCGGATACCCCATAGACTTGATGGGCCACGGTGTTTTTGCGCAGGGCGCACGGATACGAACCGAGACGCATGGTGGCACCCTTGGCCGTCACCTCTTTCTGGCCTTCCAGCAGGTAGATCACCGGATGAGGAGTTTCCGGATCAAACTCCGTGCTGTCGGCCTTGCCGTGTCCGCAGGCGTGGCGCGCGAACTCCACCACCGCGACCTGCATCCCGAGACAAATTCCGAGGTAAGGCGTTCCGGTTTCGCGGGCGTAGCGGGCGGCCGCGATCTTGCCTTCGATCCCGCGGTCGCCGAAACCACCCGGGACAAGGATGCCGGCCACCCCGCGGAGGTTTTTTTCCGGTCCACCGTCCCCTTCAAGGTCTTCGGCGTCGATCAGCACAAGATCGATACCGCAATCGTGCGCGGCGCCGCCGTGGGTCAGGGATTCATAAATGCTTTTGTAGGCGTCCTGAAGTTCGATGTATTTGCCGACTACGGCAATGCGGACCCGTTTGCGCGGACGGACTACGCGCTCGACAAATTTGGCCCAGTCGTCCATCTGCGCCGGAGGCGCGGCGAGATGCAATGCTTCGCAGACCACGGTGTCGAGTCCCTCCTTTTGCAGCATAAGGGGCAGTTCGTAAATGGTGTGATCGACATCGCGCGCTTCAATCACGGCGCGTTTGGAAACGTTGGAAAAAAGCGAAAGCTTGTCGCGGACCTCGTCGTCCAAGGGATACTCGGTGCGCGCGATGATGATGCGGGGTTGCAAACCGATCTCGCGGAGTTTGGCCACGCTTTGCTGGGTGGGTTTGGTTTTCAACTCCCCGGCGGCCTTGATGAAGGGCACCAGCGTGACGTGGATGAGAAGGGCGTTCCCCTCGCCCGCTTCAAGGAGGTATTGGCGGATGGACTCGAGAAAAGGGAGGCCCTCGATGTCTCCGGTCGTGCCGCCGATTTCGATGATGGCCACGTCGGCATCGGCCTGCGCGGCCAACTCGTGAAGGCGGCCTTTGATTTCGTCCGTCACATGGGGGATGACCTGCACGGTTTTGCCGAGATAATCGCCGCGGCGCTCGCGGGCCAGGACAGTTTCGTAGACTTGCCCGCTGGTCAAATTGTTGCGGCGGCTGAGGACGCAGTTGGTGAAGCGTTCGTAGTGCCCGAGGTCGAGGTCGGTCTCGGCGCCGTCGTTGAGCACATAAACCTCACCATGCTGGTAGGGGCTCATCGTGCCCGGGTCGACATTGAGATACGGGTCGAGTTTGCCCATGGTGACCCGCAGGCCGCGACTCTCGAGCAAGGTGCCGAGCGAGGCGGCGGCAAGGCCTTTGCCGAGCGAACTGACCACTCCTCCAGTGACAAAAATCGTTTTCATTTATTTGCGCAAGGCGCGTTCCGCTTTAGCCACATCGGCGGGAACATCGACCCCGACCGAACCACGGCGCACCACAATAACACCGATGGCAATGCCATGCTCCAAGGCACGCAGTTGCTCAAGCTTCTCGACTTGCTCGAGGGGCGTCGGTTTCCATTTGACCAAAGCGAGGAGCACCTTGCGGCGGTAACCGTAGATGCCTTGATGGCGCAAATACCTGACCCTGCCGCGGCCGTCGCGGTCATAGGGAATGACACTGCGGGAGAAATAAAGGGCCCGGCCGGCGAGGTCGGCAACCACCTTGACCACGTTCGGGTCCTGCACATCGGCCGGATCGGCCAGCGGGTTGGCCGCGGTGACCATGCCGAGCTTGGGGTCGTCCTGCAGGGCCTCGACCAAACGGTCGATGGTCGACGGGGCGATGTCCGGTTCGTCACCTTGCACATTGAGGATGATGGACGCGGATTTGAGCTGTTGCACAACCTCAGCCAGGCGGTCTGTGCCGGTCGGGTGCTTCGGTGAGGTCAGGGCTACTTCCGCCCCGAAGTCGAAGGCAGCTTCAGCGATGCGCATGTCGTCCGTCGCGATGATGATGCGCCCGACCCGCTTGGCGCGGTTGGCGCGTTCCCAAACATGCTGGACGAGCGGTTTTCCGCGCAATTTGACCAGTGGCTTGCCGGGAAAACGGGTCGAGGCCCAGCGGGCGGGGATGATGACGGTTACTTCTGACATAGTGACTCCCTCAGGATGAAGTCCACAGCACCGACCAGGCCGGTCGCGATGGCGTCGGCACCGCAAGCCAGGTGGTCTTTGCCGTGCCCGGTCTCGACCAATACCGTGCGCAGCCCGGCCTTTCTGCCGCACTCGATGTCGGAGGTTTTGTCACCGACCATCCAGGAGCGCGAAAGGTCCAAACCGTGCTCCCGGGCGGCTTCCTCCAACATGGCTCCGGACGGCTTGCGACGCGGACTGGGGGCGTCAGGTGTGCTTTCGTCGTGGTAAGCGGCGGTGATTTCCGCGGGCCGGAGTTGCCCGAGCACTTCTTCGTGCACCCGGTGATAATCTTCGAGGGTGAAATAACCGCGGCCGATGCCGCTCTGGTTGGTCACGATGACCAGGACAAAACCGGCGTCGGACAACTTGACCAGTGCCTCCGGTACACCGTCGAAGACCCGAACCTGCGAAGGCTTGGCGCAATAGTGCGCCTCATGGATGAGGGTGCCGTCGCGATCAAAAAACACGGCGGGACGCTCAGCGGGCATGGTTTGCAAAACTGGCGAAAAGTTCGTCCGGGGTGAGCGTGGCCGTGCCGAGCTTGCCGACCACCACACCGCTGGCGTGGTTGGCGATTTCGGAAGCCTCGACCGGGGTGGCGCCCGCGCAAAGGGCCAGCGTGTAGAGCGCGATGGCTGTGTCGCCGGCGCCGGAGACATCGAAGACTTCGCGCGCGCGGGTCGGTGTGTGGTGACGGGCTCCATCCTTGGTCAGGAGAAGCATCCCGAGCTCGCTCAGCGTGATGAGCAACTGGTCGGCTTCCCACTTGGCGAGGAGCGTTTCCCCGGCCGCGAGCAGTTGTTTGTCTTCAAGCGGGTGCGAAGCAGGCTCGCTCCAAGCAAGACCGGCCGCGGCAAACGCTTCCTGCCGGTTGGGTTTGACCACGGTCGCACCGCGCCAAGCCAGCGGGTTGCCCGGATTGGGATCGACCGCCACCACGCAACCGGCGGCCCGTGCCCGGCGGATGAATTCGCCCGCCATTTCTTCGTCGAAAAAACCTTTGCCGTAATCTTCAAGGATGACGCCATCGGCTTGCGGTAGGGCCGCATCCAGCGCGTCAAGCAACGCCTTGCGCTGGGCCGGGCCGGCCGGTTCGGCCAGTTCACGGTCGACGCGCACCACTTGCTGGGTGCGGGCGATAATGCGGGTCTTCACCGTGGTCGGTCCCCCCCGCATGACCACACCCTCCATGCCGATACCCCCCGCAGCGAGCAGATCCCGCAACCGCGCGCCCGCCGCATCCTCCCCGGCCAAACCGAACACCGAGGTCCGGGCCGTGAACTCGTGCAGGTTGCGCGCCACATTGGCCGCGCCTCCGGGGTAGGAAGTCTCGCGGTCCACCGCCACCACCGGAACCGGCGCCTCCGGGGAAATGCGCGAGACCTTGCCCCAGATGAACTCGTCAAGCATGAGGTCGCCCGCCGTCAGAATACGGCGACCCGACATCCTTCCGATGATTTCCTGCACGCGCGCGGCGCTGGGTAGATGTTCCACGACTGGCTTTTTATGCTTTATCTTGCCGGGTTCCCAAGTGAAATTTCCGTCAACCGTGATTCTGCGCCTCCTTTTCGTCCTGCTCCTTTGTTTGGGGATCGCCCACGGGCAGAAACCATACAAAACGATCGATCTGGGCCAATTCCCCGCTGAAACGGTCGACAACGTCGTCATCCCGGTGCCGAGCGAAATTTTCACCGTCCTCGACAAACTCGGCAACCCGAACTGGCGCGGAGAATTGGGGCCGGAGAAAAACTATCCGGCCAGCCCGAACCGCGCCCAAGTCGCCCTTCTCCTCGGGACGGTCATCGCCGACGGCTTCGTCGCGGTGGAGGCCGAGGACAGCGAGCGGGTCAAGGAAATCGGCCGCAATGTCCTCACCTTGGCCGAGGTGATCAACGTCCGCAAATCCGTCGTGGCCCGCAGCAACAGCATCATCGAAAAAGCCGATGCCCGCGAATGGAATGCGGTGCGCCGGGAATTCGACGGCGCTCTCCAAGACGTCAACCAAGCCATGCTCGAGTTGAACGACGCGCAACTGGCCCAACTGGTCAGCCTCGGTGGCTGGCTGCGTGGCACCGAAGTGCTTACCTCCATTGTGAAGGACAAATATTCCCGCGATCGCGCCGAACTCCTCTACCAACCCATGCTGGTCGATTATTTCAATCGCCAACTCGACGAGATGAGCCCCCGCTTGCGCCGCCTGCAACTGGTCGGCGAGATCCGCAAATCCCTCGGGCGTATCGGGCCGCTGATCAAAGAGTCGCGGCCCAGTGAAATTTCCGAGAAAACCGTGACCGAAATCAACGCCCTCGCCACGCAAATGGTGGAGCTCATTCGGGCCCGACCATGAACTGGCCTGCTTGCCAATTTCGCTGGCCCGCCGCCCTGCTCGTCCTCCTGCTTGCCGCGCCGGCCGCCCGCGCATTAGTCGACGATGCGCTTTCTTTCGCTTACGAGGCGGCCAATCCCTACGCCGAACGCGGCTGGATCATCCGCGAAGACGCCTGGGGCGGCGACCTCGGGCAAGGCGACAAAAAAGCGGTCACCGCCCAGCTTTTCCGCGGCAACAGTTACATCTTCTTCCTCGCCACCGACATCGACGGCGCCGCCCTGCGGGTCAATATTTACGACGCGGAGGGCAACCTGGCCGAAAACAAATCCTGGCAACGCGGCCGCTTTGCCTACGCCGAGATCAAGCCGCGGTCGACCGGAACTTATTACGCGATCGTCGAAATCATCTCCTCTCCCGGAGAGCGCACCGGCTGGGCGCTGGTCTACGGGTTTCAGCGGAAATGAGCGCTTGAGATGGAGAGCACCACGCTGCATTTCGACAATGCCCGTGCCGCGGGCGCGCTGTACCACAACGACGAGCGTTTGCTCCGCGAGATGGAACAGCGCCTTGCTGTGCAGGTCGCCGCCCGCGAAGGGTGGATCCGCATCGACGGGGAAAAGGACAACGCCGACCGCGCGGCCAAAGTTTTCACCCAGCTCGACGAAGCCCGCCGCAGCGGAGCCGCCATCGGCAAGCAGGAATTCCGCTTCGCCTTGCAAACCGCCGAAGACCGCGTCCCCAATAGCAGCATCACCGAGCTGGCCGCCGAACGCATTGTCTGCTCGCTGCGCAAGGCGCCGGTCATTCCCAAGACGCCCGGACAGCGCGATTACGTCCGCGCCATCCGCGAGCATGATGTCGTCTTCGGCGTCGGCCCGGCCGGGACGGGCAAAACTTACCTCGCCATGGCCATGGCCGTGGCCGCCCTGAAAAAGGAACAGGTCAGCCGTATCGTCCTGACCCGCCCCGCGGTGGAGGCCGGCGAAGCGCTCGGTTTCCTGCCCGGCGCGCTGGAGGAAAAAATCCTTCCCTATCTGCGACCCCTTTACGATGCGCTTTACGACATGCTTGAAACGGATGAGATCCAGAAATTCATGGACCGCGGTGTCATTGAAATCGCGCCGCTGGCTTACATGCGCGGACGCACCTTGAACCACTCTTTTGTCGTCCTCGACGAGGCGCAGAACACCACCGCCGAACAAATGTTCATGTTCCTGACCCGCTTGGGCAACGACTCCAAGTGCGTTATCACCGGCGACCGCACCCAAATCGATCTGCCCCGCCACAAGCGTTCCGGATTGCTCGAGGCGGTCGAGGTCCTGCAAAACGTCGATGGCCTGGCTATCCGCTCCCTTAGCCGCAAAGACGTGGTCCGCCATCCCCTCGTGCAGAAAATCATCAACGCTTACGAACTGCACCGCGAAGCCGCGCCGGAGGCGTGAGCGCATCGCCGCGGCGGCCGGCAGCACCATGACTTCGCACTTTATGTCCTCACCCACCCTTCTCGTCCTCGCCGCCGGTATGGGCTCCCGCTATGGCGGACTCAAACAACTCGACCCCGTCGGACCCGCCGGCGAGACCCTCCTCGACTACTCCGTGCACGATGCCATCCGGGCCGGATTCGACCGCGTGGTTTTCCTCATCCGCCGCGAAATCGAAAAAGACTTCCGTGACAAAATTGGTGCGCGCTACGCCGGAAAACTGTCCGTGGCCTACGCTTTCCAGCAGCTCGACGATCTGCCCGGAGGATTCATTCCCCCGGCTGGGCGAACCAAGCCATGGGGCACCGCACACGCCGTCTGGTGCGCGCGCGAGGCGGTCACTGCACCTTTTGCCGCGATCAATGCGGATGACTTCTATGGCCCGGATTCTTTCCGGCAGGTCGGGCAATTCCTCGCCGCCGTTGATCCTTCCGTCCAACCGGCCCGCTTCGCCATGGCCGGTTACCGTTTGGACAAAACCCTGAGCGACCACGGCACCGTGGCGCGCGGGATTTGCGAGGCCGGCCCGGATGGACTCCTGCGCGACGTCGAGGAGCTGACCGATCTGGCCCGGCGAGCGGACGGGATCATCGCAGCTGGCCAGCGGACTTTTGTGCCCGAAGTCTGTGTCTCGATGAATTTTTGGGGGTTCACCCCGCAAATTTTCCCACTGCTGGAAATATCGCTGGCCGCTTTTCTCGGGCAGGAGGCGGGGAGCGAGAAAAGCGAGTGCTACATTCCGTCCGCCGTGGCGGGAATGATTGCCGGTGGTTCGGCCACCGTGCGCGTTCTTCCGACCGCCGCCGAATGGTTTGGTGTCACCTACCGCGAGGACCGTCCACGGGTGGTGGCAAGCATTGCCGGTCTGGTTGCGGCGGGAATTTACCCGCCCTCGCTCCACTGAACTGCTCGCTCCGTCGGAGTTGCACTCCCCGCCCCAGAAACCGCCGGCGGAGGAGCGCGGCCGGCAAGACGGTCACTCCGCCCCGACCCCCGGAAGCGACACCTCGCCGACCGGCGTGGAGAAACGTCCCGCCCGCTTCACGCCGGTTGCCCTTTTGGTCAGCCCCCCGGCGACCAGCTTGTCGTGCACGGTAGCGGCAATGACCCGGCCCGTGCGCAGGGCATCCTGGGTGACACCTTTCGCCCCGATTGCGCCGGCGGTCACCGCGCCGCTGGCCACGCTCACGGCAATCGGAATGGTTAATGGCGAGGGCAAGAGGGCACCGGCCATGCCGGGTTCCATGTTGCTCCCGCCGGTGGTCTCGAAAGACAGCCATGGCTCAGTGGTCGAGGCCGCGAGATTAAAAACGCGCACCGACGTTTCCAAACGGGTGCGTCCGGCACCGAGCCCGACCGCCATGCGCAAAGCACGGCTGCCTTGCCGCACCCGGAGGATTTTTCCCCGCACGAGCAGGCCCTCGGACGGGGTGGCCGCATCGGATTCCAAGAGACGTCCCGGCGCAACCCACTCCCCGGCCTTGGACATGATGCCGTCGGCCACCAACGAGCCAACTTTGGCCGGAACATCCTCGTTCGCCTTGGCCGACGCCGCGTCGAACTCCGCCCCGCGCCGCACCTCGAAGGGACGGACATAGAACACGACGGGCCGCGCGGTGGGAGCCAGGGAGGCATTTTCACGTTCTTGCAGCACACTGACCGAAGAACAGCCGGTCGCAAGGAGAACAAGCGGCAGGAACACTTTCATCGTTGCAGCGTCAGCCGGGCATAACGGGCGCGGTCATGGAAGTCAGGTTTGCCCTTCTGGGCCGGAAAGGAGGACAAAGCCGGCCGGCCGCCAACTTTGTCATAGTCATAACGTCCGGCCAGGAATTCCCACTCGTCATGGCCCGGTCTTCCGCCCAAGGCATCCCAGGGTAAGGCGAGTATCGCGCGCCAGCCACCTTCGATCCGTCCAGCCTGTACCACCATGCCTTCCGGAGCCTCCGCGGCACGACGGTAGTCGCGGAAAGCATAAACAGTCTGACGACTTTCCGGCGTGGCATGGAGTTCAATATAGTCCGGTTTTCCGCGACGCGCGACAAACACTTCGACAACATCACCGATCCTGAAGTGATCCTCACCGTCGACGCGACCCGGCGCGACAAGGGCAGTGTCACGGCAGACAAATTCGACGAACAGCCAAGATTCATTCCAGCGGGCCCGAATTTGGGTCGGAGCAGCCGGGCCGCCATCGACTCCGGCCAGCGCGAATTCCGGGGCCATTTTCCAGCCGCTGTGGTCGGACCAAGCCAGTTTCGGCCCCAGTCCGGCAGCCATGACCGCGACAAGAATGAGGGATGCAGTTTCCACCATCACTATGCTATCCGGCTAACTCCCCCAGACGGAGGTCGTAGGAAAAATGCGAGGGATGGGCGCGCCGACACGCTGGTCCGTCCTCGGGCCGTGAACCTTTGAACTTGGCAAACCGCGCCGGCGTATCGCGCAGAACGAAGCGGCGGGGCGGGCCAGAACCCGTGATTTCCAGAATGAGAGGCAATTGGACCGGGATGCCGGGATGGAGGGAGGGATAGAGCGCGGACGAGCGGTAGCGCAGGCCAGCCAGCCACTGCCCGTCCTTCCACCCGCGCAGCGGGAGGAGCCGCCCGTTGATGCGGATCTCCTGACTTCGGGCGAACTCTGCCTCGGCACGCAATTCGATACGCTCGAGCGAGGAGTCCACAAAACGGCTGGTCGATCCTCCCTCGAGCGGCGTCTCGCACAAGAGCGGCCAAGACTCAAGGGCGCGCCGCACGAGCAACCCGTCAGGAGTTTTGAGCAAAACCGGAAATCTCCAATGCCAGACCTCGCGAAAAGTCTTTTCGTCCATGGGCAACCCCCGCGCCGCCAATTCCGACAGCACCATGGAGAAATCCGCCTCCAGCACGGTGGGCAGAAAATACCGGTCGTGCAACGCATCCCCGAAGTCCTTGAGGGCCGAACGGAACGGCCGGGCCAAGAGATGCGCAGCCAGCGCAACCCAGAGCAGCGCGATGGCCGAGGCCCAGCGCACTTCCGGCAGCGACTCCAGCGCGCGAAACTCGATCAGGCCACGCGTGCCACCGGGAAACCGCGTGTTCCAAAACTTGTCGAAGCTCGCTTCCGAGCGGTGGGTGTTGCCCGCCGTGTCGCTTTGCAGATGGATCAATGTGTCCGTGACGCGCTGGCGGTAGTCCTGTCCGGGCGGCAATTTTTCCAGCCAGGCATAGGCCATTTCCAAGTCCGGCAGACTCTTGCCTGATTCGTCCGCCCGCGGTGCCTGCGAGGACGAACCGACGTAGGTTCCGGTGAAGGCGTAGGACAGCGAGGGATGGTGTTGCCAAAAGCGCAGGATGGAAGCAATCCATCCGGGCCGCGTGAAAAAAGGGTTCTCCTCCACGGTCGGGCCGCCAAAAAGCAGATGGTGGCCGCCCCCCGTGCCCGCCTTCCGCCCATCCTTGCCCAGCTTCCATGTGACCAGTCCCGCGACCTTTTGCGCCCGCTTGAGGATGCGCAGCCAGGCATCGTATTCCTGCCACTCCGCGCACGGCGGCAGGTTGATCTCGAGCACCCCCGGGTCGGCGGCGATGACCAGTCCGCGCCAGCACTCCGCGGTATCCTCGGGCATATAGCCGGACAAATCACAACCGACGCCTGTCGGAAGCGACCGATCGATCGCGGCAAGCAAGGCCACGAAGGTTTCCTGCAACAGCGGGGGCAGAAAAACCTGCAGGCGGCCGTCGACCACGTTCACAGTCAACGCGCGCTTCAACCCCTTGCCCCGGGCCAGATCCCACGGCAACCGCAATCCGGCGGGACCCTCCGCAGAGACCAAGGCACTGTCAGGCGGCCAAGTCCAAGCCGACGCGGACCACTTGCCGCCATCATGATCAAGCGGCAGAACCCACACGGCGGAGCGCGCAAGCGGATCCGACAATCGCTGCGGCGCTCGCGACAGTGCGAGGTCCCCGCAGAGCGCGCGCAGAAGCCTGGAGGCATCGGCCGACACGGCCGGACGTTTGACCCGCCGGGCCGGCCACAACACCTGACCATCGCGCCGCGCCGCCACATGCAAAGCCCAGCGCGGATTGACTTCACCGGGATAAAGTTTGCCCGGCGCAAAAATTACCACACCGCCGCGAAGGTCACGAGCCAGCAAAGCCCGGGCCAACTTGCGCGCGTAGCCCAATTTCGTCGGACCAGTCGCCGCGTAGGACCACTCCGCACCCTCCGGATGAACCGGCACACACGTCGGCTCGGCCCCGAGGGTCAGGACCACGCCCTTCTCCCGGAAAATGCGGTCAATCGTGGAGATGGTGGCCTTCATGGACGTTCGATCTTGAGCGAGGTGGTCAGGCGGTGCGGGATGGTGCGGTGGCCAAAATAGCGGCCCGTCACCGGGGCGATGTCTTCCGGAAGCACTCCGACCGCAGCGGTCAGATAATGATGATCGGTCAGCACACCATTGGAGGGATCCAAGGCGAGCCAGCCTGCGCCGGGAAGATAGACCTCGGTCCAAGCGTGCAAGGCGCTTTCCGCCTTACGATCGGCCGGATCACTCGCGCTTTCCCACAAATATCCGCTGGCCAACCGCGCCGCGAGGCCGCTGGAGCGCAGGACCGCAGCGAGCAGAACCGCGGTGTCCCGGCAGGCCCCTCGCCCATGCTGCAGCGTTTCCTCCGGCGCGAACGCCTCGCCTTCCTCGCGGCGCTCGTAGGCGATGTTCGTGTGGATCCACTCGTTCATGGCCACGAGCGTTTCGACGGTGTCTGCCCCGGCAACCGGACAAAGCGCCGCCGGCCAATTCCCGGTCAGACCGGCGAAATAGGCTCCAAGCAATTCTCGCTCACGCGCGTTGTAGTCAGCCGGCCACTGGAGCGCCCGGTCCTCAAGGAGGAAACCGAACGGATTGCGTTCAGCCGCGGAGATGCGGGCCTCAAGGGAAAAGACGAGTCGTGATTCCTCCCGCGGATAAAAGCAACCGGCCACGATGTTGTCGAAAAGGTCACGCCGCCAACTGATGTCCGCCGAATCGTTGGTCGTGAAGGCAAAATCCTCGACCCTCGCATGCAGAGCATCGCGGGGAAACAAGCGCACGATGTGCGGCGACAGACTCACTGCCTCCTCGTAAACGTATTCCGCCCGGTAAGAAATGATCAGCTTCACCACGAGCCCTCCACGCGCTTCATCCGCACCTCGACCGACAATTGTTGCCCCCCGCTGCCCTTGAACGTGCCCCGCAGCGGCGTGGCGTCGGAAAAATCCCGGCCGAAAGAGACCGCGACATGACGCTCACCGCACCATTGGTCATTGGTCGGGTCGAGGGCAACCCAGTGCATCCCGGGAACCAGAACTTCGACCCACGCGTGAGTGGCCACCGCCCCGGTCAGACCACGGCCCTCCTTGGGTGGATCGGTTTCGATGTAGCCGCAAACGTAGCGCGCCGCCAACCCCGAGGTACGGAGCACGGAGAGCATGAGGTGGGCGAAGTCCTGGCAAACTCCGGCCCGCGCCTTCCAAATAGCCGCGAGCGGTGTCGAGTTTTCCGTCGAACCTTTCTGGTAGCGGAATTCGCGGTGGATCGCACCATTGAGCGCTTCGAGAGCGGCGCACAGCTTGGCGTCCGACCGCAACCACCGGCGCCCCCAAGCCGTGGCATCGCCGCCCGTGGGTACGGCCGGAGAAGTCCGCAGGTAGTCGAAGATATCCGTGCCGACCGACGAAAGGATTTGGCGCGCCTCCCCGATGGTGAGCTCGAGAGCTTCCGCGGGCACCCGGGATGGCGAGGTGTCGACCAGGAGGCGGTTGCTCACCCGCAGATGATCGTGGCGCTTGACCATGGAATAAAATGACGTCGGATTGCCGAAATAATCCACGTAGGTCGACGACGGCCCGACCGGATGAAAGGTCAGGTCATGGGCTGCGATCCGCTGGGACGGTCGGGAGGGTGGCGTCAAACGCGCTTCGACGTAGGCCTCGCTGGCCGGTTCTTCGTAGCGGTAGTCGGTCGTGTGCAAAATCTCGAAACGCATCAGTCGAGGAGGATCTGGTGGTGGATAAATCCGTCGGCGATGACGTCATCAATGGCGTAGGTCCGCTCGCTGATGTCGGTGAGCAGGGCAACCAAACGATCGAGACGCTCCGGATCAAGTTGCACCCCGCCGCCTGCTTCGCCGGAACCCATGGTGGCGGGCAGCAGATAGGACGGCCAATTCGCCCCGGCGACAAGTTTCATCGTCGCCTCGAGCGCGCCGCGCGTGCGGATCATCCCGGGAGAATCATCCTCCTTCGGCCCGAGCAGGTGCTGGCAACGCCCGAGACAACGAAGCACTGAACGCGGCATGTCCGGGTTGTCGTAAAGCAGGCTCAACACGGGGACCGGCTCGGCGCGCATTTTATAGACTCGCCGGTAGGCATCGCGCGACCCGAGCAAGCGAAGGAAGGCGGACAACTCGATTTCCACCGCATGCCCGGCGGGGTCCGGCGCTTTTTCCGTGCGGCGCGCGACCGATTTGAACAGGCCCAGCCCGGCATGGGCCGTGATGGCCGCGCGCTCGAATTGCTGGCCGAGGAGGCAGAAATTCCAACCGCGATCGGCCAGCATGGTTGATTCCGCCATGCCGAAAAATTCCGCGATGCCCGAGGTAGCTTCCGCACTGAAGCGCTGCGTAGCGAGGGCCAGCGACGCCTCGTCCGCACCCGGACGGAACCGCGCGCGGGTAAAACGCCCCTCGAGATTGCGGAGCACGCCGTAGGCTTCAACACTCAGGCACTCCATGATCTGACCGGCATTGCGCACGGCGCGGCGCAACGTACTGCAGACCGAACCCTCCTCGCGACCATCGAGCACGAGATGGTAGCGCTCGAGCGCACTGGAAATGCCGCGCTTGCGCCCCACCTGGCGGTTTTCGAGCGGAGGTAGCACACGATTCCAGACCGGACGGTAAAGTTGGCGCTCGGCCCGGTTGAGTTCCTCGGTCTCGAGGCTTTCCACCACGCCGACCATGTAAGAGAGGTTCTGCGCACGCTCGAGGTAACGCCCCAGCCAATAAAACGAGTCGGCCACGCGGCTGGTCACCCGGGCTTGCGGGGCGTGGATCTCGACCGCGCGATTGACGACCAAAGTACGGGCGCCAGCCTCATGGTCGGTGGCCAGCACCCAGGTGTCCTTGCTGCCGCCACCCAATTCCGAAGCCGTGAAATTGCTTTCCCCGGACGAAACGCGGGTCAGGGCTCCCGGAAACACCTCGTAGTCACCAGCCGCGCCGCGCAGGGCGAAAACAATGTGATCTTGTCGACGGTCATTGATCCCGCCCTTGCGGTCGAGGCACACGGTAGCCGCCCCGGTACCGCGCGGTTGGGCCACGTAGTTGTGCGGTTCCTCGCGGAGGAGACGTTGCAACTTGGCCATATCCGCCTTGCCGCTTCCCCCATGGTAAAGGTAGGGCTCCCCGTAGAGCGGACGGATGTCGTAATCCGCGAGCGACCCGACCACCTGGTCGCGCTGGTCGAGATCACCCATCCACCATGTGCACAAAGTGGGCAGGATTTCGTCTTCCCCGAGATAAAAACGGATGATCCGTCCGGAAAACGGCAGGAGAGCACGGTCGTCGGCCAACTGACTGCCCATCGCATTGGCCACCGCGACCGTTCCCTCGCGCACGCATTGGGCCAGACCGGCCACGCCGAGCAACGAATCGCGGCGGAAGGCCATCGAATCGAGCCACGCATCGGCCACCCGCGTGTAGAGCACATCGATGCGCTCCAAACCGGAAACACTCTTCAGATACAGACGGTCGTCGAGGACGAGCAGGTCACCCCCTTGCACGAGCGGGATACCCATGCGGCGGGCGAGAAAACCATGCTCCGAATAAGCGCGACTGCCCACCCCGGGCGTGAGCAATGCCACCACCGGTTCGTCCACCCCGCGCGGCGCAAGCGAGCGGAACGTCTCGAGAATGGACACCGGGGCATCCGCGATACTCTGCGGATTGTGGTTCTGGAATGCTTCGGCAAAAACACGCGTCAGCGCGCGGCGATTCTGCATCATGTAAGAAATACCCGAGGCATTGCTGAAATAGTGGTGCGCCACAGCCAAACGTCCGTCCGCACGCCGGGCCAAGGCCAGGCCGGACAAATGGAGGAACGCGCCGCCGGGCCGCGGCAGACCGACCGCCGGACGCTGGAAAAACGGGCTGCCCAAAACCACGCGGGCCGGAATGACCTGCGCATGGAGAATGCTTTTCTTGCCATGAATGTCATCGAGAAAAAGTTCAAAGGCTTTCAGCCTCTGACGCACACCGGCCGCCACCTCCGCCCACTCGCTCCCGCCGAAAAGCGCCGGCAGCAGGTCGCAGCACCACGGATGCCGCCCCCACGGCCGGTCTCGGGCGATGTCGAAGGTCACCCCCATCTCGCGCATCGTGGCTTCGAGCCGCTCAAGGATCAGCCTCGTCTCGCTCCGCGGGAGGGAAAGGACGAGATCGAGGACCGGCCGGTAGATTTCACGCGGGGTGCCATCCGGCTGGAAAACCTCATCCCAAAAGCTCCCGACAGTGTTTTTTCCCCCTTTCTGCACTCAGGAAACGTTCCCCCCCGCCGGATGAGGGGTCAAGCAGATAGAGAAATGCTTTTGACACCCTGCCGCCGGACCCATATTCTCTGTGGTCAATTTTGCCATGAAAACTTTTTCCGCCAAAGCCGAGGAAATCCAGCGCAGCTGGTGGATTGTGGATGCTAAAGACCAGGTCCTCGGGCGCATCGCAACCAAAATAGCCGACGTCCTGCGCGGCAAAAACAAAGCGGTCTACACCCCGCATTGCGACACCGGCGATTTTGTCGTGGTGATCAACGCTTCCAAGGTGCGCGTGACCGGCAAGAAAACCACCGCGAAGGTTTACACCAGTTTTTCCGGATACGTCGGCGGCCACAAAAGCGAAACTTTCGAGAAGCGCCAGGCCCGCCGTCCCGAGTTGCTCGTCGAACGTGCCGTGCGCGGCATGATCCCCCACAACCGCCTCGGCCGCGCCCAGTTCACCAAACTCAAAGTCTACGCCGGTGCCGAACACCCGCACAGCGCCCAGCAGCCCAAAGAACTCAAACTTCCCTGATCATGTCCGACGTCCACACCGCCACCGGCCGCCGCCGCACCTCCGTCGCCAGCGTGCGCCTCAAAGCAGGCTCCGGCAAAATCGAAGTCAACAAACGCGAATTCAACGATTACTTCCCGACGACCACCTTGCAGACGGCCGTCTTGCGCCCGCTCGAACTCGCCGGACGCAAACAGCACGTCGACATCACGCTGAAAACCTCCGGCGGTGGCGTCGCCGGCCAAGCCGGCGCCTCCAGCCTCGCCATTGCGCGGGCCCTGCTCAAACTCGACGCCAATCTGCGACCCGAACTTAAGAAGAACGGTCTTCTGACCCGCGATCCGCGGATGAAAGAGCGTAAAAAGCCCGGTCGTCCCGGTGCCCGCAAACGCTTCCAGTTCTCCAAGCGTTAAGCCATGCGCGCCGCGCGCGTTCTTCTCCCGCTCTTGCTGTCCGCCTTTCTTGGGCGGGCAGAGGAAGTCACGTCTTTCACCGCGGGCGACTTCACTTTCGCCGTGCCTGCGGGATGGATTTCCGTCGCGCCGTCCTCGACCATGCGAAAAGCCGAGCTGCACGTTCCGGGGCCCGAAGGAACGGGCGAAGCCGGAGAAGCCACCATCACCGTATTCCATTTCGGACCGGGCCAAGGCGGTACTGTGCAGCAGAATATCGACCGCTGGTTCGGTCAATTCGACGGCGACAACGACGGCAAAGGGGCAGCCAGTGCGAAAGAAACGATCGGAACGGTGCCAGTCACCTTTGCCCGGGCCCGCGGCACATTCCAAAGTGGTATCCCCGGCCAACCAGCCACCCCGCTGGAAGGTCAGGCCCTCCTTGGCTCTATTCTCGAAAGCCCCAACGGCGACGTTTATGTCAAAATGACCGGTCCCGCCCCCACCGTAGAAAAAGCCGAGCCCGCTTTTGTTCAGATGATCCGCGCCGCCTGCGGCGGTTAATCCCGCCGCGCCTCTTGGCGCGTTTCCATCCCGGCCCCCCAGCCAACAAACGGCGAAGACCGGTCATCGGGAAAGAGTTGCCCGGTGACCACCGCCCGTCCCGCTGTGTCCCCCGAGTGACGATTTATTTCATCACCGCCAGCAGCGTGTCAGCGATGGTGCTGGGCGTTTCTGCCACGGCAATACCGGCGGCACGGAGCGCTTCTTTCTTGGCCGAAGCAGTCCCCTTCCCACCGGAAATGATGGCGCCGGCGTGGCCCATGCGGCGTCCGGGAGGCGCAGTGGCCCCGGCGATGAAGCCGGCTACCGGTTTGTCACAATGCTCTTTGAGCCAAGCGGCGGCTTCTTCCTCGGCACTGCCGCCGATTTCGCCGATGAGGATGATTCCGTGGGTGTCCGGATCCCCGGCGAAAAGTTGCACCGCGTCCAGCGTGGTTGTGCCGATGATCGGGTCACCACCAATGCCGATGCAGGTCGACTGCCCCACCCCGCGGCTGGTCAGTTGCCAGACCGCTTCATAAGTAAGCGTGCCGGAACGGGAGACCACTCCGATGTGACCTGGCTTGTGGATATAGCCGGGCATGATGCCTATCTTGCACTGGCCGGGAGTGATGATACCCGGACAATTCGGACCGATCAGGCGGGAAGGACTCGCCTTGAGCAGCTCTTTGACCCGCATCATGTCCATGACCGGAATGCCCTCCGTGATGCAGACAATTAATTCAACCCCGGCATCGGCAGCCTCAAGAATGGCGTCCGCCGCGAATTCCGGCGGAACAAAAATCATGGTGGCATTGCAACCGGTCTCCCGGCGCGCCTCGTGCACCGTGTCAAAGACCGGCACTATATCCTCGAATTTCTCGCCGCCCCGGGCGGGAGTGACGCCGGCCACGACATTTGTGCCGTATTCCATGCAGTTGCGCGTGTGGAAGGCGCCGGACTTGCCGGTGATGCCTTGCACGACCAAACGGGTGTTTTTATCGACGAGAACGGACATGATTAGAGAGGAAGGGGTTTGACCACCGATTACCCAGATAACACTGATAAGAATTCTTTCTGAGCCATCCGTGAAATCCGTGTCATCCGTGGTCAAAAATTCAGGTTTTCGCGGCCAGCTTCACGATTTTGCTGGCGGCAGTATCAAGATCGGTCGCGGTAACGATGGGCAGGCCGGAGTCGGCCAAGAGCTTGCGGCCCGGTTCGACATTGGTGCCTTCGAGACGGACAACGAGAGGAATACCGAGCTTCACCGATTTCACCGCGTTGAGGATACCTTGCGCTATGACATCGCACCTCATGATACCACCGAAAATATTGACCAGGATCGCTTTCACCTTCGCGTCGGAAAGGAGGATTTTGAAGGCTTCGGTCACCTGCTCCTCGCTGGCCCCGCCGCCGACATCGAGAAAGTTGGCCGGATCGCCGCCGTGATGTTTGATGATGTCCATCGTGGCCATAGCCAAACCGGCCCCATTGACCATGCAGCCAATGTTGCCGTCCAACCCGATGTAACTCAGGTGGTGCTCGGAAGCGGCCACTTCGCGCGGGTCCTCCTCGCCGATGTCGCGCAGGGCGACGATGTCGGGATGACGAAAAAGTGCATTGTCATCGAAGGAAAACTTGGCATCCAAAGCAAGGACCCCGCCGCTCTTGGTCAAAACCAGCGGGTTGATCTCGACCATCGAGCAGTCGGACGAAATGAAGCAGCGGTAGAGTGCGGCAAACAGCTTGCCGGCAGCGCGCATTTGGCCGGGGGCGAACCCGAGATCTTTGGCCAGCTTGCGGGTCTGGTAAGATTGCAAACCGAACGCCGGGTCAACAGCTTCGCGGAGAATTTTTTCCGGGCTGCGGGCTGCCACCTCCTCGATGTCCATCCCGCCCTCGCGGCTGGCCACAATGACGGGTGCACCGGTCGCGCGGTCCATGAGGATGGCGAAATAAAATTCTTTCTCGATCTCGACCGATTCGGCCACCAGCACCTGGTTGACCAGGCGTCCTTCGGGCCCGGTCTGGTGGGTGACCAACGTCTGCCCGATCATCTTGTCCGCGATATCGCGGGCTTCGCCTGCCGTCTTGCAGAGATGTACCCCGCCTTGGAATCCGTTGGTGAAAGCACCCTTGCCCCGCCCGCCGGCATGGATCTGCGCTTTGACCACGATCGAGTCGGTTCCGAGATCGTGCGCGGCTTTCTCCGCCTCGGCCGCCGTGCGGGCCACCGAGCCGCGCGGGTTGTCCGCGCCGAATTTGGTCAGCAGCTCCTTGGCTTGGTATTCGTGGATATTCATGAGGTTTGGCGGCGGGGCCACGCGGCTGGCGTGTCCGGTTCACCCGGGCCGACGAGCGTGTCGCTCGTCTTGGCCTGACCGGTCATGCTGCCTCGGTCGCATTCATCGAGGCAAGCGTGGCTTCCTCGATTTCCTTGTACAAATTTCCATCGGCCTTGAGCGCTTCTTTGGCCGCGTCACGACCTTGGGCCAGTTGGTTGCCGTTGAAGCTGAGCCAGCTGCCGCGCTTTTCGATCACGCCCTTTTCCAAGGCGATGTCGATGAGCGAGCCGACATTGGAAATACCCTCGTTGTACATGATGTCGAATTCGGCCTCGGTGAAAGGCGGCGCGACTTTGTTCTTCACCACCTTGACCCGGGTGCGGTTGCCGGTGACCGTGCCGTCGCCCTGCTTGATCGCGCCGATACGGCGGATATCCATCCGCACGCTGGAGTAAAACTTGAGTGCCTTGCCGCCGGGCGTGGTTTCCGGACTGCCGAACATAACGCCGATTTTTTCGCGGATCTGGTTGGTGAAAATGCAGCACGTGCGGGCTTTGGCAATGAGGGCGGTGAGTTTGCGCATGGCCGCACTCATCAGGCGGGCCTGGGCGCCGACTGTGGAATCTCCGATTTCGCCTTCCAATTCCTGTTTGGTGACCAGGGCGGCCACCGAATCAAGGACGATGACATCGAGCGCGTTGGAACGGACCAGCGTTTCGCAAATGCGGAGCGCTTCCTCGCCCGAGCTGGGTTGGGAAACGAGCAGGTCGTCGAGATTGACCCCGAGACGCTGCGCGTATTTCGGATCGAGGGCGTGCTCGACGTCGATGAAAGCAGCCAATCCGCCGCGCTTTTGCGCTTGGGCGATGATGGTCAGCGTAAGGGTGGTTTTGCCGGAGGACTCGGGGCCGTAAATCTCGACAATGCGGCCCCGCGGCACCCCGCCCACGCCGAGCGCGCGGTCGATCATGATGTTGCCGGTCGGGATAACGTCGATGTTGGTCTGCGAATGGTCACCGAGGCGCATGATGGCTCCATCGCCGTAATCCTTGGCGATCTGCTGGAGGGCGAGATCGAGGTTCTTGTTGCGTTGGGAGAATGCTTTGTCGGTGGCGAGTTCGGTTTTCGGTTCGGCGGATTTGGCGGGCATGGGACGGGGTTTTCTAAATGTCGAGGTTGCGGACGTTGAGGGCGTTGTCCTCAATGAAGTGGCGGCGCGGTTCGACCACGTCACCCATCAGGACGGTGAACATTTTGTCGGCTTCGACCGCATTGGTGTCGTCAAGTTTGACCCGCAGGAGCCGGCGCTTGTCCGGATCCATCGTGGTTTGGAAAAGTTCCTTGGCGTTCATTTCCCCCAAGCCCTTGAACCGCTTGATCTGCACGCCACGGCGGCCCATTTCTTTGACCAGGTCGAGAATGCGCGGGATGGCGAAGATTTCGTGCTTCGCTTCGCGCTCGCCTTCGCCCTCGACCAAATGAAAAATCGGCTGGTCGGTGGCCGTGTAATGGTCGATTTCGAGGCCTTTTTTCGACAGCTCCTTGACCAGCTTGTCAACCGCGACCGACTCGTGGATCTCGAGGAGCCGAGCACGGCGGCGGCGGCCGGGGGTTTCTTTTTCCTTCGGCGCATGGTCGGCTTCCGAGCCTTCCGGTTCTTCACCCTCGAACAAATTGAGGTCGTTGTTCTTTTTGGCGAAGGCCTGCAACTCGGTTTCGTCGTGGAAATATTCGACCGACTCCGTGTTGCCGTCGCGGATTTTGATCAGGTAAATGGGCAGGCGGCCGTCTTTCGGATCGCGCGCTTCGAGATAACTCTCGAAATCGCCGCCCAGACGCTGGATCGCATTGCTGTGCTTGTTGAGGCGCTCAAGCAGTTCGAGGATTTCTTTGAGCTGTGTCTCGGTGAAGGTCTTTTTGTTTTTCAGGTGGACGAGTTTGACCTCCTCCGCCCCGAGCGAGATGAGAATCTTGGTCAGTTGCGCATCGTCGTCGACGTATTCCTCGCGCTTCCTCCGCTTGATCTGGTAGAGCGGCGGTTGCGCGATGTAAATGCAACCGCGGCGGACCAACTCGGTCATCTGACGGTAGAAAAAGGTGAGCAGCAAGGTGCGGATGTGCGATCCGTCCACGTCGGCGTCGGTCATGATGATGATCCGCCCGTAGCGCAGCTTGCCGAAATTAAACGCACCCTCTTGGTCGCCCTCGCCGATGCCCGTGCCCACCGCGGTGATCATGGTCTGGATTTCGGTGTTCTGGAGCACCTTGTCCAAACGCGCTTTCTCCACGTTGATCAGCTTGCCGCGGATCGGGAGGATGGCTTGGAAGCGGCGGTCGCGTCCCTGCTTGGCCGAGCCACCGGCCGAGTCGCCCTCGACGATGAAGAGTTCGGTCAACGACGGATCACGCTCGGAACAGTCGGCCAATTTGCCGGGCAAGCCGCCGCCGGTCAGCGCGCTTTTGCGCACCGTCTCGCGGGCTTTGCGCGCCGCCTCGCGGGCCCGGGCCGCGGTGATCGCCTTTTCGAAAACCTTCTTCGCAATGGGCGGGTTGGTCTCGAAGAAATCCATCAACCCCTCGTAGATGATGGAGCTGACGATGCCGTCGACCTCGGGGTTGACCAGTTTGACCTTGGTCTGGCTCTCGAACTTCGGGTCGGGGTGCTTGAGGCTGAGGACGCAGATCAGACCCTCGCGCACGTCGTCACCGGTGATGATGGGATCCTTGTCTTTGACCAGATTATTGGCCTTGGTGTATTGGTTGATTGCGCGGGTCAGCGCCGAACGGAACCCTGTGATGTGCGTGCCGCCGTCCGGATTCGGGATCGAATTGGTGAAGCAGAGAATCTGGTCGGTGTAGCTGTCGTTGTATTGCAGCACGCAGTCGACCAGGACGTCTTCTTCAACGTCCTCGCCGTCCTTGTTCTTCATCTTCGTCTTTCGCGCGCCGGTCAGCTTGATCACCTTCGGGTGAAGAACCGACTTGCTTTCGCCCAATTCCTTGACGAATTCCTCGATGCCGAGTTTGTAGACAAAAAGGGTCTTTTTCGGCTCGCCCTCGACACGTTCGTCGGTCAGGCGGATCTCAAGGCCGCAATTAAGGAAAGCCAGTTCACGCATGCGCGCGCCAAGTCGCTCGAAGACGAATTCCGTGGTGGTGAAAATTTCGCCATCGGGCAAGAAGGTGATCTGCGTCCCGGTCTGCTTTTTGTTTTTCAGCTCGCTCAGGACGGTGAGCTTTTGCGTCGTTTTGCCTTTGGCGAACGACATGAAGTAGACTTGGCCGTCCCGGTAGACCTCGGCCTTGAACCATTCGGAGAGGGCATTGACGCACTTGGCGCCGACACCATGGAGACCACCGCTGAATTTGTAGGCGCCCTGACCGAATTTGCCTCCGGCGTGAAGATTGGTCAGGACCAACTCGATGGCCGGAATCTTCCACTTCGGGTGCATGTCGACCGGAATGCCACGGCCATTGTCGCGGACGGAACACGAGCCGTCGGCGTGGATGGTCACATCGATGTGCGTGCAGAAACCGGCCAAATGTTCGTCGATCGAGTTGTCGAGGACCTCGTAAACGCAGTGGTGCAGACCACGTTCATCGGTGTAACCGATGTACATCCCCGGCCGCTTGCGCACGGCCTCCAAGCCTTCAAGTTTGTCAATCTGCGCCGCGCCGTATGCTGTGTCCTTGGCCAAGGCTGCTTCCGTGGTTTCCTTCTCTTTCGACGCCATAAAATATCGTTTCTTCCGGGATGCGCCCCGCTTAGCGGGTGCGCCCAGTCAGAGTATCGCGGTGTGGGCCTCGCTCCAGCCTTTTTTGGACGCGGAGGACGGTTTTCCGCGTCATATGCGGGAGCGAACTCTTCCCGTGCCGAACAAATCAAACCTTAGCCTGGGCAAAGCAGCTAAGGACTAGCGGCATGCCAGTGGTGGACGCCAAAACCACCTTGACTATTCTGATTAAGTCCTCCTCCTGCGCTCGGCAGCATTTACCTCCCGCCAGATCCATGCCTCGTGACGATGTGAGCCGGACTCCGCATGGCCCAGCCCGACAAACTGAAGCTCCCCGACCAATTATCAGCATTCGGCATCGAGATCATGGCGAGGGTATGGAGGAGCTAACCAGTGCACCACTTGAACCAAACCATCGACCGCTTCTCCAAACGGAAAGGTGCGATCGTGCTCGCGACCCAAATCTCACTGGGGCAAGAGAAAGTCCGCCATAAGCTGATTGGCCTCTGAGGCGTAGGCGTTGTTGCCGCTCACCCTGAGACCGTGGTCGCCGCCGATGAGTTTGTAGTGCACGACCTGCCCGTTGCCATAGCTGTATTTGACGAAGGGAGCCGAATATCCGTTTGTCCCGTTACCGGGGATCCCCGCGCTATCGGCCAGCTGGGGACCGATTTCACCCATCACTTGGGCGAACCGATAAATACTCTCTTGGCAGGGCATGAAACTGCTCCCCACGACCGAATTTCCACCTGTTTAGGGAATGATGGAATCAGCTGTCCCGCTGATCGAGAGAATCCTACGACCTCTGGCCGGAACAATGGTCTGGTCGTAGGTGTTGTTGCCCGCCGCGTTATGCCAAAATGATCCGTCGTGATACATTTTGCTGATCATTTGCGACACGCTACAGGCTGCGCTTTGGAACGCCGCCCCATCGAGTTCGATGAGAAGGCGGTTGACCATACCCGAGCCGTTGGAACTTCCGTAAATCGAAATCCTTCCAGCATCCACATTGTTATAAGTTCTGAGCATTGTGATGAGGTCCCGGATAAAGGCCGAGTTTGGGGGCCCAGGGCTTTTCCGACCAAGCCTCGAGGTCGTCATCGATTTCATGATAGATCTTGCCGTTGGAAACCGTGGTGTAGCCGTGGTCCTTGAACCAACGGGCCAAGCTCGGCACTTTGGGCAGGTCTTTGCCTTTGCGACTGAAATAAGTGGCAAAACGCCCGGCGGCCGGACGAACGCCCGCCATCAAGCTGGCCCGGGAGGCCCCGCAAACCGGAACACTGCAGTAGGCCCGGGAAAAGGCCACAGATTCGCGAGCCAAGCGCTCCAATCCAGGCGTCTTCGTTTCGTTTTGCCCGAAGACGGGCGACTGCAAGCGCAGATCGTCAACCGCGATGAAAAGAATGTTTGGTGCTTTGGAGGGGCTTTCCGCCCAAGCGGCAACGGCGGTCAGGCCGACCAAAAAGGCAAGAGAACTAAGCAGGGTTCGTATCATAATTGGGGGAAGAAGGAGTGAAATTACCGGGACAAAAGTCGGGCCAAATGAAGCGTTTGGCAACCCTCCACGGTTGGCCCGAAGCCGGAAGAGGATGAATTGTCAGGCCGGCGAAAGCTGCGCCGGATCATAGGCGCAGGTCGTGGACTGATCGGACCGGCCCATAAATGAACAAATCGGGCAGCGATGCCGGCGTCACGAATGAGCAACCAACACCGCCCCGGTGCAGGTCAGGGGATGCGCCGGCCAAACACTTCCTCGATCTTCTCCAAGGATCCAACCCACGAAAACGACAAATGGGAGCAGGGAACGCTGCAGGCGCGGGACTTTCCGGTTGGCTTTTCCCGCCCATTTTCCCACACCATAGACGCACGTGCCGAAAATCGTCCCGCCACTCGCCGGAGCCCTTTTACTCGCCGTCCTGTTCTACGCAACGGTGACTTGGAACCGCAGCCAGGTCATTGTCCGCCTCGCCGACGGCAACACCTTGGTCGTGCTGGCCGACGGCGACTGCCACAGCCGCCTGCAGCGTGCGGACTTGGTCACCGCCCGACCCGGCACCATCGTTCGCAGCCACGATTTTGAAAACCATCCCGCCGGCACCGTCCCCCATACCACGGCGCCCATGGACTACCTTATCGCGGCCCTTGGTCTGGTCATCCGACCGCTTGAGATGGCCGGCGCATGGGTCTCGCCGTTCCTCGGTCTCCTCACCTTGCTCTTTCTCTTTTTGTGGTCCCGGGCGATCGACCTGCGCCCGCGGTGGCCCATGCTGTTTCTTTTCGCCGTCTCACCGGCGCTCACTCATGCCTTCGCCCTCGGCCGGCCCGATCATCAATCACTGCTTGTTGCCCTGACCGTCACCGCGCTCGCCGCCAATTTCGCCTTTGTCCGCACGGCACGTCCGGCCTGGGCTTGGGCCTCCGCCAGTCTTTGGGGCTTTGCGTTTTGGGTTTCCTGGTTCGAACCTCTCGTCCTGCTCGCCACGCAAGAACTGGCCCGGGCCATTGTTCTGCGCAAAGCGGCCGACCCGACGGTCTGGCGACGCGGTCTGCTTCTCACCGCAAGCCTCGCCCTCGCCGCGTGGACTTTGGAGGGATTCCGCAACCCTTGGCCGGATCCGGTCGTGCGGGAGTTTTTCCCGCGCTGGGCCTCGCTGCTCGGCGAACTGCAAGGCGCCACGCCTCAGGCCATGTTTGCTTGGACCGGATGGCTCCTTGTCCCCGCACCGCTCCTCCTTGTTTGGAGCTATGGCAAAACCCGCGATCCCCTCGCACTCATCGTTCTTCTTCTCCTTGCCGTGGTCACCGCGCTGACCGGATGGCAGGTGCGCTGGAATCCGTGGTTGGTTTCCGTTTTCTGTCTCGCCTTGCCTTGGATCCTCCGTCCGTTAGCCAAACCTTGGCTGGTCTGGCTCGTCTTTGTGGCCAGCCTCTGGCCGGTCGCCGCGGCATGGGAGGCACGCACTTTCCCCTCACGGCAGGACATGGCGCGGCGACAGGAGGCGAGGGCAGAAGCCGCGCTCCTCACCCAAACCGCAGAATTCCTGCGCAGCCAACCGCGCGGGGGCGTGTTGGCCCCGTGGTGGATCTCACCCGCTCTAGCCCGCCAGAGCGGACTACCCATGGTCGGGGGCACCTCTCATCAAAGCCTTCCGGGCACGGTCGACACGGCACGTTTTTTCCTCTCCGAAAACGATGCCGCGGCTTTTGCTCAACTCCGCTCGCGGCAAGTGAAATACGTGGTGACCGATGCGCCGGAGCGCGTGGTCTCGACCTCTGCCGCACTCCTCGGCATCCCACTACCCCGTGACCCGCTCATTGTCCGCTTGGCCCGCGGACGCAAGATCCCCGACTTCCTCCAACCAGTCTTCGCCAACCCCTACTTCCGCGTTTACAAGATACGGGATGAATGAATTCGATTTTGTCGTGGTCGGTGGCGGGAGCGGGGGATACGCCGCCGCGCGCACTGCGGCGGGGGAAGGTCTCCGCACCGCGGTGATCGACGGCTCCGAGGAACTCGGAGGGCTTTGCATTCTGCGCGGATGCATGCCCAGCAAGACACTCATCGAGTCGGCCAACCGCCTGCAGGATCTGCGCGAAGCCGGGGAGTTCGGGCTGCACGCCGGGAATCCCGGATTCGACGGGCCGAAAATTATCGAACGCAAAAAGCGCCTCATTTCCGGGTTTGCCCAATACCGGGCCGAGCAACTCGGGAGCGGACGCTTCGAATTGGTTCGCGGACACGCCCGTTTCGCCGGCCCGGATAAATTAGTCGTGCGCCTCCTCCAAGGCGGGGAACAAACCATCACCGCCCGCAGTATCCTGGTCGCCACCGGTTCGGTCATCCGCCACCCCGACATTCCCGGACTCAATGAGGCCGGGCCATTGGTCAGCGATGACGTCTTGGATAATCCGCATCCCCCGAAGTCGCTCATCGTGCTCGGCGCCGGACCAGTGGCGCTCGAATTGGCGTACTATCACCGCGCGCTCGGTGCGGACGTCACCGTGCTCCAACGCAGCAAGCAAGTGCTCAGCTCGCTGGACCGTGATGTGGCCGATGCAGTGCAGCACGGCATGGAACGGCAGGGGACCAAGTTTGTCCTCGGTTGCAAAATTCTCGGTGCGGACAAGTCCTCGCGCGGCAAATGGGTGCGCGTGGCGCACGACGAACGCGAAGAAACGATCGAGGCGGATGAAATCCTCCTCGCTTTGGGACGTGATCCCGCCACCTCTCAGCTCGATCTTCCTGCGGCCGGTCTCGACATAGCCCCTGGCCGGCCTCTTGCCACCAGCGACACGCAACAAACCTTGGTCCCGCATATTTTCGGCGCGGGCGACGTCACCGGGAAATTGGAAATTGTCCACATCGCCATCGAGCAGGGCGAAATTGCCGCCCGCAATGCGGCGCGGCTCCTGCGCGGTAAAAACGAACCCCTCGAAACCATCGACTACCGCCTGCGCCTCTTCGCCGTCTTCACCGAACCCGAGGCCGCCATGGTTGGCCTGAGCGAACGCGAAGCGACCGAACTCGGGATCGACTTCGCCGCCGCGACCTATCCCTTCAACGACCACGGCAAATCCATCGTCCGCGGCAAAACCGACGGCTTCGTCAAATTGCTCGCCGACCGCAAAACCGGTGAACTCCTCGGCGGGGCCGTGGTCGGACCCCATGCCTCCGAACTCATCCACGAAGTCGTCATCGCCCTGCGTTACCGCGCGACCGCCGCCGAATTGAGCAAAATCCCCCACTATCACCCCACTCTGAGCGAAATCTGGACCTACCCCGCCGAAGAACTCGCCGGCTGAAGCCTGCGCGCCGCAGGTTGGGGATAGCGACGCCCCGGTCCGCTTTCCTTTTGACACCCCGCACCCTTCCATTAACTTGGGTCTTTCTTCAAACAATGAATCTCAGCAATATAGTCAATCCCATGAGCGAATCACCCACCGGCGGAACGAACCGCAACCACCTTTCCAGCGATGTGGAAATCAAAGGCTCCCTCAAATTCCAGAACGACCTCGTTTTTGACGGAAAAATTGAAGGCGAAATCCAATCCAATGCCACTCTCACGGTTGGCAAAAGCGCCAATGTGCAGGGCGAAGTAAAATCAAAGTCCGTCATCATCCACGGTTCGGTCCAAGGCAACATCGACGCCGCCGAGCGCGTCGAACTCAAAGCCACCGCCCAACTCATCGGCGACCTTCGCGCCGGCCGCATCATCATCGAAGACGGCGCCACCTTTGTCGGCAAATCCGAGGTCAGCCCGAACAAATCCGCCCTCCCGCGCACCGACACCCGCCCGCCAAGCAGCATGCCCGGCGGCGAACCGAAAAAAGGCCTGCTCTAAGAAGGCGGAGCTGTCATGCCGCCAAGGAAACCGAAAAAAGCGGTCTCCTGTCCGAAATGCGGGGCCTCCCAAGAGGAAGCGACGGGGGTCATCAGTACTTTTTGCCGGGCCTGCGGGGGCCATTTCGTCTTGGGCGGCAAGCCGCCCGCCGCCACCCGGGCCAAGGCCACCACTACTTGGAGTGAACGCCTTGCCCCCCTGACCGCGCGCCTCATCCCGCTGGGAAGGCGCGCCCTCCGCCATGCCGAACCCTGGCTCCTCCGCTACGAGCCGCAGATCGACAAGCTGCGGGAATACTACGAACGCTGGCGTCCCCCGGAGTTCAAACGCATCCGCTGCCACGAATGTGGACGCCTCCACGAGGTCCCGCGGTTGGCCGCCTCCACCTCGTGCCCGAATTGCAACGGGCACATCGACCTCTATGACGTTCTTGTCGAGAAGCGGGTCAGCCGCGTCGTCCGCACCCGCGGCTCATTGACCATCAAAAAATTCGGCTACTTGAACAACCATGTCACCATTTGCGGTGCGGCCGACATCGGTGGCGGCGCGGCGGGAAAGATTTTTTGCGACGGCGAAACGAAAATTCGCACCGCCGGGCGGCTCAACTGTGAAGTCGGATCCCGGCGCATCCGCATCGAAAAGGGCGCGGACGTGGTCGTCGCCCATCCCATGCGGGTGCACGACATGGTGGTCCGTGGGAAAATCACCGCCCGCATTTACTGCAACGGGACCCTGCGCATCCTCAAACGCGGCTCTCTCCGCGGCGAGGTCCACGCCCGCTCCATCATGGTCGACAAAGGAGGTCTCCTCCAAGCCGAACTCAACATCGGACGCTTCGACGAGATCGAGCCGGAAATCCTCGGGACGCTGCAGGAACGAGCCTGCTACATGGCGCTGGAGGACGTCACGCTGGGCGAGAAGCAGGCCACGCTGGAAATCTGAACGCCGCTCACTCGCCGAGAAGATTTGCCGTAGGGTCGTAGGCGCCGCTGATCGGAGCACCCTCGTAAAACACGGGATAAAAGTTGAAACTAGCCCCCTCGTTGGTGCTGACCCCGGCGGCCAGGGAATCGTTGGGACTGAGCAAAAAGTCAAAGCTGACGAAATAAAGCAGGAGGTTTTGTCCATCACGCACCGCGCCGGGAACGGAGCCGTTGGTGATGTAAGCCGCGGAATTCGTGTCCCAGGCCGAGCCGCTGGCGTCGGTGCTCGTAATGTGCCAGACCTCGTGATCGCGCGGCGAACCGCCAAATGGTGCGTATTTGAAAAACATGCGGTAGCGGCCGTCGGAAAGACGGACGACGGAAGGGTCGGCGCAAATCCCGTTCGTCTTGCCGATTTGTGAAGCGGTCAGCCCCAACCCGGCGATGCGGTTGGTCTCCAAGACCCCGGTGGCCGGGTTAAAGTTGTAGGCAAAAATTCCCGAGGCGAAGACACGGAAAGTTCCATCCATGTCGATCGTCGCGGACTGCGTGGTATTGGTCGGAAAGAAGCCGCCCGCATTGGTGTAGGGGCCGGCAATGCTTGGCGATCGGGCGTAGACCAGACGGGATGCCGCATGGTCGGTGACGAGCAAACCGTAAGAACCCGGGGCGATTCGAAACACGTCCGGGTCAACCAGATCGTTGGCGCTGAAAATCTCCACCGCATTGGAAAAATTCAGGCCATCCGTCGAAACCGCTTGCCGGATGGAATGGGGGTTCGGAGCAAAGGCCGGATCCCCTCCGCCCTCCGCGTAAAAGTAAGTCAAACGCACCCCGACGTTCACCGGGGGCACCGGCTCCTCCATGATATTGATGCCCATGCGGAAAAAGGCATTGGTCATTCCAGCCGGCAGCGGAATCGAAACCAAGCCGGCTGATGTGAGGTCGGACGCTCTCAGCGGCAATGATTCCCAACCCGAGGCAAGATTGGTGGATGCCTGCAATTGCAGGTAAGCGATATCGGCACGCGCCGTGAAAGAAGCAAGACAGGCCAGCCCGGTTATCAGAACCCTTCTCATCACCACGCATTTGGTGACCCCGCAAGCGCGTCATGGAAAGATTTTTTTTCGGCGGACCTTTGTGGTTGAAGGCCGCTGCGCCCGTAATTATTGGTGGAGGGTCGCCAGCGGTCCGGCGATGTCTCTCATGCCGAGCCTCGATCTCTTTCTTCAGCCCGAGATTTTTCTCGTCTGGACGTCGGCCCTCAAGACCTTCGTCATTCTGGGTGTCGTCCTTACCATGGTTGCCTACTCGGTCTGGGCGGAACGCAAAGTCAGCGCCTTCATCCAGGATCGAATCGGGCCCAACCGTGTCGGCTGGGCCGGGCTCATCCAGCCGGTCGCCGACGGTGTGAAGCTCCTGCTCAAAGAAAACTTTGTCCCCGGCGGGGTGAACAAATTCTTTTTCAGCATCGCGCCGAGTCTCGCCATGATCCCCTCTATCCTTGTCCTTGCCGTACTCCCCTTCGGCAGTTCGCTTTTCGGCGTCCCTATGGTCATTGCCAACCTCGACATCGGCGTGCTCTGGGTTTTCGCCGTCTCCTCGCTTGGCGTCTACGGCATCGTCTTAGCCGGCTGGGCCTCGAACTCGAAGTATCCGTTCCTCGGGGGCATCCGCTCGAGCTCCCAGATGATTTCCTATGAACTCTCGCTTGGTCTCTCCGTCGTTCCCGTCTTCATGATCACCGGCACTCTGAACCTCGGCGAGATTGTGCAATACCAGGTGGATAATGGCTGGATGGTCTTCCCAGCATGGTTCCAAACCGGCGCGGGGCTCCGCGACATGACAACCGAAAGCGGAAGCATGTTCGGCCTCGATCTCGGAAAAACGCTCCTGTGGATCCCCATGATGATTTCGTTCGTAGTCTTCATCATCGCCATGTTCGCCGAAACCAACCGCATTCCCTTCGATTTGCCCGAGGCCGAGCAGGAATTGGTCGGCGGTTACCACACGGAATACTCCTCAATGCGCTTTGCCCTTTTTTTCCTCGGCGAATACGCGGCCATGATCGCCGGGTCCGGGGTCATTGTGACCCTCTTCCTCGGCGGCTGGAGCCTGCCGTTTGTCCCGGACGGATCGCAGGGCTGGTTCTGGGGATTGGTCAATATCGGCACCTTCTTCGCCAAGATTGCCGCGATCATCTTTTTCTTCCTCTGGGTGCGCTGGACCCTGCCACGATTCCGCTTCGATCAGTTGATGAAGCTCGGATGGTATGTTTTCTTTGAGGTGGCTCTAATCAACATCTTCCTCACCGCCGGCATTCTCGCTTACCTTCAATCCTAACATGGCCACCATCGTCCAACGCCCGCAACTGAGCTTACTTGAGCGATCCTACTTCCCCGCCATCCTTGGCGGCCTCTGGATCACGATCAAGCACTTCATCAAAACGCTCTTCGGCCAGACCAAGGTCACCATGCAGTATCCTGAGCAGAAGTGGGATAGCGCTCTGCCCGAGTGGTATCGCGGTGCGCCGACGCTGGTGAAGGACGAACATGACCGCGAACGCTGCGTGGCCTGCCAACTCTGCGAGTTCATTTGCCCGCCGCGCGCCATCACGATCAAACCCGCCGAGTTCCCCAGCAACGGCCCATGGGCCAAGGTTGAAAAATACCCTGAAAAATTCGATATCGACATGATCCGCTGCATTTACTGCGGACTGTGCGAAGAGGTCTGCCCGGAGCAGGCCATTTTCTTGCGCAAAGACTACTCGATTACCGGCCTGACTCGCGCCGAAATGGTCCACGACAAGGAGAAACTCTACGAACTGGGCGGCGTCAGGCACGGTCTGGTAAACAAGTGGAACGAAAAAAAGTGATCGAAAAGGGCATATGCTCCTCGTAAGATATCGGTTTCCGGCCTGAAAAGTGGCGCCCGAAAAGCGCCCCCGGAGGAAACCACCGCATGCTCACCATCCTGTTCTGGGCTTTCTCCGTGCTGATGCTCGCCGCGGCCATCGCCGTCGTCGTCTTCCGTAACCCGGTGAACAGCGCGATGAGCCTTGTTCTCTCCTTCCTCGCCTTAGCCGCCCTCTTCATCACCCTTGATGCCTTCTTCATCGGGATCATCCAAGTCTTGGTCTATGCCGGTGCAGTCATGGTGCTTTTCCTTTTCATCATCATGCTCCTCGACCTCAAGGCCGAGACCCGCCGCCGCCTCAACATCGCCGCATTGGCCGGCGGCCTCGCCGTGCTCGGAGGCTTCGCTGTTCTCATCACCCAAATTATTAAATCGCTTCCCTCCTCGACGGACCACTTTCCCACGCTCGCTCGGACCGGCTACTCGGATGGCTACGAAATCGGCATGACCCTCTTCACCGACTTCAACCTCCCATTCCAAATCATCGGTGTTCTTCTCCTCGTCTCCACCGTCGGTGTGGTCACCTTGAGCCGCCGCAGCTTGCGCTAAGACCATGCCGACCCTCGGTGATTATCTTTTGGTCAGCGGCCTCCTTTTCTCCATCGGTCTCGCCGGTGTCCTCCTGCGCCGCAACCTCCTCATCATCTTCATGAGCCTCGAGCTCATGCTCAATGCGGCCAACCTCTCCCTCGTGGCTTTTGCTCGCCACAGTGTCACGGCTTTTGGACTACCCGACTACAACGCCCAAGTTCTTGTTTTCTTCATCATCACCGTCGCCGCCGCCGAGGTCGCCGTCGGCCTCGCCATCATCGTCGCCCTCTACCGCCTGCGCCAAACCACCCACGTGGAGGACCTCAACGGGATGAAATTCTGACCAGATGGATCCGCTTCTTTATCCTTGGATCATTCTCTTTGCCCCACTCTGCGCGGCCGCCTTCATCCTCTTTGTCCTTCCGCGCCGCGGTGTCGCGGCCGGCGCGGTCGGTGTCGCCACTGCCGCCCTGGTCTGCTTCCTCAGCTGGAAAGTTTTTCTCATCCCCGGGTTGGCCGTCACAGCGCAAATCTCTTGGATTGAAGTTCCCGGCGTCTTCTCCGTCCCGATCGGCATCATCCTCGACAACTTGAGCCGTGTCATGCTCGTCGTTGTCACGACGGTAGCCACTCTTGTCTTCATCTACTCCGCTGGCTACATGCGCGGTGACGAAGGAATCCCGCGCTACTACGCCTCGCTCAGTCTTTTTCTTTTTTCCATGCTCGGCATCGTCCTGGCCGACAACTTCATCATGATGTTCATGTTCTGGGAGTTGGTCGGCGTCAGCTCCTACCTGCTTATCGGACATTATTTCCGCAAGGACTCCGCGGCCGATGCGGCCAAGCAGGCCTTCACCGTCAACCGGGTGGGCGACTTCGGCTTTATGATCGGTATCCTCATGCTCTGGCTGGCCACCGGCTCGATCATGTTCTCCGGCATCGAGGAAAACCTTTCCGTTCTTACCCTGCATCCTGGCTACTTTACCGCCGCGTGCCTCCTCGTCTTCTGCGGCACCATTGGCAAGTCCGCCCAAATGCCGCTTCACGTTTGGTTACCCAACTCGATGGAAGGCCCGACACCGGTGTCCGCGCTCCTCCACGCCGCCACCATGGTCGCGGCCGGCGTCTACCTGCTGGCTCGCATTTTCCCCGTTCTGCTCGCCGCGCCCGACGTCGTGCGCGAGGTCATCATGTGGATCGGTGCCATCACCTGCTTCGCCGCGGGTCTCATGGCCATCCAGCAGGACGACATCAAACGCATCCTTGCTTATTCGACCATCTCCCAACTTGGCTACATGGTTGTCGGTATCGGCGTGGGTGCGACCGGCGACGTCGCCATGTTCCACCTTTTCACCCACGCTTTCTTCAAGTGCCTCCTCTTCCTTTGCGCGGGTTCCATCATCATCGCCCTGCACCACGAGCAGAACATCTGGAAGATGGGCGGGCTCCTCACCCGCATGCCGGTCACCGCACTCTGCATGCTGGCTGGCGGGCTCGCCCTCGCCGGCGTCCCGTTCTTCAGCGGATCGTTCAGCAAGGACAACATTATCGAGTGGGCCTGGCTCAATAACCGCACCGGATTCTGGATCATCGCCAGCGCCGTCCTCCTCACCGCCCTTTACACCTTCCGTCTTTTGCTCGTCGTTCTCCTCGGCAAGCCGCGCGGCGACCATGCCGCCCGGGCCAAGGAATCCCCGCTCGTCATGACGCTTCCGCTCGTCATCCTCGCCGTCCCTGCCGTCATCGCGGGTTACCCGTGGTTCATCGGCCACTTCTTCGACATCGCCTACGCCGAAGCCCCCGCCATCGCGCACAAAATCGTCCTCGGCTTTCTCGCCGCCGGCGCTGTCCTCGCCGCGTGGCTTTACCTGCGCGGACCCGCCCGGGATCCCGTCCGCATCCCGCTCTTGGCCAACCGCCTTTACATCGACAATTTCTACAATTGGCTTGTTATCCGGGTGCAGGGCGGACTGTCCGTGCTCGGCTCCTGGTTTGACCGCTGGATCATTGACGGTTTGGTCGTGACCGGCAGCGCCCGCACAGTCTGGGGTGCGGGCTACCTCCTGCGCCTTCTCCAACTGGGCAACCTGCAAGCCTACACCTTCTTCTTCGGCGCCGGCGTGCTCCTCGTCCTCTACTTCCTCGTTTTCCGCTGATGAGCCCGCTCCTCTCCCTCATCCTCATCCCTCTGGTCACCGCCGCGTTCTGCATGGCCGGTGCGGCCCCTCGCCGCATCTCGCTCTTCGGCGCCGGGGCCAACCTTTTCCTCAGCCTTTATCTCCTCACGTCTTACAATCTCGAGATTGGCGGCTTCCAATTCGTCAGTGAAAACATCCTCGTCCCCGCTTACGGCATCAGCTTTTCGCTCGGAGCCGACGGACTAAGTCTCGTCCTGCTACTCCTCGCCACGCTCGTCACCTTCGCTGCCGTTTGGGTCTCACCCCAAGGAGAAAAATTCCCCGGCATGTTCTATGCCTGCTTGCTCTTCATTTCTACCGGGGCGATCGGCGCCTTCGCCTCCATCGATCTCTTCTTTTTCTACGCCTTTCACGAACTCGCCCTCATTCCGACCTTTCTCCTCATCGGAATATGGGGCTCGGGCGATCGGCAGCGTGTCGCCTGGAAAGTCACCATCTATCTCGCCCTCGGCAGCTTTATCCTTCTCCTCGGTCTGATCGGCCTCTGGCTCGCCGTGCCCGAAGGACTCCGCACCCTCGATATCCGTCTTCTCCAGCAGTTGGGAACCGCCGGAATTCTCACCCCAGGTCCCGTCGTATACCTCCTTCTCCTCTTTGGTTTCGGTATCCTCATCGCCCTCTTCCCTTTCCATACCTGGGCGCCCGAAGCTTACGCCTCTGCTCCCGCCCCAGCCGCCATGCTCCATGCCGGAGTGCTCAAGAAATTCGGGCTTTACGGGCTCCTTCGTCTGGTTGTCCCCATTTTCCCCCAAGAAATCCAGCAGTTCGCCCACTTGGTTCTCGTTCTGCTCGCCGGCAATATCCTTTACGTCGGCTTCGTCACGATCGCGCAAAAACGACTTGATCTCATGCTCGGCTACTCGAGCGTGATGCACATGGGCTACGCCTTCCTCGGCTTCGTTGCACTCAACCAACTCGGACTCGGGGGTATGTCGCTTATGCTCTTTGCGCACGGACTCACCGTGGCAACACTCTTCGCCCTCTGCGGGGAAATCAGCCGCCGCACCGGGACGCTCGAATTTTCAGAGCTCGGTGGCCTCGCCGGAATCACCCCCAGACTCGGGCTCCTCTTTGGCTTCGCTGCGATGGCCTCCGTCGGACTCCCCGGCTTTGCCACCTTCGCCGGTGAGATCATGATATTCTTCGGCGCCTTCGCTCACGGTGCGGGCGGTAGCTTCAACTGGTTTCAAACCATCACAGCCCTCTCCCTCTGGGGAGTGGTCATCTCGGCGGTCTACATGCTTCGTGCCTACCGCAACATTTTCTGGGGCGCGCGCGGATCAGCGATCAAAGATGAAACCGCTGACCTTTCCTCCGGTGTCCGCTGGGCCGTCATCATCCTCATTGCCGTGCTCCTCCTCACCGGCTTCCGTCCGGGCCTCTTGCTCGACTACCTCAATCCGGTCTTCGCCTACCTGCCTTGATGAACCCGCTCTACCTCGAAGTCTCCGTTGTCGTCTTGGGCATCATCCTGTTCATGGTCGAGGCCTTCTCCGGGGCCGGAAGCAAGCGCAGCATCGTTTATATCGGCTTCATCGGTCTCCTCGGCATTCTCGCGGCCACCTTCTTCGCTGATCCCGCTCTGCTGGATTCCTCGGCGGCCTACGCCAGATTCTACAGCGCAGATCCCCTCGCCATCTTCCTCAAGCAATTCACCCTTCTCACCACCGCTGTGGTGCTTGTCATGGCTCTGGAGTACGCCCCAACCGTCGAAGCGGGCCTTCCGGCCGAGCGCCGTGGCGCCGGACTCGGAGAATTCTACACTCTCCCCATCTTCGCTTGCGCCGGCCTTATGTGGATGGCCTCTGCCGTCGACTTTGTCATGATCTTCGTCTCCCTCGAACTGGTCACCATCACCCTCTACATCCTTGTCTCCTACCTGCGACGCAACGAAAACAGCCTTGAAGCTGGCACCAAATACCTTGTCCTTGGGGCTCTCTCGACCGGTTTCCTCGTTTACGGCATCACCTGGATCTACGGCGTGACCGGACAGTTCCATCTCGCCACGATCGCTGCCAAACTCCCCGCTCTCGACCAAGCCACCGCGCCTGCTCTCCTCTTTGGCTTTGGCCTCGTCCTTGTCGCCCTCGGTTTCAAAATCTCTGCTGCACCCTTCCAGTTCTGGGTCCCCGACGTTTACCAAGGGGCGCCCACCCCGGTCGCCGCTTTCCTCGCTGTCGCCTCCAAAGCCGCCGGCTTCATCGTCCTGATTCGCGTCATCCAAACCTTCTTCGTTGTCCCCGCCCTGCAAGAAAAAATCCTTCCCCTCCTCGCTGTGATCACCGGCGCCACCATGATCTTCGGCAATCTCGCCGCCATTCCACAAGGCAATCTCAAGCGGCTCCTCGCCTACTCAAGTATTGGCCACGCTGGTTATCTACTCCTCGGCATCGTCTCGATCAGCGCCCCATTCGCCGGTACGGCCATCGTTTTCTACCTTGTCGCCTACTTGGTCATGACCCTCCTCGCTTTCTTGGTCACGACCATTGTTGCCCAGGCGACCGGCGGCGATGACATCGCTAATTTTAACGGACTCAACCGGCGTGCGCCTCATCTCGCCTTCGCTCTTATGCTTTCCATGCTCTCTCTTGCTGGCCTTCCGCTCACCGCCGGCTTCCTCGGGAAGTTGTTCATCTTCGAATGCGCCATCGAGGAGCAACATTGGATCCTTGTCATTCTCGGTATCATCACCGTGGCGGCCGGCTTTTATTATTATCTGAAAGTGATCCGCGCCATGTATTGGCAGCAACCCACCGACCCTGATGCACCGGAAATCGAAGTGGGCGGCCCGGCCAAGCTCACCATCGCCCTCCTCTGCGCCCTGATCATCTGGATTGGCGTCTACCCCGCCCCGCTCCTTTCGTTGCTCCCTTGATCCGGGTTCTCCGGGCCTTCGGTCGAGCCCGCTATGTCCCAAGCCACTTCCGGCGTGATATCGACGAACCGACCCTTTACCACGCCACGCTCAATACCAGCCTCCTTTCGTTCGACCACACCGCCTACCTCGTAGCCCGTCTCATGACGGACCGGAGCAATCAGAGCTAAGCGGAAGCCGCAGAGTGACAATTCCGTAACGTTGGGCGGTCTGGCCGGCTTAAGCCTCACCCCAAAAGAGCTTTGCTCTATTCCGGAGCGACCCAAGACATAGATTGAAAGACCCCCCCTATTTACCGGAAAGTATGGGGTCATGTATTTTATTACACGTTGTCCGCAGCGGTCCTCATGAGCGGGTCAGACCTGCTCCGCTTGGGCGTCCTCGGTTCGGGGCACGGCTCGAACTTGGCCGCCATTGGCCGCGACATCGATCAGGGCCTTTTGTCCGCACGCATCGCCGCGGTGCTCTCCGATCAGCCGGGGGCACGGATTCTCGAACTCGGGCGCACCATTGGGGCGCGTACCGAGTGCATCGTGCCGGGTCTCGCGGGTGGACGCCTCGATCCCGCCACGGAGGAAAAATTTGTCGCCATCCTGCGCGAGGAAAAGGTTGAGTTGGTCGTCCTCGCCGGCTTCATGCGTATCATCGGTTCCACCCTCCTCGCTGCATTCCCGCGACGCATCATCAACGTGCATCCCTCTCTCCTTCCCAAGCACCGCGGGGCACGAGCCGCCGCCCAAGCCCTCGCCGCCGGTGATCAAGTCACCGGTTGCACCGTGCACTACGTCGACCAAGGAGTGGACACCGGTGAAATCATCGCCCAACAGAAGGTCGAGGTAAGGCCGGACGACACCGCCGAAACCCTGCAGGCGCGGATCCAATTCGCCGAGCACGCTTTGCTTCCATCCGTCATCGCCACATTTGCCCGCCGATGAAAGACACGCCGCCCAGCACATCCGAGCCATCTTTCACCAAGGTGATCAAGCCATGCGGAGCACATCGCAACCGCGCGCTGACCAGACAGGCCGGGCAACTCGGGTTCGCCGGTGTTTCTCTCCGGGCCTCGGATATCTTTTTTCTGCGCGGGGAAACGGACACCGCGAATTTGCGCATCATTGTCCCGCGACTGCTTGACGATGCCCAAGGCGAAGCCACCCGCCTCGAGGTCGGCACAACCACCGTGCCAGCCGGCCGTCTTGTCATCGAGGTGGCACGGCGGGCTGGTGTGACCGACCGCGTGGCCGCACAACTGGCCGAGAGCGCGGCGCGCAGCGGATGCCGGATCGAAGCCGCCACGGGATCGCGCTTCGAAATGACCGGCGCCGGCGAACTTCCGGAAAAAGATCTCCGCTTTCTTGTTCACAACCTTCTCTGCAATCCGGTCATCGAGACATGGTCCTTCGGCGAGGTGCAACCCGGCTTCACCTTTGTGCCGACCGAAGAATCTTCCACGGTTGAAATTGTCCCTTTGTGCGCACTGCCCCCGGAGGGGCTGGCCCGGGTCAACCACGAACGTGCTCTCGCCCTCGACCCCGAAGAAATGGAGGCCGTGGCGCAATGGTTCACGGCCGAAGGACGTGAGCCGACCGACGCCGAACTGGAAACCATCGCGCAGACCTGGAGTGACCACTGTTCCCACAAAACCTTTGCCGCGCGGATCGAGACCGATCAGGGCGAGGTCGCGCCCCTCTTACGCCAGTTGCGCGAGACGACGCGCGCCATGAACGCTCCTTTCGTCATCTCTGCCTTCGACGGCAACGCCGGTATCGTGGCCTTTGCCGACGGTGTGCGGCTCGCCATCAAGGCCGAAACGCACAACCACCCCAGCGCGATCGAGCCCTTCGGTGGGGCTAACACCGGGGTGGGTGGTGTGATCCGTGACGTCCTCGCCGCTCCCGCCCGCCCGGTGGCCCTGACCGACATCCTTTGCTTCGGTCCGCGCGAGCTCGACCATCACAATCTGCCGGATGGCGTGCTCCACCCCGCGGTCATCGAGGAGGGAGTGGTCGAGGGGGTAGCCGACTACGGCAACAAAATGGGCGTGCCCACCGTGGCCGGGGCCGTCCTTTACGATGCCGGTTACACCGCCAATCCGCTTGTCTTCTGCGGTTGCGTCGGCGAGGTGCTCCAGGGCTATGACAAATTGAGCGGACCGCAACCCGGCGACCGTGTTCTCGTCGTCGGCGGGGCAACCGGACGCGACGGGATCCGCGGGGCGACCTTTTCTTCCATGACCATGGATGCCACCACCGGTGAAGTGGCCGGCGCCTCCGTGCAGATTGGCGATCCGATCATTGAACGGTTGGTGGCCGACTTGCTCGTCGAGTTGCTCGACCGTCCCGACCCGCTGGTCCGCGCCTTGACCGATTGCGGGGCGGGCGGACTCTCTTCCGCAGTCGGTGAATTGGGTGAAGCCACCGGCGTTTCCGTCGATCTCATCACGGTGGACCGCAAATACGCCGGGCTCCAACCGTGGGAAGTCTGGCTCTCCGAAGCGCAGGAACGCATGGTCCTCGCGGTGGCGCCGGCCCAAACGGCAGCCGTTCTCGAGCGCGCCCGTCACCTCGGATTGTCGGCCTGCGATGTCGGCGAGTTCACCGGCGACCGGCGTTTGCTTGTCCGCCATGGTACGAAACCGGTGGTCGATTTGCCGATGGAATTTCTGCACCAAGGCCGGCCTGTCCGCCGCCTGCGGGCCATACTGCCCTCACCGGACCGCAGACCCGACACCCGCCGCCGCGAAGCCGACATCCCCACTACGCTTCTTGCTCTCCTCGCCCATCCGAACATCGCGTCGAAAGAAGCCGTCATCCACCGCTACGACCACGAAGTCCTCGGCGCCACGGTCATCCGCCCGATGGCCGGCAACGATCAGTCGGGGCCGTCCGATGGGACGGTCATCGCCCCGCCGCATCGGCCGTCCGGCTTCGCCCTCGGTATCGGGGTCAATGCACGCTACGGACTCTACGATCCGGAACACATGGCTCACGCCGTGGTGGACGAAGCCATGCGCAACGTCACCGCTTCGGGTGCCGATCCGGCCCAGACCGCACTACTCGACAATTTTTCGTGGGGTGACCCGCGGCGTCCGGAAACACTGGGCGATCTGGTTGCCACGGTGCGCGGATGTTGCGCCGCCGCCCAGCTCTACGGGGCCCCTTTTGTCTCCGGCAAGGATTCGCTGAACAACGAATACGTCGCCTCGGACGGCACCCGTCGCTCCATCCCACCGACCTTGGTCATCACCGCCCTGGCCCATGTGCCCGAAGCGGACCGGTCGATCGGCACGGCCCTGCGCGCGGCCGGTCACGCGCTGGTCCTGACCGGCCGCACCACGCGCGAATTCGGGGGCAGTCACTTCAATCTCGTCAGAGGCGAGGAGAGTGGCACGGTGCCCGCACCCGACCCCTCGGCTCCGGCCCGTTACCGCCGCATCCACGCCCTCGTGCGCGAAGGACTCGTTGAGTCGGCCCATGACGTCAGCGAAGGCGGCTTGGCTGTGACCCTGGCCGAAATGGTGATCGGCGGAAGACTCGGGGTCGAGGCCACGCTGGAAGAACCTGATCCATGTTCTGCTCTGTTTTCCGAGTCACTCGGACGCATCGTGCTCGAAGTCCGCCAAGAAGATGTCCCGCGGATTCTCCAGTCCCTCGGCGATGAAGCTGTGGTCATCGGCCGGGTGGTCGCAGACTACCAATTGCGCCTCGGCACCCACGCGTGGAGCGGCGCCGCTCTCGAGCGCGCCTGGAGGGGTAACGCGGGATGAAGCCTCCCGCCATCGTTCTCACCGCACCCGGCACGAATCGTCAAAACGATGCGGCCTTCGCCCTCGAGCAGGCCGGCGCCGCGCCGGTCTGCATCGATCTTCTCGACCTGCCCGGGCGGCGCGGCGAAATCGAGCGGGCCAAGCTGATCGTCATTGCCGGCGGATTTTCTCACGGGGATGCCCTCGGTTCCGGACGCGTTTTCGCCCTCGAGGCAGAGCGCCTGCTCGGTGACCTCTTGCCGGAAAAAGTTTCCCAGGGCACCCCGATCCTCGGGGTTTGCAACGGATTCCAAATGCTCGTGCGGTCCGGGATGCTTCCGGGCGCCCTGCAGCACAACGAGCGCGGACATTTCGAGTGCCGGTGGGTTTCACTGCAACCGTCTTCGCAGCTCTGCATTTGGACGAGGGGCTTGGAGCAGCCGGTCCGCTGCCCCGTGGCTCACGGCGAGGGCCGATACGCGGCCGGCACCGCCGTGCTCGACCAACTGCGTTCCGGGGACCGCATTGCTTTCCGTTACGCGGCGGACGATTACCCGGCCAATCCCAACGGTTCGGTGCATGCCATAGCCGGGGTGTGCGACCCCACGGGTCTGGTCCTTGGCATGATGCCCCATCCGGAGAACCACGTGACGGGGCGCCAAGGCCGTGCCATTGTCTTGCCGGAAGGTTGGGGATCCGCACTGCCGCTTTTCCGCAATGGCGTGGACGCCGCCCGTCAATCATGAAGCACGCTACCCAACTTGCCTCCCCTTTTCGTGACGACCGACCGAGCGAAGAATGTGGCGTGGTCGCCGTGTCGTCACCCAGCGGTGAGGAGACCGCCCAACTTGCTTTCTTCGGGCTCTTCGCCTTGCAGCACCGTGGCCAGGAAGCCGCCGGCATTGCGGTCTCCGACGGACAGCGCGCGCGGTTACACAAGGATGTCGGTCTGCTCGCCCAGATATTTACGCCGGAAACTCTCGCCCCGCTCACTGGTTACCAGGCGATCGGCCACACGCGTTACTCGACCATGGGTGCATCCACCGCACGCAATGCCCAGCCGTTTCTGGTCGAAACCATGCACGGTCCGCTGGCCCTCGCGCATAACGGATCTCTGGTCAATGCTACCGAATTGCGTTTGCAGCTTTTGCAGCGCGGCTTTGCTCTCACCGCGGCAAGCGATACGGAAGTGATGGCCCTCATGCTTGCTGCGGCCAGCGGTCGCACTTGGGAGGAACGGCTCGAACGGACCATGCCCTCGTGGAAGGGCGCCTACTCACTTGTTCTCCTCGGCGTGGATTGCTTCATCGCGGCGCGCGATCCGTGGGGATTCCGCCCACTCTCCATCGGACGTACTCCCGAGGGCGGGTGGGCCGCGGCCTCCGAGACTTGTGCCCTCAATACCCTCGGTTGCACCGAGATCACCGAGGTGGAGAACGGTGAGATTGTCGTGGTGAGGGGAAAAAACACTACCCGCCACCGCACCACCACCGCCGCCAACGGCCCAGCCCGCTGCGCATTTGAGTTTGTTTATTTTTCCCGTCCGGACAGCGAGTGGGACGGCCGCAGCGTGCACGAAGTCAGGCAGAAACTGGGCGAGCAACTCGCCATTGAGTGGCCGGTTGACGCCGATGTCGTCGTGCCGGTGCCCGATTCTTCCATCCCCGCGGCCATAGGCTACTCCAGACAATCAGGCATCCCATTCAACGATGGCTTTATCAAGAACCGCTACATCGGGCGCACTTTCATCGAACCGACCCAACTGTTGCGCGAACGTCGCGTGGCCATGAAATTCAATGTCCTCCCGGCCAACCTCGCTGGAAAACGTGTCGTCATCATCGACGATTCGCTGGTCCGGGGCACGACCTCGGCCCAACTGATCAAGCTGGTTCGCGATGCCGGGGCAAAAGAGGTCCATTTACGCATCACTTCCCCCCGCGTACTGCACCCCTGTCACATGGGGGTCGACATGGGGACTTATGACGAACTGATTGCCGCACGCTTTGACCCTGAACGACTTCGTCAACATGTTGGAGCCGACAGCCTGGCGTTTCTTTCGGTCGAAGGCATGATGTCCGCCATCGGCCGGAAGTCAGGCTATTGCACAGCCTGCTTCACCGGAAAATACCCGGTTGACGTATCGGGCGTGGCGCCCAAGGAATCCTTCGAATTCGCCTTGGCATGAGAATCCTTGTGCTCGGATCGGGCGGACGTGAACACGCCATGGCCCGCGCCTTGGAGTGCCCCGGCGATAGCATCATCGTTGCTCCGGGCAACGGTGGCACACCGGACCGCCGCGAGGTTGACCCTTGCCATCCAGGGCAGGTTGTGGCGCTCTGCCGCGCGGAACAAATCGATCTCGTGCTCATCGGACCCGAGAGCGCGCTGGCCGCAGGGGTTTCCGACGCCCTGCGGGCCGCCGGGTTCCGGGTCTTCGGCCCGTCCCGAGAAGCAGCGCGATTGGAAACAAGCAAGAGCCATTGCCGCGAGTTTGCCGCGCGCCACGGGCTCCCCTCGCCGCGCAATAAAACTTTTTCCGGGCCGGTCGCCGCAGAAGAGGCGCGCGCTTGGGCCGAGGCGCAAGATTTTCCGGTCGTGGTCAAAGCCGACGGCCTCGCCTCGGGCAAAGGCGTGGTCGTTCCAGAAAACAATTCGGAACGCAACGAAGCTCTGGTTCGCTTGGCGCAATCCGGGCCGATTCTCCTCGAAGAACGTCTGACCGGACCGGAGGTTTCCCTCCTGGTTTTCAGCGACGGGAAATCCATCGCGGCCATGCCGCCGGCCCAGGACCATAAACGGATTTACGAAGGCGACCGCGGACCGAACACCGGCGGGATGGGCGCCTATGCTCCCACCGGGATTTGTCCACCGGCTATGGTTGAACAAGTCCTTGCGACCATCGTGCGTCCGACCATCGCGGGACTCGCGCGCGAGGGCGCTCCCTACATCGGCGTGCTCTACGCCGGGCTGATGCTGACCGCGGACGGACCCAAACTCATCGAATACAATTGCCGTTTCGGAGACCCGGAGGCCCAGACCTTGCTGCCCTTGCTCGCGACCCCGCTGCGCGAGATTGCCCTGGCTTGTCTCGAGGGGCGTCTGGCCGAAACCCCGGTTCACTGGCACGACGAAACCGCTTGCACCGTGGTGCTTGCCTCGCGCGGCTATCCGGAAAAACCGGAAACCGGAGATCCGGTGGCAGGACTGGATCGGGCCGCAGCCCGCGAGAAGGTGAGCCTTTTTCATGCGGGCACAGCGGAGGCCAAGGGCTCGATTGTCACCTCCGGCGGCCGCGTGCTCAACGTGACTGCGACCGGCGCGAATCTTGAAGAGGCCCGCACCCGCGCCTATGAGGCCGCGGGCGACATTTCTTTCCGTGGCTGCCAGTTCCGCCGCGACATAGGCTGGCGCGAACTGGCCCGCACCGCCGGGAGCTACGCGGCCAGCGGCGTCGACATCGACGAGGGTAACCGCGCGGTAACCCTCCTCAAAAAGAAAGTCGAAGCCACGCATTCCACCGGCGTGCTCGGCGGCATCGGGTCATTCGGTGGTGCGCTCGACGCCTCCGCCCTGAAAAACTTCGAGCACCCGGTACTGCTCGGCACCACCGACGGGGTCGGCACCAAGGTCATGCTTGCCTCCGCCGCGGGTCGTTACACCTCGATCGGCCATGACATCGTCAACCACTGCATCAACGATCTTCTCGTGCAGGGTGCCTTTCCGCTCTTCTTTCTCGACTACATTGCCTCGTCGTCCATTTCGGCATCGCGTATCGCGGAAATCGTCGGCGGGATGGCCGAGGCCTGCGCGGATGCCAAGTGCGTGCTGCTCGGCGGAGAGACGGCGGAAATGCCTGGGGTCTATTGCCCGGGGGAATTCGACGTGGCGGGCACGATGGTCGGCGCGGCGGAAAAAAAGCGCCTCCTCCCGCGGCCCGACCTCCAACCGGGCGACCTCCTTCTCGGCCTCGCCTCGTCCGGTTTGCATACCAATGGCTATTCGCTGGCCCGAAAAATTTTCCGCGGCCTGCCGCTCGAGGCGACACCTGCGGGTCTTGACACCACCCTGGGTGATGCGCTGCTCGCGCCGCACCGTTCGTATCTCGGTGTGCTGCGCACGGCCTTGGACCGCGGGCTGGTCAAGGCGCTGGCCCACCTGACCGGCGGCGGCGTTTTCGACAACCTTCCGCGTGCCCTTCCGGTGGATTGTGCCGCGGATATCGAGCGCGCCGCCTGGCCCGTGTCGCCGCTCTTCCGACTCATCGCGGAGGTGAGCGGACTGCCCGACGATGAACTCTTCCGCACCTTCAACATGGGGGTGGGCCTGGTGGTGGTTTGTGCCCCGCAGGACGAACCGGCCTTGCGCGACGCGATCAAGGAACCTTTGTTCCTCCTCGGCCACCTCGCCGCCGGACCGCGCGGGGTACGCATGCTCTGAAGCGCGCGGCTTGGCAAACCGCCCCGAAGCTTTACCCTGCAGTCATTGTGAGCAGCGGAGCCAACATCCTTCTCGTCGGGGCAGGCGGCTTCATCGGATCCATAGCACGCTACCTGCTTAGTGGCTGGGTACTGCATCACACGCTGGGCGGCAAATTCCCCTGGAGCACCTTCGTGGTCAACGTGCTCGGCTGTCTCCTCATCGGAGTGCTTTCCGGAATGATCGAGCGCCTCGAATGGTTCACCCCGCAGATGAGGTTGCTCCTGCTTACCGGACTGCTCGGCGGCTTCACCACCTTCTCCGCTTTCGGTCTGGAAACCGTTTTTCTCCTGCGGCGAGGTGAAGTCCTCATCGCGGTTGCTTATGCTCTCTCCAGCGTGGCGGTCTGCGTTACCGCAGTCTGGGTCGGCTTGAGGATGATCGAACTTCTTCCGCGTGGCTGATCAGCAAAAGGGGCCCCCGATCGGGAGCCCCTTGATTGGCAGAGATGGGAAAAGCCGGACCTTACTCGGCAGCCTTCTCACCGGTCACCGCGCCTTTGACCGCAGACGCGCCATCACGGACAGCCGCGCCGGTGGCCTGGGTGGCATCCACTCCGGTCTGGGCGGTGCCTTGGACCGCGGTGGCCGCGGTACCTACCGTTCCGCCCACCGCTCCTGCTGTGGTTCCGACGGCTCCTTTGGTGGTGTCGGTTACTGTGCCGACCGCTGCCCCGGTGGTATCAACCGCACCCGTGCTGATCGCTTTGACCGCGTTGCCCGCACCCTCAACAGGGTTTTTATTGATCAAAGCCTTGCCGGTGTCCAAAACCGTCTCACCCGCCGTTTTGGTGGTATTGCCAACGCCTTCGACCGCCGTCTTGGCGGTGTCGAGGAGGCCCTTGCCAGCGTCCATGACTGTCCCGCCGGCTTTCTCCGCGGTCCCGGTCACTGCGCCGGTTGCATCCTGACCGGTTTTAGCCGCCAATTCGCCGGCGGTCGGCTTAGCCTCGGAGGCAGCTTCCTCAGCTTGAACAAGAGAGGCGCTGGTGATCAGCGCGGCACAGCCGATAACGGCGGACAGACGATTGCGGAAAAGGTGAACTTTACTGGAGTTAGGATAGGACGTTTTCATGATGAATTTCCGATTTTAGAGGACAATGCGGCAGGGTCAACCGTCCGGGACCACTTTTTCCGGCTTTGCCATGGAGCCTCGGAGACCGTGTCGGGCTACCTGCATCTCTCCCCGTGACCAAGCAATACATTGACCACGAGACCAACGAGCGCACTTAATTGGCTTGGTTCTTTGCGGGTGTCGTCACCATCGCCTTCGGATGCGTCCTTGCCTGCCTGACGCGCCTGCCCCTCTCCGCCCAATGATCCCATGAAAGCCGATAAACTCGTCAAACGCGCCCGAGATCTCGCCGCGCCCTTCCGCGTCACCTCCGGACAAAACTTCCGGCTCAAGGATTGCGATCCCGGCAACACGCTGGAATTCGACACCAAGGACAAAGAGCGTGCCAAAGAGGCGCTCGCGCAGGGCGTGCAGGCACTGTCGGCCTTGCAGGACAAACTTTATGCCCAGGACCAGTGGGCTGTCCTGCTCATTTTCCAGGCCATGGATGCGGCGGGCAAAGACGGGGCGGTCAAACACGTCATGTCCGGAATCAACCCGCAGGGCTGCGAGGTCCACTCGTTCAAGGCCCCGACCAGCGAGGAACTCGACCACGATTTCCTCTGGCGCTGCAGCAAGCGGGTTCCGGAGCGGGGACGGATCGGCATTTTCAACCGCAGCTACTACGAAGAAACCCTGGTCGTTCGCGTGCATCCGGAAATTCTCGGGAAACAGAAGATCCCGCGGTCGTTGCTGACCAAAAACATCTGGAGTCAGCGCTTCGAGGACATCCGCGCCTTCGAACGCTACCTCGCGCGCAATGGCGTGCTGGTCTGCAAATTCTTCCTCAATGTCTCCAAGGCCGAGCAGAAAAAACGTTTCCTCGCCCGCCTCGACACGCCGGAAAAAAATTGGAAATTCTCCCCCGCGGATTCGCACGAGCGTCAATACTGGAACGATTACCAGAAGGCCTACGAGGAAACCATCCGCCACACCGCCACCGAAGACGCTCCATGGTATGTGGTCCCGGCCGACAACAAATGGTTCGCCCGGGTGGTCGTCGCCGCCGCCGTCATCGAGGCTCTCGACTCACTCCACTTGGCCTACCCCAAGGTCGGCAAGGTCCAGCGCAAGGAACTTGCCGCGGCCAAGCGGGAACTCCTTGCGGAAAAATAACCGCTACTGGCCGATGATTTTGACCAAGACACGCTTGCCGCGCAGTCCGTCGAATTCACCGTAAAAGATTTGCTCCCACGGCCCGAAGTCGAGCCGTCCGTCGGTCACCGCCACCACGACCTCGCGGCCCATGATGCTGCGTTTGAGATGCGCGTCGGCATTGTCCTCCGCGCCATTGTGGCGGTATTGGCTGTGCGGTTTTTCCGGCGCGAGTTTTTCCAGCCATTTTTCCAAATCGGCGTGCAGCCCGCGTTCGTCGTCATTGATGAAAACGCTGGCCGTGATGTGCATGGCATTGACCAGACACAACCCCTCTTTGATCCCGCTGGCGCGGAGGCATTCTCCGACCTGCGGCGTGATGTTGAGCAGCCCGCGGCGGGCGGGGACTTCGAACCAAAGTTCCTCGCGGAAGGATTTCATCGGACTGTGATTGAACAGAAGGTCACGAAGGCAACAAAGGGAAAACCGTCGGCTTCGTTACCTTCGTTATGTTGTTGACTCCTTCGCTCCCGCTCATGTCGTCCTGCGGGTCACGCTTTGGCGAGATCTTCCCCGGGCGCCGGTGCGTTCCGGTGATCTGTTAAAAAAATCAGGACACCGCATAGCGGGCAAATTTTGCTTCCAGGGCGGGCGGGATGTGCGCGGTGACCAGGGCGTCGTCATCTTCGTAGGTGATGGCCACGACGTGGCCGGCACGGTGCAATTCGGCCAGGGCAAGGCTGGCGCTTTGCGGGATGCGGAACTTCTGGCGGAGGCGCCAGGCCGAAAGTTGGTTTTGCAGCTCGTCGACAAATTGCTCGAGACTTTCCCCTGTTTTCACCGAAATGGCCACGCTCTGCGGATGGCGAGCCAGCGCGGCATCGACCGCTTCGGCATTGGCTAGCCGGTCGATCTTGTTGAAAACAATGAGCGTGTGTTTGCCGTCGGCTTCGAGTTCGCGAATGACCTCTTCCGTCGCGGCAATGTGCTCCTCCCACTGGGAGTGGCTGAGGTCGACGACATGGACCAGCAGGTCGGCCGATTTTAATTCTTCGAGCGTGGCCTTGAAGGATTCGATCACGGTGGTGGGCAGTTTCCGGATGAAGCCGACCGTATCGGTAAAAAGGACCTTCAACTTGTTCGGGAGGACGAATTGCCGGGTGGTCGGGTCGAGGGTGGCGAACAATTTGTCCTCGGCCAGAACCCCGGCCTTGGTCAGCCGGTTAAGCAAGGACGATTTACCCGCGTTGGTGTAGCCGACAATGGCCACGACCGGCCACTGGTGCCGCGCGCGCCCTTCGCGCTGGATGGCACGGTGTTTGCGCACTTCCTCCAAATCTTTTTGCAGGCGCGCAATGCGTTCCTGCACGCGGCGACGGTCGACTTCCAGCTGGGTTTCGCCCGGGCCCCGCGTGCCAATCCCACCGGTCTGGCGCGAAAGGTGGGTCCACATGCGGGTCAGTCGCGGCAGGAGATACTGCAACTGCGCGAGTTCGATTTGCAGGCGCCCCTCCCGGCTGCGCGCGCGGCGGGCGAAGATGTCGAGAATCAGCTGGGTGCGATCGAGGATTTTCTTAGAGGTGACACTCTCGAGATTGCGGCCCTGGGCGGGCGAAAGTTCGTCGTCGAAAATGATCGAGCCGGCGCCGTGTTCCGTGCAGAGCGCCCCGACTTCCTCGGCTTTACCTTTGCCGATGTAATATGGGGCGGTCGGGTGTTGCAGCTTTTGCGTGACGGTGTCGACCACGCTGGCACCCGCGGTGGCGGCCAGTTCGCGCAATTCGTTGAGAGAATCTTCCAGATCCCACCTGGTTACGCCGTCATGTTCGAGTCCGACCAAAATGGTTTTCTCGGTGGCACGGGGGGGAGGTGTGGCGACGATCATGGCAGACCAAATTGACGGGCGATGCGGTCCAAAAAGCCGGGCGTCACGGGGGAAAGATTTTCCTCGGGGAATGTGGATCTGGCCCGGAACCAGGTCAACTGCCTTTTGGCGTATTGCCGGGTGGCGATGGTGACAAGTTCGGCACAGGTGGCACGGTCGATCTTGTTTTCAAGCAGAGCGCTGATTTCGCGCCACCCTATAACCTGACGTGCGGTCCGGCCGGCCAAGTCGCGGGCGGCGCGGACCTCCTCGATGCCGCCGCCGGCCAGACGCGCCTCCACGGCGGCGGCGATGCGGATGTTGAGTTCATCGCGGTCGCGGGTCAGGACCACGCCACGCAGTCCGGCTGGAACCGGTTGCTCGGCAAGCAAGCCGGAGGCGGGTTGGCCGGTCTGCCGAGACAACTCGAGGCGGCGCGCCACACGACGGGGGTTGCACAGGTCGATGGCCGGCAGGCTGGCCGGGTCGAGTTCACCCAACCGCGCCACCATCTCATCGAGCGTCATGGACCGCACCTCCTCACGCACCGCGGGATCAATGGCGGGAAGATGCGGCAAGCCCGCGATGAGCGCTTGCAGGTACAGTCCGCTCCCGCCCACCACGATGGGCACTTTACCGCGGGCGACGACGTCGTTGATGGCTTGGCGGGCAAGACGGGCAAAACGAGCGGCATCCATTTCTTCGTTGCCCGGGACCGACCCGAACAAATGGTGCGGCACGAGCGCTTTTTCCATGGCGGTCGGCTGGGCGCTGAGGACGGGACATGCGCAGTAAAGTTGGAACGCATCGGCACAGACGATTTCACCGGCATGCTTCTGGGCGAGGGCGAGGGCAATTTCCGATTTTCCGACGGATGTCGGGCCGGTGACGAAAATAGCGTGTTGGAGGATGTTGCGGGGTGGTGAGGCCATGCGCAAGGGGCCGCGGCAAATCAAAAGCGGAAGGGGCAGCCCGCACGCTTGCCGGCGGCAGGCCTAGCGGCGTGGGGGCCGCGTCGGCGTCCCGGGCCGAGGAAGAAACCACGGGCCGGCAAAGCCGGCCCGTGGTGGTGTGTGGTCAATAACCTGATCAGACTTGTGAAACCGGTTCCTCCGGGGCGGACTCATCGGCCGGCGCTTCCTCGTTGCGGTCGCGGCCGATGGCGCGATCGGGCGGAAGCTTGGCTCCGCTGACCACGAGTTTGCGGCCCATATACTCCTTGTCGTGCAGTTCTTCGACGGCGCGTTTGGCCTCAGAGATGCTGTTCATCTGGATAAAGCCGAAGCCTTTGGAGCGCTGGGTGTGCTTGTTGGAGATGACTTCGACTTGAGCCACGGTGCCCACGCCGGAGAACAACTCGAAAAGGTCGCTCTCGGCCGCATCATAGGACAAGTTGCCGATGTAGAGGCGGGGGGTGGTGACTTCGATGTTCTCCGGTTTGCGCGACTCGCGCGGGACGAGGGTCTCACGACTCTGGCGGTCCTCGCGGGGTTCACGAGGCGGACGCGACTCGCGGGATCCGTCACGGGAGCGTGGGGGACGCTCGGGGCGCGCGGAGCGTTCGAAGCCGTTGGTGGAGGGTTTGGCCGGCTGCGGCGCGAGGCCGAAGAAGGCTTTGATTTTATCCCACAAACCGGCTGGTTTGCGGGGCTCGCGGGTCACTTTGAAGTTGTCGCCGGAACGCGGCGGACGTGAGGAGGAGGTGCGGGAGCGTCCGCCGCGACTGCGACGACGGGGACCCGAATCGGAATGGGATGAATTCATTAGAACAATTAATATGACTTGATGGTTTGGACCGCGGGGCGCGCTGTTCGCGCTGGGGATGCTTCCCGCGGAGATGGAACGGAAGCAGCGCCGACATGGCGCCAGCTGGCCGGGCGGAGCGGACTCCGCAGCCGGATGGCGTTTCCGTGACTTTTCCGGTGACGACACGAATGCCGCGCTCGAGCCGGCGTATAACCGGCAGGTTCAGCAGGATGTTTAGCAGGCTGGCCGAAAAGCGCCCGGATGCATAAGTTGCCCGCAGACAAGACGTAACAACAATCATGGCTGTCGTGACCGAATAGGACCCCATCAACCTAAAGCAACACCTCGAATAAGCAATAAAGAAATCGCCGCTCGAGGTGATGTCCCTTCACCCGCCCATTGTCGGTCACGGATTGCCGCGATGGGACTACTCGTTCCCGTCTGGCATCTGAGGTGCCGGCCTTTGGGGACCTCTCGGGCCGCGCGGTTCACCCGGCGGGGGCCCAAGTTGCTCGAGCAGAGGGGCAAGATCCGGGTTCTTTTTGATCGCCGCGGCTTTCATCGCCTCTTGCATGGCCCGACCGGCTTCACGCCGTGCTTCGGGCGAATCGGCCGCTCTCATTTTCTCGCGCGCGGCCATGACTTCGGGATCGTCTTGGGCGGCTTGGCGGGCGGCTTTCAATTGCTCCCGCTGTTCGGGGGTCAACGACTCGAAGCGGTCGCGCATCCCTCGGGCCCGGTCCCGGGATTGCTTCACTTTTTCCAAGGTGGGGGCGAGGCCCGGATCGGCGGCCACAATCGCGGCATTCATGGCACTTTCCAATTGCTTGTCGACCGCATCGCGTGCCTCCTTAAGTGAACGGACAGTCGGATCGTCTTTCGCCTTGTCGCGGGCCGTGGCGAGGCGCCGTGCCTCCTCACGATCCAGCCCGGCCATGGATTCGCGCGGGCCATCGGGCCTGCCCTGCTTTTTCCCCGGTGGTTTAGCGGGACGTTCGGTCGGTGTGGGATTTTGCGCCTGAAGGTTGCCGGGAGCAACGGTGACCAGCGCGGCGCAGAGGGCAGCGGAGAGGACGAGTGATTTCATAACAAAGGGTTCAACCCCCGCCCGTCCCCTCGGTTGCGGTCTTTCTCGCGGCCGACCAGGGCGCAGGTGCCACCGAGGCGGGTTGGAGGAGCGGCAGGACCACGGTGAAAGTCGAACCTTGGCCGGGCGCACTGCGCACGGACACGCTGCCGCCATGGGCTTGGATCACATTTTTGACAATGGAGAGTCCGAGTCCCGTGCCTCCGGTTTCGCGTGAGCGGTCTTTGTGCACCCGGTAAAAGCGCTCGAAAATATGCTCCTGGTCTGCCCGCGGGATCCCGGGTCCGTTGTCAGTGACTTGCACCTCGATATTCGGCCCGGATCGCTCAAGGTGCAGGTCGACCACCAACCCGGGCCGGATGCCGTATTTGAGCGCGTTTTCGAGGAGGTTGATGAAGACCTGCTCGAGACGCACGGCATCGGCCTCGAGCGTCAGGTCCCCACCCGCCGCAAGGATGCGCACCGTAGCCGCCTGGCTCCGGATCGGCTCGTCGAACTGTTCGACGACATGATGCAGGAGCGCGCTGAGGTCGATGCGCTCGACCTCGAGCGGGACGGAACGAGATTCCGCCTGGGATATGACCAGAAGATCATCAACCAGGCGGCCGAGACGATCACCATGCTTGATCATAACACCCAGTGCATTCTCCGCCATCGGCCGGTCGTCGAGGCCGCCATCGGCCAGCGTTTCGAGATAACCGCTGATGATGGTGAGCGGGGTTCGCAACTCGTGCGAAACGTTGGCCACAAATTCCCGGCGCACTTGCTCGAGGCTCTTGATCCGCGTGATGTCGTGCAGCACGACGACCGCACCCGGATGGTCGGAGCCCAGCTCCAGCGGCGAAATGCTCAATTCAAAAATCCGGGCGACGCCGTCCCGCTCGACCGTGATTTCGCCGCCATGCTCTTTGCCCCCCTGCAATCCCGTCTGCACGAGGCGGTGCATCGCGGCATGGCCGAAGGCTTCGACCACGGTCCGTCCGACCGGCGAGGCGGAGAGCTGGAACATGGCTTCAACGCCGCGATTGACCTGCAGGAGGCAGAGGCGCCGGTCGACGGTGAAGATGCCCTCGGGAATGCTGGCCAGGATGGCATTAAGTTCGGAGCGCTCACGGTGCGCGGCACGGTCAAGGTCACGAGCCTGCCGCGCGATCGCCTCGACATCACGCTGTGCCCAGCGCAAACCGGGCGGAAGATCGAGGGTGAGCGGACGGGTCAGCTCGCCGTGGGCCACCCGGCGCAAGGCGGAGCGCAGGCGCAGAATGCCCGCGAGATAGCGGACGACGAGGAGCAAGAGAACGGCCGTGGCGAACAGCCCGGCTATCGTCGGCCAGTTCAAGGTTCCGTCCTTCCCGCGTTGAAACAATAACCTTCGCCGCGCACCGTGGCGAGGCAGTCGGCATAACATCCAAGCTTGGCCCGCAAACGCCGCATGTGCGTGTCGACCGTGCGACTGTCGATCGGATGGCGGTAGCCCCAGACGTCACGCAGCAGATCAACCCGCGCCATCGGTGCGCCGCGCTTTTCCATCAAAATGGCAAGAAGTTTGAACTCGATGGCCGTCAGGTCGAGGCGCTCGCCTTCGAGGCGCACCTCGAAGATACCCCGGTCGAGTTCGAACGGCCCGAAAGTCAGTGTATCGCCCGCGCCCGGCACGCGTTGACGGCGGAGGAAGCCTTGGACACGAAGGACAAGCTCGCGCGGACTAAAAGGCTTGGCCACGTAGTCGTCCGCCCCGAGTTCGAGGCCGGCGATGCGTTCCTCCGGTTGAGCTTTTGCCGTGAGCATGATGACCGGAATGGCGGTGGTGGCAGCGCCCGCCTTTAACTCCCGGCACACATCCTCCCCGCTCATGGCCGGTAACATGAGGTCGAGCACGATGACATCCGGGCATTGAGCCCTCGCTTTCTCCAGTCCCTGCCGGCCATCGCGGGCCAGAAGAACGTGGAGCCCCGCTTTGTCCATATGGTAACGGACCAACTCCAACATGTCGGCCTCGTCCTCGATAACCAGAACGCTGGCCGGCTTGGTCTGGGCGGGTTTCACGTCGTGGACGCTAAGAAGAGGGAGGTTCTGCTCAAGATAAAAAAGTGAGCCGCCGGTGATTCCGGTCAGAAAACAAGAAAACTGACCGGCCCGACGGCTCTTGGCGCAAACCAAACCGAAAGTTTCGACCACGCCAACGGGCCGGCGTTCAAAAAACTTTTTGCCCCGCAGTTTCAAGATATGCTTCTCATATCAGGAGAATCTGGGCCGCTCGCCCCGGTCAAAGGGCTGTGTTAAGTCTATTGCCTCGCGATGAGGATCCGCCCGATTTTCTTTCTTCTCCTGCTTTTTGCCGGCTGCGCGCGGCTCGATAACCGTCATGCCATGCACGTCAGCGTGACCGACCAGAAGATGCTTCTCACCGAGCAAGGTCAGCCCGTGGCCACCTTTCCCATCTCGACCTCGAAATTCGGGCTGAGTTCGCGGCCGGGCAGCTACGGCACTCCGCTCGGCAAGCACCGCGTGCTGAAAAAAATCGGCCATGGTTTGCCGCCGGGGGCGGTTTTCAAGTCGCGTCGTTTCACCGGCGAGGTGCTCCCGGTTAATGCACCGGGACGCGATCCCATCGTCACCCGCATCCTCTGGCTCGGGGGCAAAGAGCGCCAAAACGGAAACAGCTTCGGCCGCTTCATTTACATCCACGGGACACCCGAGGAGCGCAACATCGGCCGCCCCGTCAGCTACGGCTGCATCCGCATGCGCTCGAGGGATATCATTGCCTTGTTTGACCGGGTGGGCGTCGGCGCACGGGTCGACATTTTCCGCGAACCGCTGGCCGAACGGCTGCCCAAGCTGGTACCGTTCGTGGGACAAGCCACTACGGCAGTTCCTCCGCCGCAAGCGGAAAGGTTGGCCGGCCCACCGCCTGATTCCCCGCGCGGGCTTTAACCCACTCAGGCTCCCGCCAGTGGCGCGGTGTGGCGAATGTCTTCGGCGGATGCGGCGAAGACGGCGTCCTCGGCAATATTCGTGGCGTGATCACCGACGCGCTCAAGGTTGCGCGCCATGAGCACGAGATCAATATAGTCACGGATGCGTCCGGTATCGCTGGCCATGCGCACGGTCAACTGATCGATAAACGCATGGTGCATGACGTCAAGTTCGCGGTCGCGCTCCTTCAGTTCGCGGGCCAAACCTTCGTCGCGGTCGGCGTAACTCCGGATGCTGTCGCGAAAAATGCCCGCGGCAACGTGGCACATTTTGACCAAGCCGTCCGTCTCGGGCAAGGTAGGAGCTTCGTTGAGGCGGCGGGCGCGGCGGGCGATCCCCACGGCTTGATCAGCGACGCGCTCGAGGTTGGTGCTGACCTTCATGGCGGCAACCACCTCACGCAGATCATTGGCCAACGGTTGGAACCGGACCAAAATGGCGACCCCTGCCTCGTCGACCGACTTCTCCAAGGTGTCAATTTCTGCGTCGTCGGCAATGACCCGCTCGCACGCCTCGAAGCTGCGGGCAGAGAGGCAATCGTTGGCGGAGGCCAGCAGGCGCTCGGTCAGGGAGGCCATCATCAACACGGTGTCGCGCATCGAGCGCAGCCCATCGTCAAAATCACCCAAAATATGTTTGGTCGTGGCAGCTTCCATCCTTACAGACAATACGCATGCATGGACCCAGCGGCAAGCCGTCGCGCGAACCTTGCCAAGTCTCGGGAAAAACCCGGCTGCAAATGTGACAAATCCGACACCTTCATGCTTTTCGCTTCTTTCGCGTCCGCCCAGCAACGAGACTTTGCTTCCCACCTCCCACCGATGAAGAAGCCACTATTCCATTTTGCCATTTTTGCGGCCGGCTTCACCGCGCCGCTGCAAGCCCAGCAACTTTCCGGGGCGGGCGCCACCTTTCCCGCGCCGCTCTATCAGCGCTGGGCGGTCGAATACAACAAGCAAGTTCCGGCCATCGAAGTAAACTACCAATCAGTCGGCAGCGGGGCCGGGGTGAAAAATTTTCTCCAAGGGGTGGTCGATTTTGGGGCGAGCGATGCCGCCATGACCGACGCCGAAATGGCCAAATCACCACGCGGGGCAGTGATGATTCCGGTCACCGCCGGCAGTGTGGTGCTGGCCTACAATCTGGAGGGCGTGACCGGGCTGAAGTTGTCCCGCGCCGCGCTGGCCGGCATCTTTTTGGGCACGGTCACCAAGTGGAACGATCCGGCCATTGTCGCGGCCAACCCCGACCTCCCGCTCCCCGCACGACCCATCATGGTGGCCTACCGCTCGGACGGAAGCGGGACAACCTATGTCTTTACCCAACATCTGGCCGCGATCAGCCCCGAATTCGATGAAGAGGTGGGATATGACAAATCGGTCACCTTCCCCGTCGGGGTGGGCGGCAAAGGCAACGAGGGGGTCACCGCGCTGGTCAAACAGACTCCCGGCGCCATCGGTTATGTCGAATTCGGCTACGCCGAACAGAATAAGTTGCCGGTCGCTTCGGTCGAAAACAAGTCGGGCAACTTCATTGTCCCCACGCCACTCAGCGGCGCCGCCGCGCTGGCCTCGGTCGAGTTGCCGGAAAACCTTCGGGCCTGGCCGGTCGACACCGCGGCTCCGGACGGCTATCCTATTGCTTCGTTCACCTGGCTCTTGCTTTACCAAAAGTATGACAATGCCGCGAAGCTCAAAGCGCTCAAGGACTTCGTGACCTACGGGCTGACCGAGGGCCAATCCTTCGCGCTGGATCTCGGCTACATCCCGCTGCCCGAGTCCGTGGTGGCCAAGGCCAACGCAGCGCTTTCCACCATCGATTAAGCGGACCCGTCTCCCCATGACGACCGACAAGACCAGCTCGGGCGGCATCCATGACAACGTGGCGCGCAGGCTTCCGGATTTTTTCCGCTGGTTCACCGCGCTGGCCGCAGTCTCCTCGGTCTTCGTGCTTGGCTGGATTTTCTGGGAGGTTTTCCAGGAAGCCAAACCGGCCCTGGAAGAACACGGCCTTGGTTTTTTGACCGGCGCGCAGTGGCAGCCCAACCGCGACCGTTACGGCGTGCTGCCCTTCCTCGTCGGCACCGTGGCCACCGCGATCATCGCCTTGGTCCTGGCTTTCCCCCCGGGTTTGGCCATTGCCATCTTTTTGAGCGAGGATTTCCTCCCCCGTCAGGCCCGTGACTTTGTCCGTTTTGTCGTCGAGCTTCTCGCCGCCATCCCCAGCGTGGTCTACGGACTGTGGGGCATCTTTGTTGTGGTTCCCCTCATCCAATCCCTCGGCACTTGGGTCACGGAGCGCTTCGGCTATCTTCCTTTCCTGACCGGTCCCGCTTACGGCAATTCCCTGCTCACTGCCGGAGTGGTCCTTGCTCTTATGGTGCTGCCGACCATCACCGCGATCTCACGCGCCTCGCTCGTCGCCGTGCCGCGGACCTTACGGGAGGGTGCTTACGCCCTCGGCGCCACCCGCTGGGAAGCCATCCTCGGGGTCATTCTCCCCACCGCCGCACCGGGAGTGGTCGCGGCAACCATCCTCGCGCTGGGACGGGCCATGGGTGAGACGATGGCTGTGGCCATGCTCATCGGGAACAGTTCGCGCCTTTCTTGGTCGCTTTTTGCCCCGTCCGGCACCCTGGCCAGCCTGTTGGCCAATCAATTCGGCGAGGCCGAGGGCATGCAGGTCGCCGCTTTGATGTATGCCGCGCTGGTGCTCGTCGCCCTGACCCTCGCGGTCAATTTCGCCGGTGAAGCCGTGTTGCGCTACACCGAAAAAAGAACGGCGGGTATCCGCTGACGCGTATGGATAATCCTCTGACCCACGCCGAGAACTTTTTCCAAGAAGACGGCATCGACTCGACCAAACTGATCGGCCGCTCCTTGGGCAACCGTCTCCTCACCGGCCTGTGCATCGCGCTGTCCTTCGCGGCACTCGTGCCCCTCGCGTCCATCCTGTACCTTGTGGTGAAGAATGGCCTGCCTTTGCTGGACTGGTCGATCTTCACCCAGTTGCCGCCCGCGGCCGGAATGACCGGCGGCGGATTCGGCAACGCGGTGGTCGGCACCTTCCTCATGGTGGGGATCGGACTGGCCCTGTCCGGGCCACCCGGCATTCTTGCCGCGATCTACATCTGCGAATACGAGCCGGCCGGGCGCCTCGCCACCATCACCCGCTTCACGGCCAAACTCCTCACCGGCATCCCGTCCATCATCTGCGGCGTCTTCGCCTTTGCCGCGATTGTTTTGGCCACCGGAAAATTTTCCGCCCTGGCCGGCGGTGTCGCCCTCGGCGTGCTCATGCTGCCGACCATTTTGCTCACCTCCGAGCAGGCCCTGCTCGGCGTGCAGCGTTCCTACCGCGAGGCTTCCTACGGTCTCGGGGCCACGCGCTTCCAGACAATCCGCCGCATCGTCCTGCCCGAAGCCATGCCGGCCATCATGACCGGAGTGATGCTTGCCGTGGCTCGCGCGGCCGGCGAAACCGCACCGCTTGTCTTCACTGCGCTCTTCAGCCAGTTCTGGATGTCCTCCCTGATGGAGCCAACGGCCTCTCTGGCCGTGCTCATTTACAATTTTTCCATCGTCCCCTTCGAACATCAGGTGAAAATGGCTTGGACCGCTTCCCTCGTGCTGGTTCTTCTTGTCACCGCGACCAACGTGACCGCCCAACTCGTTTTCAGCAAAAAACACTGACCCATGCCTGACGCGACCACTTCCCTCCCCGGTCCCGCCCGGGAAACGTCCCCGCCTGCCGGAGGGCGGCCCATCATCTCGGTGCGCGACTTCAACTTCTTCTACGGCAAGAACCAGGCCCTGCACGACGTTGTCCTCGATATTCCCGAGCGTCAGGTCACCGCGTTCATCGGTCCATCCGGCTGTGGGAAAACGACCCTCCTCCGCAATTTCAACCGGATGAACGAATTGATCGACGGCGTGCGGCACACCGGGGAAATCACTTTGGCCGGACGCAGCCTCTGGGATCCTGCCCTCGAGGTCATCGCCTTGCGGAGATTGGTCGGCATGGTTTTCCAGAGGTCCAACCCCTTCGCCAAGTCGATCTACGAAAACGTGGTCTACAGCCTGCGCATTTGCGGCCTGCACGATCGCACCCAGCTCGACGAAGCGGCCGAGCGCAGCCTGCGCGGCGGCGCCTTGTGGGACGAGGTCAAAGACCGCTTGCACCAGAGTGCCCTCGGGCTGTCCGGCGGACAAATGCAACGCCTCTGTATCGCGCGGGCCATTGCCAACCGGCCCAAGGTTCTGCTCATGGACGAACCTTGCTCCGCCCTCGATCCCATTGCCACGGCCCGGGTCGAGCAGCTGATCAGCGAGCTGAAAAAAGAGTTCACCATTGTCATCGTGACCCACAACATGCAGCAGGCCACCCGCTGCTCGGACCACACTGGCTTTTTCTACCTCGGCAAACTGGTCGAATTCGGCACCACGGCGAAGATTTTCACCAGCCCCTCGGAAAAGCGTACCGAGGACTACATCACCGGCCGCTTCGGCTGAACCTTTACTCTGTCGGAAAAGGTCTATGTGACGGAAATTTCACATTCTGCGACTGTCCTGCAGAAGCATTCCCGTCCTATTATTTATGGTCCATGTCCCCGCCCGCCAAACTGGCCCGCCTCGTGTCTCTGCGCGCCTGCCTTTTTGCGGTGGGTCTGATCGCGTTTCTGGCCGAGCCCCGCGAGGCTGCACGGGCCGTGCCGACCACGGACGCGGCGGGTGAAAGCACGGGCTCCGACCTCCCGCCTCCGTCTTTCCACATCCGCGAATACCGCGTGATCGGATCGCGCCACCTGCCGCGCGACCAAGTGGACTACGCCGTCTACGCTTATCTCGGCCCGGAACGCACGGCGGAGGATGTCGAATTGGCCCGTGCCGCACTGGAGCAAAGATACCACCGCGCGGGCTACCAGACGGTGGTCGTGGAAATTCCGCCGCAAGATCCGACCAGCGGAATCATTGTCCTCAGCGTGCAGGAAATGCCAGTCGGGCGGCTCACTGTCCGCGGATCGAAATACCACGACATCGAAAGGATCAAACGCCTGGCCCCCTCCCTCGCCGAGGGGTCCATCCCGAACTTCCGCGACGTGGAGAAGGACGTTATCCGGCTCAACCGGCGCGCCGATCTGCGGGTCACCCCGGAATTCAAACCCGGCGCCATGCCGGGCTCGGTCGACGTGGAGCTGGTGGTGGAAGATTCCTTTCCCCTCCACGGCAGCGTGGAGCTAAACAACCGATACAGCGCCAACACCACGCCGCTGCGCCTCGACGCATCTTTGCGCTATGACAATCTCTGGCAACTCGGCCACACCATCGGCGCGGCATTCCAGGTCGCGCCGCAGGACGCCGACGATGCCCTCGTTTACTCCGGCTACTACCTCGCCCCGGTACCGCGCTTGGAGTGGCTCTCCCTCATGGCACAGGCCATCCGTCAGAACAGCGACGTCTCGGCGGAGGCAGAAAAAAGAGGCCCGATATACCCAAAAAAACGTCTCGGGATTTTCCGCGAAGCTTTCCTCCCGCCGCGCCACGGCTTGGCCGGCTTTCGACCAGCAAGGGCGGAAAAATCGTGATGCGGAAGCGCAGGTGTGGTTATTTGCCGGCGTGAAAAAGTCCACCTTCCTTCTCGCCCTACTCCTCGCGCTTTTGCTTCCCGGTTGCCAAACCGCGCAATCACCCACTGGCGGTCCCGGTTTCGAGCAAGACCCGACCGACAGCGGATCGCGCTACTCGCAGTTCAATCTGCCGGGCAGTCGCATGGGCATGCAGAATACGGATCTGGACGACTGAACCGGACTTTTTCCCGCTGGACACATATTCGTCTGCCCGAATATGTTTTCCGGCGTGAACTTGGTCCGGATCCACGAGTGCCTTTGTCACCGCACGCGTTTGCGCATCGTGCATTTGCTGCTCCGGGGACCGCTCTGCGTCTGCCATTTGCAGGATGTCATCGGAGAACCGCAGGCCAAGGTTTCGCGTCATCTGGCCTATCTGCGCCGCCACGGGATGGTGACAACCGAGCGGAAGGGCAAATGGGTGCTTTATCGTTTGACCAAGAAGAGACCTCCCCTGCTCGAAGCCAACCTCGCCTGCCTGCAGGATTGTGCGGGTGAAGAGGCCGTCTTCGGGCGGGACTTGCGGAAGCTGGGCCAACTTGTCAACACCAAGTCGCCGCATCGCGGTTCCGTCACCCCGGTATGAACGATTCGATCGCACGCCGGATGTCCTTCCTGGACCGTTACCTCACCTTGTGGATTTTTGCCGCCATGGGAATCGGCGTTCTGGCCGGCAATTTTCTCATTGTTAATCCCGAGGCATTCTTCGCCCCGGTCACGGTCGGAACAACAAACCTCCTCATCGCGGCGGGTCTCATCCTCATGATGTATCCGCCTTTGGCCAAGGTGCGCTACGAGGAAATGCCCAAAGTTTTCTCCAACCCCCAAGTCCTCGGGTTGTCCCTCCTGCAAAATTGGGTCATCGGTCCGGTGCTCATGTTCATCCTCGCCGTCCTGTTTCTCCGCGATCATCCGGACTACATGGTCGGGCTCATCCTGGTCGGCATCGCCCGCTGCATTGCCATGGTCTTGGTCTGGAACCAGCTGGCCAAGGGGAGCAGCGAGTATTGCGCCGGCCTTGTTGCGCTCAACAGCGTCTTCCAGATTGTCACCTTCGGCCTCTACGCGTGGGTCTTCATCACCTGGTTGCCCGGTCTGCTCGGGATCGACTTGTCCATGGTCCGGGGGCTCGGGGGAAAGTCGCTGGCCGACGTGACCATCGGCCAGATTTTCGCCAGTGTGATGATTTACCTCGGAATTCCTTTCGCGGCGGGTGTGCTCAGTCGCGTTATCCTCATTCCGCTCAAAGGCATCGAGTGGTATGACCGCAAATTCATCCCGGTGATCTCACCCGTTACTTTGATCGCCTTGCTTTTCACCATCGTGGTGATGTTCACCTTCAAAGGCGGCGCCATCGTGAAGCTCCCGCTGGACGTCCTCCGTATCGCGCTGCCGCTGACCATCTATTTCATTCTCATGTTCGGCCTCAGCTTTTTTCTCGGTCGCCGGATCGGGGCGGATTATTCGCGCAGCACAACCCTTGCCTTCACCGCGGCAGGTAACAATTTTGAACTGGCCATCGCGGTGGCCATCGGTGTCTTCGGCATCGCCTCCGGGGTGGCCTTCGCCACCGTGGTCGGGCCGCTGATCGAGGTTCCCGTGCTCATCGGGCTCGTCCATGTCGCGCTCTGGTTCCGGCGCAAATATTTCCCCCGTGAAATCATCGCGGAAGCCGACCGCCTCGGCGAGCAGGAGCTGTCGGGACCGGACCGCCTGTTCCTGCAAAGCGAGGCCTGCCGTGCGGTGCGCCAGGCCATGGAGGGAGCAAGATGATGCCCGAGAAGCCGCGTGTCCTCATCCTTTGCACGGGCAACTCCTGCCGTAGCCACATGGCCGAGGGCATCCTTCGCGCCACGGCCGGCGACCTCCTCGAAGTGTGTAGTGCGGGATCCAACCCGGCCGGCTATGTCCATCCTCAAGCCATCGCGGCCCTCGCCGAAATCGGCATCGATATTTCCGCCCACACCTCGAAGCATATGGATGAATTTCTCGACCGTGAAGTGGAGACGGTCATCACGGTGTGCGGGAATGCGGACCAGGCTTGTCCGGTTTTTCCCGGCCAGGTGAACCGGCATCACTGGCCCTTCGATGATCCGGCGCACGCCACCGGCACCGCGGAAGAAATCGCCGCGCAATTCCGCCGTGTGCGCGACGAACTCCGCCGTGTTTTCGGAGCCTATGCGGCGGGACGCCGCGACAAAACCAACGCGCCACCACCCCGATGACCCGCAAACCCTGCGTTCTTTTCCTCTGCACGCACAACTCGGCCCGCAGCCAGATGGCGGAGGGTTGGTTGCGCCACCTGGCCGGCGACCGGTTCGAAGTCTTCAGCGCGGGAACCGAACCAAGTCAACCGCACCCGCTCGCGGTGGAGGCCATGCGGGAGTGCGGCATCGACCTTTCCGGCCACACCTCAAAAGGCCTCGAGGGCATCCTCGGTCATGTGCCCGTGCGGTATGCCATCATCGTTTGCGCCCGAGCGAGCAACGAATGTCCTCGCATTTACCCGGCCCTCGGCGAGGTCCTGCACTGGCCTTTTGACGACCCGTCGGCGGCGACCGGATCCGAAGCGGACCGACTTGCCGTCTTCCGGCGGGTCCGCGACGAGATCAGTGAACGGTTGCGTTGCTGGCTCCTGACCATGCCCCAAACCCTACCTGCTCTTCCATGAATACTGCCGAACTCAACGCCCTGCTCGCCGCTTTCGGCGAAAAACCCGTGTCCTTTGTTTTGCCCGATGGCGGGCGCATCCCCGACCACGCGCACATCACCGAGGTCGGCCGCATCGACCGCGAGTTTCTCGACTGCGGCGGGGCCATGCGCCGCACTTCCTTCTGCTGCTTGCAGGCCTGGGTAGCGGACGACACGGATCACCGTCTGTCCGCCGGCAAGCTCAAGGCCATCATCAGCCGCGCCCTCGAACCGCTCGGGTTGGCTGGTCTTCCGGTGGAAATCGAGTTCGAGGACGGCATCATCTCGCAGTTCCCCCTCCTCTCGGTCAGTGCCGGTGACGCCGTGGTCCTGCACCTCGGAACCAAGCACACAGACTGCCTGGCCAAGGAAATTTGCCTCCCGGTCCCGGGCGCGGCGGCGGGTTGCGGCACGCCAGGGTCGGGCTGCTGCTGAGCCGCGGCGGACCGCACCCCACCGGCCTTACAGCGAAGTCGCGGCGACGGCCGCCGCGGAATCGCGCAGGCGCAGCAGTTCGATCTTTCCGTCACGGTTCTCGACCAGAGCGGTGCAATGCTCGACCCAATCGCCGCAATTGTAATAGCTGAGCTCTCCGATTCTACGCACGGACGGCATATGGATGTGCCCGCAGAGGACCGCGCTGGCGCCGGCATCCCGCGCGTAGCGGGCCATCGCTTCCTCGAAGTCGCTGATAAAATTCACCGCATTTTTGACCCGTGATTTGATGTAGGCGCTCAGCGACCACGGCGCGAGGCCGAGCCGGTGGCGCACCCAATGCACCGGATGGTTCGCCTGCAGCAGTAGTTCGTAACCAAGCCCGCCGGCGTGCGCCAGCCACCCCATGTTCTGCACCACGGTATCCAACTCATGCCCGTGGATAATGAGAATTTTGCGTCCGTCCCACGTCCGGTGCACGGCGCGCGGCATGATTTCGATATTGCCGAAATCACCGGGAAATTCCGCGACAAATTCGTCGTGGTTACCCGGAATGTAAATCAGCCGGGTGCCCTTGCGTGACTTGCGCAGGAGTTTTTGCACCACGTCGCTGTGGGCCTGCGGCCAGTAACGGCGCCGGCGCAAGGACCAGATATCGATCAAGTCTCCCACTAAATACAATGTCTCGAATTCGTGGTCGCGGAGAAATTCAAGCAAGGCCTCGGCTTGGCAACCTCTGGTGCCGAGATGCACATCGGAAATCCAGCCCGCGCGATGGGTCATCATTCGGTAAAATCCATCCCATCACCGTTGCCTCGGGTAAAGCGCCAAAGGTGTAACAATTTCGTCACAGATATTGATTGGCCGGGCGGCGATCCCGCTGTTAGGCCTTTCCTCTGCGAGGAAGCTACCGAGCGCCAAACGACGCATGCCCGCCAAATCGCCCCCAAAAGACGTTGTTCTGATCATCGAGGACGAGCCCGACGTTCTCGACCTGATCCGGTTGCATTTGCGCAAAGAAGGTTTTGTCGTGATTGAAGCATCGGACGGGATGGCAGGCCTGAAATTGGCGCGCGAAAAATTGCCCTCGGCCGTCGTGCTCGACCTGATGATCCCGGAGATGCGAGGTGAAGATGTTTGCCGTCAATTGCGCGCGCGCGAGATCACAGCCCGGATTCCGGTCATTATGCTCACGGCCAAAGCCCGCCCCGAGGACCGGGTGGCCGGTCTCGAGTTGGGTGCCGACGATTACCTGACCAAACCTTTCAGCCCGCGAGAACTCGTCCTGCGGCTCCGCTTGCTTATCCAAAAATCCCGCACCTCCAATTCCGGCGAGCAGCTCCAGGTCGGGCCCTTTGCTCTCGACCGGGCAACTTTCGAAGTGCGCTTGGGCGGACGCAAGCTCGACCTGACAGCACTCGAATTCCGACTCCTCGTGGCCCTGATGGAAAAGCGCGGACAGGTGCTGACCCGGGAAACTCTGCTCCATGACGTCTGGGGCTACCGCAACATGAGCAGCAGCCGCACCGTGGACACGCACGTCCGCCGGTTGCGGGCCAAGCTCAAGCCGCACCAAGCCCGCCTCCAGACCGTGCACGGGGAAGGCTATCTCTTCCGGGCCGACGAGGACGACTGACCGCCAATGGGGTCCTCCCCGCGAAGGCTTCAGTATTCGACCAGACGGTAAAAGGCCTTTGGGCGCGCTGCCACAGGATCGTTCACTTCGATCCGGCGGCCGTCCCCGTTGATGGAAACGTGCGGCTCGACATTGACCCAGCCACCGGAGGCAAGGTCCGTGCACACTTGCAGGTCGTAATTGAGGTTCGCGCGACTGGTAAATGAAAGTGACACACTCCCGCCCGCCGCACTGATAGACAATTTCGGGGCCGGCAGGGCGTTGAAGGTGATTGTCTTATTTGCGCTCGGTTCGAATAGATCCGCACTGTCGACAGCACGAAAAGTGACCGTGTAGATTCCGGGTTTGTCCATGGTGAAGCACCGTCCGTGCGCGTGCGTGTCGCCGGCAAAGACGACCGGGAACGAAGCATCCGACTCCGCCCAGCCGACCGGCAGCAAGATCGTCGGCTCGAGGGCACCAACCTCCCAAAAGGCAAATGATCCTCCCGGCGGCCCGCTGACCGAAACCATTTCGATCCGCGGATCGGCCTGCTCGGCAGGCTCCAGGGCATTTAATTCCGTGGTAAAGGTCAGTTCGCAGGCGTGCCAGCCGCCGGGAAACTGCGACAGATAACCGCTGAACGGCTCACCCGGAGGGACGTAAAGCGCCAACTGGAAATCAGGACCATCCAAGGCCAGGAAGGACTCCTCGCCAGGAACCAAGCCCACCTCGATGTGGTCGTGGGCGTGGAGCAGGCAAGAGGACACCATGAGCATGAAGAAAATATTTTTCATGGCACGAGAAAGTTTGCTCCAGGCTGACACAGCCGTCCTTGCACTTCATTCCACGGGAGATTCTCCACGTGTCCGTCGACAAAAAGATAATTCGCGCTGCCATTGTGCACCTGCACATTGACTGCTGTCTGGAACTGGTTGGGGGTGACCCGGCTCGCCCCGTGACGGCCGCCGGCAAAGTGAAAATGCTCGCTGCTTTGGTTGGTCGCGATTTCCGCCGCAGCCATAGTGGCGCCGGGTGCGCGCACCGCAACCAAGCGGATCCCCTGCCCCCGCGAGTCGGCCAAACTGTCGTTCCAACCATAGCTCACGCGCGCACGGTGGTTCGGAACCGCCGGACATCTGCCGATGAATTTCGGGCCAAGGTAAGCACCCAAGGAATTGGTCCACGACACGCCGTGGGCGGTTCCGGGCAAGCGACCATCGTGATCGTTGGCAAACATCTGCATGGCCGCGCCGATCTGGCGCATGTTCGAGAGGCATTTGGCCGCCTGGCCCTTGCCGATCACGACCCCGGCCCCTGCATAGGCCAGCGAAGCGAGCACCGCCAGAAGGGCGATGACCACGAGCAACTCGACCAAGGTGAAGGCCGGGGCTAATTTTTTCATCGGCGTAGTTGTTTCCGCAGAGCGACTCCCAGCGTCGCACCACCCAAGGCCAGCAGCCCCCACGTGGAAGGCTCGGGCACGGTCTGCACCGTCGTGGTGAAGGCGTATGTCGGATAAGTCGGACCAGTCTCGGCGAGTCGGGCGTCATAGTTCGCGCCACCGACAAAGAACGAGTAGTCGCCTGCCGCGAGGTTGTTGAACGTCGCGGTGACACTGCCATCAGCCACTCCATCGCCATTGATTCCTGCGGCATTGCCATAGTTGGCGCTCGTTCCATCCGCCGCGTTGCCGATGTAGGTGAAGTAAGCCAAGCGCGCCTCGATGAGGATGCCGCTGGTCGCATCGCCCGCCGTTACATACGTCGGATCGTTACCGATCGACCAATTGTCCAGCGCTCGGAAGGAACCCCGCTTATCGCCGGGACGCGAAGCCACGGAAAGCGCCGACGAATCGTGCGCCAGCGCCTCAGGCGAGCCCTGTGCCAAACCCGAATAAAGGGAAAAGCCCGGGAGAAAGGCACCTACTGCTCCGGTTTGTGAGGCAGAACCCCCGCGCGTCACGCTGATCATGATCGAAGCCGGGGTGGTCAGGGTGAAGCGGAAGAAGCGTCCGCGATGGCTGTCGCCCCAATCGGCGTCGGTGGCGTCGGCCCAGCCGAAGGCGCTGCTCGCTGCTTGGTTGCTGACCGTCACCGACAGGGGATCCGTGCCGATGTCGCGGCCGGCGTAACTGATATGGGCCTGCAGGCCCGAAGGTGCGACACATGCCGCGACCAGAGTAAGGACAAGATAATTTAGAGATTTCATTTTGTTGCTGTGCATTGGTTGATTTCTTTCGCGCCATGTGGGGCGCACGCGCGGTGCGGGTGAAGTGGCGCGAACCGGCCGGAAGGCCGTTCGGAAAAGCAACGCGGAAACACTCCGCGCGGCGGATCTTAAACGAGATCCGAAATGGGCACCGGCACGGGCGGCGCGTCGGAACGCGCCGCGGGCCGCACAGCACCCGCCGCGGGGAAAACAAAGTCGCGGCAGTCGCGAGGTGGCAGAGCGGCGCGCAAAGGGGCGGGAAAGGCTTCCAGCTTTTTCAGCGACGCGATGGCCGCCGGCAAGGTGCGTTCATTTTCCTGCCCTGTCTTGATCGAGGTGCACATCGTGCAAGGATGCTCGCCATCGAACGTCTTCTTCATGCCGGAGAGCCATGATCCGTCTTCCTGCGAATACGTCCACAGCATCCCGGACCACGCCACGGTTTGCAGGGCGCCCCAATGGCCACCGGCCATGAGAAACATGGCGACCGCAGCGGCCGCGTAGCCGACCAAACGAAGACGCCTGTTGAACACCACCTGGCAAAACTACCCCAGTTACACCCGACGGTAAACCGGCCGGTGGAGGGTTTGTCCGGCCATACGGCCCGCCAGCATCCCCTCTCGGGCTCTGCCAAGCACTCAGCGCGGGACGCCTAGGCCGCACAGCGGGCGGGAGGAAGCAAGATGGTGGCTGCGCCGGGTGACCGGAGAGGGTTGGCCGCCACCACTTGCAGGAACTGCCGCGACTGGTGTCGGGAAAAAGTGCGCCGCATCCGCTTGAGGGCGTCCTGCAGAATTTGCCTCGCCCTTTCCCGGGTGCAGCCGAGTTCCGCGCCGATCAGCTCGAGGGTCATGGGTTGGTGTCCGTCCAAACCGAAACGGCGGACGACCACCGCCCGCTCCCTGCTTTTCAGCACGGTGAGCAATTCCCCTGCTTTGTCCCTCAGATCTTTGCCGCTCAGCGCCTCTAGAGGGTCCTCGGCTTGTTCGTCGACGAGCAGACTTCCCAGCGTGGCCCCGACCTCTCCGGAAAGCAAAGAGTCCATCGAGGCCGGGCGGGCCGCCACGTTCTTGAGGTTGGTCACCGTGACGGCCTCCAGTCCGAGTTCATCGGACAACTCCTCGTCGGTTGGTTCGCGGCCGAGGGCGTCCGACATGCTGTGCGCGATGCGACGGAGCTTGGACAGTTTGCTCATGGCGAGCGGGCTCAGCCGGACGGCATGATTTTGCTCACCGAGCGCGCGGTGGATGGCCTGGCGAATCCACCACGCGGCATAGGAACTGAATTTGCCGCCTTTTTGAGGGCGGAATTTTTCCACCGCCCGGATCAGCCCGAGGTTGCCTTCGGAAATAAGGTCGTCGAGCGGCACCCCCCGATGGACGAATTCACCGGCGATTTTCACGACAAGACGCAAGTTGGCCACAATCATGCGGTGCCGGGCCGCCTCGCACCCCGCTTGCACCCGTTCCGCCAACGCCGTTTCTTCCTCCAAGCTCAAAAGCGGAACGAGGCTGATTTCGTGAAAGTAGCTGGGGAGCATGGCGGGCAGACCCAAGGGGAACCGCCGGGACACCCCGATGGCAAAGGGGGAATTGTGAAAATTTCGCCACACCCCGGCCGGCCAATTTCCGGCCTTGCGTTTGCAATCTCAAGTTGCTGATAGTGAACTATTTGTTACATTTCCGGGATTGCCTTGGCCACGGTGGGCGGTTACCGCTCTGACCATGGCACGATGTCAACGTTGCGGTTCACGCGGGGCCGTGCGCGGCTATTGTCCGTCCTGCTCGTCCCTCGATCCATTTCCCCGCAGACGCTGGATGGCGGCCGGCATCGGACTGCTCGCCTTCGCCGTATTTCTTGCCCTAGCCATTTATCTTGCTTCGCGCTGATCGGGAAAGAGTGTCATAGCCACGAGGAGATATCCCGGTCGAACCAAAGCAAAAAAGGCGCCCCGTTGCCGGGGCGCCTTTTGGTAAAGAACTCAAGATCTTCACGGTGCCACAGCCTGGAAGCGGAAGAACTTTTTCGGTCCATTCAGATTGATCTGCACGTCCGGCACCACGGCGACATCAGTCCAGCTGCCGAGGTTGTCTGACGACTGGAGTTTCATGCTCCGGGTACCCATGGCGGAGGCGGGCAGGACAAGTCCGTCGAGGCGAAAGTCGGCCCGCGGCCCGAGCGCAGGTTAGCTTCGTCCATCTCGTGCCCGTCGGGGCGGTTCGCGGGCAAAAGGTCAAAAGACCGTGCCGACGGTGATCCCGAGGATGCCGGCATTGTCCACGGAGGAGGTGCCGTTGGGACGGGAGAAGTATTGAAAAAACGGCTGGGCATAGAACCAGCCGTTGACCTGCCAGCGGTAGGCTCCTTCCAACACCGCAGTTTGGGTGCGGGAAGGTGCGCCAGAGGCCTGGCTGTAGACGCCGCAGCCGAGCGAGATCATGGCCAGGTCGAGGTCGCGGCGCGGGAGGAGACCGGTATAGACCAATCCGCTCTGGAAGTAGAAAGGATAGACGTCCGCTTTTGTCTCGCTCGTGGTAAAGAAAAAAAGATTGAAGGTGTTCAAGCCTTGCGGCGTGAGGTCGGCCGCCGAACCAGTCGAGGCTTCCCGGTAAAGCATTTGGTCGGCCTGCGCGTAAAAACCATATTGACCGGAAGCGGTCGACCCGCCCCAAGTCGCCTGCCCGGCCGGCGTGCCATAGTAAAATCCGCCGAAAGCGTATTTGCCGGGCAGGCTTTCCGGCCCGAAAGACGGAGTCCATCCGCCTTCGCCCATATACCAAAGTCCGTTCTGCGCGGGGTTGAGGGAGCCTTGGAACATAAGCCCGTGGTTTTGCGAGGAAGTGGGGTTGGGAAAGGACATGAAGAGCGCATTGCGCAGGTAGAAGTCATCCTGCGGACGCACGGTGAGCGTGCCGCCCCAGGTGGATTCACTCGAGGAGAAGGGGATATTGCCCCCGAGGCCTTTGGCGCTGTTCACCGCATTGTTGAGGAATAATTTGCTCAGCGGCTGGTCGGCAAATTCGCGCTGGGGTTGGAGCCATCCGAGTTTGAGGGTGAGCATGTGCTCGACAGGGAGGTTTTTCGCGCTGTCGAGAAGGAGGCCGAAGTTGAGCAGGCGCAACTGGGTGCCGGATTGCCAGTTCGAAGGATTGAACATGCTTTGGGCAAGGACGGAGTTGTTCGGATTGGATTCCTCCCAATTGCTGCGGTAACGGGTCGCCCCGAACATCTGGACACCGCGCAGTTGCTCATTGTCGAAGGCATCACCCAAATTGAATTGGCCGGAAAAATTCAGCTGCCCGTCCCAGAATCCGCGCGAGCCGCTCTGGCTGGAGACCACGCCGAAATAAGCGCCCTGGTAATTGCCATCGAAGGAAAGCCCGTGGTCCTTGAGCCACTGACGGCGGTTTGGCCCGAAACGGTTGCCGTCGCCACCGAGCATGTGCGGTCCATTCCACCAATCTTCCAAGGCCCCGCCCATGCGCTCACGCAGGGGACGCCGCTCGCCGCTGATTGTGCCAGCCGTGCCGGCGAGGATGTCACCCGAAGTGATGTCTTCAGGGTTGCGGATGAAAATCGGGTTGGCCCGCTTCTCCTCGTCGACCGTGGTGGTTGCCGCGGATGGCGCGGCTTGCGCGTGAGCCGCCAGCAAAATCGCAAGGAGCAGGATAAGATGCATGCTGCCAGGCGATGATCTTGCTTTTCGCTTCTTCTGCCCGAATACCGGTCAGCGGAACCCGAGCAGGGCGATGGCATTGAGCGCCCCGGCGAAAAGCAAGGCCCCGAGGAAAATGCACACCGGCAGGGTGAGCACCCAGGCCATGAGAATATTGCGCACCGTTGCCATCTGCAGGCCGGAATTGTTAGCCGCCATGGTGCCGGCGATGCCGGAGGAAAGCACGTGGGTCGTGCTGACCGGGAGGCCGAAGTGATCGGCCACCATGATTGTGCCCATGGCCACCGCCTCGGCCGAGGCGCCCTGACCATAAGTGAGGTGGTCCTTGCCGATTTTTTCGCCGACCGTTTTGACGATGCGCTTGTAGCCGATCATCGTGCCGAGACCGAGCGAGAGGGCCACGGCGTATTTGACCCAATCGGGGATGTAATTGGTCAAAGCGTCGGCATGCTTACCCAAAGCCTGCTCAGCCGCACGGACTTCCGGGTCGAGGGCGAGACGGCCGGCCTTGTCGAGTTTGGCGATGGTTTTGGAAACGAGATAAAGGTCGGTGCGCACACCGCCGCGGTCGCTCGCTGGCAGGGCTTGGAATGTTTCGGCATTTTTGAGCCGCACACTGATGTCAGCCGTTGCCCCGGCCAGCGCGGCGAAGATTTCGGCCGATGGCTGGCCGCTCGGCTTGAGAAAGGCGGCGAGCTTATCGTTGGCCTCCCGGCCGCGGATGACAGACCCATCGGACTCGGCAGCAAAGACGGACGACAATTGCGCGGCTTCGGCCGAGAGGCCGGCCACGGTTTCGTGATCGGCCGACATTTTCAGCGCGTAGGTGCCGGGCAGGATCCCGACGAGAATGAGGACGATGAGCCCCATACCTTTTTGTCCATCGTTCGACCCGTGGGCGAAACTTACCCCGGTGCAGGTCAACATGAGGATCCCGCGGATCCAGAGAGGCGGCGGGGTCTTGCCCACCGGCGCGCGGTAGAGTTCGGGCTTGCGCACGAGAATCTTCAGCGTGATGAGCAACAGGGCGGCAGCGACAAAACCGACGACCGGCGAAATGAGCAAGCCGAGGCCGACTTCCTGCGCCTTGGCCCAGTTGACACCGTCGGTCACCGAATGATCCGGACCCATCAGCGCGTTGGCCAAGCCGACGCCGAGGATGGAGCCGATAAGCGTGTGCGAACTGGAAGCGGGCAATCCGAGATACCAGGTCCCGATATTCCACATGATGGCCGAGACGAGGAGGGAGAAGACCATGGCAAAACCGGCGGAAGACCCGATGTTGATGACCAGTTCGACCGGCAGCAGTTCGACAATGCCGAAGGCGACCGCGCCGGAAGAGGTGAGCACGCCGATGAGATTCCAGATGCCGGACCAGACCACGGCAGGCGTAGGCTTCAAGGTGTGTGTGTAGATGACCGTAGCAACCGCGTTGGCCGTGTCGTGGAAGCCGTTGACGAACTCGAAACCAAGGGCAAGACCCACAGCGAGGGCGAGCAGAAAGTAAGTCAGGAAGGTCGGATCAGTGAAGGCGGTGGCGAGAAATTCCATGGGAAGCAGATCAGAGGTTTGGCCGGCGAGAGCAAGAACGGGAAGGTGAGAGTTTTGACATGTTTTGCAGCAGAAGGAGGTTCACGGTAAGGAAGTCCGGCGACGCTCGCGGCCACGGGCCCAAAGGTTCAGTATTTTTGCGGCACGATCATGTCCTCCGGCACCGGGTGCCGGTGGTAGTCCTCATGGTGGTGGCGAGGGGGCAGAACAACCGGTTGGTGCGGGGTCTCGGTGTAAGGGAGGAGCGAGATGAGATGGTCGAGGCAGTTGAGGCGCGCTTTCTTTTTGTCCACCGCCGGGACCACCCACCACGGAGCCTCGGGAATGCTGGTGCGCTGGAGCATGATCTCCTTGGCCACGGTGTAGTCCTCCCAGCGCGCCCGCGATTCGAGGTCCATCGGACTGAGCTTCCACTGCTTGAGCGGATCGTGAATGCGGGCCAGAAAACGCTGTTCTTGCTCGGCGTCGGTGATGGAGAACCAATACTTGACCAGGCGGATGCCGGAGCGCACCAGCATGCGCTCGAACTCGGGCACATCGCGAAAAAAACCTTTGTATTCCTCGTCGCTGCAGAAACCCATGACATGCTCGACACCGGCGCGGTTGTACCAACTGCGGTCGAAAAGGACGATTTCGCCGGCGGCCGGAAGATAGGCCACGTAGCGCTGGAAATACCATTGGGTGCGTTCGCGGCTGCTCGGTGCGGGTAAGGCGGCGACGCGGCAAACCCGCGGGTTGAGACGCTGGGTGAAACGCTTGATCGTGCCGCCTTTGCCCGCGGCATCGCGGCCCTCGAAAAGGATGACGATTTTTTGACCGGTCGCGACCACCCAGTCCTGCAGGGCGACCAACTCGGTTTGCAGCCGGAACAATTCGCGGAAGTATTGGCGGCGGAACCGGCGCGAGTGGTCACCGCCCTCCCGTGAGCCCTCGGAACGGACTTCCTCCATCTCCAACTCCAGCTCCTCGTCGATGTCCTCCAGCATCTCGCTGCGGATGGTTTCCGCCAAAAGTCGGTCGTCGGTGGTGCGCTCGGGCATCCTCCTCAAAATGCGCGTCTGCCACGCGGAGGCCAAGCACAGGAATGTGACAAAGCCGCAACAAAAAGGGACCGACGGGATTTCTCCCGCTCCGCCGAAATCAAGCTGCTGCGCCGCACTTCGGCGCCAGGCTCAGCGGGAGGCCAAATCCCTGGTTTTGAAGTAAAACCGGTCTCGCCAGGGCCGGGGACTTGTCACGGCGAAGCAGGAAGTGGAGGTTGGCACCAGCCATCCCTTGATGCGTTCCGCAGGAGGAGCAATGAAGGGCACCTTGCGGCACCCTTCATTTTTCCCCCCGGAAAATTCCGCGGACAGGAGGCCCGCGGGAATAGGAGGAAAGCAAAGCGTACCGGGGCCAACTCTCCAAAGGGGAAATTGTGAAGATTTGGTCACAAAAAGCCGCGGCTTATTGGCCTGCCCCGGTCTCCTCAGCCATGGTGTTGCGTCCCGACTGCCGCGGGTCACCCACCCGGCCCCTGCGGTGCAGTCTCGGCTAGCGTGATGTGAGCGTGTTTCTCCGTGAAATAGCGCAAAGCCCATGCACTGTCGAAAAGGAGCACAGTACGGTTGTCCTCATCGCTGGCCCGCACCACACCGGTCGGGAGCATCAAGAGCGAATTCTCCAAAGCGGTCATGGCCGGCAACCAGCGGACCAGGTTCCAACTTGCCGTCTCGAGGCGGCACTCGGCGCCGTATTCGGACAACAACCGGTGACGCAACACATCGAATTGCAGAGGTCCGACCGCCCCGAGCAGCGGCGCCGCCGTGACCGCACCTTCCGGATGAAAGCGCTGGGCCACACCTTCTTTGAGCAGTTGGTCGAGACCGGCCCGGAAACGTTTCTGCATGGCCGAAGTGGAGCAGTGCACCGAGGCAAAACACTCCGGCGGGAAGCGCGGGATCTCGTGGAAGACAACCGTCGCGTCTTCGCTCAGCGTATCGCCGATCTGGATGTCATAGTTTCCAACCAGACCCACCACGTCGCCGGGCCATGCGTCGTCCACCGTCTCGCGTTCGCGGGCGAACAACCGCTGCGCGTTGGACAAACGCAGATCGCGCCCGGTGCGGGGATTGTGCGCCGTCATGTCGCGCCGGAAACGGCCGGAAACAATCCGGACGAAGGCGACCCGGTCGCGATGGCGCGGGTTCATGTTGGCCTGCACTTTGAAGACGAAGCCGGAAAAGGGAGGGGCCGACGGGTCGACCGGACCGCAGGCCGCCACGCGCCCGGCCGGCGGCGGGGCGAATTCGAGAAAGCGGTCGAGGAGAAGACGCACCCCGAAGTTGTTCATCGCGCTGCCGAAGAAAACCGCGGTCTGCCGTCCGGCACGTAGCGCCTCGAGATCAAAGCCCGCCCCGGCGCCGTCCAACAAGTCTATCTCCTCGAGGAAACGCGCATGCACATCGGGCGCCAGCACCTTCCGCACCAGTTCGTCGTCCGCCCCCGCCACTTTTTCCGGCGCGCGGAAGGCACCTTGCGGGGTTTTCTCGAAAAGGTGAACTTCGCCGGAAATTCTGTCATAGACCCCGCGAAATTCCGGGCCATCACCAAGCGGCCAGTTGCATGGTGCGGCATGGATGCCGAGCACGGTCTCCAATTCGTCGAGCAAGGCGAGCGGCGCGCGGGCCGGGCGGTCGAGCTTGTTGATGAAGGTGAAAATCGGCACCCCGCGGCGGCGGCAGACTTCGAAAAGCTTGCGGGTCTGTGGCTCGATGCCTTTGGCCGCATCGATGACCATGACCGCGGCATCGACGGCCGTGAGCACCCGGTAGGTGTCCTCGGAGAAATCCTGGTGGCCCGGGGTGTCGAGCAGGTTGACCACGTAGCCGTCGTAGTCGAACTGCAGCACGGTGGAGGACACCGAAATACCGCGCTGCTTTTCCAGTTCCATCCAGTCGCTTGTCGTGGACCTCTGGTTGCGGCGCGCCGTCACACTGCCGGCCAATTGCACCGCCCCGCCGTAAAGCAGGAATTTTTCGGTCAGCGTCGTCTTGCCCGCGTCCGGATGCGAAATGATGGCAAAAGTGCGCCGCCGCGCGGTTTCGCGGACGGCCTTTTCGTTTGCGCTGTGCTCGCTCATGATTGTGCCGGCAAGACGGGCTGGGCACCGTGCCCCGGGAGGCGCTCCGCCGGTTCGCCAAGACACGGGCCCGCCGGAGGAACGAGACCATCGCGGCCCTGCCGTTCCGGAATATAGCGCGAACCAGAGCGTATCGGGCAGTAATTTTTGCGGGGCCTCGTTACGAGGAGTTTCTTTGGCGTCATGGGACGACACCTCCAAAAAAGTGATCACGCCGGCGCAGCGAACAAACCGCCTCTCGGTTGCCACGGTGGCACCGGCAACTTTTCGCGTCAAAAGGCCGCGAATCGCTCTACCGGAACATCAGCACCGGCACGTGGCAGGTGCGGAGGATCTCCGTGGTCGTGCTGCCGACGATCAACTGCCGGATGCGCGAATGGCCGTAGGCACCCGTCAGGACGACACCGATCCGGTGCCGCGCCACGCGGTCGGCGATGGCTTTTTCAGGATCGCCGGCGGCCAGTGCGACCTCCACCTCGTAGCCCGCATACTGCAGTTTGGCGGCAGCCTCCAAGGTCAGACGCTCGGCCTTGCCATCAATCTTGCCGGCACGGAGCAGATGACAATGGAGGCCGCGCAAGAGCGGCTGGGCCGCGAGAAAAGCGAGGGCCCTGTCCATGCTTTGCCCACCATCGTAAGCGAGAAGGAAGCTCTCGACCTGGGAAAATTCGCGCGCGGCGATGAAAACCGGGCGGATGCTGGCGCGGATGACACGTTCCAGATTCGAACCGAGTCGGCCGGGCGCGTGGCCGGCACCATGTCCGCGCTTGCCGAGAATGAGGAGGTCGGATTTTTCCTCGAGCCGCGTGACGGTCTCAACCAGCTCGCCGTGCCTTTGCTCGACGGTGAGACGGGAGACCCCGGCGGCCGTGAGTTGCCGCTCGGCTCCGGCGAGGACCTGCTTGCCTTGCTCGCGGGCCAGACGGTTTTGCCTTTCCTCGCGGTCGACCAATTCATGGAGCAAGGCCGGAGCGGTATCGACACCGATGTTGCCGCTCAAGTCGACACTCTCGGCTCGCTCGCGGTGCGGGTCGAGCATGTGGAGGACATGGACCGCGGCATCGAGCCGCTGTGCGGCCCAGGCCGTGAGTTCATAGACACTGCGGGCGTAGGGTGATCCGTCCGTGCAGGTGAGGATATGACGCATGTGGAGATTGGTTCAGTGGAGGGGCAGTTCCGCCGAGGGGCCAGCTTTATCGTGCACCGCAACACGTCGGATCAAGGTGGCACTGGCCTCGTTGAGGCCGACAACATCGACCCGGGCACCGTCGCGACGGAACTTGAGCACCACTTTGTCCAGGGCGGCCACCGAGCTGATATCCCAAAAATGCGCGCGTGAGACGTCGATGATCACACGGCTGAGAACTTCCTGGAAATTGAAAGCGCGGCCGAACGCGCCGGCGGAGACAAAAAAGAGATTGCCTTCGACAAAATAGGTGCGCGCTTCACCACCGTCGTCGAGCTTGGTTCCGACCCGCACAAGCAGGGCCGCTTTGCGGGCGAAAGAGAACAAACTCATCAACACGCCGAGGGCCACACCGAGGGCCAGATTGTGGGTCAGCACCACGGCCACCACCGTGGTGACCATGATCAAGCTCGACATCTTCGGGTGGGTCCGCAGGTCGCGCAACGAGGCCCAGCTGAAAGTGCCGATTGACACCATGATCATGACGGCGACCAGCGCGGCCATGGGGATCAATTTCAAGTAGGGCCCGACAAGCACAATCAGCCCCATGAGGAAAACACCGGAGGCCAAGGTGGAGAGCCGGCCGCGACCGCCGGATTTCACGTTGATCACCGTCTGGCCGATCATGGCGCAACCGGCCATCCCGCCGAAGAGCCCGGCGACGATGTTGCCGCAACCTTGCCCGATACACTCGCGGTTCTTATTGCTGTCGGTGTCGGTGAGGTCATCGACAATCGAAGCGGTCATGACCGACTCAAGCAGGCCGACAATGGACAGCCCGATGGCGTAGGGCAGGATGATAAGCAGGGTCTCGAGGTTGAGCGGCACTTGGGGCCAAAGAAAGATGGGCAAAGTCGAGGGCAGTTGGCCCATATCGCCCACCGTGCGCAGGTCCATGCCGGTGAACACCGCTAGGACCGTGAGCACCACGATGCAGACCAGCGGCGACGGGACAGCCTTGGTCAGGCGCGGAAGCAGGTAGATGATGGCGAGGCCGGCGGCGACCATGGCGTAAGTCAGCCATCCAACGCCACGCAGTTCCGGCAGCTGGGCCATGAAGATGAGGATAGCCAGGGCGTTGACGAATCCGGTCATGACCGATCGCGAGACGTATTTGAGTGCCTCACCAAGCCGCAGAAAACCGGCCGCAATCTGCAGCAATCCGGTAAGGAGGGTGGCCGCGAGGAGGTATTGCAATCCGTGTTCGCGCACCAGTGTGATCATGAGCAGGGCCATCGCACCGGTGGCGGCCGAGATCAGGGCCGGACGTCCGCCGGCAAAGGCCGTGACCACCGCGATGCAAAACGAGGCGTAAAGGCCGACTTGCGGATCAACCCCGGCAATGATGGAGAAGGCGATCGCTTCGGGGATGAGGGCGAGGGCCACGACCAAGCCCGCCACCAAGTCCTTGGGGACATTGCCGAACCAATCTTTGGGTAAATCCTGAAAATTCATCGGTCGATCAAGACGCATGCCGGGCGCGGCTACCGCGGCAAAGCGGTGGGGCGCGAAGCCGCGGCATCCTCCTGAAACACTGCACGAACCTCGGCGTGCGGGAGCGCGACCGGCTGGCTTGCGACGTGGAACTCAGTATTACAAAGACCTATGCCCGCTGCAGCAAGGCAGAATACCGCCGCCGAAACAGCCGGCCGCCGCGGGGTAATTCGGTCTTGGACCGAAGTAGGCCAGCCGTCAGGGTGCCCTTGTTCATGACCGCTCAGCATCCACGCACACCTTTTTTCGAAGAGTTGGATTTCCAGCATACGCCGATTGGTGATCTGGCTTTGCGGCGGCGGCGGGTCGCGGCATTGGATGATGCCGAGGTCTACGAGGTCACGCTCGGCGGGGGTTTTCTCATGTCGAGTCTCTTCCATGCCGTGGAGGTCGCGCTGGCCGATTTGCCCTTGGCCGGGCGCGAGGGTCCGCTCGATGTGGTGGTGGGCGGGCTGGGCTTGGGTTACACCGCGCAAGCCGCTTTGCGCTATCCCGCAGTGCGTTCGCTGGCCGTGATTGAAGCGCTCGAACCGGTCATCGGTTGGCACCAACGCGGACTCGTGCCACTTGGAGCGGAGTTGTCCGGCGAGGCGCGATGCCGGTTTGTCCATGCCGATTTTTTTGCCTGTGCGGCAGATCCGGCAAGGGGTTTCGACCCGGGGGCGCCGGGCTCACGGTGGCATGCGGTCTTGCTCGATATCGATCATTCCCCGCGCCATCTGCTGGACGATACAAATGCGGCATTTTACCGGCCCGAGGGCTTGCGGGCGCTCGCCGCACAGTTGCATCCCGGCGGAATTTTCGCCATGTGGTCGGATGACCCTGCGGATGAGGTGTTCCTTGCCGCATTGCGTGAAGTCTTCGGCCGCGTGCGGGTTGAAACCGTGCGTTTCCCTAATCCGTTGCTGGAGTGCGAATCGTCGAGCACGGTTTATCTCGCGGAGCGTGAGCGTTGAGGGAGGTTGTAGCGACGCGATTTGTCTGCACGATTTATCGCGATGGGGACATCGCGATCCACCTTGCTGTAGCCATTGTGGCATCGGCATCCTGCCGATGATGTCCTGTCCGTGCCCCCCTTGGCCACGTGCAAACTCGCTCACCAAATAGTTGGGGAGCGGACGAGCGGGCTGCTCGTCTCTACCCTCTGAACGAAAGCAAACAGGCGCCTCCTTGCGAAGGCGCCTGCGCTGCGGAGTGACCCAACCCGGGGAATAAAATCAACGGCGCGCGCGGCGGCGCAGGCGGTAGGCGGCAAGACCGATACCGGCTAGGGCCAGCATGGCATAGGTGCTGGGCTCGGGGACAACGCTGGGGGAACCAATGGTCCCTGCGTCGCTGGGATTTTCAAAAGAGCCGTAGAGGCCGACGCTCGAGGCTGCGGTGTAGAGCGGGGCGTTGCCGGGCGAGGCGGGATCCCAGATGAGCGACTGCGCGGCCGCGCCACCACCGGCCGCACCGGCGTGTCCGCCAGCGCTGGTGCCGCCACCGACGCGGTTGAAAGGAGCGAGCGAGACAGTGGTGTTATCGCCGTTGGTGACGGTGACCGCAGCCGTGCCGTAGTTGAGCCCGGTTTGGAAAACGCCAGCGCTGTCGAAGAGAGCGACAAGATCGTTCTTTCCGAGACCGTTGCCGGTGCCGAGGCCGGTGTTGAAGGTAAGGAAATTCGCGCCGATCAGTCCCCAGGAGGTGGCAAAGGCGGTATTGCCCGCCGCGTTGCCGCCGGCATCGGTGGGGACCAGCGCAATGCCCCCGGGATTGAGGCTGAACGCGTCGAAGGCGTAGGCGCGGGCGCCATTGAAGGACGGGCCGCCATTGGCCGCACTGGCATTGTCGACCCATTTCCAGCCGCCGAGTTCCACGGCCGTCGCGCCGTAGTTGTAGATCTCGAAGAAATCACCTCCGGTGCCGTTGGAGTTGATTTCGGAGATGATGATGCCCTGCGCTTGCGCGCCGGTGATGATTGCGCCCGCGAGGGCGATGGTGGTGAGGAGTTTTTTCATGGTTGGATGGATGTTGATCGTTGTTTGTTTGGATCCGCGGGTAGGACCTTGCAGCTGAGGAATTGAAAGCAGGGAAGCGCTGCAGTAAGAGGCCAAAGTTGTGAATTCTTTGTCACAAGAGCAGCACGAGGCGGTCATGGCGCCAGTTCCATGCGCAGCCGCAGGAATTTGCGGGTTCCATCGGCCGGGGTGCGGTAGATGCGCTCCTGGCAACCGTCGGGCACACTGTTGGTCGTGGGGACGTAGTCGACTCGGTTTGTTGTCCAAGCCGCGGGCGCGGCGAGGTCGGCCGCCGATTGGCCGGTCACGATCAGGCCGGTGCCGTTGGTGCGGACCACGGCGGTGAGAGTGAGGAAATTGGTGCCGCCAGCACTGGTCGCGCCCTGCGTAGGCACGAAGAAAGATGCGCCCGGGGCGGCCGCACCGAGGGCGAATTCCTCGAGGGCGGTGTAACCGTTGCCGTTGACATCGTCGCCGGGGGGCACGCCACCCGACCAGGATGCGTAGGTCTCCGCGGTGTCCGCGGCAATGGTCAGCACGAGCGTGTTGCCGTCCGCGGAGAGCACACCGGCCAACCCGGTGCCCTCGAGTCCGCTCACGGTGACCGACAAGACGCCATCGAGACCGCCCGAGGCGAGCAGGACAGGGTAAGTGCCGGCCACCGCCGGGCCCTCGACATGGAGCACCGCGCCGGCTTGTGCGCGGAAGGCGCCGGTCGCGATGGCGCGCACGGACGGCACGGCTTCGCCGAAGAAATGGAACCGCAGGACGCCGCTGGACAGCAGGTCCAGATCACCGCCGATGGTCAGGCGTCCGCTTTCGGCCAGCAGGTCGAGTTCTCCGGCCACCGCGACATTCCCGCCCGCGGTGCCGCGTCCGCGCAGCACGCCCCGCTCTTCGCCCTCGGGTGTGACCGTGCGGGTGACCGTCACCGGTCCGCTGCCGGTCGCGCCCCCGGCCGGCACTTCGAGGGTGCCGTTGGCGATGTCCCACGAACCGGCGAATTCGGCGGCCTCGTGCAGGATGAGAACGCCCTGGCCGGACTTGCGCAGGGTGCCGTTGCCGCCGAGCACGCCCCAATACTGGAACTCGCCGGCGAAGGTCGCGACTCCGTCGCCCGCGCCGCGCGAGGAGATGACCGAGCCGGTGCCGGTGACGAGGATGTCGTTGTAAAGATCGACGACCTCGCGCGCTTCGTTGCCAAGGGTGCCGCCGGCGAGGGTGATGACGGGCAACTGCGGGAGGTCGGCCCCGAATTCGTAGACGCCGCCGTCACCGGCCAGCACGAGTTCGCCGCGGGAGAGTTCGGATGTGCCTTCGACCACGACTTCCGACGTGGCGACCGGCACGCCGTTGAAGACGGGATCGCCGGTCGCATCGACCTGCAACAAACCGCGGCGCACAATGGTGCGTCCGGTGTAGTCCTTGAGCGCGCCATCGGCGCGGGACTGCGCCGAGCTGTCGAAACGTTGCGCCCCGGTGCCGTCGGAGTCGATGACGACATCGCCCGCGCCGCTCAAACGGCCGTCGAGGCGGACGTTGCCGCTGCCGGCGACATTGACGGTGAGGGTTCCGCTGAAATTGGTAAACGTCCCCACCCCGCCGAGGCCGCCGACCATCGCACCGTGGGCGCCGAAGTCGAAGGTGGTGAAGCGCGCGGTGGTGACGAGCGAGCCGGACGGAAGACCCTGCGCCGCACCGAGGACCATGGAGCCGAGGGCGACGGACGTGGTTCCGGTGTAGGTGTTGGCTCCGGAAAGGACGACGGTGCCGGAGCCGAAGCTGGTCAGCCCGTTGGTGCCGGCCAGGGCGGCGGAGATGGTCGCGGTGTCATTCGATAATACGGCGACAATGCCGTTGGAGAGCGTGATGCTGCCGCTGCCGGAAAGCGTGTAGCCGTCGGACGTGAAGGCAAGGGCGCGCGCCGATTGCGCTGTGTTCACCTGTACCGTGCCGGCTGTCCCTCCGAACGAGGCCTCCTTGCCCGCGATCCACGCGGTGCCTGTGACGGGCGAAGTATTCGTGGACCAATTCGCGCCGGCGTCGGTCCAGAGACCATGGCCGCCGAGGGCGGTGCCATTGGCCGTCCAATAAAGGGTCGCAATTTCCGCCGGCACGATGGTGGCGGCCGTGCCGGGCGAACCGGTGTTCGGCACGGCTCCGGTCGTGGTGAAGGTGGACTGCCCGTCGAGCAAGCCGTTGGCGCTGACGTTGCCCGACTCGGTCGCCACCGCTTCGCCGGAGGGAGTGTAGGCCCAGTAGAAGGACTTGCCCGAGGTGGCGGCTCCGAAGCTGGTCCGCGGTGTGACCTCGACACCGAGTGCATCGAAAACCACGACGCCGTCGCCGTTCGAGCTGAAGCCCACGCCGCTGCCCGAGTAGTGGCCGATTTGCGGCGCCTCACCGAGATCCCAGAAGGTCCGGAAGCCGGCGATGGCGGCACCGCCGGAGGATTCGAGGAATATGACAGACTCGCCGGGCGCGATGGAGCTGACGCCTATGAGCGCGACTGAGTTGGCGAAGCTGAACGAATTGTCGTCCATCCGGTAATCCGTGATGTCCGCGACCGTGTCGCCGTAGTTGGTCAATTCGAACCAGTCGACCGTGCCGCCTTTGCCGGACGAACTCATCACTTCGGTGATGCGGAGGATGGGAGTCGCGGCGGCGGTGGAGGCGACGGCCAGCGCGGCCACAAGGAGGGAGAGGATGTTTTTCATGGGAATGGAGGATGGATTGGTTCAGTTGGCGGCGAGTTCCCAACGCACGACGTTGGTGTCGAAAGCACGGTCAACCGGGACGACTTCGGCGTGGCCGTCGGCGAAACCGATGATGCCGGTGCCGTTGTGGCGGCCGATGAAACGCCGGTCGCGGACCTTGGGTTGTCCGAGGTCGGAAGCCGCCCCGCCCTTGGGCAGGAGCGCTTTCTCGTCGGGCAACCCGGCTTCGGCGAAGAGAGCGGTCCGCGCGGGATGGGTGATCTGGTGGAGACGGATCCGCGTGCGCGTGTTGTCCATCAACTGCGAGTTGATGCCATAGGCAAAGTAAGCGCTGGAACCGGTGCGGGCCGGATATTTCGCGCCCTTGACGAAAAAGAGCGACTCGGGGCCGTGGAAGGTGAAGCGGTCGTGCTCGCGGGCCGCTTTCAGACCGGCCAGCGGCGGAAGCACGTTATACCACGCGTTGGTCGCGGACTTGACGCGGCTGAAGGACTGCACCCCCTCGCCGCCCTCCTCGGGCAGCAGCCCGTTGTGGTCGGCCGCATAGGTCACGGTCAACGTGCTGATTTGCTTGATGTTGTTCAGGGCCGCGGCCCGCTGCGAGGACGACATGGCGTTGCCCACCGCAGGAAAAGCCAATGCGGCAAGAACGGCGATGATGGCGATGACGACGAGGAGTTCGATCAGGGTGAAGGCGCGGGTTCGGTTTTTCATGTGCGGATGATGGATGGGACGGCATTCCGGGAGGCGGAAAGGGGCGGCACGAGAGTCTCGACTTCGATGATCCAAGTGTCCTGGGTGCGCGCAGCGCGGGGAAAGGGAACCACCGTCGGCTCCCCTTCACCCCGCCGGAGGCGGAGTTCGGGGACGAGAAAGTCGTTGTCGGAGGAAAGCAACAGACGCACGCGGTCGCCGTCGATCGCGGCCAAGGCGATACCCTCCCATTTGGCGGGCATTTCCGTGCGCGACAGACCGTGCGCCGCGGTATCGAGGGCGGCGAGGTTGAAAAGAACAGTGCGCTGGACCGGCGCTGCGCCGGAAACATCCGCTCGCCCGAGCAGGTTGTCCGCCCGGCGCAGATCGAGCAGCACGACGGCTTTCCAGCGGGCCGGCGGATGTTCGTCCGAGCCATCGGCACCGAAATTGTCACGCTCGAGAGCGAGCAACCGTCCATCAGGCAACGCGGCGAGGGAACTCACCACCAGATGGCGCGTCTTAATTTTCTTTCCGGCGGGAGCCGAAGCGTCTAGTTCCGCCGCATCGGCCAGAGGCAGGAGATAAATCGCCGCCACCTCCGCCGACTCGGTGTTATAAACAACCAGAAGGGTGGAACCGGCCTCGCGTCCGCCATCCTGCACCAGGCCGCTTTGCAGCACGGTCGCAAGGTTCCCGTCGGGCAGGAGGGCCAGACCCTCGAAGCCGCGGTTCGGTTCGCGGCCCGCGACAAGCGCGTCCTTCTCATCCGCGGAGAAATCTGGCCCGGCGGAGCCCCGCGGGACGAAGCCCGCGGGCGTGGAAAAGCGCCGCACGAAATTCCCGGTGGCGTCGAATTCGCGCACAGACGGGTGGTATTCCTCGGCAATGAAAAAATGGCCGTTGTCCGCCACAGCGAGTCCTTCAGGATCATGACACATCCGTCCGTCAATACGCTGAGGCGGCTCGGCCGCGGGCGTATCGGGGAACAGTCCGGTGAAGGCGCGGCCGTTGGAGTCGCGCAAGACCAGAGTGCGGGCCAGCTGCATGTCGAGCTTGGACCCGCTATGTGTCATAGTGAAAAACTGCAGGCGCGGGCGGTAATCAATGGTGCCGTCCCCTGCCCCACGATCGCTGAGCATGGCGATTTCCCCGGAGGGCATCACTTCGATGGCAGAACCGATGCCGCCGATCGTCTCGCCTTCGGCGTCGCACGCATCGGCTGCGATGCGCCCAGCGGCGAGCAGAAGGGTGGAGGGTTCCGCCCCGGACACAGTGACCGCCGCCGCTAGAATCAGAATGGTGCAGAGACGTTTCACAGCGTGGCCATTTGTGAGTCCACTCCCGCACCCTCGCAAAGGCAGCAGATGTGAATTTTCTGTCACAATTCGGCGTGCGACCGGCGGCGCCACCTCTACCCAACCAGTGCCGGACACCGCGCTACAGCCAGCGAAAAATGGTCACGATTGGTCCGCGTTCCGGAGCCGTCCGGGCCCAACCAACTCGCCGGCGGAAGTCAAAGGACGCTCTTCGTTGCCTTCTGTTCACGCCGGCCGGACAACCGCCGCGCTAATACCACCAATCGCGTTCGCCGGGCTTTTTGGCGGCTTGGGGCGGGATGGTCCTTGGAGATTCGTCGGAGCCGGGTTTCTCGAGCAGGTGGGCGGGAATTTCGGCGATGAAGCGCGAGCGGCGTTGGAAGGGTTCACCGTAGCCGCCACCAAGGCGGATTTGCGGGTAACAAAGGTGCAGGTGGTCGCGTCCGCGCGTGATGGCCACGTAGAACAGACGCCGTTCTTCCTCGAGGGCGTCGGGCTTTTCCAGCGAGCGGGAACCGGGAAACATTCCTTCGCTCAGCCAAATGACGAAGACCGCGCGCCACTCGAGGCCTTTCGCTTGGTGGACGGAGGAGAGGACGACGCGGTCGGTCTCGGTGTCGCGGCGCGATCCGGCGCCGTCGACATTGGTCAGGAGGGCGAGTTGCGCGAGGAATTCGTCGGTCGAGGTGAATTGCCGGGAGTAACCGGCGAGGGTACGCAGATCCTCCCGGCGGTTTTCGAAATTGGCGAACTCCGCCTTCATGTAATCCTCGTAAAAGGCCTCCATGATGGACTCGATGGCGCGATCCGGCGCGATGGGCTTCCGTTCCGGCGCGATTTCGTCAAGGGTGGCGGCCAATTGCTCCCAGATTTTGGCGGCCCGCACCGGCGGCTTGGCCATGCGGAGAACTTGGCCGAAGGGCGCGGCCGATTCGACCCCGGCCCGGACCACCGACCACAGGGTGTCGGCCGTTTTCTCCCCCACCCCGGGCAGCAAACGGACCATGCGGCGGAAGGCGGTCTCGTCGGACGGATTAACCGCGAATTTCAAAAAGGCGGCGACATCTTTGACGTGCGCCTGCTCGAAGAAGCGCAGCCCGCTGGTCACTTCGAAGGGAATGCCGCGGCGGGTCAGCTCGAGCTGAATTTCCATCGAATGAAAATGGGCGCGGTAAAGCACGGCCATCTCGCGGAACTCGAGGCCTTGGCGGTTGAGTTCGAGGATCTGCTGCGCAATGTAAGCGGCTTGGTCGTTGTTGGTCGGCAATTCGGCGAGCACGGGGCGCCCGCCCGCCTTGCGCCAGGCGACAAGGTTTTTTTCGAATTGCCGCAGGTTGCCGCGGATGGCGGCATTGGCCACTTCGAGAATCCCGGGGACACTGCGGTAATTTGTCTCGATCCGGTAAGTCTGCGCCCCGGCATGACGCTTGGGAAAATTGAGAATATTTTCAAAATTTGCCCCGCGCCACGAGTAAATCGATTGCGCGTCGTCGCCGACCACCATAATATTGCCGTGTTTCGAGCCGAGAAAATCGACAAGATCGGATTGCACAAGATTGGTGTCCTGATATTCGTCGACCAGCACATGGCGAAATTGATGGCGGTAATGCTCGCCGACCTCGGGGTGCTCGCGCAGGAGTTGATTGGTACGGATGAGCAGGTCGTCGAAATCCATCGCATTGGCCGCGACTTTGCGCCGCTCGTAAGCCCCACGAACGGACGCGATGGTATCAGCCATGCCGTCGAAGTAGCCGAAGCGGTCGTGCACAATTTGCTCCAGCGGTTGACCGGTGTTCGCGGAGAGAGAAAATAATTCGGCCAGCACGTCGGGTTTGGGAAAACGCTTGTCGCGCGGCAGGCCGGCATCATTGGCCACACTCTTGAGCAAATCGGACTGGTCCTCGCGGTCGAGAATGCTGAACCCGGGCCGGAAGCCGATCGTCTCGGCATGGCGGCGGAGAATGCGGTTGCCAATCGAGTGGAAGGTGCCGCCCCAGATGCCGTCGGCCTCAGGACCGAGCAATTCGGTGACCCGGCCGGTCATTTCCCGCGCGGCCTTGTTGGTGAAGGTGAGGAGGAGGATTTCCCACGGCTTGACCCCGTTCTCGAGCAGCCAGGCCACACGGTAAATCAGGGTGCGCGTCTTGCCGCTGCCTGCGCCGGCGATGACCAAGGCTCCACCACCCGGCGAGGTCACGGCCGCAAGTTGCTGCTCGTTCAACTCGGCTGCGTAATCAATGCGGGTGCCGGCCGACGGCGCGAAAGCACCGTTCAAAGTCGCAACCCCCATTCCAGCAGCCGCCTGGAGTCGGCATAGACGTGGGCTTTGTTGCTGCCGAGAATCACGGCAATGACGTCGCGCCCGTTGTTGTGTCCGCTCGAAACAAGACAGTGCCCGGCCGCGTTGGTATATCCGGTCTTCATTCCATTGCACCACGGAACCTGATGGAGGATGCGGTTGGTGTTGACCAGTTGGCGCACACGACCGTCGGAGTAATGGAATTCGGCACGCGGGGTGGCCACGATTTTGCGGATGACCGGATTGGAGTAAGCGTTGCGGGCGATAATCGCCATATCCCGAGCGGTTGAAAACTGGTCTTCAGCGGGCAAGCCGTTTGGATTCTTGAAGCGTGAGGAACTGGCCCCCATGGCGCGGGCCCGACGGTTCATCTTCGCCACGAATTCATCCGTGCTGCCGGCATTGTCGCGGGCCAGAGCGAGGGCGACATCATTGGGGCTCTTGACCAACAAGGCTTGGAGCAATTCGTAGCGCGAATAGGTCTGGCCGGCCTTCAGGTAAAGTTTGGTCGGGGCGGCGGCGGTGTCCGCAGGCTTGATCGTGACCATATCCTCCAGGTTGCCTTCCTCGGCGATGATCAAGGCGGTGAGAAGTTTTTGGGTGCTGGCCACGGCGCGGGGTTCGCGTGAGTTGCGGTGGCCGAGGACGCGGCCGGTCTGGACATCAACCACGATGAAAGCTTTGCCATGCACTGCCGGCGGGGTGGCCGCGGCGTGGATCGTCTGGCCGCAAAGGCAGGCGATGGCACAGGCAAGAAGGAGACGCATGGGACCGCACAGCATGCCCCTTTTCCTCGGGCAAATCAACCGGCGGCCCTCGCGGAGCGGAGGACGGAGCTCACTTCAAGGCTTTTTCAATCAGCCGGTCCGGAACGGCGCCTAATTCGAGGGCTTTCTGATAATGGCGGCGCGCCAGTTCCACGGCCGGCGGGTCGCGCTCGAGACAGAAAACGGCGAGGTTGAAATGCGCATCGGCGTAGTCCGGTTGCAATTCGACCGAGCGGCGCAATTCGGCTTCCGCGGCATCGAACCAGCGGTTGCGGCCCGCGGCCACCCCGAGGTAGTTGCGCGCCACCGCATCATTGGGGTCCTGCGCCACGGCTTGCGCGATCGCCGCGAGAGAGTGCATCGGCTCATCGCGTTCCAGATAGATGATGCCGAGGTTGAGCCAAGCGGTCGCGTTGTCGGGTTTGATTTGCAGCGAACGGCGCAGCAGGCGTTCCCCCTCCTTGCTGTTGCCCAGCCGGTATTCGGTCGAACCAAGATTGACCAAGGCGGGCAGGTTGTCGGGTTCGATTTTGAGCACGCGAAGGTAGGCCTCGCGCGCGCCCTCAAAATTACCGGACCGGAATGCTTCGATGCCCTCGGCACCGATTTCTTCCGCGATCGTGGTCTGCACGGGAGGTTTTGCCTCGTGGGGAATGCTGACCGGCACAAGCGCGGGGCCCGGTGTCGTGAGCATTGCGGCGCCCGGCCCGCGGGCAGGCGGGCGGACGGCCTCCGCGGTCTCCCCGGCGGAGGACCAGGTGGCCAGCGAGAGGGCAAACGCGGCAACGAGGACGTATTCAGTCTTCCGCATCGCCGCCACCCAATTCCCGCGCACGAAGGGTCGCCGCGCACACCGCGTCCATCACTGCGGCACGCACACCACCTCGCTCCAGCTCGGCCAGACCGGCGATGGTGGTCCCGCCGGGGCTGGTCACCATTTCGCGCAAGAGGGCCGGATGCATCATGGTCTCCGCGACCATGCCAGCGGCACCGGCTACGGTTTGCACGGCCAAACTGGTGGCGAGGTCGCGAGGCAAACCCATCTGCACACCGCCATCGGAGAGGGCCTCGATGAAAAGATAAACGTAAGCCGGACCGCTCCCACTCAAGCCAGTGACGGCATCAAGCAAGGGCTCCTTGACCCGGAAGGCGCGGCCGACCGAAGTGAAAATTTCTTCCACCGCGGCAACATCTTGGTCCGTCACCCCGGCGCCCGTGGCATAAGCGGAGGCGCCCTTTTGCACGAGGGCGGCCGTGTTGGGCATGACGCGCACCACGCGGCACTCCGGCCCCGCGGCCTGCTGCAACGAATCAATGGTGACGCCGGCCACGATGGAAACAAGCAGCTTGCCGGTCAAATCCGCCGAGGCTGCGGCCAAGGCAGGCAGCGCATCCTCGGGTTTGACGCACAAGAGGACAACATCGGAAGCCGCGGCGACCTCGCGATTGTCACGGGCCACGCGAATGCCGCTTTCCGTGCCGAGAACTTCAGCCGGCTCGGAGAGCTTGTCGTGCACGACAACTTCCGGGGGCTCGCAGACTTTGGCCGCCAAAACGCCTTGAATGAGAGCGGAAGCCATTTTTCCACAACCGATGAATCCGATTTTCATAAAAATGAGCGTAGGAGAGCCCCACGCCCGGGCAAGCGGAAAGCGTGCGCGGATGGTGCTCCCAAACCAAGGCGACCGGGCCAGCCTGTGGTCAAAGCCCGCCTTGTCTTCTGTCGGGAGCCGCCAAGTTGGCCAGGCTGGCCCCGGAACGTGGAATAGTCTAAATTGACCGCGTCCTTGCATCCCTACCTCCTTCTGCCCCTGGCCGCAGCCGTGCTCTACGCCGCAGCCGCGCTCTGTCTGAAAATCGCCCTCGGGCGCGGCGTGACTACTTGGTCGGTCCTGTTTTTCAGCAACCTCGTTCTGGGCTGCATCTTTGCTCCTCTGCTTTTGGCCGGTCCATCCGGGTGGAACCCCGGCGCGGCGGGCTGGGCGGTCGCGGCGGGCGTGCTTTTTTTTCTCGGGCAGGTCGGGACCTTCCGGTCGCTGCAGAGCGGCGACGTTTCCGTGGCGACGCCGGCCCTCGCAGCCAAGGTGGTCTTTCTCGCGCTGCTCAGTCTCCTCGTTCCCGGCAACCGGCCGGACCCCGACCTTTGGCTGGCGGTGGGCCTGACCATGGCCGGGGTGATTCTGCTGCACCGCGGACCGAAGGTGAGTGCCTCACGCCCCCTCACCACGTTAAGTTGGGCCCTCTTCGCCGCGCTGAGCTTCGCCGCAGCCGACATTGTGGTGCAAGTCGGCGCGCCGGTGGCCGGGTTCACTCTCTTCATGCCCGTGATGTTCGGTAGCGTGGCCGTCCTTTCACTTCCCTTGTTGTGGCCGCACATTTTGCGCCCTCCACGACGCAGGGAAGCGCCGGGCGCGCGTCGTTGGCTGGCCGTCGGTGTGCTTCTGCTCGGTCTGCAGGCTACGGGGATGGCCTCAGCGATTGGCCTCTTCGGCGACGCAACGGCAGCGAATGTTGTCTACAGCTCACGCGGTTTGTGGAGCCTGCTGCTCCTCGCAGTGGTGGCCCGCCGCCTGTCGATTTCGGACAGTGTCTTTGATCGTCGTACATTTGTCGTGCGTGTCATAGGATGTATTCTCATCATTGTCGCGGTCGTGTTGGTGCTATTCTGACACTTGGCGCACCAAACGGCCGACGGCCGCGGGCGACCACCAAACCGGCAAGGCACGCTGCATCCAACGACGCAATTCGGCACGCGGGACCTTGGCCGGCGTGATCATGAAGTCCTGCTGTGCCGAGACAAGAGACAATGTGCGCCCACCAAGGAGGAAGGGCAGTAGCGTGGCATAGCGCAAACGACCCGAACGGAGGGCTCCGCAGTAAGATGCGCCTTCAACCAGTCCTTCCCGGGCGCGAGCCTCGGTCTGCGCTACCTGGCCGGCAGGCACATAGACACGACCAAGAGCATCGTCCATTTGGCGGTCGCGAAGGATATTGACCAACTGTAAAGCCTGACCGTAACGGCACGCCCGCACCCGCATCAAATCGGGCGGCGCGGTCGTATAATTTGGCAGCCTGAGACGACAGAGATCGTCCCAGAATTCGCCGACGCTTCCAGCCACCAAGTAAGTGTAGCGCGTCAATTCTTCTTCCGTCAGGGGAAGAGCTCCCGGACCAAAACGCTCCAAGTCGAAAATTTGTCCCGCCAGAATGTGATCCATCACTTGCCCGAGGAGTGCGCGCACCGGTTCGGCACGGGCGAGCAAGCGGGAAGACAGGCGAGGAAGATTGCGGAGCAACTCTCGTTCCGCAGGAACGTATTGTTCTAAGCACCAAGATACGGCCCAGCACTTGCCACTTGGCACAGCGTGGCGCGCGGCTTGCAACCAACTCATCCGCTCGGCCACGGGCACCACGTAGGTATCGGCAATGGTGTCTGTCGCCCGGGCCAGCAGATAGGCCAAAGCGATATCCTCGCGCACCACCTTCGGAAGCAGACGGATCGTTAGGTAAAACGAGCGCGAAGTGCGGCGGAGGATTTCCTTCTCGTTCATAAGTGCGGACCGACGCGGAGCAAGCGGATCCTTTCGCGGGCGGCCGTACCGAGGCCGAGCGTTTCGGCGGAGGTTATCCAATGAATATCCTTGGTCAGCAGCGGCAATCCTCCTTTGCCCCGGAAGCGATCGAGCAACTCAAGTCCCAGGGCATCGAGGGCCACCGGATCGCGCGACGCGTAGATCCCGCCGTACTGCGCCGTGTATTGCGGTCCGGGAAAAGGGCCACCCCCGTACTGCGGGCGCAGGGCATCGAGGATAGTCAGCACGACTTTTCCCCCGATCCGCTCATCGGCATAAATCTCGGGCAGGAATGGATCCCCGAAGTGGGGAGGACGGGCCAAGCGACGCCAATTGTCGAGATTGTCCAAGACCATGCCGGAAAGCGCGCCATTCACCCCGGAAGACAAATGGTCGGTCAAGGCCGGCAAATGAACCACCTTATCGACTGCGCCGAGCACCACGGAAAGATGGCTCTTGCTCGCGGTCTGACCGGCGGAGGGAGACGGATCGAAATCGCGGTCGCCGATGATCAGCTTGCCCATGACCGCGGCCATGACCGTCTGCTTGGAGTCGTAACCGCCCACGCGGTCGGTCGCGACGACGGTGAAGCGGTGCCCGAGGGCGCCGTAGTCCGCGCGTTTGATGTCATCCCACTCGCGGTCCCAGATGATGATGCGCGAGGGCGCGACTCCCGCCGCGACCAGTCCCTCGGCCACCGCGGCAACCACCGCCGGGTGGGTCGAAGAAACCGGGGCGCCGGAAGCGGACACTTTGAGTCCGACGCGGTCCTGCGGCCGCACAAAAACACGCCAGGCGTCGCCGATATTGTCACGGCCGGCGGCCGCCATGACCAAGCTGTCGACCATCCTGCCCACGGCTGAGGCTTCGAACTTTCCGCCGCGGACCTCCCGCGGGTATTCGGCGAGAAAAACCGTACTCGTGGGCGGCAGCGGCGGCGGCAGGACCACTTGCTCCCCGCGGATTGGCGTGGCGGCGGCCAGCAAAAAAACGATAAGGAAAAGAAATTTCACCAGGCGACGACAGCCATTGATCCTTGCGAGATGGCGGCAGCTTCTTCTTCGGTTATCCAACGTTCCTCGTAACCCGGGCCCCACGAGTCGGAGAGTGCGATTTCTCCGGTTTCCGCATTGAAACCCGTGACCAGGCAGACATGACCGTCGCCCGCGCCGCGGGCCAGTTGACGGGCCGCGCGACGCGCCTCCCGCAACGATTCCTTCCATTGCACCCAATCGTCGACCTCGGCCCGCTGGCGCGTGCGCCGGTTGATCAAGTCGTCAACCGACGAAGAGGTGTCGATGGCCCACAAAACCGGAATGCCGGATTCGATCCAAGAAGCAACCGTGCGGCCGGCCGGCCGGCCGGAAACGCTGACCACGCGCCGTCCGTGCCGCTGCGCGGTCTGGCGGACGGCCGCCACCGCGTCGGCCACCGATGTTCCTCCGCCCGGCCCGGTGTTCGCCGCCATGGCCAGCAAATACATATCCGACGGAATGCCGAGATGACGGAGCATCCGTTCCATGGTGGCCGGGACACAAAAGCCCTTCGGTCCTTGGTCGACCATCGGAATATCGCGTATAACAACGTCGCCGTTCGGGCGGCGCTCGACGTGCTCGGCCAGCCGGGCCCGCAATTCTTGGTCCGTCATGCGCTCCGCGCGCGGCCGATCGCCCGCCTCTTCCACGGGGACAATGCGCAGGGCGACGTATTCTTCGCGCACGGAGACCAGTTGCAGGGCATGGCCGTTCCAGTCGCGCCGGCGGCTGCGTTCCTGCATTTTGCCGCCCGCCCCGGTTTTCTCCGCCGCGGCCGGACCAAGCAGATCGCCGAGCACCGCATCGAGCGCTTCGTCATCAGCCGTGATGGCCTTGCCGTAATCGCGGAGGACCTGCGCGGCCGAACGGGGACGTTCACCCGGACCAGTGCGGACGAACTGGCCGACCGAATCCCCTTTGTTGGCAAAAATGATATTGAGGGCCACGGGCTTGCCCTCCCGGGCAGAGAGTGACACCGAGTGCGGACGACAACCGAAAAGGCGCGCCTCCTCCGGGGGATAAAGCCGGTAACTCGCATCGCCGGGAGCGCGCGATTCCACCGGGAGACCAAGACGCTTCGCGACAACATCGGCCTGTTCGTCCCAGAGTGTGCCTTCCTCCGGAAAAATCGGCGCGCCGGCCGTCGTGTTCATCCCGGCGGTGGCGGGTGGTTCGGCCTGCACCGGCAGAAGACTAGCCAGTAGCGCGACAAACAGGCCGGCGTGTCTCATGCCCGGGGCGGGAGCCCCAAAGGCGCGACAAGGCGGACATTGAGGGGCTTGACCTTGTCATAAATACGCCCGGCGACGGTCGGCCCGCCCTCGTAGCCGCGGGCCAGCATCTCGAGCTTGGCGTCGAGGTTGTCGATGTAATGCAGCGCGACGGCCTCGGGTGTCTTCGGTTGGACGGGTGAGCCGAATTGAAGCTCGCCATGGTGCGCGGCAATGAGGTGCAGCAAATGGAGGCGCACGTCTTCGCTCTCCGGTTGGAGGTCTTGCCAATCTTCGAGCGGAAGGGTTCTCCAGAGGGTGTTGACCAGTTCAATCCCGATATTGATGTGACCGAGCAACTCGCCCCGTTCGTCGAACGGCATGGCGAAACCGTCCTCCTCCATACAGTTTTCCCAAAGCTTGCCGCAGTCGTGGAAGAGAACCCCTGCTTGCAGCAGGTCGCGGTGCAGTGAGGTATTGGCGGCACAGACCGCATCCGCGTAGCGCATCATCTGCGCCACATGCTCGATCAATCCGCCGCGCCGCGCGTGATGGAAAAAACGGGCGGCCGCCGTACGACGGAAGCGGGGGCCGAATTTTTGGAGGAAACTTTGACCCAATTCTCTCAGCCTCGGGTCCTGCAGCGCCGCGACCGTGGACTCGATGCATTTGTAATCCTCATCCTGCCGGGCCCGCAGGTCGGCCGGACCGGCGAGGAACTCGTCTTTTTCCGCACCGCTCAGGGGGGCAAAGCTCCAGCGCTTGGCTTCGAGACCAAATTGCGGGTGCACGGTGAATTCGCCTTCGAGCTTGAGACAGGCGCCGGTCGCCAGTTCCTGCGCGGCGGTGTACTGTCCGCTGTCCGACCAGACCCGCAGGACAAAACGGTCGCGCGCATCGACCAATTGGACTTCGAGGAACGGCTTGCCATCCTTGGACGCTTTTTCCGTCACCGTCTCGACCAGGACCGGCAAAACGGCTCCGGCACGCCCGGCACGGGCCACGACGCGGAGCGAAGCGATGTCAGTCAGGTCGGACATTGGCACTCAGGTTTTGGCCAAGGCTTCCCAGGCCGCACGTTGCCCATCGGACAGCGCCACGGGCAATTCCACGTCGACCACGGCATAAAAATCCCCGCGCGTGCCGCCACGTTGCGGCATGCCCCGGCCCGGGATGCGGAATTTGCGGCCGTTCTGGGTGAGGGGCGGAATCTTCAGCTTGGCTCGTCCGTCCAAGGTGGGAATCATGATTTCCCCGCCGAGCACCGCCTGCGTGACGGGCAATTCGACTTCGTGGACGATATCGGTGCCTTCCACCGTAAACTCCGGATGACGCTCGAAGCGCGCGCGCAGATACAGGTCGCCGGCCTGGCCGCCCCCGCTGCCCTCGCCACCGATGCCGGCCAAGCGGATCCGCTGTCCCTCGGCCACCCCCTTGGGGATTTTCACGGTGTAGGTCTCGACCTTGCCGGAGCGGCCGCGGGTGAAGGAAATCTGCCGCGTCGATCCATGCAGCGCTTCCTCCAGCGTGACCATGATGTCGGCTTCGGCATCCTGCCCGCGCAATGGGGTGTCCTCGCCGTGGAAGGCGCTGCCGCGGCGACCGCCGCGCGCCGAACGTCCGAAAAATGCCTCGAAAAAATCGCTGAAGCCCGTGCCGCCGAATTGGAACTCCTCGTCGCCCGCGCCGGGGCCATAGCCGCCATAGCCACCGGGGAAACCGCCGCCACCCGGAGGCGGACGGAACCCGCCGCCGGCCTGCTGCCAATTCGGACCGAGTTCATCGTATTTTTTCCGTTTCTCCGCATCGCTGAGAACCTCGTAGGCCTCGTTGATCTCTTTGAATTTTTCCTCGGCCGTTTTTTTGTCCTTGGCCAGATCGGGATGGTGCTGGCGGGCCAGCTTGCGGAAGGCCTTCTTGATTTCGTCGGCCGTGGCCGTTTTGGCCACGCCGAGGGTTTTGTAGTAGTCGCGAAATTCCACAGGCCAAAAATTGTCCCGGAATGATAGGTTCCCTCCCCCTCACCCGGCGAACAGATTCCGCCGCTTGGCGGGGGCCGGCGGCCGCGCTACGCTCTTCCGACCATGCTTGATATCCGCCGCCTCCGGGAGACCCCGGAAACTGTCAAAGCCCTCCTCGCCCGCCGCGGCCCGGGGCTGGAAGCCATGGTCGACGAAGTGCTCGCCACCGATCTCGAACGCCGCGCCAACGAGACCCGCTGGCAGCACCTGCAATCCGAGCGCAAACAGCTGAGCAAGGAGATCGGCGCCCTCCGGTCGAAAAAGGAGGACAGCACCGCCTTGGAAGCGGCAGCGAAAAAGATGGGCGCGGAAATGGAAGCCCTGCAACTCGCCTCGACTGCGGCGGAGGAAAAACAACGCGAACTGCTGCTCTCCATCCCCAACACGCCGCACGATGCAATCCCGGCCGGCCAGGACGCCGGGGCCAACCCCGTCCTCCGCACTTGGGGCGAGCCGCCGGAACTCCCCGGTGCCCGGGACCACATGGCGATCGGCACACGGCTCGGGTTATTCGATGCCGAGCGCGCGGCGAAAATCAGCGGGAGTGGGTTCATTTGCTACACCGGGCAGGGCGCACGGCTCGAACGGGCGCTCATTTCTTTCCTGCTCGACCTGCACACGCGCGACCACGGCTACACCGAAATGAGCCCGCCGTTTCTGGTCAATCGTGCGACCATGACCGGCACGGGACAACTGCCCAAATTCGAGGCCGATCTCTTCGGGGTGGCCGGAAGCGACCTCTTCCTCATTCCCACAGCCGAAGTCCCAGTGACGAATTTCCACCGCGAGGAAATCCTCCCTGTGGAAAAGCTGCCCCTCAAATACGCGGCCTACACCCCGTGCTTCCGCCGCGAAGCCGGCTCGGCCGGCCGCGAAACGCGCGGCCTCATTCGCATGCACCAGTTCGACAAAGTCGAGCTGGTCACCATCACCATGCCGGAACATTCCGCGGCCGGCCTCGAATCGCTCACCGCCGACGCCGAACGCGTGCTGCAATTGCTCGGGCTGCCCTATCGCGTGATCGAGCTTTGCGGCGGCGACCTCGGCTTCAGCGCGCTCCGCACTTATGACATTGAAGTCTGGGCCCCGGGCCACCAAGGCTGGCTCGAGGTTTCCAGTTGCTCGAATTTCGGCGACTATCAGGCACGCCGCATGGGCCTGCGCTTCAGGGGGGCGGACGGCAAAAATATCTTCTGCCACACCATCAACGGTTCCGGCACCGCACTGGCCCGGCTCTATGTCGCACTGCTTGAAAACGGCCAGCAGCCCGATGGTTCGGTGCACCTTCCGGAACTCCTCCAGCCCTATTTCGGAGCGGCCAAACTTTCCTGACCCGTGAAAAAAGCGGCCGAACTCCTGCCGCGCTTCCTCCGCCGGATGGAAAGGGTCTGCCCCGCGCAGTGCGCGCTGGTCGGTCTTTCCGGTGGAATCGATTCGGTCGTCCTGTTCGATCTTCTCCAGCGGGCGGGTTTCCCCCGACTCGTCGTGGCCCATTTCCACCACGGTCTGCGCGGGAAGGCCGCGGATCGTGACGAGAAATTCGTGCGCCAACTGGCCGCTACGGCCGGCGCCCGGTTCGCCTGTGGCCGCGGCCGGGCCAGAACACGCGCCGCAAAAAACAAAGAATCGCTGGAGGAAGCGGCCCGCGAATTACGGCGGCGCTTCTTCGCCCGGGCGGCGGCCAAACATGACGCCACCACTGTTTTCCTGGCCCACCACGCCGGCGATGCCGCGGAAACCCTGCTCTTCCACCTCGCGCGGGGGGCGGGACGCCGCGGCTTGAGCAGCCTGCGGGGCGAGGTGCCGCTGGAAAATAGCGGTGCCACCATCGTGCGTCCCCTCCTTGGATTCACCCGGGCCGAAATCACCGCTTATGCCCGCGCCCGCAAGCTCGCATGGCGCGAGGACACATCGAACGCTTCGCGGAAATTCACCCGCAATCGCCTGCGCCGCGATGTGCTGCCCGCCCTGACCCAAGCCATGGGATTCGACCCCGTACCCGCCCTGGCCCGCACCGCGGAAATCCTCGCGGCGGAAGAAGAATGGATCGGGAGCCTCGTCGCACCCGAAGCAAGCCTCGCTCAACTCGAACTCCGCAGCCTGCGGAGCAAAACGCTGGCCCATCAACGCCGGTTGCTCCGTAGCTGGCTCGGTGCACACACCGGGACCAGCGTGGATTTCGAAACCATCGAGGCCGCACGCCAGTTGGCGCTTTCCTCCGGCCAACCAGCCAAACTCAATCTGCCGCGCGGCCGCCACCTGCGCCGACGGGCCGGAAAGTTGTTCGTCGCGCAAGCGTAGGGAGACCAAATGACAAGCGCCACGGCAGGTAAACCCACCGTGGCGCCGCTCACTACGCTAGAAGACCGGACGCTCCGCCCCAGCGGGCGCCCGACCCACATTGGCGTTGGCCGGGCTTGCGCCCGACAACCAACAAAGAACAAGGCAGACTTGCGCCTAACCAAAGGCAGTCTGTCCCCGCAATCCGCGGGACGAGCGGGCCATGGGACGAATGGCGGTGAAAAAGTGACAAGCGGTCGCAATCATGTGTTAATTATTCAATTCTAACCCGTTAAGACGATTTTTTGATTTAATCCCCAGCGAGCAACTACCATTAACCGTTGACGCTTGCCTCGCGATTTTGGTCTGACCAAGCAGTGCAATCGTCCTCGGCAGCCCTTCTTGCGGAGGCGTCTCCTCTCCGCACTTTCCAGCGGTCGCGGGTCTGGGCTCATTTGGTCTTGACCGCACTGACCAGCATGGTGGCCGGTTCTGTGGGACTAATCTTCACCCGCGGTGATATTTTTTTTAGTCCTTTTTGGCCGCTCTCGGGAGTGGCCGCGGGATGCATTCTGCTTGGTGGACCATGGATGGCGCTCGGCGTCTATGCCGGCCTCGTCTTGCACAATGCGATGTGGGGCTTGCCTGCTTTGCTCACCTGGCTGGGACCGCTCGGCCTTGCCTTGGAATCTTTGGCCGCTTACTGGCTGGCGTCCCTTTTTCTCGGACCTCGGCCCCGGCTGACCGACTTGCGCGGGTGCCTCGTCTTCCTTGTCGTCATCCCATGGTTGCCCGCCTTGCTCAACGGGTTCCTCGGCGCCGGCTTGCTCTTCGCCGACGAAACCATCCTCGGTCAGCAGTTCGGACAGGAATTGGCGACCTTTGTTTTGGCCAACGGCAGCGGTATCGCGCTGCTCGCCCCCGCTTTCGCGGTCTGGACGCAGGCTCCGGACTCTGCCTGGTGGCGGCGCATGCTTGTTCTCGGGCCGCTCTGTCTGGGAACGGGATGGCTTGTCTTTTTCACCTCATTCGGTCTGCCTCCTTACCTTCTCTTTCTCCCGCTGCTCGCTGCCGCGGCTGTTCTCGGACTGCGGGGAGCAGCACCGCTCGTTGCCGCGGAGTCGCTGCTCATCGGATTCTCCGTCCTCCAGAGCAGCGGCCCCTTCGCCGACCTGGGCCAAGGGGCCGGGGTTTATCGATCCATGTATCTCTTCCTCGCCTTCATTGCGGTTTCCACCTTGGGCATCGCCGCCATGGTCGATCATTACCGGCGCCGGCTTAATTTCGCCGCGCGCGGTACGGCCAGTGCCGGACTCCAGGTTTGGGCATGGGAAGAGGCAGAGGGCTTGTGCTTCGACCGGATCGGCAACGGAGGCCTGCTCGCCAAGGAGCCGGTTTCGCGGATCGCCCCGGAGATGCTGTTTGATGCGGATCAGGACCACGGCACACGCGAGACGGAAATCGAGGGGCGGCCCGTGCTCTCTTTCTGGGAAGTGTCGCAACGGCTCCCTTCCGGACGAGCCAGTGCGGCCAACGGCGTCGTTTTCGACCTTTCCGAACGCCTCTCCCTCGAACAGGCGCGGCGCCGAGCGTGGCAGTCGGAAATCGAACTGCGCAACCTGCGGGCCAGCCTCGCCCCGCACCTGCTTTTCAATTGCCTCGCCGCGATGCGCGGCATCGTGCGCGCCGATCCCGAACGCGCCCGCGCTTTCATCGACCATCTTGCGCGCTTCCTGCGGGACAGCACCACCGCGCAGTCTCGCGAAACCATCCCGTTGCTCGACGAATGGCAGCTCTGCGAAGATTTTCTCGCCCTGCAAGCCATGCGATTCGAGCGTGACCTGCCGCGCCTCGTCGAGATTGAAGGCGCGGCCTACCATGCCCGTGTCCCCCCTATGACCCTGCTTAACTTTGTCGAAAACGCGGTCAAGCACGGCCAGGTCGACCAACTCCACCCACTCATCGTCTCCGCGCGCCTCAACGGCGGATACCTCGATGTCTCCGTGTGCAACCGGGGCAAACTCGGGCGCGAGCCGGCCAACCGTCCGGGGGGCCTCGGCATCGCGCGCGCACGGTTGCAGGCCGTCTACGGGAGCGCAGCCTTGATCGACATCTCGGGAGCCGACGGCGAAGTCACCGCCTCACTGCACCTGCCCGCCGAGCCTCCCCCGGGCACAACCGCCTGACCATGGAAACCCTCACCGCCCTGGTCGTCGACGACGAACCCGCCGCCCGCCGCGACCTGCTCCAAGTGCTCGCATCCATCGGCCAGGTGAACGTCGTGGCGCAAGCTTCCGATGCCATCGCCGCGCAACAACTCGCGCGGCGCCACCGTCCGGACCTCGTCTTCCTGGATATCCAATTGCCGGGAGCCAACGGATTCACCGCCTTGGACGAAATTGATACCATGCAGACCTGCGTTATCTTCACCACCGCCTACGCGCAATTTGCCATCCGTGCTTTCGAAGTGGGTGCCGCAGACTACCTGCTCAAACCGGTCGAGGAAGACCGCTGCCGGCGGGCCATCGAGCGGGCGCGGGAAATCCTTCGGCGGCAAAGTGGCGATAGGCAAAATGGCACGCTGGAAATCGAGGAGCGCGGACGCCATGTGCGCGTGGCTATGGATTCCATTCGTCTGCTCAAGGCCGACGGCAACTACATTGAAGTTGTCCATGAGCGGGGCCGCGGACTGGTGCGCCGCACCCTCGAGGGTCTGCTTGCCGAGTTGCCGAACGACCAATTGATCCGGCTCAACCGCCGCCAGGCCGTCAACCCATCCGCGGTGCAAGCCTGGAGCGGCAGCGGACAACGAGGGCTCCGCCTCGTGCTGCATGACGGCACCGAATTGTCCGTCTCTCGCCGCCGCGCCACCGAAGTGATGAACCGCATCCGGCGCAGAGTCGCACCGCGGGTTGCCGGGTAAAGCGGCGAGGTTATTCTTGCCGCCCACCGCTGCTTGGTCAGAATGATACCCATTTGCGGCGCGGGTCAGGAGCCTTCGTCCCGACCAAATATTATGGCTAACACAATCCTTGTCGGCGCCCAGTGGGGTGACGAAGGCAAAGGCAAAATCATCGATTACCTCACCGACGAGGCCGATGCCGTCGTCCGCACGCAAGGCGGCAACAACGCCGGCCACACCATCGTGCACGGCAAGAGGAAATTCGTCCTCCACCTCATCCCCAGCGGTATCCTGCGGCGCGGCAAAACGTGCGTCATTGCCAATGGTGTCGTGGTCGACCCGCTGGCCCTCGTCGCCGAAATCACCGGGCTGCGCAAACAAGGAATTCCCGTGGGGAAAAACCTCCTGCTCAGCGATGGAGCCCACCTCGTCATGCCCTGGCACCACGCCTTGGACGAAGCCCGCGAACAGCGTAAAGGGAAAAACAAAATCGGCACGACCAAGCGCGGCATCGGTCCGGCCTACGGTGACAAAGCGGCGCGCACCGGGCTGCGGGTCGGCGATCTGCTTGACCCCAAGGAATTCGCCGAAAAATTCAAAGCACGCCAGCGGGAAAACAATGCCGTCCTGCGCACAATGGGCGCGAAGCCCATCCCGCTGCAGCCTTCGCTCCGCCATTACCTCGCCGCAGCCAAAACACTGCGCCCGTTCGTCACCAATACAGTCGTCTGGCTCCATGGCGTCATGGCCCGCGGCCGCGGCCTCCTCTTCGAGGGAGCCCAAGGCACTTACCTCGACCTCGACCACGGCACCTACCCGTTCGTTACCAGTTCGAACACCACAGCCGGCGGCGCCTGCACCGGTTCCGGCGTGCCGCCGCACCGCATGGACAAAGTCATCGGGGTGATGAAAGCTTACACCACGCGCGTCGGCGAAGGACCGTTTCCGACCGAGAACGAAGACGTCTCCGAGTTGCTCCATGGCATGGGCCGCGAATACGGGGCGACCACCGGGCGCGCCCGGCGTTGCGGATGGTTCGATGCCGTGGCCACCCGTTATGCCGCGATGATCAACGGCATCGATGAACTGGCCATCACCAATCTCGACGGACTCGACCACGTCCCGGTGATCAAAGTCTGCACCGCTTACCGACTCGGCGGCAAAACGCTCAAACACCCGCCGACCAGCGCGGCCGACTGGGCCCTCTGCCGTCCGGTCTACCGCACCTTCCGCGGTTGGATGAAGGACACTTCGAAAGCGCGCCGCTTCGGCCAGTTGCCCCCCGCCGCCCGTGTCTACGCCAAGGCCCTCGCGGAATTGACCGGGGCAAAGCTTTCCATTGTCAGTATCGGCGCCGCACACGACGAGACCATCCGGCTGTGAGCAACCCGACCGGAATATCGGCCGACAAAATCCCGCGCCACATCGCGATCATTATGGACGGCAACGGACGCTGGGCCCGCGAGCGCGGTTTGCCCCGCATCGAAGGGCACCGCCGCGGGTCCGAAGCGGTGCGGGCCTGCGCCGCCGCATGCATCGAGGCCGGCGTTTCCCACCTCACCCTCTACGCTTTCAGCAAGGAGAACTGGCAACGTCCGCCCGACGAGGTCAAGGCCCTGATGAATCTGCTCGACCGTTTCCTCGCCGAGCGCACGGCTGAAATCATGGAGCGCAACGTCCGCCTGCGCGCTATCGGGCACCTCGATGATTTGCCCGAGAACACGCGGCGGCGGCTCGATACCGCAATGGAGAAGTCGGCCGGAAACACCGCAATGACTCTCACCCTCGCCCTCAGCTACAGCGCGCGCGCCGAGATCACCGACGCGGCGCGCACGATAGCCCGCGAGGTGCGTGACGGGAGCCTCGATCCTGATGCCGTGACCGAAGAAACCATCACCTCCCGTCTTTACACCGCGGCACTCCCCGACCCCGACCTCCTCATCCGCACCTCCGGTGAAATGCGGGTTTCGAATTTTCTCCTCTGGCAAATCAGCTACGCCGAAATCGTGGTCACGCCGAAACTTTGGCCGCAATTCGGCCGGGATGATCTTTTCGCCGCAATCCGGGAATATGCTGGACGTCACCGCCGATACGGAGGCATCTGACAGGTTTGCCCATGCCCGCGAAGCAGACAGTTCTTGTCGTCGACCCCGATTCCGACTTTCTCGATTGGGCCCGCAGCCAGTTGGCCGCCGAGGATGTCCGCGTCCTCACCGCGGAAAGCTCCGAAGAGGCCTTCAAAGTTTTCTGCGCAGAGAACCCTCTCATTGTCATTACCGAGATGCGGCTCGGCATCCACAGCGGCTTGGAACTGCTCGCCCGTCTGCGCAAGCGGGATGCCAACGCGCTGGTCGTCATCACCGGGGCCCTCGGCACCACGCAGAGCGTCATCGAATCGATGCGCCTCGGCGCCTTCGATTTCGTGCGCAAAGAGCAGTTGCCCTTCAACCTGAAAATCGTGGTCGACTCCGCGCTCAAAGTCGCCGCCGAAATGCGCCTGGCCAAACCTTTCGAACCCACCCTCAGCCTCGAGCAGCATCAAGACAGCATCGTTGGTCAGTCCGCCGCCATGCAGGAGGTTTTCAAAATGGTCGGCCGCATCTCGAACAGCGATGCCGCCGTCATGATCACCGGCGAAAGCGGCTCGGGGAAGGAACTCGTGGCCCGGGCCATCCACCAATATAGCGCGCGACACGACCGTCCGTTCCTTGCCATCAATTGCGCGGCCATCCCGGAAAACCTCCTCGAAAGCGAACTCTTCGGCCACGAAAAAGGCTCCTTCACCGGGGCCAGCGCCCAACGTATCGGACGCTTCGAGCAGTGCGATGGCGGCACTCTCTTTCTCGACGAGATCGGCGATATGCCGCTCTCCATCCAGAGCAAACTCCTGCGCGTCCTGCAGGACGGAACCTTCTCCCGCGTCGGCGGCAACCAGACCATCCAGACCGACGTTCGCATCGTCGCCGCGACGAACAAAAACCTCGAGGCCGAAGTGGCCGACAAAAAATTCCGCGAGGATCTTTTTTACCGGCTCAATGTCGTCCGTCTGCACCTCCCGCCACTGCGCAGCCGCAAGGAAGACATCCGTCTTCTCGCCGAGTATTTCCTCAAGCGCATCGCGACCCAAAAACTCAAGCCGCAGCTCCAGCTGAGCCAGGAATCGGTCGAGTTGCTCGAGAACCATCCTTGGCCGGGCAACGTCCGCGAATTGGAAAATACCATCCAGCGGGCCGCCGTCCTTTCAACCAGCGACGTCCTCCTGCCCAAAGATCTGCCGCTGGGACAAGCCGCCACCGCGCCACCCGGTGAAGCGTTCGTCGCGGTTCCCGCACCGGCCAATCTCGACGAGGCCGCCCGCGTGCTTTTCGAGGCGGCCGCCGCGCAGCCCGGGCTCGAACTTCTCCCCTGGCTCGAGCAGGAATTCACCCGCCGCGCCATGGAATCCACGGGGAGCAACCAAGTGCGCGCAGCCAAGCTTCTCGGCATCACCCGCGCCACCCTGCGCAAACGCCTCGAACATTTGCGCGGCGCCCTCGCGTGAAAAGCGCCCCGCGCGCCTGGCTCCGTAGCGACGGCTCATGGCAGCCGGGTGCGGACCTTCCCCTCACCGACCGCGGCGTGCGCTACGGCATGTCCGTCTTTGAAACCATCGGCCTTCGCGCGGGTAAACCGCTCCTGCTGGCCGAGCATCTCGCCCTGCTTGCCGCAAGCGGTGCGGACCTCCTCGGCACAACCCTTCCCGAAATCCAACTGCCGGCCCTGTCTCTCGACGCCACCGGCGTCCTCCGCCTCTACCTCACGGCCGGCGACGGAGCTCCCACCGCGCCCGTTTCCGCACCGCGCCTCTTCGCCCTTTTCGAACCGCACGATCCCGCCGGCAGGACGGACGAGCAAACCGCGCGTTTGCACCCCGAACCGGTCGCCCCATTCGCGTCCGGAAGGAAAACGGCGAACTACTGGCTGAACTGCGCGGCGCAGACCTCCGCTCGGCAGGCCGGTTGCCATCATGCCCTCCTTGCCGACCACGACGGCAATCTGCTTTCCGCCGCCTTCGGCAACCTCTTCTTCGTCCTCGACGGCCAACTCTGCACCCCGTCGCTCGCCCTGGCCGTCCGCCCCGGGGTCATCCGTTCCCGCCTCATGCAAGATCAGACCGTGCGCGAAGTAAAATTTCCCGCCGCGCGCCTTCCCGAAGCAAGCGAACTTTTCCTGACCAACAGCCGGCTCGGCGTCATGCCCCTGCAATGCGAAGCCATCACCCCCGGCCCTCTCGGCCGCGCCTTGCGCGCCACCTTCCTCCGCGAAAACATCGTGCCGTGAACCACGAGCTTCTTTCCGCCGGCGAAGCCAGCGCCGCCGCGCGGGCCTGGCTTGAGGCCATCCGCCGGGGTGCGCCCGCCGTGGCCGGAGGTACCGCCGCCCCGGCCCAGCCATTCCTTGCCGCATGGTTGGCCGCCCGACTAGAGCGGCCGGTTTGCGTGATTTGTCCCGACGTCAAACGTCAGGAGGAATTCCACCACGACCTGCAATTCTGGAACGAACGCGCCCTCTTCATGCCGGATCTGGAACTGGCCGCCGCGGGGGTGGGCAACCCGGATCCCGAAATGGCCGCCGCCCGCCTCGCCGCGCTGCGCGAACTCGACACCACCCCGCCGCCGCTCGTCGTCGTGACCGCAGACGGGCTCGAGCACCCCGCACCGTCGCGGCAAAAGCTAGCCGGCGACACCGTCATTCTCCGGCGGGGAGAAACACGGCCGCTGGCCGACCTCATCGCGCAACTGGACCGCACCGGCTTTACCCGCGTCCCCACGGCGGCGCAACGCGGCAACTACGCGGTGCGCGGCGGCATCGTCGATGTCTTCCCGTGGCAGACCGTCCTGCCCTTGCGCCTCGAATTTTTCGGCGACGAAATTGAATCCATCCGCTCCTACGATCCCGACTCCCAACGCTCGGTCGAAACGCTCGAAAGTTGCGAACTCGGCCTCGGGGACGGGGGTGGAACGGATGACGCCACCCCGCGCGAGCACTTCGCCCCCGACACGCTTTTCCTCTCGGTCGAGGACGCGGCACCGGAGACACCGGCCCAGCTTCATTCCCGGCCCGTGCTGGCCGGCGACGAAGAGTTCGACCTCCTCGCCACCGACCACCCGCTCGGGGATTTCGCCGCGGGGGATATTGTTCTTCTCGAGCAACGCCGCCGCGATCTTTTCCGCCAGATCGGGCAATGGCAGGCCGACGGATGGACGGTGCGCATCGTCTGCACCAACGAAGGTGAAGCGACGCGGTTACGCGAGTTGGCTGCTTCCGCAGAAATTGCCCCGCGCGAATTGCCCGTGGTCTTGGGCACCCTGACCCGCGGATTCACCCTGCCGGAGGCCAAACTGGCCCTCCTCACCGATGCCGAACTCTTCGGCCGCGCGGCCAGTTTGGAACAGCGCCGGGGCGGTTGGGCCCGTGCCCGCGCCGCCCTCTCGCGCCAAACTTTGCGCTTCGACGATTTCGAGACCGACGACCTCGTGGTCCATCTCGATTGCGGCATCGCGCGCTACCGCGGGCTGCAGGTGCTGCCCGGACAAGAGGACGCCGGTGAAGTCCTCACCCTGGAATTCGCCCGCGGGTCGAAACTCTACGTACCGCTCGAGCAGGGGTGGAAAGTTTCCCGTTATGTCGGGGTCGGTCGGAAAAATCCCGCGCTGAGCGAACTGGGGGACGGCCGCTGGCAACGCGCGCGGAGCAAGGCGGAAAAGTCCGTCCTGGTTTACGCCGAGAAACTCCTCCGCGTGCAGGCCGAACGGGAACTCGAGACCGGCGTCGTCTTTCCCCCGGACAACGCTTGGCAACGCGAATTTGAAGACTCGTTCCCCTTCGACGAAACCCCCGACCAACTCCGCGCCATCATCGACGCCAAAACCGACATGGAATCGACCAAGCCGATGGACCGACTCATCTGCGGCGACGTCGGCTTCGGCAAAACCGAAGTCGCCATCCGGGCGGCTTTCAAAGCCGTCATGGGCGGCCGGCAAGTCGCCCTGCTCGCCCCCACCACCGTGTTGGCCCAGCAACACTGGCAGACCCTGCGCGAACGGATGTCCGACTACCCCGTCACCGTGGGATTGCTCAGCCGCTTTCGCACGGCCAGACAGCAAAAACAAACCTTGGCCGGATTGCGCGATGGCAGTGTCGACATCGTGGTCGGCACCCACCGCCTGCTCGGCAAAGATGTCTTCTTCAAGAATCTCGGACTCGTCGTGGTCGACGAGGAACAGCGCTTTGGCGTATTGCACAAGGAACGGCTGAAAGAAAACTTCAGCGGCGTCGATGTTCTTACCCTCTCGGCCACCCCCATCCCCCGCACGCTTTATCTTTCCCTGCTCGGGGCGCGTGACATGAGCACGATCGAAACACCGCCGGCCAACCGCATACCGGTCGAGACGGTCATCTGCGGCTATGACGAACGGCTCATCCGTGATGCGATCCAACGCGAGCTGACCCGAGGGGGCCAGGTCTACTTCTTGCACAACCGGGTCAAATCGATCGGCCTGCTTGAAAAACGACTGAAAGAACTCCTGCCCGACGCACGTATCCTGACCGGACACGGCCAAATGCCCGAAGAGGAACTCGAGGACATCATGGCCACCTTTGTCGCCGGCCGGGCCGACATCCTGCTCTGCACCACGATCATTGAGAGCGGCCTCGATATTCCCAACGCCAACACCATCATCATCGACCGTGCCGACCGCTTCGGCTTGGCCGACCTTTACCAATTGCGCGGACGCGTCGGACGCTCCAATCACAAAGCTTACGCTTATCTTCTCCTGCCGCGCGACATGATGGGCGCGGGTGAAGCGCGCCAGCGTATCGCCGCGATCCGCCAATATTCCAACCTCGGCGCCGGATTCCGCGTCGCCATGCGCGACCTCGAAATCCGCGGCGCTGGCAATATCCTCGGCACCGAACAAAGCGGGCACATTCTCGCCATCGGTTTCGAATTTTACTGCCGCCTGCTCAAAGCGGCGGTGGCCAAGCTCAAAGGCGAGAGGGCGCCCGGCCGGCCGGACATCAAGGTCAACCTCGACTTCATCGCGCCGGACCCCGCGACAGCCCGCGGCGGGCAACTACCCTCCTGGATCCCGCCCGATTATATCGCCGAGCCGAAGGAACGTATCGCCGCCCACCGGGCCTTGGCCGAGACGGAAACCCTCACCGGACTCGACCAGCTGAAAAACCAGTGGCGCGACCGCTACGGGCGCCTCCCGGCCGCCGCCCGGAACCTTCTCAAGACCGCCGCGGTCCGTCTGCGCGCCGCCGCGGCGAACATCGACCTCGTCGAGACAGAGGGAAAAGTCCTCCGCTTCCGCCGGGGGGGGGATTTTATCATGATCGGCCACCGCCACCCCCGGCTGGACTCCGAAGATCCCGCCTTGAAATTGCGCCAGATTCTTACACTCTTGCAAAAGTTGTGATCACCGCTGTCCGCTTCCTGCCGGGTGCCCTTGCCCTCACCCTCGTCCTGCTCCCGCTCACCGCCCCAGGCCAGCAGCGCGACCGGTTGGTCGACGGCATCGCCGCCGTGGTCAATTCAAACGCCATCACCTTCGGTCAAGTCCGCGAACTCCTCATGTTCCGCCAGCGCTCCCTCTCCGAAATTTATCAGGGAGACGAACTGCGCGCCAAAATGAAGGAATCACAGGACGCCGCACTGAAAGACCTCATCGACCGCCAACTCATCATCGATTACTTCAACACCGAGGGATTTCAAATCCCGGTCTACGTGGTCGAAGACCGGGTCAACACCATCATCCGCGAGGAATTCGGCGGCGACCGAGTGGCATTCGTCCGCACCCTCAAGGCCCAGGGTTTCAGCCTCGGACGCTTCCGCGAAATCGAACGCGACAAAATCGTGGTGCAAGCCATGCGGCAGCGCGCCGTGCGCTCTGACTTCATTATCTCGCCCGACAAGGTCGACGCTTACTACCGCAAGAACCTCAAACAGTATTCCACCCAAGCGGAAATCAAGCTCAACATGATCGTCCTGCGGCCCGAATTCGACGGATCGGACAACCCGGTCGAAGCCAAACGCGCCATGGCCAAAGAAATACGCGAAAAGCTGGCCAGCGGCGGCGATTTTACCGGCATGGCCCAAATGTATTCGGATGACAGCACGGCCGACTTCGGCGGTGATTGGGGGTGGGTCGACGAGAACACACTCACCGGATCGCTCAACAAAATCGCCTTTGAAATCGAACCGGGAACGCTGAGCGAGGTCATTCAAGTCGGGGACACCTTTTACATCATGCGCATCGAAGCCAAAAAGCCGGCCGTGGTACAACCCCTCTCGGAAGTACGCGAGGAAATCACCAAGAAGCTGATCGAGGAAGAACGCATCCGCATGCAGGACCGCTGGATCGCCACCCTTCGCGAGAAAGCTTACGTCAAAATCTACTGAGCGTGCCCGCGCGTCCCGTTCTCGGAATCACCACTGGCGATCCGGCCGGGATCGGACCGGAACTCATCACCCGCTGCCTCGCCGACCCCGGACGGCCCGGCGGCGTCGACTTCCGATTCATCGGTCGCGCCGACGGACATCCCCCCGGGCAACCGACGCCCGCTTCCGCGCAGGCCGCGTGGGATGCCCTCGAGGAAGCCGCGCGGCTTCTGCAAGACGGCACCATCCAGGGCGTGGTCACCGGCCCGGTCCACAAAGCCTCCCTCCACGCCCTCGGTTTTCCTTTTCCGGGACAAACCGAATTCTTCGCCGCCCGCGCCGGGGTGGAAAATTTTGCCATGTGCCTGACCGGCGGACCGCTCACCGTGGTCCTGGCCACCGCGCACCTGCCTCTGCGCGATGTGCCCGGCCTGCTCCGCACCGAAGAAATCGTCCGCACCGGAAAACTGCTCCACGCTTTTCTGCAACGGCGCCTGGCCCGCAAACCGCGCATCGCCGTGGCCGGACTCAATCCCCATGCCGGTGAGAACGGGCAATTCGGGCAGGAGGAAAAAAAAATCATCGCCCCTGCCATCGAACAACTCGCCCGCGAGGGTGACTTCACCGGGCCGCACTCGCCGGACACCGTTTTCCATCGCGCCATGACCGGGGAATTCGACGGCGTGCTCTGCATGTATCACGACCAAGGGCTGATCCCGCTCAAACTCCTCGCCTTCGACACCGGCGTGAACGTGACCCTTGGTCTGCCCCACCCCCGGACCAGCCCCGACCACGGCACCGCCTTCGACTTGGCCGGCACCGGCCGCGCCAACCACCAAAGCATGCTTGCCGCGATCCAACTCGCGTCAGAGTTGCTTTGACCGCGCTCGGTGGATTGCGCCGTCCCGGCGCGATACCCTCGCGAAATGGTGATGAGGACACCGCGGTCGACCAAATCCCTCAACCCTCAACTCCCCCTCAAATCATATACTCGGGCCCGCCCGACAATTCATGCAGACCGCACTCGCGCTTTAATCCGCTGAAACGCGTGTCCTCCGCCTTCATCCCGTCGGCATATCGCATCGTGCTATGCGTGTCGCCGATGCTGATGTAGCCCTTTTCCCAGAGCGGATGGTAAGGCAGCCCGTGCTCGTGGAGGTATTCGCCCACTTGCCGGTCGGTCCAGTCGACGATCGGATGAATTTTGAGCACCCGGTTCTGGCGTTTGATCACGGGCAAATCTTCGCGGGTCGAGGCATGCTCGCGGCGCAGTCCGGCGATCCAAACGTGGGCCCCCAAATCCTGCAGCGCACGGTTCATCGGTTCGACTTTGTTCAGGCGACCGTATTTCTCCAAACCCTCGATCCCCTGCTCCCAAAGTTTTCCGTAAAGCGCCTCCTGACGCGCTGCAGTGAGCAAGGGCGAATAAACCTTCAAATTCAGCCCCAGCTTTTCCGTCAACTCGGCGGCAAACCGGTAGGTCTCGGCAAAAAGGTAGCCGGTGTCGACCAAGACCACGGGAATCTGCGGGTCAACCCGCGTGACCAAATGCAGCATGACGGCCGCCTGCACCCCGAAGCTCGTGCTCAAAGCAGCATGGCCGCGGAACTCTTCGAGGGCCCAGCGCACGCGCTGGGCCGCGGATTGCCCCCCGAGTTCACGGTTCCATGCCGCGACTTGGGCGTCGTTGAATTCAGGTTGAAGCGGCTCGGTCATCGAAAAAAGGCCTTGCCGAATACGCCTCCCGCGCCCCCGCGGCAAGCAGCAAATGACCGGGAATCCCATGGACCACCGCGCAGCGGACGCACCATGAAACATCCTGTGCCTCACCGCTCCATCCTGCCGATCACCTTCGGCTTGGTTCTTTTCCCCCACCGGTTGCGAATAAAAGGATCCCCCGGCCGGGCAAGATGATCCCTGGGAGGCTTGCCGTTTCGCCTCGCATACTCTGCCCCGAGCGAAGGCTTTTTCTGGCGGCGCCACCTCGCCGGGACGGCTTTTCCGTTACGCAGCCCGCTGGGGGCAGGACACGCTGCACCGTGCGCTCCGGCTCTCGCCGATTCCCTGATTTGACCTTGTGACCACGCACCGCATCTTCTAATTTCCACCTTCCATGTCCGTTCTCATTGTTGGTTCCATCGCGCTCGACGACGTCAAAACGCCGGTCGAGGAACGTTTCGATCTTCTCGGTGGCTCCGCGTCCTACGCCTCCGTCGCCGCCGGTTACTTTTCACCGGTCAATCTGGTGGCCATCGTCGGGGAGGATTTCCCGGCCAGCCACTGGAACTTCCTCCAAGAACGCGGGATCAACCTCGAAGGCGTGCAACGTGCCGAGGGGAAAACCTTCCGCTGGTCCGGCGAATACATGTGGGACATGAACACCCGTGAAACCCGCTCGGTCGCCCTCAATGTTTTCGAGACCTTCGCACCAAAGCTTCCAGACCACTTCAAATCAAGCGACTTCGTCCTCCTCGCCAATATCGCGCCCGATCTGCAGTTGCAGGTGCTCGACCAGATGGACAAACCGAAATTTGTCATCGCCGATACAATGGACCTCTGGATCAACATCGCCCAACCGGCCCTGCTCGACCTCCTCAAGCGGGTCGACATGCTCATCCTCAATGACAGTGAAGCCCGCGAACTAACCAAGGAAACCAGCCTGATCAAAGCCGGGAAAAAGATCCAATCCCTCGGCCCCCGTATCGTCGCGGTGAAAAAAGGCGAGCACGGCTGTCTTCTCTTTGGTGAAAACGACGATTTTTTCAGCTGTCCGGCCTACCCGCTGGAGGACATCCACGATCCCACCGGGGCAGGCGACACCTTCGCCGGCGGCCTCACCGGCTACTTGGCCAACCGCGGGAATCATGATGTCGGCTTCAAGGCCCTCAAGACCGCTGTGGTCGTCGGTAGCGTGCTGGCCAGCTACAACGTGGAAGCCTTCAGCCTCGAACGCATGCGCTCGGTTGAACAAAAGGACATCCTCTCCCGCTTCGCCGAATTTCAGGATCTCGCCCACTTCGACGCCGATCTGCTGTAGCCGCATCTGGACCAAAGCTGACCAAGGACCGTTCCGGCCTTCGTTCCCTTCGTTACCTTTTGTTCAAAAATTCCCTACCCGGCCAACTGCGCCGACGGGAACCAAATGTAGAGCATCAAGTAAACGATCACTCCGGTGACCGAGACGTAAAGCCAGAGCGGCAAGGTGATGCGGGCCCATTTGCGGTGGCGGTCGAAGCGTGCGCGGAGCGCGGGGATCACGGTCATCAGCACCAACGGCACGATGGCCGCAGCAAGGATGACATGGGTGATGAGGATGAAAAAATAAAGCGGACGGATCAACGGGTGCTCGTAGGTGAAGCGGATGGACCCGACATGGTAATGGTAGATGACGTAGCTGGTCAGGAAGAGGGTGGAGACCGCGAGCGCCGACACCATGCAGGCAATGTGTGGCAACTTGCGTTCGTGCCTGATCAACCACCACCCCGCGAGGAGGAGGAGGGTGCAGAGAGAGTTGAGCACGGCGTTGACCGCCGGGAGATCGCTGACGCTCATCCGGCGGACCCGTGGCGCGCGTCGACCGCCTTGATCGTCTTCATAACGAACCACCCCAGCCCGCTGCACAGGGCGAAGAGGAACACGAGCATGGCAACCACGCCCCACGAAAAGGCGAACCCAGCCATGACGGTTGAGGCCTCGAGATCCTCGCTGACCACACGGCAGCCGGCACAAGCCCACGCGGGGGCATTGAGCAGGAGAGTGGCGAGAAGGATGGTGAGAAATTTCACAATTGCACTATAGCCTCAGCCGCGATGGAGGGCAAGTCGCTGGTCAGTAAGGTAGAAGCGGTGACCACGTCTCTTCTAATTTACTGAACTTTGCCCCTGCTCCCGCAGCAAATTCCCGGTGTCCATAAGGACCTTGGGGATCAGCTCTGGGTCCTCGAGCATGCGGGCGCTGCGCACCATGCCCTGGCCGTCGACGAGAAGAAACATGGTGCCATGCACCGGTTCGCCGTTTTCTTCGGCCAAGTGCTGCATGAAGCCTTCGGTGACTAGTTTTTCGATCACCTCTTTTTCACCGGTAAGAAATTTCCAACGGTTGGGATCGGCGAAGTTGGCTTCGGCGTAAGCCTTGAGCACTTCGGGCGTGTCGTATGCCGGATCGACCGTCACCGAAACGAGCTTCACCTCGGGCGTTTTGACCAGCGCTTTCTGCATTTCGAGCATGCGCGCGGTCATGAGCGGGCACGGACCCGCACACCGGGTGAAAATAAAGTCGGCGATCCAGATTTTACCGCGCAGGTCGGCCATCGTGACTTCGTCGCCGTTCTGGTCGGTCAGCGCAAATTCCGGGACGGCACGGATGACCGGCAACTGTTCGACATCGCGCCGCACCGAAGCCTGCCACATCGAATAGCCCATGGTCACGGCGAGGACGAAACCAAGAAAAGCCCCGGCCCAGCCCAGCTTGTGCATCCGGCCGCGGATGACGTCTTCCTCCTGTTGGTGCTGCGCGCTCATGGAATCCGGCAATGGGCAAGCCGACAGCTCAAATCAAATACAGCACCGAGTAGAGAAACAGCCAAACCACGTCGACAAAGTGCCAATACATGCCGGCAAGGATCAGATAGGTGTGGCTCTGCGCGCTGTAAGCCCCGCCGAGTTGGCGGATCAGGGCCCAACCAATCATGAGCACGCCGATCAGCACGTGCAAACCGTGGAACCCGGTCAGCACGAAGAAGGAAGCACCATAAGCCCCGCCCTTGTTGAACCACAGGCCTTCATGATGCATGTGATACCACTCATAGGCCTGGACTCCGACGAAAAGGCTGCCGAGGAGGACGGTGACAAATAGCCAGGCGACGCCGCTTTTTCCCTTCTTCACCGCGACTTCCGCTGCGTGGAAGGCGAAGCTACTGGCGATGAGGAAGACCGTGTTGATTCCGGTGAGCAGAATGGGAAGCTTCGGCAGGTCGGGCGACGGTGGCCAAGCCGGGGAACTCAAACGCAACACAATGTAGCCGGCAATCAGCCCGGCAAAGAGCATGGCTTCGGAGGCCAGGAAGATCGTCATGCCGAAGACCGCCGTGCGCTGCGAAGCATGGTGATCGGGTGAATGGTCGTGGGCGGTCAGGGCGGCGGAACTCATGGACGGTTATTTCAAGTGAAAAAAGTTTTCCAGGCAATGACCAGCATTCCGAGAAAGAGGGCAAAGACTGCGATCCCGGCGATGAGCCGGCGGTTGGCCTTTCGGATTTGGGCATCGGGCGGGTTCATTCATCGGGCCAGCACCATCAGGGCGAGGAGAAACGGCAGGTAGGCAATCGAGGCGAGAAAAAGCCAGCGGGCCGCGGGGACTGATCCACCGCTCACCGCAAAATTGGCCGCCACCGAGGCAAAGCCCGCGCCAAGGAGGAGCGCGCCGTAGAAATAGAGGGCCGAATAGCCGAAAAAGACGGATGGCAACAAACTCACGGCCAAAAGCGCGAGGGCGTAAATGAAGGCTTGGCGCCCGGTGACCGCGCCGCTCTCGTCGTTTTCCGACAGCATGCGGAAACCGGCTTGCGCGTAGTCTGACCGGTAGAGCCAGGCAATGGCCAGAAAGTGGGGCATCTGCCAGAGGAAGAGGATGGCAAAAAGCGTCACCCCCTCCGCATTGATCGAGCCACGCGCCGCCGTCCATCCGATGAGCGGCGGCAAGGCACCGGGCACCGCCCCGACAATCGTGTTGAGGGTGGTGACGCGTTTGAGCGGAGTGTAGACAAAAATATAAGACGCGATCGTCGCGGCGGCCAAAGCGGCGGCCAGAACGTTGGCGAAAAGCGCGAGGCAAAGAACGCCGCTCAGGGAAAGCCCCACGCCTGTGAGCAGCGCGTCCGAGGCCGCCATCCGTCCGGCCGGCAGGGGACGTTCGCGCGTGCGCTTCATCCGCGCGTCGAATTCCCGCTCCCACCATTGGTTGAGGGCCGCGGCGCCGGCCGCGCTCAAGGCCGTCCCGGCAACCGTAGCGGCGAGCAGCAGCCAGCTCCAAGAGTCCTTCACCCCGAGGGCGAAACCGGCCATGGCCGTGACCACGGTGAGCAAGCTCAGCCGGGCTTTGACCAAATCGGCCAGATCAGACAGGGCAGATGTGGTGCGCGGACGGGACTGGGCGGCGGCTTTCATCAGGCGTGGACAAGTTTGGCCGTCTCGCGCTTAAGCTCGGCAGCTCGCGGCGAGAAGACTCCAAGGAGGAAACACTGCGCCACGCCCAAAAACAAGATCAGGGCCCCCACGGCCACATGGGCGGTGGTCACGTCGGCCGCTTTGCCGGACCACACGGTCCAAGCCCCCAGGGCGATCTGGACAACGACGAGAGCCAGCCACCAGCGCGAGGCAAGGCGCACCCCCATGGCGGCGCGACGGGCTTTCCATGCGTAGACCAAGAAGAGCGCGGCCAGCACAACGGCCATCGTGCGGTGCAGCATTTGCAGAGTGATCTGCCCGATTGTGGTGGGTACTTCACCGGAGGAAATACGTTGGGCATTGATCACGGCCAACTGCTCCGCATCGACCATCGGCCAGACCTGACCGTAAGCCAATGGGAAGTCGTGGATGGAAAGCCCGGCGTGTTCGTGGCGCATGGTCGCACCGAGGCCAAGTTGCAGGTAGACCAGCACGGTCAGCGCCAACGCCCAACGCATCAACCCGGGGGCATGCCAGCGCCAACGCGCCCCCCCGGTGGCAAAGGCCTTGCTCGTGGCGACGGCAATGACGACCAAAAGCGAGATGTATGCCTGGGCCAACATGCCGTGGAAAATACCGAGTTCGTCGAGAATCATGGTGACCCGCAGACCTCCGAGCACCCCTTGCACGATGACCGCAGCCACCGCGAGGTAACCCAGCACGCGCACCCACTTGCGCGGCTCGGCCATCCAGAGGGCGAGAGCAAGGAAAATGGTCATGAGCCCGACGCCGGAAGCAATCAGACGGTGGACGTGTTCGTAAAAAATCCCTCCGACCCAACGCGAAAGGGGGAAAAGAAACATGTTGTAGCCGTAACTGTTCGGCCAGTCGGGCACGGTCATCCCGACGCCTTTCGAAGTGACCAGCCCGCCGCTGAGAAGGAGGACCAAGGCCGCCGACACGGTGAGCACCGCATAAGCGAAGACCAACCTCCGGGCGGTGCCATAGTGCGCGGTGTTCATCGGCGAAAGTTGCGGCGGGGACATCGGAAGAGAGTCTTCATGTCGGCCTCCCGCCCACCCTCAATGTACCTCCAACCGCGCGCCCTCGGGGGCTTTTTCGTTCTGCGGCAGGAAGTCTTTCTCCATCCCCGGCACGCTGTATTCGTAGGGCCCGTTGTAAACGGTCGGCGTTTGCTCGAAGTTGCCGTGGCCCGGAGGAGAGGGAACCGTCCACTCCAAGGTGGTCGATTTCCACGGGTTTTTTCCGGCCAGTTTGCCGTGGCGCAGGCTCCAGATGAAATTCCAAAGGAAGATGAAGGTGGCCAGGCCCATACCGAAGGCAGCCCAACTGACAAAGACATTGATCGGTTGCAGCGCGCGCAAGTGCTCGTAGACCGTGGGATCCGCGATGCGGCGCATCATCCCGCCCAGCCCGAGGTTGTGCATGGGGAAAAAGGTCAGGTTGAAAAAGATGAAGGTCGCGTAGAAATGAATCTTGCCCCACGTCTCGTTCATCATCCGCCCGAACATTTTCGGATACCAAAAGTAAATCGCGGCGAAAGCGCCGAAGAGGCTGCCGCCGAAAAGCACGTAGTGGATGTGCGCCACGATGAAATAGGAATTGTGAACGAAGAGATCGACCGGGGTGGAGGCCATGAAAATGCCGCTCAGGCCGCCGATGACGAACATGGAGACAAAGGCCAGGGCGAAAAGCATCGGCGTGGTGAACTCGATCGACCCGCGCCACACCGTGCCCATCCAGTTGAACGTTTTGATCGCCGAGGGGACGGCAATGATCATGGTCGAGACAGAAAAGGCCGCCCCGAGGGTGAGGTTCATCCCGCTGACAAACATGTGGTGGCCCCAGACGACGAAGCCGAGGAACCCGATGGCCACCATGGCCCAGACCATGGCCTTGTAGCCGAAGATCGGCTTGCGAGCGAAGACCGGGAGGATTTCCGAGACCAACCCCATGGCCGGCAGGATCATGATGTAAACCTCGGGGTGCCCGAAGAACCAGAAAAGGTGCTGCCAGAGGAGCGGTTGTCCGCCCTGTGCGGCAAAGAAGGTCGTGCCGAGGTTCAGGTCGGCGAAGAGCATCGCGGCCGCCGCGGAAAGCACCGGCACGGCGAGAATGAGCAGCCACGCGGTGAGGAAGAGCGCCCACACCGAGAGCGGCAGGCGGAACATGGTCATGCCCGGCGCACGCATGTTGGTGATTGTCGTGATGTAGTTGGTCGCTCCGGCGATGGACGACAGGCCGTTGATGAACAACCCGACACACCAAAGGCTCTGGCCGATCTGCGTGTTATTCATGTAAGCCGGCGTCGAACTCAGCGGGGCATAAGCCGTCCAACCGGACTGCGCCGCGCCGCCGTCGACGAAGAAACTGGCCAGAATGATGATGCCGGAAAGGACGTAAAGCCAATAGCTCATCGCATTGAGCGTGGGAAAAGCCATGTCCCCTGCCCCGATTTTCAACGGGATCAAATAATTGCCGAAGCCGCCAATGAGCAGCGGCATGACGACAAGAAATACCATGACCGTGGCGTGCATGGTGAAGAGCATGTTGTAGCCGCCGGGCAGAATAACGCCGTCAATCGCGATGGTGGAGGGCAGGAGTGCCCCGATCAGGGGCACTTGCATGCCCGGGTAGGCCAGTTGGAAACGGATCCCCATGGCGAGCAGGCCGCCGACGAGCAGGAAGAAGAAACTGGTCCAAAGGTATTGCAGGCCGATCATCTTGTGGTCGAGCGACCAGATGTATTTGGAGAAGAAGCTCTGCTTGTGCTCCTCGTGCTCGTGCTCGACGGCCGCCTGACCGGCGTCGGGAATGAAGGTTGTCGCGCTCGTGCTCATAGTTTGTTTTCTTTGCTAGGAAGGGGCGGGCCGGACAGATCGCTTGCCGCGGTCGAAGTTCGCAGGGCGCGCCCCAGGGCGGAAGCCTTTGCTTCTTCGGCCTTGGCCGCAATCTTGCCGGCTTGCCATTTCTCGAATTCCTCGGTCGAAACCACCCGGATCGGGGCCTTCATGTTGTAGTGACCCGATCCGCAGATCTGGCTGCAGGCCAGTTCGAAGTTACCCGTGCGGGTCGGCTCGAACCAGACCCAAGCAATGGTGCGACCCGGTACCGCCGCTTGATAAAGACGGAATTGCGGCACGTAAAAAGAATGGATGACGTCGCGCGAGTGCAGATAGATGTGCACCGGCCGGTTGACCGGAATGACCAGCTCCGTGCTGGAAAAATCGTCGTCCCCGGCCGCATCGTCCGGGACCAGACCGAATTTGTTGTCTACCGAGTAACTGTGCACATCAACCTCGCCGAGGCGCCCGTCCGCCCCCGCATAACGCATATCCCAGCCGAATTGGTAACTGACCACGTCGACCCTCACCGAGTCTTCCGGGGCCGGACTGTGCAGCTCGGCCCAGAGGCGGTTGCTGTAAATGACGAGGCCGAGGAAAATGGCCGTGGGAATGGCCGTCCAGATGATCTCCAGCTTGTTGTTGCCGTGGCTGTAGTAAGCTTTCGAACCCGGACGCCTGCGGTATTTGATCAGATAGTAAATGTAGACGCTTTGGGTGAGAACGAAGACCGCGCCGGTGAGGTAAAAGATGAAGTTGAGCAAGGTATCGACTTTTTTCGCGCCGACCGTCGCTGCTTCCGGCGCCCAATACAGGTTGCGCTCGCGCACCTCCGCCATCACATCCAAGCCTGCGGCGAAAAAGATCACCGCGCTCCAGAAGACCAGTTGGGCAATTCGGTGTGTCATAGTCACGCGGCGGCCGGGGCGGCCGATTGGGTTCCCGAGGGGGCGGGCGGTGGCACTTCGCCTGCGCCCGGGGCAGCCTGACCTTCCGGAGCGGGCGGGCCGGCTGATTCATATTTGATCGCGGGGATGGCCTGCAGTTGGGTCTGCGTGTAGGGCTCAGTCTGGCCAGCGGTTTCGTCCCGGATCTTGGCCACCTGGTCGGCCGTGATGGGCGGGGCGCTGTTGCCCCATTCATTCCGGATATAGGTCAGGATCATGGCGATCTGCCCGTCCTTCAACTGCTTCCAAGGGGCCATCGCCCCATTGTAGGTGCTGCCTTTCACCTGCACGGGACCTTGCAGACCATGCAGCAAGATGCCGATCAAATGGTTGTCGCCGTGCCAGCCACCACTCAGCACCCACTCGCTGCCGGCCAGCGGCGGAAACTGCCCGGCCACGCCTTGGCCGGTCGGTTGATGGCAAGCCACGCAATTAGCGGTGAAGAGACGCTTACCCACCACCAAGGGATCGGGCGGTCCTTTGACCACCGCCCCGCCGCCCGCCCAGGACACTTGCACCGGATCGAAAACATCCGCCTGGAACCCGCCGCTGTAAAAGGACAAATAGGCTCCGGCCCAGAAAACCAGCGCCATGAAGCCCGAGACCAACCACAGCGGGATTGGCTCATAGCCGTCGCGCGGATCATCTTTCTCGCGCAAGATCGCCCCGTGCACATCGCGCACATTGAGACCCTCCCCCTCAAGGTGAGACTGCAATTCATCGGAGCCGGTTTGGTGCGGGTCGTGGATCATTGCGGCGGTTCCGGGGCCTCCGGTAAGGGGTAGTTGCGGTTGAGCGAAACCAAATAGGCCACGAGGGCCTCCGCTTGGTAGGTCGGGACAATTTCGTAGCCCTCCGGCGGGTTGTCGGGCGGCAGCACGTCGATCGCCTCGGCCGAACGCTGGCCCTCAATTTTGCGCGTTTCGTAGAGGTAGCGGAAACTTGGCATGATCGAGCCGGGACTGACCACCGCCGGCTGATAAAGATGCTGGTGGTGCCACATGACGGAGGGCTGCCGCGCTCCAATATTGGTCAGGTCCGGTCCGGTTCGCATCGTGCCGAGGAAGACCGGGCTTTCCCGCATGTAATCGCGGGCCACAGTGGGACGCGATCCCCAGCCGCGGGCGAGATCGCTGCCGTAGCCAACTTGGCGGACCTGCTGGCTATGACAGTAGACGCATCCCGATGAGGCGTAGACTAGCTGGCCGCGCTCGGCCAGGCCCGAGAGCGGGGGTGGATTGATGTCCCCCGTGTTCTCATCGACCACCGGAGTGTAGCGCGCCAGATTGAAATAAGGATAGGCGACCAATCCCAGCCAGGAGCAGAGGAAGGTCAGGAAAACCCCGATAATGATGACCGGCATCCTGTTCATGCGCTGATCGGCTCCGGTTGGCGGTCCTGCTCGGTCATGAACAAAGTCGGCTCGTTGCGTGTCGCCCCGACCTTAAGCAAGAGGAGAGTGAAACTGACCGCGAAAACGATGTGCCCCGCAGTGAGGAGCAGACCCGAGATGCTGCGCAGGAAAAGCCACGGCTTGGTGTAGTCCAGCGAGGCCATGAAGGTGATTTCTGGGTCGAGCAGGGCGAGCCCCTGCAGGAGGCCGCCCAAAGTGAGGACCACGACCATCATGCCGATGCCGATCGCCGCCAGCCAGAAGTGCCAGCGGATGAGGCGAGCCGACGGCCATTCCCATCCCACCACCCGGGGCAGGATGTAATACATCGCGCCGAACATGATCATGGTGAAAAACGCGTAAAGCCCGAGGTGCGCATGGCCGACCGTGTAATGCGTGAAGTGCGTGACCTCGTTGAGGGACGGGATGGCCATGGAGATGCCCTGCAGGCTGGCCAGGGTGTAGCACATCGCGCCGAAAACGGTGAAACGGAGCGTCGGGCTCCATTTCAGGGCCTGGAAATTGCCGCGCACTGTCATGTGGTGATTGATCGCCGTGGTGATGACCGGAATGAACATCATCACGCTGGCTACCACGCTGGCACTGATCAACCACGCGGGAAACGGACCACCAATCAAATGGTGCATCCCGTTCCAACTGTAAAAAAGCGCGAGCGACCAGAAACCGAGGATACTCAAGTAGTAACTGTGGATCGGACGGCCGAGGACTTTCGGGATGAGATAATAAGCGCTGGCCAGTCCGATCGGGGTGAACCACAGTCCAAGCGTGTTGTGCGCGTACCACCAGTTGACCGCGCCCTGCCCGCCGCCCTGGATCGGCTGGAAGTTGAGCAGGATATTGGCGGTCGAATAAAGCCAGGGGAACCAGAGGAAGGCGGCCAAAAGATACCACTGGCTCACGTAAATGTGCCCGGGTTCACGGAAACGGAACATGAGGATGGCCCACACCGCTATCAATCCGAAGGCCACGAAAAGCATGAAGCTGGCGTAATTCGGGAATTCCAGCCACTCGATCGAGCGGCCGTCGCCGGAAAGGATGCCGAGGATGCCCAGCAGGACACCGATATTCCAGAAGATGGCTGCGCCAATGAGCAGTTTGGTGTGCCGCAAAGGCGTGCGGCAAAGACGGGCCATCAGCCAGAGCGACGTGCCGATCCCGGCCGCCGAAGCCCACCCGTAAACCACCGCATTGAGGTGCGCCGGCCGCACCCGTCCGAAGGTCAGCCAGCCCCACTGGTTAAGCAGACTTGGCTCGTTCAACTTGAAGGAGGCAACCAGCGCGAGGAGCGAACCAATGAGCAGCCAAAAAATGGCCGAACCATAAAACAAGATGACCGGCACCCGCGTCGACGCGTCGATCAGGGCCCGCTGCGTCTTTTCCGTTTCCGGCGTCACCGTAGCGGGATGATCACGGGATGCTGCCACGGGGGCTGGATAATCAAGGGTTGCGCTCATGGTGCGAAGGAATCAGTGCTGCGCCGCAGTGGACGGTCGGCTTTCTTGTCGGCAAAGGCATCGGTCGCCGTGCCCAGCGGCTCGTCCCGATCAAAAATGGATTTCGCCCCGTCTTCAAGATTGCGGAACTGCCCGCTCTTCGCCGCCCAATAAAAGGCGGCCAGGGTGGACCCGCCGAAGATGACAAAACCGGCCGCAAGGAGAAGGTAGACAATGGTGTTCATGGGGCAGGGGTGGCAGCCGGAAGAGGAGCCGGCTCGGCCACGGGCGCTTCAACCGCCGGAACAAAAGCCGGGGCGTTGAACGGCGGCGGGGTCGGCTGGGCCGCGGCAAAACCGCCGGGCTTAACCGCCGAACCGAGCGGCACGTTCAAGTCGATCGGATAAGCGGGGCGGGGTTCGCTTTGCGCGGACAACTTGGCCACCGCCATGGCCATGGCCTGTTCGGTCGGGATGCGTACCGTGCCTTTGGCTTGGTCGGCCCAGCCGTAAGCGGTGGTCAGATTCTTGTTTTCCTCCTGCACCTTGGCCAGAATGTCATAGCGCTCCTTGGAGCGGATCGCTTCCTCGTCGAAAGATGCGGCATCACCGGCGCGCAACATCCAGAAGACAAACAGCGCAAAGAGCGTGAAAAGCACAAGGATGCCGGCGAACATCGACCAGATGCTCTTTTCACGCGGGGCGGTTTTGCCGGTGGCGGGGTTCATCAATTGCGAAGTTTCAACGAGTTGCCCAGCCGCGGATCCTTGACCGGCCAAAGGGGCGCGTCACCGAGGCGTTTCATGAAAATGGCAGTCAGCGTCGCGCCGATCGCGAGCAGGCAGACGAGGTCGAGCCAATGGAACGAAGCACCGGCTTTGTGGTAGGTCGGCAAGACCACGATGTACATGTCGAGCATGTGCATGAGGAGGATCCATGCCGCCACGGTGCAGAGCAGGAGCGGTTTTTTCTTTGTCGCTTGAAAAAGAAGGACAACGAACGGCAGGAAGAAATGGCCGAGGACCATGATGATATTCAGCGTGTTCCAACTGCCGGTGTTGCGGCGGAGGAAGTAGATCGTCTCCTCCGGGATGTTGGCATACCAGATGAGCATGTATTGGCTGAAGCCGATGTAGGCCCAGAAAACGGTGAAGGCCAGCATCAGCTTGCCCATGATGTGGTAGTGCTCGATCGTCACCACACCCCGCAGGTATCCCGCGCTGCGCAAGGCGGTGACCAGAAGGACGAGCACGCACATCGAACTGAGCGCCGACCCGGCGAAGATGTAGACCCCCCACATCGTGGAGAACCAGTGGAAGTCGAGGCCCATCAGCCAGTCGAACGCCCCGAAGGTGAGGGACAACGCGAACAAAGGCAGCATCGGGAAGACCATCTTGCGCGAGGACCAAGTATAACGCGGGTCGCCATCTTTGTCCTGCCGCACCGAATTGCGGCGCAGGAGGAAGGCCGCCGCGCTGAAAAAGAGGAAATAAAACCCGGCCCGGGCCCAAAAGAATGGCTGGTTCAAATACGCCGCCTTGCCGTCGAGCAAAACATCCTGGCCCGGCGCGATGTTCATCCACTTGAAAAGCGTTGGCGCACTGAAAATGATCGGGATGAACAGGACGGCCAGGACCGGAAAAAGCCAGGCCACGTTTTCCAGTTGCCGACGCACCACCACGCTCCAATCGGCATCGACCGCATGGTGGACCAAGATCCAAAAAAGCGAGCCGGTCAAAATGGTGAAGAAGAAACTGAAAGCGAAGAGCCAGGAAAAGGCAAATTGCTTGGTCGAAAGGAGGCCTCCCCACGCGGCCAAGGCCAGCGAAATGACGGCCAGCGCCACGGTGAAAAGCAGTTTTCCACCGAACCCCTCGTAATCGAAGTATTCCTTCGCGCTCACTTTGCTCTCGGTCGCATTCATGGTTGCGGCGGCATCTCCAGCTTGGCCCGCTCGTCGGCCGGCACGTCATTGATCGTCGCGGTCTGCGCCATTTGCAGCGCGCGCACGTAGGCCACGATGGCCCAGCGGTCGTCGACCGGAATCTTCGCGCCGTAACCAAGCATCGTGTTCTTGCCGTGGGCGATGGTGTTGTAAATTTCCCCGTCGGCCATCACGCGCAGGCGGTCCTGATGGAAACTGGCGATGGCCACCAGGCCGTACTGACCGGCCACCCCGTTGCCGCCGCCGCTCGCCCCGTGGCAAACGCTGCAGTAAATAGTATAACGTTCCTGCCCGCGCTGGAGCAGTTCGGCCGTGACCGGCAGGGGAAAACCTGTCCCCCACTGGTCGCCGAAGCGCCCGGTGTTCTTGTAGTCCGTGCCGGAGGCGTAACGCACCATGCGGTATTTGCCCTCGTCGGGAAATGGGTTGTCCTTCGAAACCGGCGCCTCGTAGCCGATTGGCACCGTACCGGCCACCGGCAGACGGTTGCCGCGGTCATCGGCAAAAAAATTGCTCGGCACCTGGGCCTTCACTTTCGGCTGATGGTCCATATCGGGAAAGATCTCGATCGGCGGCTTGCCGCTTTTTTGTCCGCGGAAACCGGCCACCGCAGCCAGCAGCACGAAAAAAAGCCCGAGGGCGATGAAGAAGTAGCGCAGCATATTAGTCCCCGTAGATCAGCGTGATGTGCTTGGCCCCGATGCCCTCGAGCATGGCCCGGGTCGACTCCTCGTCGAACTTCGGATCCGTCGCCTCGATGGCGAGGAAAAAGCCGTCGTTGCTCACTTTCTTGAAAAGATCCCAGTTGAAAATCGGATGGTTCCATCGCGGCAGCCCGTTCAGCGCGAGCATGCCGAAGGTCGCGGTGAAGGCGGACAACAGGATGGTCAGCTCGAACATGATGGGGAAAAAGGCCGGCACGGTGAAAAAGTTGGTCGGCTTGCCCGCCACGACGAGCGGATATTCGATCGACGACGGATAAAATTGCAGGGCCGCGGCGAAGGTCAGCCCGGTGATGCCGGCGATGAAAACCAGCGCGCTCAGCCAGGACTTTTTCAACCCCATGGCATGGTCCATCCCGTGGATGGGAAACGGGGAATAAACATCCCACCGCGAATAGCCCGCATCGCGCACCTTTTCCGCGGCCTGATAGAGGGCCGTGGCCGACGGCACTTCGGCGCCCATGGCGAAAATTTGCGACCGCGTGTTGCCCGTGGTTTCCATCTCAGTGCACGCCCTCCTTCAGCGCGGCGGCCGGTTCACGGTCATGCCCGTCGTGCCCGTGGTGCGGATCGGCTTCGGGCAGCACCGCTTTGACTTCGAAAATACAAATCATGGGGAGCCAGCGGATGAAGAGCAGGAAGAGGGCAAGGAAGATGCCGAAGGTGCCGACGAAGGTCCAGATGTCGACCCAGGTCGGATAGAACATGTTCCAACTCGAGGGCAGGAAGTCACGGTGCAGCGAGGTCACGATGATGACGAAGCGCTCGAACCACATCCCGGTGTTGACGAACATGCAGACGATGAAAACCCAGAGCACGTGGCGGCGGAAGAAACGGAACCAGAACAACTGCGGCGCCACCACGTTGCAGAAAATCATCGTCCAATAAGCCCACCAATACGGACCCGTGGCCCGGTTGATGAAGGCGTATTGCTCGTACATGTTGCCGCCATACCACGCGATGAAGAACTCCATGGCGTAGGCGTAGCCGACGATCGAACCGGTCAGCAGGATGATCTTGCACATCTTGTCCACGTGGTCGTCGGTGATCAAATCGTGCAAACCGAAAATAGCGCGGGCCGGCAACATGATGGTCAACACCATGGCGAAACCGCCGAAAATGGCGCCGGCCACGAAATAGGGCGGGAAAATGGTGGTGTGCCACCCGGGAATGACCGACGTGGCGAAGTCGAAGGACACCACCGAGTGGACCGAAAGGACCAGCGGGGTGCTCAAGCCGGCGAGGATGAGATAAGCCATCTCGTAATGCTTCCACTGGCGGTTCCCGCCGCGCCAACCAAGGGCGGCAATCCCGTAGAAAAATTTGCGCAGCTTGCTCGTGGCACGATCCCGCAAAGTGGCCAGGTCAGGCACCAACCCAGTGTACCAGAAAAGCACGGAGACCGTGAAATAGGTCGAGACGGCGAAGACGTCCCAGAGCAACGGACTGCGGAAATTCTGCCAGATGGCGTTCGAATTCGGCACCGGGGCAAGGAACCAGACCATCCAGATGCGGCCGACGTGGACCGCCGGAAAAATCCCGGCGCAAACCACGGCAAAAAGGGTCATGGCCTCGGCCGCCCGGTTGATCGACGTGCGCCACTTCTGGCGGGTGAGGAACAAAATGGCGGAAATCAGCGTGCCGGCGTGGCCGATTCCGATCCAGAAGACGAAGTTGGTGATATCCCACGCCCAGCCGACCGGATGGTTCAGCCCCCACACCCCGACGCCGGTCGAAATGAGGTAGCCGATACAAAACACGCTGACTAAAGCGAGCGAGGAACTCAGGGTGAAAGCGATCCACCACCAGGTCGGCGCGGCTTTCTCGGTGCACGAGGCCACGTGGTTGGTGATCCACGACATCGAGCGGTTGTTCGTCACGAGCGGCGCGCGTTTCAGACGCTCCGCCGCAGCCTCGCGACTCTGCATGATTGCATCGGCCATAATCAGGTTCCGTGCGCCTCCGACGCGTGCTCGGCTTCCCCGCCGTGGTGACCGTAGCCGTTGGCCCGTCCGACTTTGTCCGCGCCGGGCATGGCCATGTTCGGGTTCTTGATCCGCGCCAGGTAGGTCGTGCGCGGAGTGACGTTGAGATACTTCAGCATTTCATAATTGCGCGGCTCGCTCTTCAGCTTGGCCACGCGGCTCTCCGGATCCCGGATGTTGCCGAAAACGATCGATTGCGAAGGACACGCTTGCTGGCAGGCGCTCTTCACCTCGGGGAACGGCACAAGCGATTTGTCCGACGCACCCGCCTGCACAGTTTGCGTGATGCGGGCCTCCTCGATCCGCTGGATGCAATAGGTGCACTTCTCCATCACCCCACGCATGCGCACGGTGACATTCGGATTTTTCGACATTTTCAGGCTGTCGGCCATGCCCTTCTTGGCCAGAGGCCCGAGGTAAAGCTGGTCGAGCGGACGCTGGTTGTAGTCGAAGAAGTTGAAGCGCCGGACCTTCCACGGGCAGTTGTTCGCGCAATACCGCGTGCCGATGCAACGATTGTAGGCCATGAGGTTGAGGCCGTCGTCGCTGTGCACCGTGGCATTGACCGGGCAGACCGTTTCGCAGGGCGCATTTTCGCAGTGCTGGCACATGATGGCCTGCGAAAGCATTTCCGGGTCGTTCTCGTCTCCGGCAAAGTAACGGTCCATGCGGATCCAGGCCATGTTGCGGCCGCGCGAGACTTGATCTTTGCCCACGATGGGCACGTTGTTCTCCGCCTGGCAGGCGACGACGCACGCGTTGCAACCCGTGCAAGTGCTCAGATCGACCGTCATGCCCCACTGCTCGGGCGAAGTCAGCGGAGGATGGGTGAAAAGCGAAACGTTCGGCGGGATGTGCCCGTCCATCCCCATGGTCTGGGCAAAAGTGGGCTCCTCGGCGTAACGCTCGGCCGTCGCCTCCCGCACCAAATCGCGGCCCTCCATGCTCTGGTGCGTCTGCGTCTCGGCAAATTTGTATTCCGCCCCGGTGCGCTTGAGCGCGACGTTCGAAACGTGGGTCATCTCGCCCGTAGTGCGCAAGGGATAAGCATTGAAACCGGCTTTGTCCGCCACAGGCGTGACCTTCACCCGCCCGTAACCGAGCGCGATGCTCACCGCGCCGTCGGCCTGACCAGGGGCAATCAAGGCGGCAGCCTCGATCGCCCGGTCGCCGGCCGAAAGTTGCACCATGTCCCCGGTGGCCACGCCGAGTTCCTTCGCGGTGGACGGACTGATCAGCGCGGCATTGTCCCACGTGATCTTCGTGGCGAAATCCGGCGTCTCCTGCAGCCACCCGTTGTTGGCGTAACGACCGTCGTCCAACGTGCTGCTCGGAATGAACGCGACCTCCATGCCGCCGGCTGACGGCTGGTATTGCGCGGCGAGCGCGGCGGCGGCAGCGGCGTTGAAAGCCAGCGGGGTCTCGGGCCACCCGGTGCCGGGGAGGAAACCTTGACGCAAAAATTCGGTCCACTTCGCCTCGAGGTCGCCGCCACCCGCTATCCGGGCAAAGGTTTCGCGCACCAACTGCGGGCCGATCGGTTCTTCTTTGCCGGCCAGACGATTGAGAATTTCCACTTCCGCCACCCCGTCCCACAAAGGGAGGATCATCGGTTGCACCGCGCAGATCGTGCCATCTGCACTACGGGCATCGCCCCAGCTTTCGAGGTAATGCGCCTGCGGCACATGCCATTGACAAGCCGCGGAGGTCTCGTCTTCGTAGGATCCGAGCCGCACCGTGACCGGAACGCCGGAAAGCAAATCGCCGAAGCGCAAATCGGCCGGCGCGTTGTAAACCGGGTTGCCTCCGAGGATGAACAAATTCTGCACGCGGCCGGCCTGCATCGCGGCAGCCAGCTCCCCGATCGTGGCGGCCGGCGGTGCTTCGGTCCGCAGGCCACGCAAAGTCCGGCCCGGTGCCCCCAAGGCGGTATTGATGGCCAAACCGAGCGCCTGCACCGCGGCGGGTTGCTGGTCGCCCACCACGATGACACTTTTGCCGGCCGAGGCGGCCAGATCTTTGGCACACTCCGCGATCCACTCCGGATCGGCGGAAAGCGGGCTGTCGGGGAAAGCGGCCACGACCGAAGCCAGACCTCCATTCCCGGTCATTGCGGCGACCTGTTTTCCCAGCGCACGGAGGAAGGCGCCAGTCTCGGAGGGCTTGATCCGCAACCGGTGGTCGGCCAGACCGCCCGTCGAGGAATAATGCGTCTCCGCGACGTAAAGCCGGTTCATCGCTTGGCCCGGCTCACTGACCCGGCGGCGGGCCATGAACCCGCGCACTTGGTCGAGCCCGCTGAACGAGGCGTTGAGGAAATCGCTGTCCACCGCGAGCACTTTATCCGCGCGGCTGAAGTCGGGTATGACACTGACCTTCCCCCCGAAGCAAGCCGCCGTGGCCGCTGTGGTCTCGCCCGTGCCGAGCGGTTCGTATTCGGCCCAGAGAAGATTGGGAAATTTTTCCCGCAGCTGCCCGAGCAACCGGTCGCGGGTCGGCGAATCGACGTGCTCGACGAGGAAAGCGAGACCCTCCCCGCCATGAGCCGACGCCGCGATTTCATCCAGCTTGGCCCCCAGCGCGGCGGCATCCGTCTTGACCCCGCCCACCTTGATAGTCTTCGAACGGTTCGGATCGTAAAGCTCAAGCACCGAGGCTTGGGCAAAGGTGTCGGTCGCACCATTGCTGATCGGATGCAGCGGATTGCCCTCCAACTTGGTCGGACGCCCATCGCTCGTCGTGGCAATGAGCGGCATGGCACCATTGCGGCGCGGCATGGTCGTGGCGTAGTAAAGGAATTTCCCGGGGATGGTCCACTCCGCCCCCTGCGTGAAGGCCACGAGATAGGCTTCGGGGCGGCGGCAACCGGTCAGACCGATGCCGGCCAGCGCCATCGATCCCCCCATTAACTGGAGGAAATTGCGGCGCGACAATTCGCCGCCGTTCCACTCGGAAGCTCCTTGCGGAAATTCGCGCTCGAGCTTGGCCGCGAAGTCCGGCGAGGACGACAATTCGTCGAGACTGCGCCACAGCGCGGGCCGCGTTTCACGGACGGGATGGGGAAGGACGCGTTTCATCTCAACGATGGCACCCTCCGCAGCCGACGGGCGGGTTGACGTTCCATTCTTTCTTGTATTGCGCCCCCATGGCGAGCTGGTCCTGCGCGGAAGCCGGGCGCCAGCTCAGATTGTAAATTTCGGAAGGCGGACGGAGGAATTTTTCCGGCTCGCGGTGACACTCGAGACACCACGCCATGCTGAGCGGTTCGGCCTGGTACACCACGGGCATCTCGTTGATCTGGCCGTGACAACTGTAACAACTGATGCCGCGATTCACGTGAACTGCGTGGTTGAAATAGACATAATCCGGTGCCTTGTGGATCCGCACCCATTCGACCGGCGTGCCGGTCTCCCAACTGGCGCGCACCGCGGCAAGCTTCGGGCTGATCGCCTTGATTTGCGAGTGGCAGGCCATGCAGGTCTGCGTGTCGGGAACATTCGAGTGGGCCGCCACTTCGACGTGGCTGTGACAATAACGGCAGTCCATCCCGAGTTGCTCCGCATGGATGGCGTGGGAAAACGGGGCCGGTTGCTCCGGCATGTATCCCACATTGGTGTACTTCGGAGTGAAATAATACCAGATGCCGCCCGTGACCACCGCGCCGGAAACGGACGCGATGACGAGCAACTTCAAGGGGAGCCAGTTGGCCCATTTGGGAAAAAAGTTTGCCATCCAATTTGCGCAGGGTGCGCCCCTGACGAGCGCCAAACAAATCAGCGTAGTATTAACGCAGCTAATAGCAATCCAGATTCGACCCTGAGAAAAAAAATGTGCGCGCCCGCCTGCTTGAGTTATTGCTTCCGCCATGGCCACCCCGCACCCCGCACCGCCTTCCAGCCACTACCAACCCCGGAACTCCTTCGCGCTGGCTCTGGTCGCATGCCTTCACCTTGGCCTCACCACCGGCCCTGCCGACACCATACCGCAAGCTCCCTTGCCAACCATCCGGTTGCAAATCGGGACCAACGCCATCCAAGTGGAGGTCGCCGACGAATCCGACGAGCGCATCACCGGGCTGATGGGAAGGACCCACCTGGCCGAAGGCACCGGAATGCTCTTTGTCTTTCGCCAACCCCGCCCGCTCGGCTTTTGGATGGGTGGTACCCTCATCCCGCTTTCGGTCGCCTACATCAATGCCTCCGGAGTGATCCGCGAAATCCACGACCTCCAACCCTTGGACGAAACCCCCGCCCGCAGCACCTTTATGGACTTGAGCTATGCCCTTGAAGTCCCCCAAGGCTGGTTCTACCGCCAGAAGATCCTCCCCGGCGACCGCATCCTCGGTCTCCCCGCCCCCCAATCCGCCCAACCCGACTAAACAGTCCCTCGCTAAAACCCCCAAAAACCCGCGTGGCTCCATAAGATCTAACGCGTTGCCTAGGATAGGTTAAAGGTCTACTATCAAACATTCTGCAGAATATCAAATAGTTTGTCTCCGCGCTCCCCGTGAGCATCAGCCCAGCCTCAGAACCTGAAACCTGTTCTGACCGGACCATTCGGCCTTCCCAGTTTCAAAGCTTCGCACTTTGCTACTTTCATACTTTTCCACTCTCCAACCGCAACCTCCGACTGCTCCTTGACCATTTCTACTCCCCTTACTCGCCAAATAAGTACTGAAAACTGGAACCACTGAGCCGTGAGACAGGCCCTAGCCAACACTCGGCACTAAGCCAACTGCGGTTTCGGGCCACAGGGCTTCGCCCCCCCGGAGATGCCGCTCGCTCTTGCTTTACAAAATGGTAAGAATAACTACTATAAAAGTATGAATGCTATCGTTTCGGAAAAAGGCCAAGTAACCATCCCCAAACCCATTCGCGATGACCTGGGGCTCGAGGCTGGTTCCATCCTCGCGTTTGCCGAGGACGAAGGCCGCATCATTGTGACAAAAATACTGCAGGAAAATCCGATTTCCGCTTGGCGCGGAAGAGGAATTCTTCCGGCCGGTCGCTCGGTCGACGAGTATTTGGACCTCGTGCGCGGAGCATGAAGACGGCCTTGGATTCCAGTGTCATTCTTGACGTCTTGACTGACGACCCGCAGTGGGGTCAAGCCTCGGAAGAAGCCTTGAAACGGGCGCTCGGCAGCGGACCCTTGGTCATCGGGGAATGCGTGCTGGCCGAGATCACCCCAACGCTGACCAAGGATGATCTGAGTTCCTTTCTGGCCGACTGGAATATCCTCTTTGTGCCGTCCTCGCGGGAATCTTCCATCTTGGCCGGCGAAATGTATCGCGTCTACCTCCGCCGAAATCGTGAATCGAAGCGCGTTCTCCCGGATTTTCTCATCGGAGCGCATGCCGCTTGTCACGCCAGCCGCCTGCTGGCCAGAGACAGGGGATACTACCGCGATTACTACACCAGCCTGACCGTCATCGAGCCCACCATCAAAAAGAGCGCCTAAGCAAAACTCGCCGATCATTCCTCATTCATCATTCTTCATTCATCATTAAACACCGCACTTCGCTCCGACTCCCACCTTTCCAACCCGCGCCCCGCACTCCGACGCTGATCATTCTTCATTCATCATTCCAAATTCATCATTAAACACCGCACCCCCCACCCATCCCTTTCGCCTTCACAACCGCAAACCCCTGCGCCATCTTCATCAGGCCATGTCTCAGCTTGACACCCCCGAGCAAGCAACTCCCACCGCCCATCCGCTTTCCCGAGCCGTGGTTATCGCCGTTCTCGCCGCATCCGCGATGGTTGGCGGCCTCGCCATCAGCACACAGAGCTACTGGATCGACGAAGCCCTCTCCCTCATCGTCGCCATGGCGCCGAATCCGGCCGAAGCGTGGAAATTCGCTCAAGCCGTCAGCGGATCCACTCTCCAGATGCCCCTCTATCAGGTGTATCTTTACGGCTGGCACAAATTTTTTGGAGGCGGCGAATGGACCATGCGCGCCTCAAACCTCCCCTGGTTTGTGCTCGGCCAACTCGCCTTCCTCCTGCTCCTCCGCAACCGCTCACGACTCGCCCTGCTCGGGTGCCTTCTCGCCGCAGTCTGTCCCATCCTCTGGGTCTACCTGGACGAAACACGCCCCTACATCATGCAGTATGCGGCGGCTTGTTGGCTGACCGCTGCCTTGCTTCGACTCACCGCAAATCCCCCCGCATCCCCGCTGGATGGCGCAACGATTGACCAAACCCCGCACCCTCTTCTCCCCAAGTCCGTCCTAGCCGTCCTTGCGGCAGCCACCGTGGTCATGCTGGCCTCCAGTCTCCTCGGTGTCATCTGGGCCGGTGCCTTCGTTCTGGCCTTCGCCGTCTTGGTCATATCCGGCAGAAGCACGCGGCCGGCCAAACAACCGGCCCTCTGGCTTGCCGGCATTGTCACCCTAGTTCTCTTCCTCGGTTTCGCCGCTTACTACATTTTCACCTGGCAAGCAGCTGCGCGCGGACAATTTCGCGGCGGGCTCTCGCTCCTCAGTATTCCTTTCATCGCCTACGAATTTCTCGGCTTCGCCGGGTTCGGACCCGGCAAACTCCAACTCCGCGCTGACCCCGTAGGTTCCCTCTGGTCCAGTGCGCCCGCTTTGCTCCCGCTGGCGGCCATCCTCGCCGCCCTTGGCCTCTTGGCCCTCCGGCAAATCCGACCCCGCGCGTGGAATAAGGTGGCCGTCACAGCCTGGGCGCTGGCCCTCGGACTCCCGACTCTGGCCATCTTTGCCGCGATGTTCCTCTTCGACCACCGCGCCCTGCCGCGCCACTTCATCCCCGCGCTGCCCGCGTTGCTTCTCATCCTGGCCGCGTTGCTGCAGCAGACCTTCCGACAGAAATCCGTTTTCTGGCGGTCCATCGCCCTGCTCCTGCCCATCCTCTGGATAGCCTCGGCCTTCAATCTCCGCTGGCTGCCGTTGCACGCCAAAGACGATTACCGAACCGCCTCCAAATTGGCCGCCGCCGCCCTCGCCGCGAACCAGGAAGTCTGGTGGGCCGCCGATTCTGCCGCCGCTTACGTTTATCTCACACCCGTCGCTTTGGAGGAGGTTCCCGGCCGCGCCTGGGCCATGCAAGCCCCGTCCTGGAACGACATCCGCTTCAAATTCCCGCCCCGCGTCATTTTTATAAGCAAACCCGACATCTACGACCCGCAAAGCGCCGTCGCCCGCTACGCTTCCGAAAACGGGTTCGTCCCCGCCCGCAAACTCCAAGCCTTCACCATCTTCACCCGCAAAGGCGAGGAGCTCCCCGCCGTCCAGCCCTGACCCCTCCGCGGCGCCATGCCTGATCCGACCCTCTTCCTGCAAGGCCTCGCCTCTGCCTCGAGATGAATCTTCCACTTTACCTTGCCGAATATTCGCGCCTCCTCGCCAATCCCGAAGTCCCGGCCTTGCTCCACCGGCTCGAAGAACGCATCACCACCGCACGCGCGGCGGGAGGCAAAATCCTCCTCGCCGGCAACGGGGCCAGCGCCTCCATCGCCAGCCACCTCGCCACCGATTTTTCCAAGCAAGGCGGGGTCCGTGCCATGGCCTTCAACGACGCTAACCTCATCACCGCCCTCGGCAACGACTGCGGTTACCAACATTGGATCGCCCGCGCCCTCGACTTCTACGCCGACCAGGAGGATGTCCTCATCCTGATCAGCAGCAGCGGCCAGTCCCCCAATGTGGTCGAAGCCGCCCGGCGCGCCAAGGAACTCGGTCTCTACATCGCCGCCTTCACCGGCTTCGCCCGTGACAACCCTCTCGGCGCCGCCGCCGACCTCAACCTCTGGGTCGACAGCCGCTCCTATAACATCGTCGAGTGCACCCACATGATCTGGCTCACCGCCGTGGTCGACCTTCTCATCGCCGCGTCGGAAAGCAACGCTCCCTCTTGAATTCTGCACCCTCCGCTCATTCTCCACCCCGCATCGCAGCCCCACCGCCGCCGCCCGTTTCCTTGGCCGTGGTTATACCGGTGCGCAACGAGGAAGGTTGTCTCGCTCCGCTGGTGCAGGGACTGCTTCGCCGCTATGACAGTTCCATCTGCCGCGTCATCGTGGTCGACGACAACAGTACCGACTCCACCGGATCGATCGCCGATGACTTGGCCCGCCGCAACCCGAAAATCACCGTCATCCACCGCGAGAACCCCCCCGGCGTGGGGCGCGCCTTGCGGGAAGGTTTCCAAGCTGTCCCTCCGCAGGTGACCCATGTCCTCATGATGGACGGGGATTTCCTCGCCAACATCTCGGAGGTTGCCGACTTGATCGACCAGGCTGCGGAGGGCTATGACGTAGTTTTCGGCTCCCGCTACTGCTGGGCTTTCGGTTTTTACGGCTACCCCTATCTCAAGCGGATTTGCAACCGCAGCTTTCATTTGCTGGCCCGACATACTCTCGGCATCAAGGTGAACGACCTCTCCAACAACTTCAAAATCATCAAGAAAGACGTCCTCGCCGCATGCCAGTTCCAAGCCACCGATTTCGCCATCAACGCGGAAACCGGCCTCTATCCCCTGCTCGCCGGCGCGACCTGGTGCGAGGTTCCCGTCAAATGGGTCACGCGGAGCGCCTCGATGGGGAACAGCAAGTTCCACGTCTTCCGAATCGCCAACAGCTATTTTCAGGTTCTCCGGCGCTGCCGTCGCCAACGCGCCGAACTCGAGGCACACATCGCCGGAAAGTAAGACCCAGCAAAAAACACCTCCCGACACCAGTCGACCCCGCAGTCCCACCCTGATCATTCCTTACCTCCGGCCTTTGGCCACTCTCTTCTTCCATTCAAAATT
>JAQBWH010000011.1 GCA_027624625.1 Verrucomicrobiota bacterium | reverse complement strand
ACAAGGAGCTGCTCGGCGGCTTCCAAGTCACCCCGGTCGGACGCGTCCAGACCCCGACCCTTGCCATTCTGGTCGAGCGCGAAGAGAAAATCCGCAATTTCCAGCCCCGCACCTACTTCGAAATCCACGGCACCTTCGCCGTCGCCGCCGGCACCTATCCCGGCAAATGGTTCGATGAGGATTTCAAAAAGTCCGCCGACGAGGACGCCAAGTCCGAACGCCTCTGGGACCGTGCCAAAGCCGATGAGATCCAAGCGAAGTGCCAAGGTAAGACCGGCACGGTCAGCGAGGAACGCAAACCGACCACACAAGCTCCGCCCCTCCTTTACGATCTGACCACCCTTCAGCGCGAAGCAAATGGACGCTTCGGCTTCAGCGCCAAGCGTACCCTGCAATTGGCCCAAGCCCTCTATGAACGCCACAAGGTGTTGACTTATCCCCGCACCGACTCGCGCTACCTGCCCTCCGATAACTTGCCCATTGCGAAAAAAGTCCTCGCCGGGATGGACGACTCGTCGCTCGCCCCGCACGCCCGCAAGGCGCTGGCTAATGACTGGGTCAAGCCGACCCCGCGCATCTTCAACAACGCCAAAGTCAGCGACCACCACGCGATCATTCCGACCGGCGCCAGCCCCGACAAACTCGACGAGTATGAAATGAAGCTCTACGACCTCGTGGCGCGTCGCTTCATTGCCGTCTTCTACCCGCCGGCCAAATTCGAGGTGACCAAACGCATCACCACGATCGAAGGTGAGAAATTCAAAACCGACGGAAAAATCCTCCGCGAGCCAGGTTGGCTCGAAGTTTACGGCAAACTCGCGGCCAGCCAGGACGACGACTCGCTCGTCCCGGTCAAAGAAGGTGAAAACGCCGCCGCCGACTCCATCGAGGTCAGGGAGCTCGAGACCAAACCGCCCGCCCGCTACAACGAAGGCACCCTTCTCTCCGCCATGGAAGGCGCCGGAAAACTTATCGAGGACGAGGAATTGCGCGAAGCGATGAGCCAGCGAGGACTCGGCACGCCCGCCACCAGGGCATCCGTCATTGAAGGGCTCCTCACCCAGGAATACATCCGCCGCGAAGGCCGAGAACTCGCCGCCTCAGCCAAAGGGATCAAACTCATCACCGCGCTGCGCGAAATCAAGATCGACTCCCTTAGTTCGCCCGAACTGACCGGCGAGTGGGAACACAAGCTGAAAGAAATGGAGGCCGGACGCTTCAAGCGCGACGCCTTCATGGAGGAAATCCGCAACCTCGTGGCCACCGTCATCGCAAAAATCAAAGACGCTTCCGGCCAGGTGAACAGCGAGACCATGCGCGGCAACTTCCACGACCTCTCGACCAAATGCCCCCGCTGCGGGAGCACCGAGGGATTCAAGGAGTCGTTCAAAGCCTACGACTGCAAAAATCAGGAGTGCAAACTTGTCGTCTGGAAAACGGTGAGCAGCCGGGAACTGGAACCAGAGGAAGTACGCGCCCTCCTCGAGACCGGGAGCATCGGTCCGATCAAAGGCTTCAAAAGCAAGATGGGCCGCCCCTTCGAAGCGAAACTCGCCCTGAGCGAAGGGACCGAGTGGAAAACCACCTTCGACTTCGGCGACGGCGGTATCCGGAGCAACGAACCCTTCAACAAAGAAGCTGCCACCCTCATCGTGGAAAAGTGCCCGGTCTGCGAAAAAGGCGGGATCTACGAAGCCGGCATCGCCTACGCCTGCGAGCACGGCCTGGGACCTGAAAAAAAGTGCGCTTTCCGCATGGGCAAGATGATCCTCCAGCGGGAAATCAGTCCAGATGATGTCCGCAAAATCTGCGCCGAAGGCAAAACGAGCCTCCTCACCAAGTTCATTTCGAAAAAAGGCCGGCCCTTCAATGCTTTCCTCGTCCTCGACAAAAAGTCCGGCAAAGTCGGTTTCGAATTCGAGGAACGTAAACCGAAGGCCCCGAAAAAGGTGGCAGCCAAGGCCGAAACCGCCGGCGCTTGATCACCACTCCGAGGCAGGGCTCTGGATAAATTCCCCGCGCCGGTTACTCCCCCAGCCCCCGAGCCTCGGCAACCACCTCGCCGTCCTCGGCGCCGAACAAAATCCGCATCGGCGCGCAGCAAACCTCGCAGTCATAGTCCCATTCGCAGGGAACCTCGGAAAGATCCGGTGCTGGCACCGCAAACCCTTCGCAACAAGTCGGACAAACTACCTCGGCGGAAGCCGTCATCCTCTTACCCTTCTTTGCAGGGCAGGCATGAGCGCGGACTGAACCGTGCCCGCCCCGCTCACTTGCCGCCCGGCGCCTCCCCGAACAACGTCTCGTAAAAAAGCGGATAGACCGCCGTGTTGTCAAAAGTCCCCTGCACTTTTTCCGCATTCAGCCCGGCCGCCCGGGCCACGATCGCGCCGCTCGTGTCCATCCCTGTACCCCAGACAACCACAAATCGGTGCTTTTTCCCGGCGCGATCCGGTGCGCTGACAAATGGTTTGGCCACCCCGCCCTCGGCCGTACGCCCGGCACCATCGACCGGCGCACCATTACCATCTTTTCCCGATTCCATCATCGCTCTCTCGAAGCTGGCCCCGCGCAATCCCACGACATCCGGATCACCGGCCTCGCTATCGGCACAAGTCAGGACCAACGTGTCAGGATGCTTGCCAATGTAATCGAGAATGACTCCAAGTCCTTGGTCCGCACGGACCAAAGCTTCCAACGTGCCAGCCGCGTTGTTGGCATTGCCAAAGTTGTCAGCCCCCTCTTCTTCGACCACGAGAAGGAACTGGCGGTCACCGAAAAGCCGCAGCGCAGCTGAGGTCATTTCGGCGACAGTCGGCGCGGCGGGGTCATAATTGGGCAGACCGGATGCAGCGAGCTTCTCCTCCGACTCGTCGTTGAAGGTGTCGTCCTCGGCAAAGATCCCGAGAACCTTGCCGGCGTCCTTGCCAAGCGCGTTGAGTTCTTTTCTTGTGAAAATGACGCGGTATCCAGCCGTTCGCGCTTCCTCGATGAGGTTGCGGCCGTCCTTGCGCACTCCTACCCCGTGCTTTCCCTTCTTGCCTGCCGGGAGAAAGGTCGGTTCACCACCGGCCAAAATGACATCGGCGCCAGACTCGACCAGTTGCGCGACAATCTCATCGCTGCTGCCGCGGTCGGGCACGCTGGTGAGAAAGCACGCGGTGCCCGGCTCGGTCGCCCCACCCGTGTTGACCACCCCCACGGCGAGGCCGCGCTCCTGCGCCTCCTGCATGATGCTTTTGCGCCGCGCCGCGGGGGACAGAGGGGGCTTACCTTCTTGGTCCGTGCCGTAAGCAGCGTAGGGAACCTTTGATCCGTAAGCATGCATGGTGGCCCCGGCATTGGAAGACGGGGTGAGCGTGTCCTCGGCATGCCCGCGATAAATGGCAATGTGCGGCAGATGGTCCCAATTGATCTCGCCATCCGGACCGGCAACAAGCATGCGCGCCATCTGCCAATGCGCGACCCCGGCGCCATCGACATGGTAAAAAATAGCGCTTCCCTTCTTCGCCTTCTGCTCAACCTGTGACTCGACTCCCCAGCCCGTGACGGCACAAACCGCATAGACCGCCCCGGAGACCCACCAAGAATTGCTTCCTCTCATCATTCCCCGATGTCCTCGTTCCATAGCTCAGGCTCCTCCGCGATGAAATCTTCCATCAGCTTGATGCAGTCCGCGTCCTGCCGGATGTCCACTTCGACACCTTGCGAGCGCACGTATTCTTCCGGACCTTGAAAAGTTTTGTTCTCCCCGATCACGACCTTCGGAATCCCGTAAAGAAGAATGGCCCCGCTGCACATCGGACAGGGCGAAAGAGTCGAGTAGATGGTGCAACGACGATAGGTCGAGGCCGGCAGACGCCCGGCATGTTCCAGGCAGTTCATTTCCGCGTGGTGGATCACGCTGCCTTCCTGCACACGTCGATTATGGCCCCGACCGATGATTTCCCCGTCGAGCACTAGCACGGATCCGATGGGAATCCCACCCTCAGCGCGGCCCTGACGCGCTTCTTCGATGGCGGCCTGCATGAAGGGGTCCGGAGAACTCATATCCTGAAAACATAGAGATCCGCAGCCTCGGGCGGCAAGAGCCAATGGCCGCAAGCTCGACACACGACCTGCCGCACGCTGTCATTTCGTCTGATGAAAAGCATGACCGGTTTCGGGCGCGGTGAGTGCATCAACCGCGGCACATGCTATGCGGTAGAAGTCGGCACCGTCAACCGCCGCAACGCAGAACTCGTCTTTAACCTGCCGCGCGAACTTGCCATGCAAGAGAACATCTTGCGCGAAATCATCGCGCCTTCCCTCGTCCGCGGTCGGGCCACGGTGACCGCCTCCGTCTCCTCCGGCCAAGAATCACGCCCGCTCCTTGACCCGGCCCTCTTCCGCCGTCTCCACCGTGAGATTTCCGCGGTGCAAAGCGAGCTCAAGATCTCCGGCCCGCCGACTCTCTCCGATCTTGTCCGCCTTTACGCAGCCACCTCGCGCGAGACGTTATCCGCCCCGCAGACCGACACCGTAGCTTTGGCCAAGGCGGCTCGCTTGGCCGTCCGCTCACTCGAAACCATGCGCGCCAAGGAAGGCGCTCACCTGGCGCGGGAACTGCGCCGCCTCCTCGCGAGCTTTGCCACGGAAATCAGCGCCATCCGCAAAGCGGCACCCGCAGTCGCGGCCAAACACCATGAGGCCATGCGGGCACGGTTGGACGCACTCGAGCCTTCATTCGCCGCTGACGATGAGCGTCTGGCCCGCGAACTTGCGCTCTTCGCCGATCGCTCCGATATCACCGAGGAACTCAGCCGCCTCGAAAGCCACCTCAAACAATTCAGCACCGGTCTCGGGGCCAAAGAGGCCAACGGCCGCACCCTCGACTTCCTCACCCAAGAAATGTTCCGCGAATGCAACACTATCGGGGCAAAAGCAAACTCGGCCGAGGTGACCCGCAGGGTGATCAACGCCAAAACGGAACTGGAGCGCCTCCGCGAACAAGTCCAGAATATTGAATAAATGAGCACTCCGGTCTCCGCCCTCCCTCAACCCGCCACCCTCAACCCCCAACTCTTCCGTTGAAGCGCCTCGGCATCCTCTTCGTCATCTCCGCGCCATCCGGCGCGGGAAAGTCCACCATTTGCAGCTCGCTCCGGCAGACGCCGGATACGGTCTACGCTGTCTCCTGCACCACACGCACCCCGCGCGCGGGGGAAACCGACGGCGAGGATTACCACTTCATGGAAGCAACCGACTTCCAACGCCGGATCGGCGCAGGGGACTTCCTCGAATACGCCAGGGTGCACGACCACTACTACGGCACGTTGCGCCAAAGTATCGTCGACACGCTGCGCGCCGGCACCGATGTCCTTGTCGACATCGACGTGCAAGGTGCAAAGACCATCCGCAAGAGCACGGATCCTTTCATCAGCGACTCCCTCGTTGATATTTTCATCATGCCCCCAAGTTTGGAGGAGTTGCGGCATCGCCTCGAGAAACGCGGAACCGAATCCGCCGGGCAGATCGACTTCCGCCTGACCAATGCTGCGGCCGAAATGAAGTGTTGGCGGGAATACAAATACACCATCATCAGCGGGTCGATGGAGGAGGATCTTACCAAATTTCGCGCCATCACCCGCGCCGAGCGCTACCTCAGCCGGCGCATCATCTCGCTGGAGGGCTGAAATGTCTGCACGCAAAACCATAGTCCTCGGAGTGACCGGCTCGATCGCGGCCTACAAATCCGCCGATCTCGCCAGCCTGCTGGTCAAACAAGGCCATGATGTCCACGTCATCATGAGCAACTCCGCACAATGCTTCATCACGCCGCTCACCTTGCAAACCCTGAGCAAGAATCCGGTCATGACCGGCGTCTTCGACCAACAGGAAGGTTCATGTCCCGGGCACATCGAACTCGCCGACCGCGCCGACCTTCTGCTCATCGCACCCGCGTCTGCCGCGGCACTCGCCCGCCTCGCCTACGGCCTCGCCGAAGACGCCTTGACCTGCGTGGCGCTGGCCACCCGTGCACCGGTGCTCATCGCTCCGGCCATGAACGGCAAGATGTGGTTGCACCCTGCGACCGTGCAGAACACGGAGGTGCTGCGTGCGCGCGGCGCGGCGTTTATCGGACCCGACGAGGGTCTGCTTGCCTGCGGATACGAAGGCGCCGGACGCCTCTGGCCTGTTGATGCGATCGCCGCGCAAGCGGAAGAAATATTGCGGCGCGAGTGAAGTCACCGCCTCGGCGGCGGATTTTTTACGCGGTGCGCGCACCAAGATGCGAAGATCTCCCGCGAAATTATTTTAAAATTATTTTAAAAAACCGTTGACGATTGTTCCGCGCAGTCTTACCAACGCACTTGTGAGTTGCATTATAAGCACACTCCTAAACCGCTACTGCGGATTGAAAGGGGGGATTTTGGATGCCCGCTAAAAAGAAAAAAGCTGCCAAGAAAAAAGTTGCGAAGCGCAAGCCCGCCAAGAAAAAGGCTGCTAAGAAAAAAGCCGCTAAACGCCGTCGCTAAATCTTAGTGGTTTAACGAAGTTGCACGGGAGGGGATTTCGATCCCCTCCCGATTTTTTTGTCCGCCAGGCGCATCGCATCTGTTACCACATGGTCAAACATGTCCGAATTTCTCAACACGGCGGTCGACGCCGCACTCCTCGCCGGCAAATTGCTCCGTGAAAATTTCGATCAACCGCTCGAGGTCGACGAGATGCAGGCCCACGACATCAAACTAGAACTCGACCGCCGCACCCAACGCCTCATCGAGGATCATATCCTGGCCCGTCATCCCGACCACGCCATCCTCGGAGAGGAGGGGATCAGAGAAGGAACCGGAGAATGCGAGTGGATTATCGATCCCTTGGACGGGACGGTAAACTATTTCTATGGCATTCCTCACTTCGCCACGACCATCGCGGTGCGGCGCAACAATGAACTCCTCGCCGGTGTCATCCATGATCCGATGCGCGACGAAACCTGGACCGTCGAAGCCGGTGGACCCGCGCTGCTCAACGGACGGAAAATCGAAGTCAGTCGCCGCACCAATTTGCAGGACTGCATCATCTCGATGGGCGTCTCGAAAACCGTCGGCAGCATCAATGGCACTCTGCCCGCCTTCAACCATGCCATCCGTCGGGTGAAAAAAATGCGCATGCTGGGCAGTGCCGCACTCGACATTGCCTATGTCGCCACCGGCCGCCTCGACGCTTACCTCGAAGGGACCATCAGCCTGTGGGACATCGCCGCCGGCCTCCTCCTTGTTCCCGCTGCCGGAGGCGTTGTCGACCTGCGAGCCCACCCGGACAATCCCAACAGATTCCGCATCACGGCGACCAGCGGACGCGCCGACTTTGCCTCCTTGCTCCCCAACGAACCAGCCCTGCCAACGGCACACTGAAAACTCCGGCATGATCACCACTGGCCTCGGCTACGACATCCACCGCTTTGCCGCCGGTCGTCCCCTCATCCTCGGCGGCGTCGAAATTCCTCACCATCAGGGACTCGACGGCCACTCCGATGCCGACGTGCTGAGTCATGCCATTGCCGACGCCGTTCTCGGCGCGATCGGTGAACAAGACATCGGCCATCACTTCCCCAACACCAACGAAGCCCTCCGCGGCATAAGCAGCCTTGTGATTTTGGAAAAATCCGCCGACCTCGCCCGCGCCCGCGGCGTTCGCATCAACAATATCGATGCCACCCTCATCGCCGAAGCTCCGAAAATTGCTCCCCACGTTTCCGCCATGCGCGAACGCATCGCCGCCGCGCTTGGACTCCCCGCCGCCCGCATCGCGGTCAAAGCCACCACCAATGAAGGTCTCGGCACCATCGGCCGCGGCGAAGGCATCGCCGCCATGGCCGTCGCCACCGTCGAACACCCCGACTGAACGCTTCCTCCGCCCTCGTCCTTCCCTCAACCCTCAATTCCTTTGATCCGCCTCCACAACACGCTGACCAGATCAGCCGAACCGTTCGTCCCCCTCGATCCGGAGGGAAAAAAAGTCAAGGTCTACACCTGCGGACCGACCGTCTACAACCACGCCCATATCGGAAATTTCCGCGCCTACCTCTTCGAGGATCTCCTCCAGCGCCATCTTGAATACCGCGGATTTGAGGTCGAACGGGTTATGAACCTGACCGACGTGGACGACAAAACCATCCGCGGCGCCCGGGAACATGGCATTCCCTTGGCCGATTTCACCAAGCCCTTCAAAGACGCCTTTTTCGAGGACTTGGCCACGCTGCGCATCAAACCCGCCAACGCTTTCCCCGCCGCCACCGATCCGGAGCACATTGCGCGCATGATTGCCATGATCGCGCAACTCATCGCTGCCGGTCATGCTTACCAAGCGGATGACCAGTCGGTCTACTTCCGCATCGCCAGCTTTCCCGCATATGGAAAACTGGCCCACCTCAATCTGGAAGAACTCCGCCCCTCGGGCCGCGTCAGCTCCGATGAATACGAAAAGGAAAACATCGGCGACTTCGCCCTTTGGAAAGCCCACGACGCGGCCGATGGCGACGTCAAATGGGACAGCCCCTGGGGCCCGGGGCGCCCGGGATGGCACATCGAATGCAGCGCCATGGCCAGTGGGCTCCTCGGCGACCGGCTCGATATCCACTGCGGAGGCGTTGACAACATCTTCCCGCACCACGAGGCCGAAATCGCGCAGACGGAATGCTGCACGGGGCAAACTTTCGTCAATTTGTGGATGCACTGCGCCCACCTCATGGTCGACGGACGGAAGATGGCCAAGTCGGCCGGCAATTTTTATACCCTGCGCGGCCTGCGGGACAAGGGGTGGAGTGGACGTGAGGTGCGCTACGTCCTTTTCTCCGCCCACTACCGTCTGCCTCTCAACTTCACTTTTGAAGGGCTGGCTGGTGCGCGAAGCGCCCTGCAACGACTCGACGCCTGGCAGCAACGCATCACCGAGTTGGCGGCCGCCGCGGAATCAAGCACTCCGCATCCCGCCGCCGCGGAAGATAAATTCGCCGCCGCACTCGATGACGATCTCAACATCTCCGCCGCCCTCGGCGCCCTCTTTGATCTCGTCCGCGATACCAATCGCGCCATGGACCAAGGTGAACTTTCGCCGGAACAAGCCCGCGGACTCCTCGATTACTGGGAGCGTTTGAACTCCGTCCTCCGCCTCGAACCCGAGGCTGCCACCATCCCGCCGGACATCGCCGTCCTCCTCGAGCAGCGAACCAATGCCCGCGCCGCCAAGGACTGGGCCAAAAGCGATACCCTGCGGGATGAGTTGCTCAAACACGGCTGGGTGGTCAAAGATAGCAAAGAGGGGACCAAACTTACCCGCACCGGAGCATGAGCATCTTCAGACCTTCCCCGAGCGGCAGTCAGCCCGCCACCTGTCACTCGCCCCTCGTCATCTTCTCATGACCTACTCCCCCGCCGATTACCTCGATCTCGAGCACACCGACCACCGGTCTTTGTTCGAGAAGGTGACCAATGTTTGGGAAGCCCTCCCCCTCATCGAGTCCTATCTCCAGTTCCGCCTCCAACCGGCCATCCACGGCAAACAAATCGGCCGCCCCTTCATCAGCAATGCCGTCTACATCGGTCACGGCACCACCATCGAACAAGGTGCCATGATCAAGGGCCCTGCTTGGATCGGCGATCGCTGCCAGATCCGCGCCGGTTGCTACGTCCGTGAGAACGTGATCGTGGGCAATGATGCGGTCCTCGGCAACTCCTGCGAATTCAAAAACTGCATCGTCTTCGACGCCGCGCAAGTTCCGCACTTCAACTACGTGGGTGATTCCATCCTCGGCCACAAAGCGCATCTCGGCGCCGGGGTCATTCTTTCCAACGTCCGCCTCGACCACGACGAAATCATCGTCCGCGGGTCCGACGCGTCGATTCCCACCGGCCTCAAAAAATTCGGTGCCATCGTGGGCGATCGGGCCGAAATCGGCTGTAATGCGGTGATTAGTCCGGGCTCGCTGCTCGGGCGAGAATCCGTGGTCCACCCCTGCGTCCACTGGAAAGGCCTTCTCCCCGCCCAAACCGTGGCCAAACTCCGCCAGGAAATCGAAACCACCCTGCGCTCCTGACCCCCTGACCAGAACCTTGCCAAACCTTCCCACTCCACTCTTTGTGCCCGCCGCCATTCTTTTCGCGGCCGTGGTAGCCTTTGTCTTAGCCGTCCCGACGCCAGCCCGAGGCCAAAACCCGCCAGACCCGACGGTGATCAGTGAGCTCTCGGAGCCACAACCCTATCTTGACCGCAAAGTCGGCTCGTTCTTAGAAGACTTCATCCGCTGGAAGGGGCGGATGAAAAATGAGCACCTCAATGCCTATCTGATTGCCTATAGCGGCATGCTGGCCGGCCTCACCGGACTCCTTTTCGGCCTCGCTGCATACCAGATGAGTGATCCCATGTCTTTTTATCGCTCGGTTAAGCGCCGCACCCTCCAAATGGCCATGGCCATCGGAGGTTCCCTCGGGATTCTTGTCGCCGTCACGCAAGTTCCTCCCAACGCCCCGGGTAGACTCTCCCTGCTCCTCATCACCACGCTCGCCGGCGTCATGAGCTCACTCCTCGCCACATGGCTGGCTTTTCAATTCATGCGCAGCAAGAGCAACCGGGCAGCCCTGAAAGACGGGCGGCATCTGACGGACCGGATGCGGCAGGCTTGACCGACATCAGTCCGAGACCGATCGCGCGACATCTTGGTCTCTCCCTCGCGGCTTGGCGGCGTTGACTCACCTAGTCACCGCACGAGTGACCGCGGAAGCAATCTGCTCCGCGGCCTCCGGCCGCAGGGCCGCGGCGTAGTTCCCCAGCTCGACGGCAGAATTGGGGTTGTCCCAAGCCATGCGCGAGACCGTCGCCACCAACTCATGATCCCCTCCCCGCGAGGCTTCCCTTAGTTGCCAGAGCTGTTCGGAATTCAGGCTGGCATAAGTCTCTCGCGCATCCTCCCCCTGCGGACCTGCCCCGACATCCATGCCCACGCAACCGGCCAGGACAAAAGCGACCAACGGAGACAGCCCCAGGCCGAACCGATTCCCGGCTCTCAAGCGTCCTCCTCCCCGACGGCAATGGGCGCCCGCACACGGTTACCCCATTCGGTCCAGGATCCATCGTAATTGCGCACTCTGTCGTAACCCAAAAGGTAAGTGAGCACAAACCAGGTATGACTCGAGCGTTCGCCGATCCGGCAATAAGCGACAATGTCGGCGTCCGGCGCCAACCCGCACCCTTGAGTGTAAATTTTCTCGAGTTCCCCGCGTGATTTGAAAGTTCCGTCGTCGTTGACCGCCGTCTTCCAGGGGACACTTTGCGCCCCGGGCACGTGACCGCCACGCAGCACGCCTTCCTGCGGATACTCCGGCATGTGGGTGATCTCCCCGCGGAACTCGCCGGGCGAACGAACGTCGATCAGTGGTAATTTTGCTTCACTGTGGCGTCTTGCGTCCTCGTAAAAGGCACGAATCGCCGCGTCCCGTCGCACCGCCGGCACAGGATAACCGGCCGGTGCATAGTGAGGGATCTCCCGGGTGAGCGGACGCCCCTCAGCCACCCATTTGTCGCGCCCGCCATTCATGACTTTGACCTTCTCATGACCGAAGAGACGAAAGACCCACAACGCATAGCACGCCCACCAGTTCGACTTGTCGCCGTAGAAAACACAGGTCGTGTCGGGGCCGATTCCGTTTTGGGCGCAGACCGCGGCAAATTCCGCCGGCGTGATGTAATCTCGTACCGTCTGGTCCTGCAAATCGGACCGCCAGTCAATGTGCACCGCGCCGACAATGTGCCCCATGTCGTAGAGCAACACGTCCTCATTGCTCTCGATGATCCGCACCGCCGGATCATTCAGATGCTCGGCCACCCACTGGGTGGAGACCAAGGCTTCAGGGTGCGCGTAATCTTGTTGGCTCATATCTGGTTGGTTGGCAGACCGAGCTTTTAGGATGGTCCCCTTCGCACCATGCGACAAGAAAAACGAAAAAATTCCTAACCCGGCTTCGCCGACTCGAACTGCGGAAGTTGGTTCCGGCCTCAAAGCCTCCACCCCTCCCGGGGCCGTCCTCTGGTCGGTCTGTGCCGCTCCGCGGCGCTCTCATCCCACCGGAAAGTTTCAACCCGGCTTGGCCGGAAATCGGAGGGGGTGGGATTGGCCGCCTTCGGCGCCCTGTCTCCGGCTCGAACTTCGCTCTCATCCCACCGGAAAGTTTCAACCCGGCTTCGCCGGAAATCGGAGGGGGTGGGATTCGAACCCACGGACCCTTGCGGGTCTCCGGTTTTCAAGACCGGTGCAATAGACCGCTCTACCACCCCTCCTGACCGTAGAAATTTAACCGTCCTGCCGAGTGCTGGCAAGCCGCTGGCCTTTCACCCTTTGATGGGCCCTGCCCATGACGGTAAAAGGACAAATAAAAACGCCGCCCCGTGTAGGGCGGCGTGGTTATAGATGATTGGTTGAACGAATTACTCCGCAGCTTTTTGCAGGTCTTGCCCGACGGTTTCGACGGCGTCGCCCGTGGCCTTGGCGGCATCCTTCGTTCCATCCCACATGCCTTCGGTCACGTCCTTCACGCCCGTGGCAGTGTCCTGCACGGCGCCCCAGGTTCCTTCGGTTAACGTTTGGGCACCATCGCCGACCGCTTTACCGGTCGCTTTGGTCGCGTCAAAAGCGCTTTCCGCTACGGCTTGCACGCCATCCCCCGCGGCGCCCGCTGTCGTTCCGGCTGCTTTGCCGGTTGCCTTGGTCGCATCCCACGCGCCCTCGGCTACCGCTTGGGTGCCTTCACCCACAGCCTGAGCGGTAGACTCGACCGCATCGCCCGTTTTCTCGACGGCCTGCTGGACGTCTTGCTTGGTTTGATCACAAGCGGCCAGACCAAAAGCGGTCGCCGCCACAACAAGGAGGTAAGGTTTCATAGCAAAGCCAACCATGAAGAGCCACATGAACCTGCGCAAACACATTTTCATCTTAATCCGCAAGGCGGGCGCCAAAGGCGTAGGCTGCTTGTCTGCAACCTTGACAGACCCCACCTCCACTGATTGTTTTAGCGGGCTATTGCGGCCAAATCCTGAGTAGCTCAGTGGTAGAGCGGTCGGCTGTTAACCGATTGGTCGTAGGTTCAAATCCTACCTCAGGAGCCACTTTCCCTCCATGTTTTGGGTCTACGTTTTGCAGAATCCCTCGGGGAAATTTTACGTCGGCCAGACCGACAATTTGCCGGCACGCCTCGCCAACCACAACCGCTCGGACAAAATCTGCGGAAAGTTCACCCGCAAAAACGGCCCGTGGACCCTCGCCTGGAGCGAACTCCACCCGAACCGGACATCAGCCATGGCCCGGGAACGTGAGATCAAGCGCTGGAAGTCTGCCAAGACCATCCGACTCCAATTGCTCGGACCTCCCGACTGACTCAATGAGAGTTACTCTCTCGAAAGGGAATAAAGACAGGCCACGGATGGAAGAAGATGAAAGAGGATAAGCGGGGCGCGCTGACACGCGCCCCGCTCATGACATCTCTCCGAGGACTGTGTTTGCGCCGTGTCAGCGGCGCAAACACCATCTTCTGTTATCCTCCTCTATTTGCCTATCGCCACAACTCCGACCACGGTTATAAGTGGTAAAACCCCAAGGGCAAAGCGCGGGAAATGCTTCCGAGGGGAGACTTTATTGGCGTGAGCGGAGGACACGAGTTAGGGACCGGAGAAACCCCGCAATACTGGTCCGGAGGCCCCTTCAGAGTCAAAGGTGTTATTCCCAACCGCTGGAGCTCGCCAAAAAGGCCCACTCGAGGTCCCGCTGAATGGCTTCTGCGCTAATCCTAAAGCCGTAGTTCAAAGTTGGGTCATGCGAGTCGGAGCAAAGCGGAGACAGTCGGAGGCAATTGAGGGACTGAGCGTGAACAGTTTACGTCATCAGCTGGCCTCATCCTTGGGGTGACGGCCTCCAGAATGGCAAGTCGTTGGCTTTCAACCTCTCAAACCTCGACCCTGAACGCTCAGCGCTTTTTCTAGGTTCACGAGCCCCCTCACTCCCCGCCATTAGCCCCATTTTGCAGGGTCTTGCCGAAAGCTTCGCCGGCTTTGCGAAAGGCTTCGCCCACATTTGCCGCAGCCTCCTTGGCCTTGAGCAGGCTGGCGGTCATCCGGGCGGCGGCATATTGCGCCTGAAGCGCATCTCGCTCTTGGCCCATACTGGTCGCCTCCGCGGTCTGGCCGGCCGCACGTGCTTTGGTGATCTGGCCGTCCAGCCGGGCAAAACCTTCATCGATTTTTGCCGCGGCGGCGTCCGTCGGGGACGCGGCGTAGGCCGAGACCTCTTTCCGCAGGGATTGCAGCGTGTCTTGCGGTGAATCGCAGCCGGGCGCGGAAAAAAGAAGGCCGGCCAAGAGGGCGGCGGCGATGGCGGGCTGAGTTCTCATGAGTTCATGCGGCGGTAGTGCGCGATCAGAGCGTTCGTCGAGCTGTCATGCGTTAGCTCCGGTGCCTCCACGCTCTCCAACTCGGGAATGATGCGCTGGGCCAACACCTTGCCCAGCTCAACGCCCCACTGATCGAAAGAATTGATGCCCCAGATAACACCCTGGGTGAACACACTATGCTCGTAGAGGGCAATGAGCTTGCCGAGCGTGTTTGGATCGATCACCTCTGCCAGGATGGTGTTGGAGGGTCGGTTGCCCTCAAAAACGCGGTGCGGCACAAGGTCTTCGCTCGTTCCCTCGGTACGAACCTCCTCCGCTGTCTTCCCGAAGGCCAAGGCCTCCGCTTGGGCGAACATGTTGGCCAAGAGAATGTCATGGTGGCGGCCGATCGGGTTGAGCGTCTTGGCAAAACCGATGAAGTCGCACGGAATCAAGTGCGTCCCCTGGTGGATGAGCTGGTAAAAAGAATGCTGACCGTTCGTTCCCGGCTCACCCCAGTAAATCGCGCCGGTGTTGTAGTCGACGTGACGTCCGTCGAGCGTGACACTCTTGCCGTTGCTTTCCATGGTCAGTTGCTGGAGGTAGGCGGGAAAGCGCTTCAAATACTGCTCGTAAGGCAACACCGCCGCAGTCTGTGCGTCGAAAAAATCTCCGTACCAAACAGCGAGAAGCCCCATCAGAACCGGGAGGTTTTCCCCGAAAGGCGCAGTGCGGAAGTGTTCGTCCATCTCGTGGAAACCGGCAAGCAGGGCGCGGAAATTATCCGGACCGATGGCCACCATGGTGGAAAGCCCAATCGCCGAATCCATCGAGTAACGGCCTCCCACCCAGTCCCAGAAGCCGAACATATTTGCCGTGTCGATGCCGAACTCGCGGACTTTTTCCGCATTGGTCGACACGGCGACAAAATGGCTGGCCACGCCACTCTCATCCCCGCCCAGACCAGCCACCACCCAATCGCGCGCGGTGCGCGCATTGGTCATGGTTTCCAACGTGGTGAAAGTTTTCGAGGAAATGACAAACAGCGTCTCGGCCGGATCGAGTCCGCGCACCGCCTCGGCAAAGTCATCGCTGTCCACGTTCGACACGAACTGACAATGCAAGGCGCGGTCGCTGTAAAACTTCAGCGCTTCGTAGGCCATGACCGGGCCGAGATCGGAACCGCCGATACCGATGTTGATCACATTACGGATTTTCCGGCCGGTGTGTCCGACCCATGCTCCAGAGCGGACCCGTCCGGCAAAATCCGCCATTTTGCCGAGTACCTCGTGCACGCCCGGTATCACATCCTCCCCGTCGACCACGATTTTCTCCCCGCGCGGCGCGCGCAGCGCAACGTGGAGCACAGCACGATCTTCCGTGGTGTTGATCTTCTCCCCGCGGAACATCGCGTCGATGCGACCGCGCAAACCTCGGTCCGCGGCAAGGGCAACGAGCAACTCAAGCGTGCGGTCGGTCAACCGGTTTTTGGAATAGTCGAGATAAAGCCCGCAGGCCTCGGCGGTGAAGCGGTCTCCGCGCTCCGGGTCGGCCGCGAAAAGTTGGCGCAAATGAAGGCTAGCCACCTCGCCATGGTGAGCCTGCAGTTCTTTCCAAGCGGGAGAATTGGTCAAGGTAGAGGTTCTCATCGGTATCGACAAATGAAACAGAGATCCCGCCGGAGGTGAAACCTGAAGTTCTGCCGTTTTGCGCTTGCTCCTCAGGCCAAAGCAGCCAAATTGAGATAGATGAAAATTGTTTTTTCCCTTGTCCTAGCCGCCGCGCTCCTCACCGGCTGTGCCGCCATTCAGCGGGCTGAAAACAGTGCCACCGAGCAACTTCTCACCGCGGCCGGCTTCCGCGTGTTGCCCGCTGACACCGCGCAAAAACAGGCCAAACTGGCCGAGCTGAAACCTTACACCATCGCGCGCCAGATCCGCGACGACAGCGTTTATTACATTTATCCGGACGATCAGAACAATTTTGTTCTCATCGGAGATCAGGCCGCTTATTCGAAATACCAAAACCTTGTTGTCCAACAGCAACTTTCCAACCAAAACCTCATGGCCGCCCAAATGGAGACCACACCCGGCATGTGGGGCGGTTGGGGCTTCTACGGCTACTAAAAACGAGCCATCCTCATTTACTGCGGGCCCGCTTGCCACAAGCGGGCCCGTCTTTTTTGCCTCCCGCCACCGCAAATCTTGCCATCCGATGAACGACGCTCTTCCGCACGACTTCGACCGCCGCGCAGCGGTCTACGAAGAACATGCGCCGGTGCAACGCGAGGCCGCGGCCTGGCTGGCGGAATGGCTGGCGGAAAAAATCGAGGGCCCAGCCCTTGAAGTCGGCGCCGGCACCGGGCTCTTCACCTGCCACCTGGTCGGACGCACGGACCAGCTTTGGGCTACCGATATTTCCCCGCGCATGGTCCGAGCCGGCCATGACACGCTGCCGAACGCCCAGTGGTCTGTCGCCCATGCGATCCATCCGCCCACGAGCCACGCCTACCGCTGGATCTTCAGCTGCAGCCTCATTCAATGGCTCCCCGATCCCGCCGCCGTGTTCCGCGCTTGGCATCGCGCGGCCGCGCCCGGAGCGCGGATCCTTTGCGGTTGGTTTGTCCGCGGTACGCTCGCCGAATTTTTCGACGTCTGCCCGGAAGCCGCACCCTTTGCCTGGCGCGGCGCCGCGGAATGGCGTGACATCCTGCAAGAGGCCGGATGGGCCACAGAACGCAGCGAGTGTCGCACCTACACAAGGCAACATCCACGGGCCGCCGCCATGCTCCGCGCCCTCCATAATGCCGGCGCGGTCATCCCGCGCCGCCTCGGCACCGGACGCCTCCGGCAAGCACTGCGTCAATACGACCGGGAAAATCGCGGGGAAAACGGCGTGACGGCTCATTTCGAGTTTCTTCGCTTGGAGGCCGTCCGATCATGAAGTCGGCGGAACCGGCCCGGCTCATCCTCGCCAATTACCGTCGTCTTTTCGGCCGGGACCTTGTCCATGGGCAGGACGTTGTGCAAAGCCTCTTCGAGGCTCCATGCGCTGTGCTTTCGGCCCTCGGTCCGCCCGGCTCCGATCATCTTTTCAATTACGCCAACCGCACGGCCTTGGCCCTTTTCGAATACGAGTGGACTGAACTGATCGGCCAACCCTCGAGCACCAGTGCCGAACCGGTGCATCGCGACGAGCGGCGCCGCTTGCTCGACGAAGTCAACCGGTTCGGCTTCATCGAAAATTATTCCGGCATCCGCATCAGCAAAAACGGCCGCCGCTTCCGGATCAACCACGCCACGGTCTTCAATCTGCTTGATCCTGACGGGCATTACGTCGGCCAAGCGGCGACCTTCGAGGACTGGGCCCCGGTTTAAAGCTCAACAAGGCAAAACTCTCTTCACCCCGGCCGCCGCAGTCTCCAATTGAGCCAAATCGTCGAGACACCGGCCGAGATGAAGGAAACCGAAAGCGCCGCGCCGAGCAACCATGCTGCGGCGGAACCGTCTTTGTGGATCCACGCGATCCACGCGGTAATGAGCAGCAGGAAGCCGGTCAGGAAAGTTCCGATCCAGGCGATAAACGGACGACTCCGCACCGCGACGCCAATCCGGGCAAAACCGAATACGGCCAGAGCAATGGCCAGCACACCATTGCTGTTGGACAGCAAGAATTGGTCACCGATCCACACCGCTACCCCGCCGGCCATGGAAAGCAAGCCGAAGAAAACGGTGGAAACAAATGTCCCCCAGGCCCTCGACGAAAACGCGTAGATCACATCCGAAGCACCGATGGCAAAAAGCAAAAGCGCGACGAGCTTCACGTAGTGAAAACCAGTGATGAGAGGCGCCCCCAGGCCGAGCACACCGACGACTACCGCGATCATCCCGAAATACCAAGCGGCCGGCACGGTCGGGGCCACCTTCTGGTAAAGTGCAGGGCAAGACTCGCGGCCTGGCGGCGGCGCCAGATGCTGCTCTTTTTCGATCTGTCTGGTTTTTGTCCGGACGCGGCTGGCCCAGTCCTGGCATTGGTTGCTGAAGAGAGAGTAATAGGCGCCGTCCTCCACCTCCCCGAGGGCCTTGTAAGCCGCCTTGGCATTGTAGCGAGGCTCCACGAACCAGTAACCCTGTGCCGTGATGTCCTCCGGCCTGCGCATCACCTTCCCCATGTCGCGCTCATGAAACCGTTTGCCGTCGTCACCATACCCGATTTCGTCAACCACCTCGCCGGACTTCATGAAAAAAAGCTGATCGTGCCGCAGTTGCAGGTGCAAGAGGGCGCCGAGTTGGTTGTTCACCAGCGGGTAAAGAAAGGACAACTTGTCCAGATTCCGCTGGGCGAATTGCGCATAATCTGCCCCGGCCGCCTCCGGCTTGACCACTGCTTCGACCGATCCCATGGCCGCAAAGCATCACTTTCCGCGGCCGGGAGTTCAAGTTCCTCCGGCGCTTGCCGCCCCGAGACCCGTACGCTAAGATTGTGGCTTCATTTATGGGCAAAACCTTGTTCGACAAAATCTGGGCAGCGCACACCGTGCGCCAGTTGCCCAATGGCATGACCCAGCTCCTCATCGGGACCCACCTCATCCACGAGGTGACCAGCCCGCAGGCCTTCGGCATGCTGCGCGACCTCAAACTGCCGGTTCTTTACCCGCAGCGCACTTTTGCCACGGTCGACCACATCGTCCCCACCGACGAACGCGAAGAACCCTTTTCCGACTCCTTGGCCGACGCCATGATCAAAGAACTGCGCAAAAACTGCGATGAGTCAGGGATCAAGTTTTTCGATATCGCCAGCGGCAAACAAGGTATCGTGCACATTGTCGGTCCCGAGCAAGGCATCACCCAACCGGGCACAACCATCGCTTGCGGCGACTCGCACACCTCGACGCACGGCGCCTTCGGAGCCATTGCCTTCGGCATTGGCACCAGCCAGGTCCGCGACGTGCTCGCCACCCAAACCATGGCGCTGCAAAAGCCGAAAGTCCGCCGCATCGAGGTCAACGGCAAACTGGCTCCCGGCGTCTATGCCAAGGACGTCATCCTCCACATCATCCGTAAACTCGGCGTCAATGGAGGCCTCGGGTACGCTTACGAGTATGCCGGTTCGACCTTTGACCATTTCACGCAGGAAGAACGCATGACGGTCTGCAATATGTCGATCGAAGGCGGGGCTCGGGTCGGCTACGTCAATCCCGATCAAACCACCTTCGACTACCTGCGAGGACGGCCCTACGCGCCGGCTCAGGCCGACTACGACGTCGCCGTTGCCCGGTGGAAATCCTTCGCCAGCGACCCGGACGCGAAGTACGACGACATCGTCAAATACGATGCCGCTGACATTGGTCCGACCGTCACCTGGGGCATCAACCCCGGCCAAGCGATCTTCATCGACGAGAAAATCCCTTCGCCGGAAGAGTTGCCGGAAAAAGACCGGTCCACCGCCGAGGAGGCTTACGCGCACATGAAGCTGCGCCCCGGCCAGCCGATCAAAGGGACCAAAATCGACGTTGCTTTCCTTGGTTCCTGCACCAACGCGCGGATTAGCGATCTGCAGGAAGTCGCCAGATATTTGCAGGGCAAAAAAATCAAGGTCGGGGTCAAGGGAATTGTCGTCCCCGGTTCGCAAGGCGTCGCCGCCCTGGCCGAGTCCATGGGCTTGGCCGACATCTTCCGCAACGCCGGCTTCGAGTGGCGCGGGGCCGGTTGCTCGATGTGCCTCGGCATGAACCCGGATAAACTCATCGGCGATCAACTCTGCGCCAGCTCGAGCAACCGCAACTTCAAGGGGCGTCAAGGCAGCCCGACCGGCCGCACCGTCCTGATGAGCCCGCTCATGGTCGCCGCCGCCGCCGTCACCGGCCAAATCAGCGACGCCCGCGAAGTCTTCGGGCTGAGCTGAACCTTTTCCCGCGCCACACTCCGCTTTTTTATGTCTCTCCCTAAAATTTCCCAGGTTGCCGGCCGCGGCGTTTACGTCCCCGGTGATGATGTCGACACGGACCGCGTCATCCCCGCGCGTTACATGAAGTGCATCACATTCGACGGCCTCGGCGAATATGCCTTCTACGACGAGCGCTTCGACGCGAGCGGCCGGCCAAAACCCCACCCGATCAACGACCCCAAATACGCCGGGGCGACCATCCTCCTCGCCGGACGCAACTTCGGCTGCGGCAGCTCCCGCGAACACGCCCCGCAAGCCCTCTACCGCCACGGCTTCCGCGCCATCCTTGCCGAGAGCTTCGCCGAAATTTTCTTCGGCAACTCCATCACGCTCGGCATGCCCTGCCTCGTCATGGACGGTCATGACATCCGTGCGCTCGCCGCCCTGATCGAAGGAGCCCCGCAGACCGGACTCAACATCAATCTCCTTAGCGGCCGAGTCTCCCTCGCCGATGTCACCTTTCCGGCTGAACTTCCCGACCATGCCAAAGAGGTGCTGATTGACGGCAAGTGGGACGCCATCGCCGACCTTCTCGAAGGGCTCGATGCCGTCAAATCCACCGCGGCCAAACTTCCTTACATCCAAGCCGCCTGACTTGGATTTCCGTCCGGGCACTGTTCCCATCCTGCTGGTCGGTTGAAAACGCCGCAGTCCTCCGGCCACAGTTCTCCTTCCCCCCTCGCACGCTCTTTCTTACCCTCCTGGCGTGCTCAAGCTGATTCTTCGACGCCTGCCCGCGCTTTTCTTTGTCCTTTTTTGCGTCATCACCCTGACCTTTTTTCTCGTCCGCCTTGCCCCCGGGGGACCCTTCGACCGAGAGCGTAAGATTCCTCCCGCGATCGAGGCCCAGTTGCTTGCCAAATACAAGCTCGACGGACCGCTCTGGTCCCAATTCACCGGATACCTTGCTGACCTCGCCCGCGGCGACCTCCGCCTCTCGACCAAATATCGCAACCGCAGCGTCAACGAGATCCTTGCCCAAACCCTGCCCGTCACTTTCGCCCTCGGTGGCTTGGCCTTCCTTCTCGCCACCAGTAGCGGCGTCTGGCTCGGCACCTTTGCCGCGGTGCGCCGCAACACGGCGTCCGACCGCCTCGCCATGGCTGGAGCGCTTCTCGGGCTTTCCATCCCCATGTTCGTGGTCGGTCCGATCCTTGTCCTTGTTTTCGGTCTTTGGCTCAAGTGGCTCCCGGTCGGCGGCTGGGGGTCACCCGCACAACTCATTCTCCCTGCCATCACCCTCGCCATTCCTTTCGCTGCGGTCATCGCCCGCCTCATGCGCACCAGCCTGCTCGAAGTCCTCAACCAGGATTTCGTCCGCACGGCCAAAGCCAAAGGACTGGCCGACCGCACCGTGGTCTACAAGCACGCCCTTCGCGTCGCCATCCTGCCGGTTGTCACTTACCTCGGTCCGCTCGCCGCCCATCTCCTCACCGGCTCCATCGTGGTCGAAACCGTCTTCAACATCCCCGGGGCCGGCGGGTTCTTTGTCAATTCCATCCTCAACCGTGACGGCTTCCTTCTTGGCGGCGTGGTCATTGTCTACTGCGCCCTCTTGATCGTCTTCAACCTGCTGGTCGATGCCAGCTACGCGCTGCTCGACCGGCGCATCCGCGTCGATGCTTGAACCCGGGGCTGCCGCCCGCATCCTCCGCCGTCCTGCCGCGAAGGTTTGTCTCGGCATCCTCATCGCCGTCGCGGCCGCCGCGGCCGTCGGACCGGAGCTTTTTCCGGAAAGTTACCGCGAACCGGGGCCGCGGCAATACGCCTCGCCCTCGTGGCAGCATCCCTTTGGCACCGACCTCAACGGTCGTGACGTTCTCTACCGCGTCCTTCTCGGTGCGCGTATCTCGCTTGTCGTCGGACTCGCCGGCGCCGCGGTCAGCCTCTTCCTCGGAACCACCTACGGCCTGGTCGCCGGCTATGCCGGCGGCAAAGTCGACAATGCCATGATGCGCTTGGTTGACATCATGTATTCCGTCCCGCGGCTCATCTTCATCCTCATTTTCATCAATGCCTTCGACGGCCACGTGCGGGAGTTCGCCGCCCGCTTGGACTGGCAATGGCTGGTCAGCTACTCGCGTATCGTCATTCTCATCATCACCCTCGGCCTGATCGAATGGCTCACCATGGCGCGCATCGTGCGCGGCCAGGTCCTCGCGCTCAAAGAACGCTCCTTCATCCATGCCGCACGAGTGCTTGGTCAGTCCCACCTCAAAATCATCACCCGGCACCTTCTCCCCAATATCTTGCCCCTCATCATCGTTTATCTCACCCTGACCGTTCCTGCGGTGATTCTCGACGAATCTTTCCTCAGCTTCCTCGGCCTCGGCATTCAGCCTCCGCAGGCCAGTTGGGGCTCTCTCCTTGCCGAGGGGGCGCAATCGATCAACCCGCTGAAAATCTACTGGTGGCTCCTCTTCTTCCCTGCCGCCACCATGTCCGCCACCCTGCTGGCCTTGAATTACCTCGGCGACCGTCTGCGCGACACGCTCGATCCGCGGCGCTAAGCGGCGCCCCTGACCTTGCCTCAGGGGACGGCAACAGGCTCTTCATCCCGCCGCGTAAGCCACCGCGATCTCTGCGGCCACCTTGGCATTGTTTTTTACCAGCGCGATATTGGCCCGCAAGGAACGTCCCTTTGTCGCTTTGACGATCTCCCCGAGGAGGAACGGCGTGACATCCTTCCCGAAAATGCCCGAACGTTGCGCCTCCGCCAGCGCCGCCACGATGACCGGCTCGATTTCCGCCGCGGGAATTTCATCTGCCTCGGGAATCGGATTGGCCACCATAACCGCCCCGGTCAAACCGAGCTCCCACTTCGATCGCATGATGCCCGCCACCTCCGCGGCCGAATCCGCACGCATCGGCACCTTCAACCCGCTGCAACGCGAATAAAAGGCGGGGAATTCCCCCGTCCGGTAGCCAACCACCGGCACCCCATCCGTCTCCAGCCGCTCCAGGGTGAGTGGCAGATCGAGAATCGCCTTCGCCCCCGCCGTGACCAGCGCCACATTGCTGCGTGTCATTTCGGTGAGGTCTGCGGAGACGTCGAAGGTCTCCCCGGCCCCGCGGTGCACCCCGCCCATTCCGCCGGTGGCGAAAACAGGAATGCCGGCCATGGCGGCAATACGCATCGTCGCCGCCACGGTGGTCGCACCGTCGAGTCCGCGTCCCGCCACGAAGGGCAAATCGCGCACCGAAACCTTCATGATCCCCGGCCCCGACTTGCCGAACAGCTCGATCTCCTCCGCCGACAATCCCGCCTTCAATTTTCCACCCATCACCGCGATGGTGGCCGGCACCACCCCATGCGCCCTGACCACTTCCTCGACGGCCAAAGCCGTCTCCACATTCGCTGGATAAGCCATCCCGTGCGCGATGATCGTCGATTCGAGAGCGACGACGGGCCGGCCCGCGGACAAGGCGAGGCCAACTTCAGGGGAGAGAAGAACTTTCATCTTTTCGTCGCTATCTTGTAGCGGCGGTCATAGGCCGCCGCTGCGCTTCGGACAAAATCTGCCGCGCCGAGCGCACCGCACTCACGATGTCGTCCGCTTGGAGCCAACCGGAAACAATGACCACCCGCCGCGCCCCTGCGTCCCGGACTTGCTCGAGGTTCGCCAGCTTGATCCCCCCGATGCAAAAAATCGGGATCGCAACCAATTCATGCACGGCAGCGATATCCTGCAACCCAATGGCCTCACGTCCCGGCTTGGTCGGCGTGGCAAAGAGCGGGCCGAATCCAAGGTAATCCGCCCCCTCCTCGGCCGCCGCGCGCGCCTGCACGATGCTGTGGGTCGACTTGCCGATGATGACCGGACGCCCCGCGGCGGCCCGCGCTTCGGCCACAGTCATGTCGTCCTGTCCGAGATGGGCACCCTCGGCGGGAACCTCGCGGAGCAGATCGGGGTAATCGTTGAGGATGAGCGGAACGCCGAGCGGAGCGGTCAATGCGTGGATTTCCTCCGCCAGAGCGGCGACCATGGCTTTGTCCGTTTGCTTGGCGCGGATTTGCAGGATCTCGACGCCGCCCTCAAGGAGTTTTTCGGCGGCAACCGGCGCGGTGTCCGCCGAGAGGTAGCCAAGGTCGACGATCCCGTAGAGGCGGGCGGCCCCCAAAGCACTCACTTTTTCAGCGGGGCGCCGCGCTCCTCGAGCATGCGCTCGAGGAAGCCGGTGTCGTATTTTCCGGCGATGAAATCTTTGTTCTGCATGATCTCCAGCTGCAGCGGAATGGTCGTCTTGATGCCGGTGATCATGTATTCACCGAGAGCGCGGCGCATGCGGGAGATGGCCTGCCTGCGCGTCGAGGCATGCACGATGAGCTTGGCAATCATCGAATCGTAGTTCGGCGGGATCGGATACCCGGCGTAAGCATGCGAGTCGATGCGCACCCCGCGGCCGCCCGGTGCGTAGTAAAGGTCAATCGTGCCGGGGCTGGGCATAAAATTGTTTTCCGGATCTTCGGCGTTGATCCGGCACTCGATGGCATGGTGCCGCGGGACGGCATTGAGCACGTGGTGGGAAAGCGGCTGACCCGAGGCAATCTGCAGCTGCTGCTTGACCAGATCGCAGCCGTAGACCTCCTCGGTGATGGGATGCTCGACCTGGATACGGGTGTTCATCTCCATGAAGTAAAAGTTTCCAACGTCATCGACGAGGAACTCAATGGTGCCGGCATTCTCGTAATTGACCGCCTTGGCCAGGGCGACCGAGGCCTCGCCCATGCGCTTGCGCAGTTCGTCGGTCATGATGGGCGACGGACACTCCTCGATGATCTTCTGGTTGCGGCGCTGCACGGAGCAATCGCGCTCCCCGAGGTGAACCACGTTACCCTGGCTGTCGGCAATGAGTTGGAATTCGATGTGGTGCGGGTTCTGCACGAACTTCTCGATGTAGACGGCCGGATTGCCGAAAGCCTTGTCCGCTTCGGTGCGCGCGCTGTGGAAGCCTTTGACCAAAGTGACTTCGTTGTGCGCGACACGCATGCCGCGTCCGCCGCCCCCCGCCACCGCTTTGACCATCACGGGGAAACCGATCTTGCGGGCGACGCGCAGCGCCTCGCCTTCCGTCTCCACGATGCCGTCGCTGCCCGGCGTGACCGGTACCCCGGCCTTGATCGCCTGCTGGCGTGCCATGTTTTTGTCACCCATCAAGCGGATTGCCTCGGCGGAAGGACCGACAAACTTGATTTTGCAACTGGCGCAGACCTCGGCGAAGTGGGCGTTTTCGGCCAGGAATCCGTAGCCGGGATGGATGGCGTCGGCATCGGCAATCTCGGCCGCGCTGATGATGCGGTCGATTTTGAGATAACTTTGCGGACTCGGGGCCGGGCCGATGCAAATGGCCTCGTCGGCCAGTTGGACATGGAGGGACTGCACATCGGCCTCGGAGTAAACGGCGATGCTGCGGATCCCGAGTTCTTTGCAGGCCCGGATGATGCGCAGCGCGATCTCGCCGCGGTTGGCAATGAGGAGACGCTTGATCATGTCCGGTCCGCCGCGCAGGAGCCGCTTACTTGTAACGGAAGAGGGCCTGGCCGAATTGGACGGGCTGGCCGTTTTCCGCGGCGACTTCCGTGATCGTGCCGGAGACCTCCGCCTTGATTTCGTTCATCACCTTCATCGCCTCGATAATACAAACCACGGTATCGGGCGTCACTTTTGAGCCCACAGCGACCAAGGTGGGCGACTCAGGAGAGGCTGAAGTGTAAAAGGTGCCGACCATCGGCGAAATGATCTCTTTACCCAAAACAACCGGCTTTACCTCCGGAGTCGCAGCGGATGGAGACGCGGCGGCAGACGCGGCAAACTGAGGAGCAGGCGCGTAGCCCACGGCAGGCGCGAAAGCGGTTTCCTTGGCCAGTGAGATACGAAAACCGTCCTTCTCCATCTCGAAAGCGGTCAGGCCGTTCTTCTGCATCAGATCGATGAGTGCTTTGATCTCTTTTAAATCCACGTTGATCTCCTTTTTTGTTTGCGAGGCGAAGAGGATGATTTCCGGAGCATAGCGAGTCAAGGGCGGGGCGGGGCCGGCTGTTGCTGGCTCAAGCAATGGATGGAGCCAAGGCCAATAATGAGGTCAGCACAATCGACAGGCACGACTTTTCTTCCGGGAAAGACCGACCCGATAATGCTCGCTGCTTGGCTATCGCGCGGGTCGTCGAAGGTCGGCACGAGAACACCTCCGTTGACGACGAGAAAATTGGCGTAACTGCAGGGTAGCCGGTGCCCCTGCCAATCACGGTGCCTCTCCGGCATGGGCAACGTCACGATATCGAGCGGATTGCCATCCTCATCACGCAAAGCCCGCAAGGTTTGTAAATTTTCTTCCAGCACCACGTGGTTGGGGTCCGCGGGGTTGTCTTCCTGCACGGTCAAGACACGCGACTTCCCCACAAACCGCGTCAAATCGTCGATGTGGCCGTCCGTATCATCCCCTTCGATCCCGTCGCCCAGCCAAAGCACGTTCCGCACCCCCAGCCAATTTTCCAAATTCCGGCCGATCTGTTCCTCGGTCATCGTCGGATTGCGATTCGGGTTTAAAAGGCAACTGCGGGTCGTCAGGAGCGAACCAGTGCCATTCACCTCGACCGAGCCTCCCTCCAGCACAACCGGGCAGACCAAATGGCGCAGGCCAAGGTGCCGGGCCACGGCTTCAGGCACGCGCCGGTCCAGCTCCCACCACGGCAGCTTCCGACCCCACGAATTGAATTCGAAATCGGCCACCGCCACCTCGCCGGTCCGGTCGTTAACCAGGAAGATCGGACCATGATCCCGGCACCACGGCTCGTCGGAGTCGATCGGGAAGAATTGCACGTTGTCGCACTTGCCAATGTGTCGCCGCGCTTCCTTCTCTTCCCCGGCATCGCGCACATTGACCCTCGCCGGCTCGAACTCGGCCGCCGCGCGAACGAGCGCCCCGAGGGCCCGCGGAATGCGATCATAGGCCCCGGGGAAACTTTCTGTGTCGGGGTGCGGCCAGGAGAACCAGACCGCGTCGTGCGGCTCCCATTCGGCCGGCATGCGGAACCCGAGGTCGGCAGGTTTTTCCATGTCTATATTTCCAACCACGCAGTGCTAAAAAGCAAGCCGCAGAAGCGCCGCGAAACCGAGCAGATCGGACCAGCCTTCGAGTCCATATCAAGGGCCCATCGCATCCGTCGGGCTGGCGGCCCCAATGCGGCCAGCGACACTGCTTACCGCGACGACCGAACCGATTACATCAGCAACGAAGTGGCCATCGACTACAACGCCGCCTTCACCGGTGCCATCGCCCGGATGGTCTCCGAGTTCGGTGGCACGCCCATCCCGAATTTCGCTCCCACCAACTGAGGACTTCACCCGCGCCAGCCATTGAAAAGGCGCTTGTGCTCCGCCGCGTGGGATGAGGGCACAAGCGCAGCCCAAGACAACCGAAAAAGCAGGCCGTCCAGACCTCTCATTCGTCGCTCTGGCCCTCGGTCGAGGTAAGCATTATTCTCCCACGTCATGCCCAAAGTGTTCCTCAAGACCTACGGATGCCAGATGAACGAGCGCGACTCGGAGCAAGTCGCGCAAATGCTCGTCGCCCGGGGCTATGAAATGACCGCTCAAGCCGAAGAGGCCGACGTCGTGCTGCTCAACACCTGCAGCGTGCGCGATATGGCGGAACAAAAAGCCCTCGGCAAAATGGGACTGCTTGGACGTCTTCAAAAAAAGCGGCCGCACACCGTCTACGGATTGCTCGGCTGCATGGCCCAAAGCCGCGGCGCCTCCCTCCTTTCCGACATTCCCCACCTCGACCTGGTCGTCGGCACGCAAAAATTCCACAAAGTCGCCGACCATGTGGACACCATCCTGCGCCGCAAAATGACCCATGACACCGCGATGGACGACCTCCGTTTTTCCGTGGTCGACACCGCGGAGGAAGCCGGTTCGCAGGAAACCATCCGCGACCACGCCACCGTCCCGGCCAGCGCCTTTGTCTCCATCATGCAGGGCTGCAACATGCGCTGCACCTTCTGCATCGTGCCCGACACCCGCGGCGCCGAACGCAGCCGCCGCATCGGCAGCATCGTCGGCGAAGTGCGCGAACTGGTCGAACGCGGCTGCAAAGAAGTCACCTTGCTCGGACAAATCGTCAACCTCTACGGGCGTCACGAATTCCCGAAACTCCACGGACGCAGCCCGTTCGTGCAACTCCTCGAAGCCGTCCATGAGGTCGAAGGGCTCGAGCGCCTCCGCTTCACCTCCCCCCACCCGATCGGCTTCCGCGAGGACCTCATCAACTGCTTCGGCCGCCTGCCAAAACTCGCCGAGCACGTCCACCTGCCGCTGCAGTCCGGATCCGACCGCCTGCTCAAGGCCATGCACCGCGGTTACACCGCGGACAAATTCCGCACTTTGGTGCAAAGACTCCGCGCCAACTGCCCGGACATCGCCATCACCACCGACATCATCGTCGGCTTCCCCGGCGAGACAGAAGAAGACTACGCGGCGACCCGCGCACTGGCCGATGAACTCTCCTTTGACAACGCTTTTGTCTTCCGCTACTCGCCGCGCAAAGACACGCCGGCTGCCACCATGGGCGAGCAACTGTCCGAAGAAGTGAAAGAGGATCGGAATCAAGATCTGCTTTCCGTGATCAACCGCCACGCGCAGTCCAAACTCCAAGCCCTCGTCGGCCAAACCTTGGAAGTTCTTTGCACCGGCCCCAGCCGCCACAACGAGACACGCCTGGCCGGCCGCACCCGCGGCAACAAAATCGCGGTGTTTGCAGGAACGGACCAATTAACCGGACAACTTGTCGACCTCGACATCAGCGAAACCGCCGGCTTCACCCTTTACGGCGCCAATCCTCGCGTTGCAACTGATGGAGTGCGTCGGCTTGACGCCGTTGTGAACTCTTAAGCGACCGGCACGCCGGCCAACGAATGCGGGGCGAGCGGGGAGAGATCGAGGGTCTCAAGCAGGTCAAGGTCTTCGTTTTCTCCGGGATTCGGCGTGGTCAATAGTTTGTCGCCGTAAAAAATAGAGTTGGCGCCCGCGAAGAGACACAAAGCCTGGCCCTCTTTAGTCAATGACGTGCGTCCGGCCGAAAGGCGGATTTTCGACATCGGCAAGACGAGACGCGCAGTGGCGATAAGGCGGACCAATTCGAAGATGTCCACCGGTTGCGCACCCTCCAGCGGGGTGCCTTCGATCGCGACGAGGCAATTGATCGGCACGCTCTCGGGAGGCGGGTCGAATCCGGCGAGAACCTCGAGCATGCGCAGGCGGTCTTTCACCGCTTCGCCCATGCCAAGGATGCCTCCGCAACAAACCTGCATTCCGGCGCGCTGCACCGAGCCGATGGTGTTGAGGCGGTCTTGAAAAGTGTGGGTGCTGACAATCTCCGGATAATACTCCGGCGACGTGTCGATATTGTGGTTGTAGGCGGTCACCCCCGCCTCCTTGAGCTGACGCGCCGCATCGTCACCCAGCTGGCCGAGGGTCACGCAAACTTCCATCCCCAGCTTGCTGACCTCGCGCACCGTCTCGAGCACGGATGCAAAACGCCGGTCGCCCGGGCGGACCCCTTTCCAGGCCGCACCCATACAAAAGCGGGTCGATCCGTTTTCTTTGGCCGCCCGCGCATGAGGCAGGATCTCCTCCGTGGTCATGAGCGGCTGCGGCTTGAGGTCGGTGTGGTGATGCGCACTCTGCGAGCAGTAACCGCAATCCTCGCTGCACGCCCCCGTCTTGATGCTGAGTAGCGTGCAGAGTTGCACTTCGCGGCCCGGCCAATGGCGCTGGTGAACCCGGCGGGCTTCCGCGATGAGGTCGAAAAACGGGCGGTGGTAAATTTCCTCGAGCTGAGCGTATGACTCTTTCACTGCGCAAGAGCGTAGATGCGCGCCGAACGGCGAGTCAAACGCATTGCACGCCCTGCGCGCGCAGGGTGGCCAGGCAATCGGCATGCGCCTCCGGATGGTATTGAAAAGACCGCAATCCCGCGGCGCGGGCGGCTTCGACATTGGCCGGCAAGTCATCGAGATAGACCGTCGCCCCGGCCTCCACGCCGAACTGGCGGAGGGCCAGGGCGAAAATTTCCGGCTCCGGTTTCATCAACTTGACCCGGTAAGAAAATACCCCGTCGGCAAACTTTTCGAAAACTTCGTATTCCCGCGCGAGGTAGTCGTGGTGCAGACAGTTGGTGTTGGAGAGCAAATAAAGCGGGTAATGACCGTGCAATGCCTCGACCAGACGCCACATCGGCCGGTTGGGCTGGAAAATTTCCTGCCAGGCCCTCGACAAGTCTTCTTCCGGCCCGGCATAAGCAAGAACTTCCCCGACCGCGGACAAAAACTCAGCGCGTTGCAAAGCCCCCCGCTCGTAGCGCAGGCCGAGGGCCTGCAACGCACCCAAGTCGGGAACGGAAGACTCCCCCAGCCGGGCGAGGGCTTCTTCAGCGTGCCCCGGGCGGAAACGCATCAGAACGTTGCCGATATCAAAAATGAAGGCCTCGACTTTCAAGTTGTGAAGTGATCAAACCCGTTGGCCAGACCCAGTCCTTCCGCCGTCCCCCGCGGCACCAAACGGCCAATTCGCGACAACTTTAAACGGGGGAACTTTTTGCCCCACGCGGCCTCGAGACGGGCCGCCCGGCCCGAAGCAACCGCGAAAAGCAGTTCAAAGTCCTCTCCATCCTCCAAGGCCTGCTGCAGCGAAGCTCCACGGCGTCGGGGCAGGCACGAAGGATCGAGAACAAAGCCCGTATCGCTCGCCGCCGCCAACCGGGGCAGATCGGCAGCCAAGCCGTCACTTACGTCCATCATGGCACGGGGCCGGAAGTTTTCCGCCAACCATCCGGCCTCATGGACACGCGGAGTGAACCGCAAATGCCAACCAGACCGCATCGATCCCCCGAGAACCCCGGTGATATAAAGAACATCTTCCGGGCGTCCGCCGCCGCGCGGCACAAAATTACGCCGCGGCACCTCGCCGGTCATGGCCACGCTGATCATGGCCGGGCCCTCGGTGCGCGCCAATTCACCGCCGACAATCTCGAACCCGTAAGTGCGCCCGGCACGGCTTAAACCCCGGTAAAGACCCTCCAGCCAGCGACCGCTCTGCCCGCGTCGCACCACACAGGTTACCAAGGCGAAACGCGGCGCGCCCCCGCAAGCCGCAATATCGCTCACGGCCCGGCAGGCCGCTTTCCAGCCGACGGCAGGAGCCGCATCGCGGGCCGAAAAATGCCGTCCCTCGACCACACAGTCGGTCTTGAGCAAGGAAAGAATCCCCCGCTTGCCGCCGGCCACGGCGGCGCAATCGTCGCCGATTCCGGCATGCACGGCATTCGAAGTTGCCGGGAGCAGACGCCGCAACCGCGCGACCAAATCATCCTCTCCAGTGGAACCTTTCACAGGAGGAACATGATGGCCGCCACCGAGATGGCGTTGAAAACCGCGTGCATGAGCATGGGAACAAGCAAAGTACCGGTCTTTTCGTAAGCCAGCCCGAGACACATCGCGAGAGTGAAGAGGGCCGGCAGCGAGGCGGAATGCCCGTGCAGCGCGGCAAAGAGAAGGCTGGTCAAGACCATGGCGAAAAACGGACCGGCATAACGTTTGCCGATGGGATAAAGGTAACCGCGGAAAATAACTTCCTCGGCCACCGGCGCGACCATGACGGCCATGACCATCACCCCCCAACGATCGCGCGGCGTCTCCGCGTTTTGCAAAAACCGGACCACCTCCTGCGGGCTCAGGTCGCCGCCGGAGACGCCGTAGACCATGGCCTGCACCAGCATGAGGACCGGATACGCAGCACCGAGGGCGAGAAGCGATCTCCCGAGCACCGGAAAAAACTTTTCTCGACCGAACCCGAATACGCCGGCAGGAGAGATATTCCGGTAGACGAGCAAGCCGAGCAGAAAGATGACCATGGACGCGTAGACTGCCGCCCCGCTGACCACGTGGCCGAAGTCCAGTGTCTCCTCGCCGGTGGCGGTCAGGGATTCATAGCCCAGAAGAACAAACCACACGGCGAGAAGCGCGGCCACAAAGCCATCAAGACCACGGACCCAGTCGTCCTCCACCCGGCCGCCCTGCGCGACAAAGACACGATGCGCCAACGGCAGATAGTAGCGCAAACCCGCCGCGGTGAAGAAAACAAGTGCGGCCAGCGCCGCCCAGAGAGACAGGCCGCTCACCACGCGTAAAACTCGGGCAGCAGGTAGGCGCGCCCGGGCTGCATGCGGAAAGCCGGACCGGGAGTCAGTTGGACTTCCACCTTCGACTCCATGCCGGCACCGAGCAGACGCAACAGGCGCTGGAAGTTCGGGCCAGACTGATAACGGATCACCCCCGCACCCGGCGCTTCGGCCAAGGCGCGCGCCTTGTCAAAGGCGTCCTCCAAGTAGCCGAGTTGATCGACCAACCCCGCCTCCTTGGCATCCTTGCCGGTCAGAATGCGGCCATCGGCAAAGGTGTCGCGCAATTGGTCCGCCTCTAAGGCGCGCGAGGAAGCCACGATGCCGAGAAACCGCTCGTAGACTTGTTTGACCATCCCCTCGACGTAGGCCCCTTCCTCCGGAGTGAGCGGACGCGACCCGCTAAGCATATCCTTGAATTTGCCGCTCTTGAAGACCACCGCGTCGAGCCCCACCTTGTCGAAGAGGCCCTCGTAATTAAGCGACTGGATGATCACCCCGATGCTGCCGGTGAAGGTTGTCGGATTAGCCACGATCCAGTCGGCCGCGCAGGCCAGATAGTAGGCACCCGAAGCCCCGAGCGAACTCATCGCCACCACCACCGGTTTTTCCTTCTGCACCTTGAGCACTTCGTTATAAATAATGTCCGAAGCGGTTACCTCGCCGCCGGGAGAATCCACAGCCAAGACCACACCCTTCACCTCGTCGTCCTCCAACGCGGTTTGCAAAGCTCCTTTGATGTCATCAACCATCGAAGTTCCCCACTCGGTGGTGTCGTCGGTGTAAATCACCCCCTGCACCGGAATGACCGCGATCTTCCCGGCGCCCGCTTCGCCGACCTCGACCACCGACTCGGTGAGTCCCGCTTGGAAACTGCGGGAGGCCAGACCCTCCGCCTCCGTCGCGCCGACCAAAGCGAGGAGGATGAGATTGAAAAAGAGACTCGCGCCAAGAGCGAGGAACAGGGCCAACAAGACGCAACCGGATTTCTTCATCGCCCCAAGATTGCCGAGCAGGGTCCGCAAGACAAGCCGTGGCACAGCACTTCCCGGTGGACAAGCCGCTTGGCAGGGTGCATTTTCTCCCTCCTGCTGCTCACGTGGCGGAACTGGCAGACGCGTGCGTCTCAGAAGCGCATGGGGTGACCCGTGGAGGTTCGAGTCCTCTCGTGAGCACTTTTACCGATGCAAAATCCCGCCAAGGTTCGCGGCATCTTCAGCTCCATCGCCGCGCGCTACGACCTCGCCAACCACCTTCTTTCCGGTGGCTTGGACTTCTTCTGGCGGGCGCGGTCCGTGCGGATGGTCGCCAGGTGGAAACCCGGGGCGGTTCTCGATCTCGCCACCGGCAGCGGTGACCTCGCCCTCGCCCTGCAGAAATCGCTCCCTCGAGCACAGGTGGTCGGAGCGGATTTTTGCCTCCCCATGCTGCAGGTGGCCGCGCGGAAAGGATTGCGTCCGCTCGTCGCCGCCGACGGCACCCAACTCCCCTTTGCCGCTGACTCTTTCGATGCGGTCACCGTGGCCTTCGGCTTGCGCAACATGGAATCATGGCCGGACGCGCTGCGGGAAATGTCGCGCGTCCTGCGCCCCGGCGGACATCTTCTCCTGCTCGATTTTTCCATGCCACCCCCCCCGTTCGCTGCGCTTTACCGCTTCTATCTCCACCGCGTTTTGCCGGTTTTTGCCGGCCTCATCACCGGGCAACGCGCCGGTTACGAATACCTCGGTGAATCGATCGAGGCCTTCCCTTCCGGCGAAGCCATGTGCCGCCTCATGTCAGAAAATAATTTTCACAACACGCAAGCTCTCCCTCTTGCCGCCGGCATCGTCACCATCTACACCGCCCAAAAACCACCAGTCCCGTTCGTCTCATGAGTCCCATCACCTTCACCCCCCTTTACCAAGAACGCATCTGGGGCGGCCGGACCCTCGCCACCCGCCTCGGACGTTCCCTGCCCGGCTGGCAACCGGTCGGCGAATCGTGGGAATTGGTCGACCGCCCGGAAGCGCAAAGTGTCGTCGCGGAGGGCCCGCTGCGCGGCAAAACCCTGCACGATCTGTGGATCCATCAGCGGGAGGAAATTTTCGGTCCGCGCCACCGCAACGCAGGGGCCCGCTTCCCCCTCCTTTGTAAACTGCTCGATGCCCGCGACCGCCTTTCGGTCCAAGTGCACCCGCCGGGCACCGTCGCAGCGCAACTCCAGGGCGAACCGAAGACCGAGATGTGGTATTTTTTGGGGTGCGAACCGGGCAGCCGCATCTATGCCGGTTTGTCGGCCGGAACAACTCGCGCAGCCTTCGAGGAAAAACTGGGGCGCGGCGAAGTCGAAGGGTGCCTCCACGTGCTCCCCACCCGGGAGGGCGACAGTATTTTTATCCCAAGCGGACGCCTCCACGCCATCGGCGAAGGAAACCTCATCGTCGAAATCCAGCAGAACAGCGACACGACCTACCGCGTCTTCGATTGGAACCGCATGGGTCTCGATGGCAAACCAAGGGACCTGCACGTTGCGGAATCCCTGCTCTCCACCGACTTCAACGACTTCACCCCGTCCCTCGCACACGCCGAAACGGGTGTCATCGCGGACTGCGACTATTTCCGCGTGGAGAAAAAAAACCTCTCGGCACAACAAGACCTTCGGCCCGCCGGCGACTTCGCACTGGTTACCGTGGTGGGCGGAAGCGCCTTGTGCGGGGGACGAACCTTCGCCGCGGGTGACTTTTTTCTCCTTCCGGCCGCGGAAGCCCCGCAGGCCGGTCCCGCAGAAGGAAATTGCTCGGTACTCGTGACCACGATCCCCTGAGGTTTCGGTCAGATGCCTCAGGTTTCGATCACCTTGCTCGACGGCCGGGACCCTCTGGCCGAAGACTTGGCCGAGAGGCATGCCGCCGCCTGGGGTCACCTTTACACCAACTGGGACAAGTCGAAGGCGTTGGCCGAATTCCGACCTCAGAAAACGGACGGCTCCCTGCCGGCCACTCTTGTCCTGCGGGAAAACGAACGAGTCGCGGGGTCGGTCAGCCTGCTCTTTGGGGACTGCGAGGCGCGCACGGACTTGGATCCCTGGCTGGGGAGTCTCTACGTCTTTCCGGAATTCCGCGGGCGCGGTCACGCGGGCCGATTGATCGAGGCGGCGACCCGGTTTGCGGCGGAAGCCGGCGTGCGGACGCTCCACGTCTTCACTGAATCGGCCGCCGGACTTCTCCGGTGCCATGGTTTCTCTTCTCTCGAGCACACCATGCTCCATGGCAGGTCGATCGACATTCTGCGCCGCGAACTTCCTTAGGGCCTGGCTTGGCGCAGCCGAAAACCCAATCCGCCGTGCCGCTGACGCGTGTCATTCTGCCGCACCGCAGTGGCCAGGGCTTTGCGCTGACCTGCCACCACGACGAGCCGCTTGCCGCGCGTGATCCCAGTGTAGAGGAGATTGCGCTGGAGAAGGAGGAAGTGCTGCATGGCCAGCGGGATGACCACCGCGGGGAATTCTGATCCTTGGCTTTTGTGGATACTGATGGCGTAGGCGGGCTCGACCTCATCCAGCTCATTGAATTCGTAAACCGCCCGGCGCCCGTCGAACTCGATGCTCACCTGGCGCTCGTCCTGGTCGATTGACACGATCCTCCCGATATCACCATTGAACACCTCTTTGTCATAGTTGTTCCGCGTCTGCAACACCTTGTCCCCCGCCCGGAATTTCGTGCCGAAGCGCTCGACTTCCGCGCGGTCCGGATGCGGCGGATTGAGCGCCGCCTGCAGGGCCGTGTTCAACTCCCGGATCCCCAGGCTTCCGCGATGCATCGGCGCCAGCACCTGGATATCACGGACCGCATCCAGCCCGAGCCGCCGCGGAATTTCCTCCCGCACAAGGCGAACCACCAGCTTGGCGATTTCTTCCGGTTCCTCCCGGGAGAGGAAAGCAAAATCCGTGTTCTTGTCCCCCGCCTCCTCCGGCACACGCCCGTGCCGGATATCATGCGCCGCCCGCACGATGCGACTCGCCTCCGCCTGGCGGAAAATTTCCGTCAGACGCACCGAGGGCACAATACCGCTGGCCAGAAGGTCGGACAAAATGGATCCCGGACCCACGCTGGGCAGTTGGTCCGGGTCGCCGACCAGGACAAGCGAGCCATGGGACGGCATGGCCCGACACAAAGCAGCCATGAGCGGGACATCGACCATGGAAAATTCGTCGATCACCACAAGGTCCGTATCGAGCGGGTGTTGCTTTCCACGCTTGAATCCGCCGGACGGCAATATCTCGAGCATCCGGTGGATAGTTTGGGACGGACATCCCGTCGATTCACCCATTCGCTTGGCCGCCCGTCCGGTCGGAGCGCAGAGCAAAAACCTCATGCGCTTGGCCGCGAGAATTTTCAACAAGCTGTCGAGCAAGGTGGTCTTGCCCACGCCCGGGCCTCCGGTCACCACGACAACACGCGAGCCGAGAACCTGCCGCAAGGCGTCCACCTGGCTCGGAGAAAGCGTCTTGCCAGTTTTTTGCTGGACCCAGTCGAGAGCCTTTTCAAATTCGATGTCCGGATACTTTGGCGGTAAGGCGGACAATCTTCGCACCGTCTCAGCAATCGCTTCCTCTGCAGCGCGCAAAGCAGGCAGGAAAACCATGGATTCGCCGTTGATTTGCTCGACGGCCAAATGCCCATCCGCCACCTCGCGGTCGAGGGCACCAACCACGATACCTTCATCGACGCCGAGCAATTGCGCGGCAGTCGAAAGCAATGCCGCGCGCGGTAATCCAGTGTGCCCCTCGGCCGTGGCCTCGGACAAGACATGCTGCAACCCGCCGCGGGCGCGCAGGATGGAATCATGACCAAATCCGAGTTTTGCCCCGACCTCGTCTGCCGATTTGAAGCCGATGCCCGGGACGTCCCTCGCTAGGAGATAAGGATTGGCCCGCACGCGCACGATGGCTTCCTCCCCGTAAAGCTTAAAGACCCGGAGCGCCCGACTTGTGCTGATCCCGTGGCTGTGCAGGAAAACCATGATGTCCCGCACCACCCGCTGCTCGCCCCAAGCCACCTTGATTTGTTGCCGCCGGCCCGACCCGATTCCCTCGACATCTTCCAAGCGCGCCGAAGAGTTTTCAATGATCTCGAAAATTTTCCCGCCGAATTTCGCTACCATTTTCTTGGCATAAACCGGACCGATCCCGCGGATCAGTCCGCTCCCCAGATATTTTTCAATGCCCTCGAGAGAGGTCGGGGAGTGGCAACGGATATCCGTTGCCCGCAGCTGCATTCCATGGTCTCGGTTTCGCTCCCAACGCCCCTCCGCCGTGATCCATTCGCCGGGCGAGACCGCCGCGACAACACCGACCACCGGCACCAAGTCGCGCCGGCCTTTTACCTTCACCTTGAGCACCGCAAAGCCGGTGTCCTCATTGTGGAAGGTAACCCGCTCGACCAGACCAGAAAGGCCGTCATCGGGGGCCGTATTTTCAGAAGTCATCTCCCCCATCCTGCCTGTGGCGGACCCGCCGGGGCAAGCGGATGGCTTTTTCTTGCCAACCGTCTCGCCGAGACACTAAATTAGCAGACCTGTTTATGAAAGTTGGTCTCCACCCTGATTACGCCGAAACAACGATCACCTGTACTTGTGGTGCCGTTTATCGCACCCGCTCGACCCGCCGCAACATCAAGATCGGCATTTGCGCGGCCTGCCATCCATTTTTTACCGGCGAACAGAAATTCATCGACACCGCCGGTCGCGTCGAAAAATTCACCCGCCGCTACGGTTCGGTCAAAGCCACGCGCACCCCAAAAGCTTAGTTGGTTTGTTGCTTCATCGGTGATCGCGCCGCCCTGCGGCCGGTCGCCGTTTTTCTTTTTATGGACCTTGCCCCGCTCATCGCCAAAAAACGCGAGCGGCTGGCCGAGTTGGACAGGCTTGTATCTTTCGACGACTTCTACAGCGACCCGGCCAAGGCGCGCGACATCATGCGCGAGCAAGCACGGCTCAAGGAACTCGCCGCCGCCGACCTGGAAGCGCGCACCCTCCGCGCGCAATTGAAGGAAAATAGTGCGCTGGCCACCGGAACCGATCCCGAAATAGCCGAACTCGCCGCCGCCGAGATCCCGCCCATCGAAGCACGCCTCGCCATCCTCGACCGCGACATCCAATTCGCCTTGCTTCCGCCGGACGAGAGTGAGGACCGCAATGCCATCATCGAAATCCGCGCCGGTACAGGGGGCGATGAAGCCGCTCTCTTCGCCGCCGACCTCTACCGCATGTATCAGCGCTACGCCGAAGCGCACGGACTCAAGCTCGAATCCGTCGATTCCAGTCCGTCCGGCCTCGGCGGTTTTAAAGAAGTCGTCTTCAAAGTGATGGGCGACGCCGTCTTCCGCCGCCTGCGCTACGAGAGCGGGGTCCACCGCGTGCAACGCGTGCCTGCGACCGAAGCACAAGGCCGTATCCACACCTCCACCGCCACCGTCGCCGTTCTGCCGGAGGCACAGGAGGTGGACATCGAACTCCGCCCGCAAGACCTTCGCATCGAAGTCTGCCGCTCCGGCGGCCCCGGCGGCCAAGGAGTCAACACGACCGATTCCGCCGTGCAAATCCTCCACATCCCAACCGGAAAAATCGTCCGCTGCCAGGACGGACGCTCGCAGCAAAAGAACAAAGCCGCCGCCTTGGAAATCCTCCGCACCCGCCTCCTCGAGGACAAACGCAACGAGGAAGAAGCCAAGTATTCCGCCCACCGGCGGAGCCTGATCGGACGCGCCGGACGCGAGGAAAAAATCCGCACTTACAACTTCCCGCAGAACCGCATCACCGACCACCGCATCGGCCTGACCCTTTACAACCTCGACCACGCGATCGAGGGCGACCTCGACGAAATGGTCGGCGCTTTGCAGCAGCGCGACATGGAGGACCGCTTCGCCGAAGCCGGCCTTAGCTGAAAGTTGCCGACGAGATAACCAGTCGTCCGCTCTTCAAAAGATGCCCGACACCCTCCCGCTCCTCGAGGTTCTCCGGGCCAGCGAGCGCTACCTTGCCGACCGCGGGGTGGAACATCCACGCCTCAACGCCGAGCACCTGCTCGCGCACGCCCTCGGCCTCAAGCGCATGGAGCTTTACCTCCAATTCGACCGTGCCCTGACCGAGACCGAACGGATCCCGCTGCGCGACACGGTCAAACGCCGCGGCAGCCGCGAGCCACTCCAGCACATCCTTGGCACTGCTGAATTCCACGGGCGCACTTTCGCGTGCGATCAACGCGCCTTGATCCCCCGCCCCGAAACCGAGCAGCTTGTCGAAATCGCCCTCGAGCTGGCCAAAGAACACGCGGGGGCCCGCATCCTCGACATCGGCACTGGTAGCGGCGTCATCGCCCTGACCGTTGCCCTCGCCCTGCCCGACGCCAAAGTCCACGCCACCGACCTTTCGCCCGTCGCCCTCGCTCTCGCCACGGACAATGCCGCGCGTCACCAACTCTCCGACCGTGTCCATTTCACCCGAACCGACCTCCTCCCGGAGGACGACACCCCATTTGACCTGATCGTGGCCAACCTCCCCTACATCCCGACAGCCGAAATCATCACCCTCTCGCCCGAAGTACGGCACGATCCCGCCTCCGCGCTCGACGGCGGCACCGACGGCCTTGATCTCATCCGTCGCCTCATCGATGCCGCCCCCGCCCGCCTCTCACCCGGAGGCGCCCTGCTGCTGGAAATCGGTGCCGGACAGGCAAGTGCCGTTGATAGCCTCCTGAGAGCGTGCAAATTTCGGGACATTTCTGTCCGTCCCGATTATGAAAATGTCCCGCGCTTCGCGGTAGGTTTCCATGGATAAAATTCTCGTTCACGGCGGTCACAAACTGAACGGCACGGTGCGCATCAGCGGATCGAAAAATTCCGCCCTCCCCATACTCGCCGCCGCTCTCCTCACGCGCGAGCGCTGCGTCATTCGCGGGGTCCCCGACCTGAGCGACATCCACTACATGTTGACCATCCTCAGCTCGCTCGGCTGCGAAGTGGAACGCGCCAGCGGCACGGTTATCATCAAGGCGGACAAAATCCGCACCGAAGCGCCTTATGACCTCGTCCGCAAAATGCGCGCTTCGGTTTGCGTGCTCGGTCCGCTTCTCGGACGCAAACACGAAGCCTGTGTCTCCCTCCCCGGCGGTTGCGTGATCGGCGACCGCCCGATCGATCTTCACCTCCGCGGCTTTGAGGCCCTTGGTGCCGCGGTGCGCGTCACCGGCGGCAATGTCAAGGTGCTCGCCCCGCGCCTCACCGGTGCCACCGTGCAGATGAACGGCAAATACGGAACCACCGTCCTCGGGACGGACAATATTATGATGGCCGCCGTTCTGGCCGAAGGCACCACCATCATCGAGGATGCCGCCGAGGAACCGGAAGTGGTTGATCTGGCCAACTTTCTCAACGCGCTCGGCGCCAATATTACCGGAGCAGGCACGCGCCAGATCACCATCGAGGGCGTCAAAGAACTCCACGGTACCGATTATACCGTCATCCCCGACCGCATCGAAGCCGGCACCATGCTTGTCGCCGGCGCCATCAGCGGCGGCAGGCTCACCGTCAACCACGTCCGCCCCGACCATCTCGGGTCCGTGGTCGAACCCCTGCGCGCCGCGGGATTCACCATCGAAACCGGCGAGCGAAGCGTCAGTGTTTCGCCGAACGGCGGGCTCCGCCCGCTCCACCTTGAGACCAGCCCTTATCCCGGATTTCCCACCGACATGCAGGCCCAGATGTGTGCCCTGCTCGTCCGCGCCCCGGGCGAGAGCGTGATCACCGATCACATTTTCCCCCAGCGTTTCATGCACGTAGCCGAACTCGCCCGCATGGGCGCGCAAATCCGCCTCGAGGCACCGACCGCCTTTATCACCGGCAACGGCGCATTGAGCGGCGCCCCCGTCATGGCCAGCGACCTCCGCGCCTCCGCCGCACTGCTCCTTGCCGGACTGCAGGCCGACGGGATCACCGAGGTCAATCGCGTCTACCACATCGACCGCGGCTACGAACACATCGACGACAAACTCAACGGCGTCGGGGCGCATATTGAACGCCTCAAGGCGTGAGCAGTCCGAAATATATCACCGCTCTCCCCATCACTACCGTGTCCAACTCCTCGACCCCGCACGGGGTCACCGGCACCCCGCTGGTGACAACCCAAAGCACCACCCTCCGCGACTTCCGCTCCCACGCTCCCGGTTACTGGCCCGATGCGACCAAAGCCGAATGGAGCGACTGGCGCTGGCAACTTCGCCACCGCGTGACCACTCTCGCGCAAGCCGAAAAACACCTCCGTCTTACCCCCACCGAACGCGAAGGCCTCCTCCTCACCGCCCACAAACTCGCCTTCGGTGTCACCCCGCACTACTTCAACCTTATCGAGCCGGATAACCCCGACTGCCCGATCCGCCGCCAAGTCATCCCGCTGGCCGGCGAAGCGGTCATCGCCCCCGGTGAAATGGCCGACCCTTGCGGCGAGGACGGACATATGCCGGTGCCCGGCCTGGTCCACCGCTACCCCGACCGTGTCCTCTTCCTCGTCACCGACCGCTGCGCCAGCTACTGCCGCTACTGCACGCGCAGCCGCGTGGTCAGCGGGGTCGGCGATCAAGAACTCGAGACCGACTTCGAGGAAATCTACGCCTACCTGGAAAAACACACCGAAGTCCGGGACGTCCTCCTCTCCGGCGGCGATGCCCTCCTTCTTTCCGATGCCAAATTGCGCGCCATCCTCACCCGCCTCCGCGCCATCCCGCAGATCGAGTTCCTCCGCATTGGCTCCCGTGTCCCCATTTTCCTCCCGCAGCGCATCACGCCCGAACTCTGCGCCATGCTCAAAGAATTCCATCCCCTCTGGATGAGCGTGCATGTCAACCACCCGCGCGAACTCACCACCGAGGTGCGGGACGCGCTCGGGCGCCTCGCTGACGCAGGTATCCCGCTGGGCAACCAAAGCGTGCTCCTCGCCGGGGTCAACGACAATCCAGACACCATGCGCGCCCTCATTCACAAACTCCTCCGCTGCCGCGTGCGCCCTTACTACCTTTACCAGTGCGACCTCATCCACGGGTCCGCCCACCTTCGCACCAGCGTGACCAAAGGCCTCGAGATCATCGAAGCCCTGCGCGGACACACCACCGGCTACGCCGTGCCGCAGTATGTCATCGACGCCCCCGGCGGTGGCGGCAAAGTTCCGGTCAGCCCCGGCTACGTCGTCTACCACGACAAAGAAAAAGTTGTCCTCCGCAATTACGAAGGCCGCATTTTCGAATACCCGGAAAAACCCGGCCCCGCTGCCACCCTCGTCAGTCCCGAGGCCATCCTCGATTATTGAATGGCTGCCGCGGCACGAGTTGGCGTGGGCAACCTGCCCATGACGACCAGACTCGACTGGCGGGAAGCCGACCCCGCATCCTGACCCCATGGCAACGATCATCATCCGCCCCCGCGCCCGCATCTTCCACGGGCACGATTGGGTCCACGACAACGAAGTCCTCAAAGTCACCGGCAAACCCGAAGACGGCGCGGTCGTCGGCCTGAAAGACCAACGCGATCGCTTCCTCGGCAGTGCCATTTACAACAGCCGCTCGAAGATCCCCGCCCGCCGCTTTTCGCGCCAGCGCCAAGACCTCGATCCCGACTTCTTCCGCCGCCGCCTCACCATGGCTTCGGAATACCGCGACAAGCTCGGACTCGACCCGCGCGCCCGCCGCGAGGTCTGGAGCGAAAGCGACGGACTGCCCGGCCTCATCCTCGACCGCTATGGCGACTGTGCGGTCCTGCAAACGCTGACCCTTGCCATGGATCAGCGCAAGGAACTCATCGCCGACGCAGTTGAAGAAATTCTCAAGCCAGCTTGCCTGATCGAACGCAACGACGCTCCCGTCCGCTTGGCCGAGGGCCTGGAACCGCAGGTTGGAGTCCTCCGTGGCCGGGCCCCCGCACCCTTCGAAGTGACCCTCGGCGGCGTGAATTTCGGTATCGACCTCCCCGGCGGACAGAAAACCGGCCTCTACCTGGACCAAGGCGCCAACTATGCCCTCGTGGCACCGCAGGCCCGGGGTCAACGCGTTCTCGACTGCTTCAGCAATCAGGGTGGCTTCGCCCTGGCCTGCGCCTTGGGCGGCGCGAGCGGGGTCACCGCCCTGGACATTTCCGGCGAGGCCTGCGCCGCCATCGAGGCCAACGCGGACCGCAACCACGTGCACCTCAACGTTATCGAAACCAACGTTTTCGACTGGCTCAAAGCCGCCGTCGCCCGCGGCGACCGCTACGACCTCATCATCCTCGACCCGCCGAGTTTCACCCGCGACCGCGCCCGCCTGAACGATGCCCTCCGCGGCTACAAGGACATCCACCTGCGCGCGGCCCAACTCCTCGACAACGGCGGCCGCCTCGCCACCTTTTGCTGCTCCCACCACGTCAACGACACCGTCTTCCTCGATGTCATCCGCGATGCCATGATCGACGCGAAAAAAACCGCCCGGCTCCGCGCCACTTACACCCAGCGCGCAGACCACCCGGTTATCCTCGGCCTTCCCGAATCCCTCTACCTCAAGGGCCATCTCCTCGAAATGGCTCCGGGGCGCTGACCAATTTTTCCTCGCCACCTCGGGCGCGAAAAATCTACCTTCCGGTCGGAGACCGACTTATGGCCGAACACCGATCAACCCGCGACAATTTCCTCGACCTTGATGAAGACAGACCAGCTTCCGCCTCATCGGTCGAACAATTGGATGACCAAGTAGCGCAGGCCCAGGACCGCCTGCAGGCCCTCAAACGACAGGCCGAACAACTCGAGCGCGAGAAGGCAAAGCTCGAGGAACTGAGCCGGCGACAGGATCAATTCGACCAGGGACGCTCGGAAATGGTCGACAAATTCACTACCTCCCTCGTGCAGGTCCAACGGGAGACGGACCAGACGCTCAAACGCCTCGAGATTCTGAAAAATGTGCAGGAAAGTTTCACCACTTACCTCCAAGAGTTGGAGGCGATCAACCCGAAAGACTGGGCGACGGCAGAATTGAACAAAGAACTCTCCCAAGCCCTTGTTGCGGTCGAGGACGCGCGCTCGGTTTACACCAAAGCGCAGGCTCAGGTCGGTGCCGATGAGGACACCTCATCCGCCAGCCCGTTCGAAGCCGGCGATGGCGGCAGGTACAGCTTCAGTTACTGGCTGATGGCCGGCTTTGCCTTCACTTTGCCGCTGTTTGCCCTCGGGCTGCTCGGCTTGTTCCTCTGGTTCATCCAACTCGGATCGGCCAACTGACGCACCCATGGCGAACCGTCCCTCGAACCCCTTATCCGAGCAAGCCCAGCTCTTGCAGGAGCAATACGACCAAACGTTGCGCGAGCTGGCTGACGTCGAAAAAGTCCTGCGCCGGAAGCCGAAGACAACACCTCCGGTCAAGCCTGCCCCCGAGCGCAAGGTGCGCCTCAACAACGTGGCCGCCGCAATCAGCCTGCCCCGTCCGCAGGAACACACCTACCGGGGCGGGTCAGCGCGGTCGCCGCAGCGCAACACCCGCCGCCGCAAAACAGACGCGCGTCTGGCCCAGATCAAATTCCTGCTCCTCTGCCTGCTTCTCGCCGGTTTGTTTATCTTCGTCTGGAAACACCTGCCGGGCTGAGACCGCTGGCCGGGCTTTCGTCCTGAGCCGTTCCAGGTCCGGGATCACGCCTCCTTGGCGACAAACAAGGCCGATTTCATAGGCTCGAGCCGGAAGGCTGCCCGGCCGTCTTTCACTTCAATGACCTGCCCCGAGAGCGCATCTTGGTAAACGCCGTCCGGCATTTCCGGTCCGGGCGCTAGAACGAATTCCGTGAGCTTATCCCCGCGGTTCCACACCGCGAGCACGGCGTCTCCGAGGTACGCGCGCACGAAGGCATAGCGGTCACCCTCAGCGACCAGTGGCCGGCGGCTTCCGTACCGTAGGGCAGGATGCGTGCGTCGCACCGCGGCCACCTTGCCAAGGTGCTCACGCACCGATTCCTCCTCCGCAGTCAAGGCATTGTCCCAAGGCATCATCCGGCGATTGTCCGGATCTCCCGCGCCGGTCATACCGATTTCGTCGCCGTAGTAAATCATCGGCACTCCGTCGATGGACAAGACGAACGTCAAGCCGAGTTTGAGCTTCTCGTAGGCCGCCGCATTGTCGACCCGGGGAGGCTTGGCCCAACCGACCTCTTCCTCGTCGCTGATTTCCGGATCGGGCAGGTCGCCGTCGGCATAGGCCATGAAGCGGGCCTTGTCGTGGTTGCCGAGCAACGGAGACATCAACGTCTCTTTGCCGTAGATGGACTCGGAAGCAGACAATGATCTTTCCAACGCGTCCATTCCTGAACTCTGCTTGGCAAAAACTTCGATGATCGTGTCGTAAAGCGGAAAATCAAACTGCCCGTCGAGCATGTTGGGCCCGACGAAACTCATGATCCCCTCGCGATCCATGAAAGTTTCGCCGACGTTATAGAGGGGGATTTTTCGGACGGGATCGACGGCGCTGCGCAAGGCGGTGCGGTAGCGCCACCAGAAAGAACGTTTGATATGCTTCACCGCGTCGAGACGGTAGCCGTCGAGACTGAAGCGGATGGCGAAATCGATGGCGTTGCTGAGAAGGAATTTTACCGCTTGCTCATTTTCGAAATCGAAGCCGGGCAACCACTCCTCGAACCATGTGGTGAATTGCTGGTCGTCCCAACGGCGTAAGTTTTTCGATCCGTCCGGCAATTCCAGCGAACCAAACAGCTCGGGCTGTTCCTTCCAAAGGGGATGGTCGGTGTGGACATGCTTGAGCACGAGGTCGGCGATGATGAACATGTTATTGTCGTGCGCCACGGAGATCATTTCGGCCAGGGCGCTTTCGCCGCCGAACCGCGGCTCGACCTCGGTATGCGAGACGGGCCAGTAGCCATGGTAACCCGTGTAGAAACGGTACGGCTCGAGGTATTCCTGCCAGGCGCCGTCGGGATTCCGGTTGAGGGGCGCAAGCCAGAGTACGTTGACCCCGAGTTTTTCGAAATATCCCTCGTCAATCTTTTGGCGGATGCCTTGAAAGTCGCCGCCTTGGAAGTTGGCTGGGGGCAGGACTCGTGCATCGTCGACCGGCCGGTCGTTGCTCTCGTCACCATTGGCGAAGCGGTCGGTAAAGGCGTAGTAGATGATACCGTCCTGCCACTGGAACGTTTCCGACACTTTGACCGGGGCTCGCGCGGCCTTGCTGACGTTGCCCTTGGCATCGGCGACGACCACGCGCACCCACGCTCCTGCCGGCCAGTCACCGGTCGCTACCGTCACGGTACCACCTGAACGTTCGTGCGCCGCGATCCGGCTTGTTCCATCGGGCATTTGCACTACCGAGGAAACTTGGACAATATCCGAACCGCCGGTCACGACACGGAAGACCGCTTGGCCCTCGCCGGTGTCGGCGGCATAGACCACCGGCGGGCGACCCCGGTCGGTCAGGCCGACTCTCGCCACGGAGTTCTCATTGCCCGTACCGTCATCGAGTTTTTCCGGATTGGCCGCATCGAGCGCCCACTGGCCGTCAATCACCAACTTGTATGGATGCGGGCCGGGAGGCAGAGGAACGAACAGCCCGTAGTCTCCCTCGCCGGTACGCTGCAGCGGGTGCGACTCGGGATTCCAGCCGTTGAACTGCCCCGCCACGTTGATTTTTTCGACGCCCGGCCGGTTGGAATAATAGGTAAAAGTGTACCCGTCGGCTGGCTGCACTCCGACCAAAATTACTCCCTCAAGAATAGGCTGCTTCGCAACGTCACCGTCCCCGGCCGACTTTGAGATATCCTTGCGGCCCAGACGGCCGCTCGGGATGCGGACACGCTCCACCACCCGGATGGGAATTTCGACCAACCCGGACGCGTTTTTGCCGATGTCCACCGACAGCTTGTAGGTGGCATTGTTGAAGCGCACGGTGAAGCGGTCCGGATCCGGCTCAGGCAAAACCAATTCTTCCCCCCCGCCAGGTTTGGCAAAATAAAAGCGATGCATGTCGAGCAGGAGTTGTCCGCCCGCCGTGACCGGTTGCATCGGCATCCAGCCGAGAAAACTGCGCAATTGCCCCGGCCCGTTTTCCTGCGCGGAAGCCACGGACACGGAGGCCACGAGGGTCGCGGCGGCGAGGACCCGGAAGGTAGCATTGGTTTTCATGGCTAAAGTCGACCGATTCCGTCCGTGCTCACGGGGTGGCCCGCCCAGCACCGGAATACAAGTCGTAATAGGCTGCCGCCATGGGTTGAAGCTCTTTAATCAATAGGCCTGGTTTCTCCATCCGAGCCGGGGTGGTGGCAATCTCGGCCACCTCACCCGGGACCTCCCCGAGCAGATCGCGAGCCACCACGGGCACGGTCTCGGAGCCCGCCAGGGTGTCCCAACCGAGAAAGCGCATGGCACGGCGCGGAAAGATGATGTGGACATCGCGCAAGGGGAGACGCGGATGCAGGTTGACCACCACCAGCACACGCTGACCGCTGTTCTGGTCGTAGCGAAGGTAGCTGTAAAGCCAGTGGCCGCTCACCCCGCCTTCCGAACGGCCGTAGGCGGGATTGGCGAGGTTGTCCGGATTGAGCGGATAAAAATCGCCTTCGCGGAAGGCCGGTTGATCAATGGCGGAAAGCAGCCTCCGGTAAAAATCACGCAGGGACTTCTGCCGCATGGACAAGCCCCCGCCGTCAAACTTCCCTCCATTGACCCACTTCACGAATTCCGGCATCGACCAATAATCGTAAATAGTGGTGCGGGCGTCATCGCGGCCGAAACCCTCGGCGCCCGCCCCCGGTTCGCCGACCTCCTGGCCGTGGTAGAGCATCACCGGCCCGCGCGAAAGACCGAAAAGCAAGGCGGATAACGGGCGCCCCACATCCATGCCGTGCCCGCCCCACTGGGACACGGCAGCCAGACGCACCTCGTCGTGATTCTCGGCGTAGCGGAGTGCGTTATCGAAGAAGAACGGGCCGGGACGGCAAGTATCGAGATCGTTGGCCGTGCCCCTGCCCTCGTAGATGTTTTTCAACGCATCATAGCTGACATCGTCGTAAACCGCGTCAAACCCCGCGGCGAGCAACTCAGGCATGACCGCGCCTTCGGTCACCGCGATGACCTCGGGGTCCCCCCCGGGCACGCGGGCCGGATCTGTGTCATAAGCCTCGGCCACCCAATAGACATCCGGCCTCCGCAGGTGCGAGCGCCCGATCAGCCAGCGCCAGAATTCGGGCGGCACCATTTGCGCCATGTCCGCCCGAAAACCATCGACCCCCAAGTCTTGCCAGTAGGCGATGATCTCATCCATTTTCTTCCAAGTATCGGGCACCGCCAAATCCGGCTTGGCTCCGTGCGGATACAACCGCGTGGACTTTTCCGGATCAGTAAAGTCATAGCCGTAATTGAGTTTTACCGTCTCATACCAACTGTCCGGCGGGGGATTCCAACTGATCACATTGTTGCCGGTGACCCGGCCGAACTCCCTTTCCCGGTCGAACGATCCATCTCCCCCGCCCACCGCCTGCACGGTCGGACTGGTGGCCCGGCCATCACCATCCACCGTCGGCAATCGCAGCGGTGGCCCGTCTCCTTCCGCCTCCACTCCATCCGCCAGGTAGTAGAAATTGTTTTTCGGATCGAAAAACTTCGCGGGGTTGTCTTTTGCGCCGAAGGACACTGCTGTCCCTGCCGTGGAAGCATAGCTGCGGGCCACATGATTCGGGACGAAATCGATCAGGATTTTGAATCCACTGGCATGGGCCCGGGCGACCAGCGCCTTGAACTCCTCCATTCTTTTTCCCGGATGGTCGGCGTAATCGGGTGAGACATCAAAATAATCACGGATGGCATACGGGCTGCCAGCCACACCCTTGAGCAAATCAGGATCATCGGCCGGCTCGCCGATGCTTCCATAGTCGGTCGCGGTGGCTTGCTGGAGGACACCGGTCACCCAGATGTGGGTGAAACCCATCGTCTTGAGCTCCGCCAGTGCCGTCTCGTTGAGGTCGCTGAACTTGCCGCTGCCATTCTCCGCAACCGTGCCGTTCGGCTTGCGCGTCTCATTGGTGTTACCAAAAAGCCGCGGCAAAAGTTGGTAAATACGCACCTTGGGATCGGCCGGCTCGGTGCGTCCCGCACGGCGGAAACTCGTGCCCGCGTCGCCCGTCTCGGCCACGAGGTAGTGACGAATGGTCTGCACACCGGTTCCCGAAGGCGCCGTGGCATCGATCGCCCCGTAGAGCCGCCCCCAACCCTCAGCCACGGCAAGGTCTTTGAGGTAAATGACGATATCCATGACCGGTCCACGCCCGGTCAATTTTCCGGGCACGCGGAGGAGCACCTGCGCCGGTTCCGAGGAGACGGCAAATTCGTCCCCGGCAGCCTGCAGAGAACCCCATCGGGTCCCCTCCCAACGTTGCACATAGTTGTCTTCCCGATCACTGCGCCGGTTGGCGACCAACAGGAGGTCCGCGGAAAAGGGCAACCAAACAGCGGATCCGGTTTTTCCCCGGACCCCGGGCAACAACGGGGAACCCGCACCGGGTTTTGTCCCGAGCGCGACAAAAATTGCCTGATCGGGACGATCCACACCCGCCCCGAGCACGAGAATGTCCCAACCAGCCGCCGTCTTGGTGATGCGGTAACGGACTTCACCCGCACCGGCTGCATCATAGCGTCCGCCCACAGCTAAGGCCGGGGCGGAGAGGAGAAGCAGGGCACCTAAAAGACGAAACATAAAGACAAGGTATCTGAAACGTGTGCCCCAGCCCTGTCAAGGAACCGCCCCCCTGCCGCGAGGATCTGTCCTTGCACCGCGCGGCATGATGTCCTCTCCTCGCCTTTGTCACCCGCCGTGAGAGCCGAACATCCTGCCCCCATCCCGATTGCGTCCGGCCGCAGCCGCCGGGCCGCGGTCCTCCGCCAACTCGCCTCCTACGCCCTTCTCACCCTCACCATCCTGCTTGTCGCGGTCCCGCTCTGGGAAATCGCCGGCCGTGCCCTGCCTGCCACGGATCCGGCCGGCACCGCTGCTCTTGGCAATTTTTCCCGCCTGCTGAGCCAGACGGATTTCCTCCGCTGGCTGGCCAACTCGTTTTTTGTCGCCCTGGCCGTCACCGTAGTCGGGGTCATGCTGGCCGCCACCGCCGGCTATGCCCTGTCGCGGTTCCGTTTCCTCGGGCGCCTTGCCGTGCTCAACAGCCTCCTCCTCAGCCAAATCTTTCCCGCCACCCTGCTTCTCCTTCCCATCTTTTTGATCCTGGTGCAACTCGAGCTGATCAACACTTTCCTCGGTCTGATCCTTGTTTACCTCGCCACTGTTTTGCCTTTTGGCATCTGGCAGATGAAAAACTTTTATAACACTATTCCGGAAACAATCGAAGAGGCGGCCGCCATGGACGGCTGCACGCCGGCCGAAACCTTCCGGTGGATCGTGCTTCCCATTTCGGCCCAGGGCTTGGCCGTAACCGCTTTGTTTTCCTTTGCCGCTGCTTGGAATGAATACGTCGTTGCCGCGATTCTCATGCAAGATTCCTCTGTGTTCACCCTGCCGGTGGGGTTGCGACTCTTGCACCATGACAGCATGGCCGGGCAAGGGGGTCTCTTCGCCGCAGGCGCACTTCTTGTCACCCTTCCCGTTTTGGTCCTTTACCTGCTGCTCAGCCGCTTTCTGATCGCCCGCGTCCAGGAAATCTCACTGCGCAACTAAGTCGCGGCGCGCCAGCGCTAGTCTCCGCGGTAAATACACCGCGAAGTCGGCGTCTCATGAATGGCGATTTCGCTGAGATACGGCAATTGCGGTTTGAGTTCCCGCCACAGCCAGCCCGCCAATTGTTCGAAAGTCGGATTTTCCAAACCCGGGATGTCGTTAAGATAGCGGTGGTCGAGTTGCGCGATGAGTGGTTTGACCACCTTGCTGATCTCCGCATGGTCCATCAGCCAGCCCGACTCCGCGCCGACCGGGCCCGTGGCCGAGACTTCCACCTGGTAGCTGTGGCCGTGCATGCGGGCACATTGATGACCGGGCGGCACATGGGGCAGGGTGTGCGCCGCCTCGAAGTGGAAAATTTTAGTCAGCGTGATGTTCATCACTCTTCTTTTACTCCGCCGGCCGCCCGGCGGCAAACGGTCAAACGCCCCGCGCCTTGGGCTCCCAGATGAACTTGTGCATTTGCAGCTGGAAGCGTGCCGGCAAACGGTCCTGCAACATCCAGTCCACGATGTCGCTGGGGGCAATTTTTCCGAAGACCGGACTGAAAAGAACCGCCCGCACTTTGCCGTCCAGTCCGTGGTCATGCATCATTCCCCGGGCCCACTCGTAATCCTCCCTTGACCCCAGCACGAACTTCACCTCATCGCGGTCTGTCAGTTGTTCGATATTGGTATAAAGATTGCGGGCGCATTCCCCGCTTGATGGTGTCTTCAGGTCCATGATCCGGTGGACCCGCGGGTCGACTGCCGAAATATCATGCGCTCCCGAAGTCTCCAGCAAGACAGTAAAACCCGCCTGGCAGAGCATGGCCAAAAGCGGCAGACAGGCTGGTTGGAGGAGCGGTTCGCCCCCGGTCACCTCGACCAGCGGACACCCGAAGACCCGGACTGCCGCCAAAATCTCCTCGAGCGGCATCTTCTTACCCTCGTAAAAAGCATACTCGGTGTCGCAGTAGGTGCAGCGCAGGTCGCAAAAAGTCAGACGGACAAAGACGCAAGGCAGCCCGGCCCAAGTGCTCTCACCCTGCACCGACTGGTAGATTTCATTGACCGTGAGTTTCATCGACCCGGGGAGCGTAACCTCCTTGGCCCGCACGTCCAACCGGACAATTCACTTTTGCCCCGCAGCAGGAACCAGCTTAAGCTTCCTCCTCATGAAGCACCCGGAGGACACCGCCGCCACCCTGCGCGACACCCAAAGCGAATCGGACCACCGGCGCATCGTTATAGACCGCGTCGGGGTGAAAAACCTCCGCTTCCCCATCCAAGTCGCCGTCGGCCCCGGTGCCCCGCAGAGCACCATTGCCACCGTGCAGCTTACCGTCGAGTTACCCCAAGAATTCAAAGGCACCCACATGAGCCGCTTTCTCGAGGTCTTGCAGGCCCACGGTCCCGTCTTGCACCCGGAGGACATCGAAAACCTCCTGCGCGCACTCATCGGCCGGTTGCACAGCAAGCGGGCCCATCTCGAGTTCGAGTTTCCTTTTTTTCTCGAGAAAAAAGCTCCCGTCACCGGCGCGCCCGGCCTGGTCGACTACACGGCTCGTTTTACCGCGACCGCCGATCGAGAAAGCCACGACCTTCTCACCACCGTGGTGGCCAATGTCACCACCCTGTGCCCCTGCTCCAAGGCGATCAGCGCCAGCGGCGCGCACAATCAACGCGGGCAAGTCACCCTCCGGTTGCGCTCCGAACATCCACTGCCTCTGCCCGAGATGGTTTCCCTCATCGAACGCTCGGCCAGCAGCGAACTCTATAGCGTGTTGAAGCGCCCGGATGAAAAAGCGGTAACCGAACGCGCCTACGCCAATCCGGTTTTTGTCGAGGACCTCGTGCGCAATATTGCCTCGCAGGTCATTGCCGATCCCCGCATCACGTGGTGGCAGGTCGAAGCGGAAAACTTCGAAAGTATCCACAACCACAACGCCTACGCCATGGTCGAGAAACACGCATGAAAACAGCAGTCCTGCTCGTTCCTCTCCTTTTCCTCGCCGCTTGTGCCACCTCGCCCCGCGAAGTCCGCCGCGCCGCGCTCGCAACCTCACCCGTGGCCGTTGCGCCGAGTAATGCGCCAGTCTGGCCGGCCAACGCCCCCGGTTTGGCCGCGCAATCGGCCGTCATGATCGACGCGCGAAGCGGTGAGGTTCTTTTCCAGAAAAATGCCGACGCCCCAAGGGTGCCGGCCAGCACCCAGAAACTCCTCACCGCTTTGCTCGTCAGCCGCCGCGGGAACCTTGATGCCGTGGTCACCATCAAGCCCGAGGACACCCGCGTCGAACCGACCCGCCTCGGACTCCGACCCGGCGAGCGTTACGCGCGGCGGGATCTTCTGCAGTCCATTCTGGTGAAAAGCTCGAATGACGCCTGTGCCGCGCTGGCCCGCGACCACAGCGGCTCCGAAGCGGCCTTTACCGACAATATGAACCGCGCCGCGTGGTCACTCGGGGCGCGAAGTTCCCATTTCGCCAACAGCCACGGCCTGCCGGCCAGCCAATTTTCCACCGCCCGCGACATCGCGCGCATCGCCTTCCTCGCCTACCGCGATCCCACCTTGCGCCGCATGATGCAGCAGCGCATCGTCTTCTTCCGTCACAACACCGGGCGCATCACGCGCCTCGAGGCAACCAACAAACTGCTCGGACGCTCGTCCGCTTACAACGGGATGAAAACAGGTTACACCGATGCCGCCGGCCGCTGCCTGGTATCGAGCGGACGCCTCAACGGCCGTGAGGTTATCCTCGTGCAACTCGGCAGCAAAACGAGATACATCTTTGATGACGCCCAGCGCCTCATGGCCTGGTCGGGCCGCGGCAGCGGGACATCCCACGGGGCGCTCTGAACCACTAGGCCGGTCCCCCGCCGCGACGGGTTTTTACAATTTGGAAGCGACAAATTCCGCAGTCTGACGCGCCGCCGCAGGATGACTGACCTTGAGCAGGTTTTCCCGCCACCGCTCCCACTCGGACCCGCCATTTTCCAACATGGCATGCCGCACCGTGCCAACAATCTTTTCGGGACTCGTCGCCAACGCGCCCGCGCCGATATCGGCCAGCAGGGTCACGTTGCCTTCCTCCTGCCCGGCGACCACGTGGCTGATGATCATGGGACGCGCGATGGCCAGTGTCTCTTGCACGATGGCCCCGCCCGCTTTGCCGATGAACAAATGGCTTTCGGCCAATAATTCCGGCATGCGGTCGGTCCAGCCGAGGAGGTGGAACGCCTTAACCGGCAGATCGAGCCGTTTCAAAAATTCGTGCAGATGCTTGTGCCGCCCGGTCACCACAGTCAACTCGACCCCCGGCAGCGCGGTCAGGCCACGCACCACCGCCGAGACCGTGCGGCGACTGGCCGAGGGCAGATAAAGAATTTTCCACGGGGGTCCCAATGGCAGCGGCTGATGCGCCAACTCTTCAAAGCGCGGGCTGACCGGAAAACCGAGCACCGCAATTTTTTCCAGGGGGCTACCACCTTGCGCCATGGCCTCGCGCGTCGGTTTGTTGGCCACGAGAACCCAGTCGGCAGGGGCAAGGTTCCAGACTCGGTTGATCACAATGGAGTCGGTCACCACCATGAAGATTGGACAAGTCGGCGCCTCGCCGCTCTTCATTAATTCACTGATCAGATAGTTATAGACCGGGTAGGTCGTGATGACCGCAGCTGGATTTTTTTTACGAAGCAGATCGCGCAGAGCAGCCTTGAGAGCACCTAAGGTGGGCAAAGTCCAGTCGAAGACTGGCGTCTTGTCGTAAAGCCAGAAAAATGCTTTCCACGTCACGGGAACACGCTGGATAGAAAAATTGTAAGCCACTTGCATCGCCTTCGAGGCGCGAGGATTGGCCTCGACGTAGGGATCATGGACCTCGGTTTCATAACCACCCATGATATCAAAGGCGTCGCGCACGTTGCGCGCCGCGGAATTATGACCGTCGCCAAAGCCCGTGGTGAGAATAAGAATTTTTTGACCGCTCATTTAAGTGATAACTCACGGAGAGATTCCTTGGCCCGGCTTTGAGCGTCCATGTCGTCACGACTGCGGCGGGGCAGGCTAACCGCCTTTTGCAACTCTCGCCGAGCATCATCCTTGCGCCCGGCGTCAAGGTAAGCTCTCCCGAGTTCAGTATGGAAAAGAGCATTTCCCGGCTCCAGCTCCACGGCCTTTTGCAAACAACGGATTGCCTCCTCGTTGCTGGCTGGCGGCATCGTCCCGTAGATTGCCTCGGCCATGGCGCGAAGAAACAGATTCAAATTAGCAATCGTGTAATGCCATTGCCCGAGGACGTGCCACCCAAGGGCATAGCGGGGGTTGAGCCTGACAGCTTCAGCTGATTCGGATCTCACCACCCGCGATAGCTCCAACCGCTTGCGTGGCTCACTAAAAAGGGCAAGCCGACCGGCTGCAATGGCCAGGGTGACCCGCGCAGCCGGGTCGCGCGGGGCCAAGACCATCGCCTTTTGGGCCGTCTCATAGCCGAGTTGGGCCAGCCGTTGTTTCTCTGCTCGCGACGGGGCGTCCAAGACCATCTCGACATACTGCTTGGCTATCTTGCGCTGGAGCACGGCATCGTCCGGGCGCTGAGCGGCGGCTTTTTGGTAGGCAGCCAGAGCCTCGGCCGACTTGAACTGGCGATCAAGGCTGTCGCCCTGCTCGATCCATTCCGCAGCACCATAAACGCTCGATAGCGCCGACCAAACCACAAACGCACAAAAAATTGTTCTCACTTGGCGAAAAGATAATGCGAGACGATCCACTCCTCGCCGTAGCGGTAGCCCCAAAGACCAGCGCAGGCCATGAAAAACACCCGCCAATAAACCCGCCACTTGGTCACATTCTCCACCCCGTAAGTGGCAACGAGGATCGGCGTGATCTGCGCTTCGTTCTTGTCCATGTTGGCCAGCCAGGCTTCGGAGGTGCGCGCGTAATGCGTGCCGTTCACGCACCAATGATCCCGCAGTTTCAGGTCATCCTGAAAGTAGGTCAGCAAATCATCCGACGGCATCGTCCCCCCTTCGAAAAAATACCGCGTGATCCAGTCGCTCGGGTCCCTGCCGTCAAAATGGTAAGCCAGCGTGCGGTGGGTGAAAATGTGGACAAAGAGGAGCCCGCCAGGCTTCATCCATGAGGCCACCTTGCCCAGGAGCAACTCATAATTCTTCATGTGCTCGAACATCTCGACCGAAACCACCCGGTCGAACTCCCCGGGTGGCAGATCGAGTTCTGCCACATTGGCCGTGTGGATTTCCACATTAGGCAATCCGCGCCGCACGGCCTCACCCATGATGTATTCTTTTTGCGTGCGCGAGTTGGACACCCCGAGAATCCGCGAATTCGGATACTTTTCGGCCATCCAAAGAGTGAGCGATCCCCACCCGCAGCCCAGCTCGAGCACGCGCTGGCCGTCCTCCAGCTTCGCCCGCTCGCAGCTCAGCGCCAGCATCGCTTCCTCCGACTCGGCAAACGTGGTGTGCCGCCCTGCCCACAGCCCGCTGCTGTATTTCATACGCGGACCGAGCACGTATTTGAAAAATTCGGTCGGCACTTCGTAATGCTGCTCGTTCGCCTCCCGTGTCTTGACCGCGATCGGCAGGGACTTTAATTCGCGCACAAACTCCATCAGCGCCTCCTGCTGCGCCTCGACCCCGCCGCGGTTCTCGTCCTTCAGCTTGCGGGCCAACAACTGATGGATCCCCGCCCGAAGGACAAAATCGGGGAGCAATCCTTTTTCCAGCGTCCGGTCAAGGAAGCTCATGGCGCTCGGTGCGGCCACCACGGGAAAAATGCATTGGTGGTCCGCTGATACTCGCGGTAATCCTCCCCGCGGGACCGCACGGCATGCTCCTCCGTGGCTTTGATGCCAGTGACGCGGGTGAGGAAGAAATACATGAGGGCGGGAGCATAGGCCGCCAGCCACCCGCCCGGCGAGCCCAGTGCGTAGACAAAATACCCGACCCAGACCAGCCACTCACAGAAGTAGTTCGGATGCCGAGAATACCTCCAGAGCCCGACCCGGCACGTCTTGCCTTTGCTTTCCGGATCGGCGCGGAAGCGGTTCAGTTGCGCATCGGCCACCGATTCCCCCAGCATAGCCAGCAGCCACAACGCCGCCCCCGCATACTCAAAAACCCCCAGCCCCGGCGCCCCATTGATGAAGACCAGGACAAAAGGCACGCTGAGCAGCGCAATAAGCAAACCTTGGGCCTCGAAAAAGCCGAAGAACATGGCCCAAGTATGATCGGGAAACTGCTTTCGCAGCGTGGCGTAGCGCCCGTCTTCCTCCGGATGATGCTTGGCCACGCGGATGAACAAATACGTCCCCAGCCGCGCCGCCCAGATTGTCACCATCAACACGAGCACGAAACTGCGCGCGACGTCCCCACCGCCCAAGAGAGCGCAGGCCAAGGCCACGGGAATGAACCCGTAAGACCAGAAAATGTCGACGATCCCCGCGTTGTTCAGCACGCGGGAAATCACCCACACCCCCGCCATCATGAGCATGGGAATAGCCAGCACGAAGGCCATCAACGGCCAGAACTCCGCCCACTCCGGCATCATGAGCACCCCCGATTCAAGTCCGTCGAAAAATCGAGCGTCTCATTGTCCGCCCGCGTGTAAATGGCCTGCACCACGCTGATATGGCGCGTGGCAAACGCGGCCTCGCAATACGCGAGGTAGTAGTCCCACTTGCGGAGGAACGTCTCGTCAAACCCCTGCGCCCGCACCGCGTCGAGCTCACGGTGGAAATTCTCCCGCCAGACGTGCAGGGTCCGCGCGTAATACGGTCCCATGTCGTCCAAATCGTGGAGGAACAAATCCCCCGTGCGATTCAGCGCCGCGTTGACCCGCCCGATACTGTTGAGCAGCGAGCCCGGAAAAACATGCCGCTGGATGAAATCCACCCCGCGCCGCAGCACCTCGTATTGCCCATCCGGACACGTGATGTATTGCAACCCGAGCAGACCCTTGCGCTGGAGCAAGCGGTGGCACTGCGCGAAATAACCGTCGAGGTATTTGTCCCCCACCGCCTCGAGCATCTCGATGGAGGCAATCTTGTCGAACTGTCCGGTCAGCTCCCGGTAATCGGTCAGCCGCAGATCGATCTTGTCGTGCAACGCCGCCGCCGCGATCCGCCGCGCGGCCTCGTCGAACTGCGCCGGCGAGATGGTCACCGTGGTGACCCGGCATCCAAAATTCTTCGCCGCGTGCATGGAAAAGCCGCCCCACCCGCTCCCGATCTCCAGCACATGATCCGACGGCTGCAAACGCAGCTTGCGGCAGAGCACATCGTATTTGCGCACCTGCGCCTGCTCCAACGTTGCGCCCGGCTGATCCCAATACGCCGCCGAATACGTCATGGTCGGATCCAACCACAGCGCAAAGAAGTCATTGCTCAGATCGTAGTGCTCTTGGATATTCCGCCGGCTGGTCCTCCGGCTGTTCGGCCGCAGCTGGTGCGCCATCTTGTGCGCGAAATTCATCAGCCCGATCCGCAGGTCCGTCCGCCCCGATCCCTCCAGCACCGTCGACTCGTCGGCATTGCGGATAAACCACGCAATCACCCCGACCAAATCCTCCGTCTCCCACAACCCGTCCATATACGCCTCCCCAAACCCGACTGGCCCACTGAGCACGCAGGCGCGAAAAAAGGCGGCATCCTTCACCCTGATCTCGGCCCGCGGCTCATCTCCCAACCCGCCGATGATCTTTTCCGAACCATCGGGCAGGACAAGACGCAACCGTCCCCGCTGCATACGGGATAGTGCAGAAAAAAGAATCGTGGCGTAGTTCACGGTTGTTTCAGAGAAAGAGCAACAAGGTTCGCCTTCTCGCGCGCTAATCGCAAGTCAGCGGCGCGGGCGACCGCCTTCCCCGACCCTGCGTGTGTGGCGTGTCTCCGTCACGGAATCGATCGTGTCCGGAGAAGGAAAGTGCTTCAGATCGGTATCTCTGGTGTAAATGGAGCGCACCCCATTCTCCCGCACCAGAATGGCACTATGCGCGTTAAAGACCAAATTGCCCGAGATCCCGGGCACCCCGCCCAAAACCTCTGCGGCAGCATGCCGGTGGCGATCAGTCTCGGCAAGAATACCTAGAGAGGGCGACGCGAGCACAGCGGCGGGAAAGGCCGAGGCCTGGTCGCTGGTCAAGGG